>NZ_CP101322.1:0-616771 GCF_024300625.1 Halovivax gelatinilyticus | reverse complement strand
CGGGTGTGTGAACTGATCGCGGCGACGCCGCCGTTCGTCACCACCGTCCTCGTCACGATGACCGACGTCGAGCGCGCGATCGATCTGGTCGACATCGCCGAACCCGACGTGGTCCAAATCCACGCCGAGTACGCCGCCGGCGACCTCGCGTACCTCCGGTCGGCGGTGGACGCGAGCGTCGTCCTCGCCACCGGCGTCGACCGGGTTCCGTCCGTCGCTCAATTCGAAGATCTCGTCGACGCGCTCGTAGTCGACTCCGTCGACGACGCCGGTGCGGGCGGGACTGGCGAGACGCACGACTGGGAACGGACGCGGACGGCCGCCTCGACGCTCTCGATCCCGATCGTCCTGGCCGGCGGCCTCGCGCCGGGAAACGTCGGGGCGGCGGTGCGAGCGGTCGAACCCTACGGGGTCGACGTTTCGACCGGCGTCGAATCGGCGGGTGGCGAGAAGGACCCCGACGCCGTCCGGTCGTTCGTCGAGCGGGCGCGAGCTGAACGCTTGACACGCGATCGCGTGGAGGCCTGATCCGATGACGAGCCCGACGCCCGATCTCGACAGGGACGAATTCGTCGCGCTCGCGGGCGACGCGGACGATCGGCTCGTCGCGGTCAGAACGGAATGTTCGCTTCCCGTCGAGACGACGCCGCTCGTCGCGTACGCGGCGCTCACGGGACGGACGCCGTCAGATACGATCACTGACTCGTCGGTTCACGACGAACCGGACGCGTCCGACTCGTCGACCCCGTCGGACGAACCCGCCCGGTACGCGTTCTTACTCGAGAGTGCCGAGAAAACCCCCTCCAGCGATCCGGACGGAGCGTTCCGGCCGAATTCGGCGCGGGCCGAGCGCCACGCGAGGTTTTCCTACGTCGGGTACGACCCCGAGGCCGTGATTACAGTCGAGCCAACGGGAACGACGGTCGAACCGCTGTCTGCTGACGCACCGGTGGACCTCATCGATACCGATCCCGAACGCGACACGGTCGGCGCACTCCGGGCCGCCTTGCCAGACGTCCATCTCGCCAACGTGCCAGACCGCGACCGCCAGCACTTGGACGGCGGGCTGGTCGGGTTTCTGGCTTACGAGGCCGTCTACGACCTGTGGCTCGAAAAGGTGGGCGTAGAGCGGCCGCCTTCGCAATTCCCCGACGCGCAGTTCCTTCTGACCACGAAGACGCTCGCGTTCGACGAACGCGAAGGGACGGTCTCGCTCGTATGTACGCCGATCGTCCGGGACGGTGATGATCCTGGCGGGGTGTACGATGGGCTCTGTGCGGAAGCCGACCGGGTCCACGAAACGCTTCGCGTCGCCGAGATGCCCGAGACCGGCGGCTTCGTTCGACGGGGCGAGACGGCCGGATCGCGGGAAGCGTACGAGAATATCGTGGACCGTCTCAAGGAGCACGTCCTGGCGGGCGATATTTATCAGGGCGTGATCTCGCGGTCGCGCGAGCTCCGGGGCGAGGTGGATTCGCTCGCACTCTACGAATCCCTGCGTGAGGTCAACCCCTCCCCGTACATGTACCTGCTCGCCCACGACGACCTGACCGTGGTCGGTGCGAGCCCCGAAACGCTCGTCTCCGTGCAGGGTCGCGAGGTCGTGGCGAATCCGATCGCGGGAACCTGCCCGCGCGGGTCGGGTCCCGTCGAGGATCGCCGGCTGGCCGGGGAGATGCTCGCCGACGACAAGGAGCGCGCCGAACACACCATGCTGGTCGACCTCGCGCGTAACGACGTCCGCCGGGTCTCGGAGCCGGGTTCGGTGCGCGTCGAGGAGTTCATGAACGTCCTGAAGTACAGCCACGTCCAGCACATCGAGTCGACCGTTACCGGCCGGCTGGCCGCGGACGCCGACGGCTCCGAACCGCGTTTAGTGGACGGTACGGCGGAGTCGTACGATGCGTTCGACGCCACGCGGGCGGCGTTCCCGGCCGGGACGCTCGCCGGCGCGCCGAAGATCCGCGCGATGGAGCTTATCGACGAACTCGAGACGACGCCGCGGGGACTCTACGGCGGCGGCGTGGGTTACTTCTCCTGGACCGGCGACACCGATTTCGCCATCGTCATTCGGACGGCGACGGTAGAGCGGCTCCCGGAGGGTTCGGACCGGATCACCGTCCGCGCGGGCGCTGGCCTGGTCGCCGACAGCGATCCGACCGCGGAGTACGAGGAGACCGAGAAGAAGATGGACGGCGTGCTGGCCGCGCTGGAGCGCATCGAGGGCGACGCGGAGAGACCTGAGCGCGAGGAGACCGACGCGTGCGACACGGCTCCGGAGGTGAGTCGATGAGCACGGCGACCACGGCGGGGGAAAACCTGTCAGTTCTCTTCGTCGACAACTACGACTCGTTCACCTACAACCTGGTCGAGTACGTCAGCGCCCACGCCGCCACCGACGTGGTCACGAACAAGGTGACGCTCGACGAGATCCGCGCCGCCGACCCGGACGCGATCGTCGTGAGTCCGGGTCCCGGCCATCCCGAGAACGACCGCGACGTCGGGATCTCGCGCGCCGTGTTCCGGGAACTCAGCCCCGAGATCCCGACGCTCGGGGTCTGTCTCGGCCTCGAGACCACCGTCTACGAGTACGGCGGGACGGTCGGCCGCGCGCCCGCGCCGATCCACGGCAAAGCGTCCGCGATCTCCCACGACGGCGAGGGCGTCTTCGCGGGCCTGGAGCAGGGCTTGCGCGCTGGGCGGTACCACTCCCTGGTCGCGACCGAGGTGCCCGACTGCTTCGAGGTGTCTGCGACCGCCGAGCACGACGGCGAGACCCTCGTCATGGGCGTTCGCCACCGCGAGTACCCGATCGAGTGCGTGCAGTTTCACCCGGAGAGCGTGCTGACGGGCTGTGGCCACGAACTGATCGAGAACTTCCTCGCGATGGTCGAGTAGCGACTCGAGCGCTGGATCGAACCGAACGCCGGTTACGAGATGCCAAACAGCGTGCCGCCGCTCCCGACCGAAACGAGGAGGTCATCAGCCAGCGCGCAGCCCGATATCGCCGTCCACTCCATCTCGTCGGTTCGGAGTTGCCACTCGATCGACCCGTCCGTCGGATCGAGTGCCGTCACGGCACCGCCCTCGTGGACGACGTAGACGACGCCGTTCGTCGCCACTCGGGTCAACGATCCGAGATAGTCGTCCCACGGGCGGGTTCGCCACAGTTTGTCTCCCGTTTCGCGATCGATACCGAGCATTCCCTCCGGTTGTCCGTTGACGACCACGACATCGTCGATGACGACGGGCCACCCGGCGCTGACGCGCTCTTCGGGTTCGTAGATCCAGCGTTGCTCCATAGTCTCCCACTCGTAGGAAACCAGGACCGTGCCGTCCGCTCCGTCCGATAGCCCGTAGAGCTCCCCTTCGAACAGGACCGGATATCTGAACTCTCGGGGCAGGTCACCAACCACGTCACCGCTGTGGAGGTCCCAAACATGTTCGGCGTGCGGAAAGCAGACGACGTCGTCGGCGACGACCGGGAGCAGGGGTTCTTCGAGACCGATTGATCCACTCCCGTACGCCTTCCCAACGGATCTCTCCGGAGTCCGCGTCGAGGGCGTACAGCTGCGGGACCGGCTCACCGGTATCAGCACTGTCCGTACAACGTTATCCGTCGCTAAAACAATGTCATTTACTGGCCTGATCGCAGATGCTTTTCGCAAAATAGGAGTTGACTGCCACCGCATTTCGCCGCTGATCAAATCATAGGCTCTAACGCGACCGTCGACGGCGACGTAGAGCGTCTCGTCAACGATCGTCGGACGCCAAATCCGCGTCCGCGTCGCTTCAGTAAGCAGGGTTTCAGCCTCACCCGTTGCCGGGTCGATCGCAACGACCTTCCACTCGGACCGCTCCTCCTCATCCGATTCGGTTTCTGGGTTGTCGGATACCTGGACCGTCGTGTAGACGGTTCCGTCGACGAGCAACGGACGGTGATGCCGATGGCCCACCATGATTCCCAGAGAGTCCTTGTCGTATTGCCACTGCACGGACGGCGAGTCTGACGGTCCCTGGGCCTCGGGATTGACAAACGTGTTACCGGTATTGTGGCCGAGCATACGCCAATCTCCAGTCTCAGTACCGTAGATCTCTCCCGCAAGCTCCAGTTCCTGCCACGATTCCAGTCTCTCGGCGTGGTCCTCCTTATCCATGTCTGACTCGTTTGCTGGGCCGCTACGATCCGTTGTGGTCGAATCGGACCCATCCGACCCCGGTGACCAGCCTGTACACCCTACGAGTGTCACGAGAAACCCAACCGACGTGCTGGCGAGAATTCGTCGCCGGGAAATGGGTTTCGACATTACTATAGACACAGCAACTCATCCGGTTAATACTCACCCACACTACAAGAATTATTTGAGTCTCCTATCCAACTACCCAGCTGACCGGTACTCAACTCCCGGCGACGATTCGTCCGTAGCCGACTCTCACCCAAGGTAGCCGACGGCGACGAGCGCGCCCAGCACGACGGCGCCGATGAGCGCGACCCGAACGACGAGTCCGACGACGAACTTCACGACCGTGATCGCGACGAGCGCGGCGACGATCGCGATCGCCCCGAGTACGACCGGCGAGTCCGAGGCGAGTGTCTGGACCGAGTCGACGAGCAGCGGAGCGGGTTCGAACATGGCCCTACCAGTGAACGATAGCACTGTAATCATTTCGGTGGGGTCGACCAGCGTTGGGGGTCGGGCGCGAGTCGAAATCGGGGCGATTTACCTGCGTGGACGCAAAGTGGTCGGCATGACACTGCCGACGGTGCTCGAAGACGCGGACGGGCCGCGGGCGATCGACACGCACGCACACCAGCCGACGAGCGAGTTTTTACACGACGCGGGCGGCGAGATGATGCGCGACGCCGCCGATCGGTTCGGCGCCGATCTCGAGACGGACACCTACGAGAACATGATCGCGGAGTACCGCGAGGCTGGCGTCGGTCGCGCGGTGTTGCTCGGGTGGGACGCAGAAACCAACACCGGCAACCCGCCGGTTCCGAACGACTACGTCGCGGAGGTCCGCGACGACCACGAGGACTTCTTCATCGGCTTTGGCTCCGTCGACCCCCTGAAAGACGACTGCGTCGAGGAGGCGATTCGGTGCGTCGAGGACCTCGATCTCGTCGGCTTCAAGTTCCAGCAGATCGCCCAGGGCTTCGATCCGTCGGACCCAGAACACGAGGAGCTGTGGGCGACGATCGCGGACCTCGGCGTCCCCGTCGTCTTCCACGGGGGTAACTCGACGCTCGGTGCGTGTTCGGCCGGCGGTCGCGGCCTCAAGATCAAGTACGGCAATCCGATGCTGATCGACGACGTGGCGGCCGACCACCCCGACTTGCAGATACTAATCGCTCACCCCGCCTTCCCCTGGGAACGTGAGCAACTCGCCATCTGCCAGCAGAAGGGCAACGTCTACATGGACCTCTCGGGGTGGATGCCCCGCTACATCGACGAGCAGGTGATCCACTACGCGAAGAGTCTGTTGAAAGACAAGGTCATGTTCGGCACCGACTACCCGATGTTAGAACCCGAACCGTGGCTCTCGCAGTTCGCGGAACTGGATCTCCCCGAGGACGTCCAGCGAAAGATTCTCTGGGAGAACGCCGAGGACTTCTTCGGCTTGTCGTAAGTTTATATCGTATCGAGATTCGGAGTGTTGTAAGAGAAAACCGCGAACCTGAAGGGCTGCGAGTCCGTCCACTCCTTCACTTTCACTCCGGTCTGCCTACCGTTAAGGGTGATGGGTCCGTAGCTGTTGCCGGCAAGGAAATCGGCCGCAGGGACGGCCGTGAAACTCGTTCTGACCGACCAGAGGTATCGATACAACGCAATTAGACTTTCAGTAACCAAATACGATTTTCATCCGAAAAATACTACGCCTGTCCTGGTAGGCGGAGCGTTATTACGTTTGAGGGCCGACTATTCACCATAAAGGATGGGATTGTGAACTCCTGCGGTATATGGGTGGACAATCATACATCTGTGAAAATCAGTAATGTATATGTGTCTTCCCCAATACGGAATGGGCGTTATCAACGATGCAAGCGAGTAACCGGTCTCAACACGAATTTGGCCGCCGGGGCCGCGCTGGAGGGATGCGCGCATGAGTGAGTCAGAGCGCGCGGTAGACGAGATCACGTTGCCGGTAAAGCGGACCGAGGGCGAGACCCTCGAAGAACGCATGACGGCGAACGCCTATCACAACATCCTCCCGGCTCGGTACCTTCGAAAGGACGCAAACGGCGAACTCACCGAGACCCAGGAGGACCTCTTCGAACGCGTGGGCAAGAACATCGCCCTCGCGGAAGCCGTCTACGAAGCCGAAAACCAGGACGTCGAGATCACCGTGACCCCCGAGCAGCTCAAACCGAACCACCCCCGACGGGACGAGCTGGCCGCGGAGGTGTTCGGTCCGGGAACGACGGTCACGGACGAAGCGGAGACGACGCTCACCGAACACAACGTCAACAAGTTCGCCTACGATACGATCGTTCCGGACCTTCCGTCGTCGGTCCGCGAGCACGTCGAGGACGTCACCGAGACGTTCATCGAGGGCATGTCGAGCCTCTCGTTCATGCCGAACTCGCCGACGCTGATGAACGCCGGCGACGAACTCCAGCAGCTGTCGGCGTGTTTCGTTATGAGCCCTGACGACGACCTCTCGGACATCCACGAGACGGCCAAGAAAGCCGCCGAGGTTTTCCAGTCGGGCGGCGGGGTCGGCTACGGCTTCTGGCAGCTGCGTCCGTACGGCGACTCGGTCGGCTCGACGGGCGGCATCGCGTCGGGACCGATTACGTTCATGCGTACCTACGACCAGCTCTGTGAGACGATCGCTCAGGGCGGAACGCGTCGCGGCGCGCAGATGGGAATCATGCGCGTCAGCCACCCGGACGTCATCGAGTTCATCCACGCGAAGAACAAGGACGTCTCGCTCGCACACACGCTCCGACTGAACGACCCCGACGACTACACGTACACCTCCTTTTCCGAAGCGCTAGAGGAAGCGCGAAGCCTCATCGACGAGGAGGGCCGCGTCCCCAAACACCTTCGCAACGCCGTCGAGGGCCACCTCTCTAATTTCAACATCTCGGTCGGCGTCACCGACGGATTCATGGAGGCGCTGCAAAACGGCGAGGAGTTTACGTTTACCAACCCCCGGACAGAAGAACCGCACGTCGCGACCGAAGAGACCGAGGAGATGTACGGCCGGTACGGCCTCGGCGAGTACGTCGAGGTCGGCGAACCGCTCTCGATCCCCGCCGAGGTCGTCTGGGAGCGCATCGTCGAGGGCGCCCACGAGAACGGCGAACCCGGCGTGATCTACCTCGAACGGGTGAACAAAGAACACTCCTTCGACGTCGAGAAGCACCCAGAACATGCGATCAAAGCGACAAACCCCTGCGGTGAACAGCCGCTCGAAGAATTCGAGGCCTGTAACCTCGGCCACATCAACCTGAGCACCCTCGCGGCCATGGATTCGCCCGACTGGCGCGTCTGGGCGGATCGACACGCCGACGAGCACGCGACGCACGAGGAGGCCGTCGCGGCCTTCCTCGAGGAGTCGATCGACTTCGAGGAGTTCGACGAGCGCATCGAGTACGGCACGCGCTTTCTCGAAAACGTCGTCACCATGTCGGACTTCCCGGTCGAGGAGATCGAACGGACGGTCCGGGATATGCGCAAGATCGGGCTGGGCATCATGGGCCTCGCCCAGCTGTACATCCAGCTCGGGGTTCGCTACGGCTCCGACGCTGGCAACGAGATCGCCCGCCAGCTGATGACTCACATCAACCACGAGGCGAAGTGGACGAGCCACGAACTCGCGAAGGAACGCGGCTCGTTCAACGACTGGGACGATTCGAAGTACGCGAACCCGACCGAGTATCGCGAGTGGTTCGAACACCAGACGGGCCTCGACGCCGAGCGCTTCCCCGACGGCTTCCCGATTCGCAACCACAACGTGACGACGATCGCCCCGACGGGAACCACGTCGATGGTCGGCAACACCACCGGCGGCTGTGAGCCGATCTACAACGTCGCCTACTACAAGAACGTTACCGACGACGTCCAGGGCGACGAGATGCTCGTCGAGTTCGACGACTACTTCCTGCGCACGCTGGAGGCGAACGACGTCGACGTCGAGGCGGCAAAGCGCGAGGCTCAACAACAGATGGCGAACAACGAGTTCGACGGCGTCGAAGGGCTAGACACGGTTCCGGACGCCATCGGGGAACTGTTCGTCATCACCGCAGACCTCACGGCGAAAGACCACGCTGCGGTGCAGTGTGCCTGTCAGGAGGGCGTCGACAGCGCCATCTCGAAGACGGTCAACGCACCGAACGACTCCAGTCTGGCGGACGCGAAGGAGGTCTTCGAGTGGGTCTACGACCACGGCGGCAAGGGCGTCACCTACTACCGGGACGGCACCCGATCGAAGCAGGTGCTGACGACGCGCGCGGACAACGCCGAGTTCGCCGACGAGGACGAAGCGGCCGAGGTTATCGTCGAACAGATTCGCGATGTCTTCGGCAGCCTAGAGGCGTTCTTCGAGAGCGACGACGTCGCGACGGTCGCCGAGGACGAACTCTCTTCACTGCTCGGCGGGACGATCGATTACACCGAAAAGCGCGATCGACCCGACGCGCTTCAGGGTGTCAGCCAGCGCATCGACACCGGCTACGGGAAGGTCTACGTGACGATCAACGAGGACCCCGAAACCGGCCAGCCGTTCGAACTCTTCGCGAACATCGGTCACTCCGGCGGCTTCACCAACTCCTTCACCGAGGCGCTCGCGAAGGTCATCTCGACGGCGCTTCGAAGCGGCGTGGATCCGGACGAGATCGTCGACGAACTTTGCGGGACCCGTTCGCCGAAGGTCGCCTGGGACAAGGGCGAGCAGATCCAGTCGATCCCGGACGCGATCGGCACGGCGATGCGTCGCTACCTCGACAACGAGATCGACAAGCCGTACCCGAAACAGCAGACGCTAGAGGAGTCGGCTGACGACGCTGTCACCGAACCCGTGGCGGTCGACCACGAGGGGCCGGAGACCGACGGCGGCGCGGCCACCCAGGACGCCACGCAGGATCTGATCGACGCCGGCGAGTCGCCGGAGTGTCCGGACTGTGGAACGCTCTCGCTTTACTACTCGGAAGGCTGTAAGACCTGCGAGTCCTGCGGCTGGAGCGAGTGTTGAGCGTGCTATCACCGATCAGTCCGCTCGTTTGAGCCGCGGTCACATCTTCGTTGTCTCTCACGTAGGCCGACCGTAACGGCGAATTCAGGCCGCACGCCTTTCCCTCGTGGGTTCGTCGGTCGCGTCATGCTCGAACTGGCAATCCTGTTCTTCGTCATTGCACTGATCGCTGCGGCCCTCGGCGCCGGCGGGATCGCGGGGATGACCATGGCCATCGCGAAGTGGCTGGTCCTGTTGTTCCTCGTCCTCGCCGTCATCTCACTGTTGCTCTGAGCCGAAGACTCAAGGTCCGACCGAGCGGTTGTACACTCGATGGGTGAACGGGCAGAGCCGACCGAACGCCACGTCGAGGTGAGCGGCCCGCCCTGTCCGTTCTGCGAGGCGGGGATGGAAAAACGCCACTGTAAGTACGTCTGTCCCCAGCACGGCGTCGTCTACGACTGTTCTGACCCCTTCCGGTGATCGACTCAGCGTTCGATTCGAGCGCCGAGTCTGGCGACACCAATAGGTGGCCGTCCCGCGCTGTTACGGTCGACCGAGTGCATGGAAGCGAAACCGACGATTCTGGTCGTCGACGACGAGCGCGACCTGGCCGATCTGTACGCGACCTGGGTTGCCGACGAGTACGCCGTCAGAACGGCGTATAACGGCCAGAGCGCACTGGATCAGGCGGACGAGGACGTCGACGTACTCTTGTTGGACCGCCAGATGCCCGACCGGAGCGGCGACGAAGTCCTCTCACAGATCAGGGCTCGCGGGCTCGATTGCTGGGTGATCATGATCACGGCCGTCGATCCGGGCCTGGATATCGTCGAACTCGAGATCGACGACTACGTGACGAAACCGGTGACCCGGTCGACGTTGATTCGGATCGTCGAGAACTTGCGGGTGCAATCTCGATACACCGATACTGGGCGTCGTCGACTCACGTCCATCTCGAACAAGATGGAGACGCTCGAAGACGAGAGCCAGATCACCGACGTTGAGGAGACCGACGCCTACCGCGAACTCGAAGCCGACATGAAGAAGTTGAGCGATTCGCTCGTCGACGTGGCCGAAGATGAACGTTAGTGCGACGTCCGGTAACGATCTGCGTCAGTGATCACCTGGTAGAGCGGTCCGGAGAGTAACACGATCGCGCCGAACAGACAGGCGACGACGACCAGCGGCCCCACCGAGCCGATGCCGTCGGTCGTCATCGCCGCCGCGGAGGCGCCGACGAAGACGGCCGCGATCGTCCACGGGAGTTCGCCGATCGCCGTCCCCGCGAGAAACCGGGCCATCGAGACGCCGCTCACCGCGGCCGCGCAGGTCGCGATATCGGAGGGAACGGGTGCGAGCCGCGAGATTACGACCCCCCGCATCGGGCCGGTGGCGTCGAAGTACCGGTCGACGACATCACCGGCCCGCGTGACGACCGAGCCGAACGGGAGTCGTTCTACCTCCGCCGTCGTCGTACCGTCGGCGATCCACCGCGCGACGAGAAACGGCGGGATGACGGTGACGAGGACGCCGACCATCGCGATCGGAACGCCGGCGGTAAGGCCGAATCCGTAGCCGACGATGACGGCGAGCGGCGTCGTCGGCCACGCGAACAGCGGGCGAAGGAGATAACACAGCGCGACGGCGAGTCCGAACAGCGTCGGATCGTCGCCGATCGCGGCGAAGACGGAGGTCGTCGCGGCCGGCGAGAGCAGGAGTCCGGCGGCGACCGCCACGATGGCGACGGCGAAACCGAGGTGGACCCGACGGAGCCCCGTTTCTCTCATCGATCCACGTTCGGACGGGGCTGTTGAAGGTTTTGTGTCTCGTCGGCGTGAGCCGGTACGGGCTATCCGGTTCGAGGGAGACTTCGGCTCGGGTGGGGCACAACCCTTATCGGGGTCGCCTGCCCAGCCGGAGACGATGGACGAACGGGTCGAACGCGGACTGGCGTTACTCGCTCGACTCGAACACGAGTCGCTCGATCTCGCGCGCGTCATCGATCGACTCGAAGCGATCTCGACGGATCCGGCCGTGATTCGAACGACGCTCGACACGGCAGAGACGCGCGGGATCATCGAACGGGACGACGCCACCGTCCGGCCCAAGAGCAGTCAGTACCTCCGATTCGGCCAGGACGTGATCGCGAAAGAGGGTGAGTTCTCGTGTGCGCGCTGTGGCTCGTCGCTGTCGACGGGCTACTTCATGAACCTGGAGGCCGGGGAGATCGGACCGTACGGTTCGACCTGCATCAGGAAGGTAACCGGACGAGAGTGACGTGGCGTTCGGCGAGGATCTATCGACCGCGACGGAGTTCTTCGATCAGCTGTTCGATCGTGTTCTGCTGGCGTTCTAAGATCGCCGTCTGTCGTTCGATCGTCGTCTCCAGCGCGTCGAGTCGTTCGAGGACGTCCGCGTCGGCGTCCGCCGTCGCCGGTTCGAACCCGCTGCCCTCGAAGCTTCGAGCCGACTCCGTCGACGCTTCCGTCGTCGGTTCAGGCTCGTCCGTTCGCGCCTCGGTAGTCGAATCGCGATTGGGGGTTGCGTGACCGTCGGTAGCGCGCGACTCGGTCGTCGTCGCCTCGGTCGGTTCGACGGCGACGTCGGGTACCGCTCCGGCGTCTTCGGTTTCGGCCGCCTCGTCCGATCCGGCGTTCGTCGTCAGGGGATCGACGCCCTCGCCGAAGTCGACGGTCGGGGAGCCGGTTTCCTCGTCGTCATCGATGCCGACCTTCTCGTAGAGCGCGTCGAGCGAGTCGACGTCGTGGTAGGCGAAGACGGCCTGTTCTAAGCGCTCTCTCAACACGGCCGCCTGCTCGTTCGGCGCCTTGATCCGCTGTTGGCGGCCGTTCACTTCGACGACGACCTGCGTGGCGACGCTGCCCGATTCGAAGGTGAGGCCGGTGGCGTCCTCGTAGGGGAACTCCTCGTAGTCTTCGTCCCAGACGGCGCTGCCGATGTGCTTGACCAGGCGCTCGCTGGTGACGATGACGGTGAGTTCGCTAAAGCGAAACGTCTGGATGACGCGCTCGCCGGAGTTCGTTATGCCGTTTCCGGCGAGGACGCCGGCGACGACGGGGTGGACGACGGTGTCGACGCTTCCGGCGGGGACCTTGAACTCCCTGGTGCCGTCGATCGAGTACTCGAGTTCGATGCGCGCCTTCCGTCGGCCTTCCGAGACCGAGAGTCGACTGGCGTCGTGGGGGAACTCCTCGACGGACTCGTCGCTCAACAGCCCGTCAGCCCGGTAGAGAAGCGTGCTCTCGGAGGAGACGAACAGTTCGTCGTCGCCACCGAGCGGGACCTGTTCGACGAGTTCCGCCCCGCCGAGCGACGACTCCACGATAGCGGGTACGCTCATGCACCGACGTTAGAAGCATTGTATGATAAATCCGTGGGTGGCGACCCCGCGCCCGGTCCGAATCGGAAGGGTAAAGAAACCATCTCCACAACTTTCGAACGAGCCCGGGTGGCTTAGCTGGACATAGCGCCGCACTCATAGGGTTCAGAGATTCGGTGCGGCACAGCGAGTCCGTGTCCCACGAGGACTGCCGAGCCTCGAACCTGGGACATGCGGAGATCGAGGGTTCGGAGCCCTCCCCGGGCACTTTTGCCACGACGAGGAACGAACGAAGTGAGCGACGAGTCCGGACAACAGTGCCCGGCAGAAGCGTAGAACCCGGTGGTCTCGCGTGAACGAAGTGAACGCGAGGCAGGGAAGTCGCAACCCCGAACGGAGTGAGGCGACCGTCTTCCCGTGGTTCGGAGCCCTCCCAGGGCTTACTTCTCACTTGCTACAGTGGTGATGACTAAGTGTGACGGAAGGAGTGAACTTGGGGTTTTCGTAGTGGTGGTCGTCGTGAACGAAATTTAGGTGCCACGTTCTCTAAGAGTCCATTCCAACACTTAGATGTTTCAAAGGTAAAGTCTCCGATCGATGGCTTCGGGTGCCTGTTCCCGACTACACCTGAGCGGTTATTTTCACCAGCGAAGCCAATAACCTGATCGAAGCGCGGTTTCTGACGCTGTAGTTGATATTTACTGCCTCATCCGAGTTAGGCTGGTAGCTGGTCAAGTACGACCTGTAGGCCTGAACGACTCGTCGATTACAATAACCCGACTACAGATCCAGACACTCAATCACTACACACGAAAAGTGAAACCATATTAAAGGCCCGAACCTAACAAATCTCATCAAATTTTAACTATATAATGAAAAATATAAAATTTAAACTAGATAATTCCGTCCAAAAGTTATTAGTGTTTAGAACTATTATTGGTTTGTATGAGGGATACTAATTCCTCGAATACGAGGCGTAATGTCCTTAAACTAGGTGCTGCAGCTGTGGGGGCGTCAGGCCTTATAGTGGGCTCAGCAACAGCGAGTTATCGAGATGCACAACGATTCAATGCTCATGTCGAACAGGCACTCGAAATCGAACTTCGTGAGGACACCAATGCGATGGTGGATTTCATGAGAGATAAGGGATACGCTGCGGCCTCAAAGAATTCAACCCTTGGATTCAATGAAGGAGGTGAACCATCTATAGAAAAGGTTGGTGATGTTGAAGGATCAGGGATCGATGGGAGTATGGCTGGATTCTATAACACGTCTCTCGGACACTATTCAATGTCATTTGGAGTGGATTATTTTTTCAGTGTCTTGTATGATGCCAGCTGTTACATGGGGGTTAGTAACTCTTATGGAACGGATCCTAATGACGGAGCTATGTTACATTGGAATACGGATCAAGATGTTTACTGGGATCCTGTTGATGATAGCTCTGTTTCTTCTTTCGTATATACGTCAGGTGAAGCAGAATTCGATGATGGGACTTACAAACCCAGCGGAGCTATCGGTTTCGAGTTAGATGATGCGACGGTCCACCGAAACTGGATAGATGATGTAGTTGATAATTGTAATGGGGGAGGAACGTTTGAAGAATATGTTACGATTGGTCGGTGTGGAGTACAATTAATTCCAGCAGGAAGCCATGACCCAAGTGACCGGGAAGTACGAGCTCGATTGACTCATGCTTGGGAGTCTTCAACCTCCAACACGAGCGTGAGTGTCAGTTATCCGGGGTCAATCGGCGTTTCAATTTCTCCTAGTTCAGAAGTCGAACAACAGGAAACTCAAACTGAATCGGATGGAGATACCTTCTTATCAATCTCTCAGGACGAGGTATTTTCCTGTTGCTAGTCAAAACACACCAGCATAAGAAATATACACATAGAGTGTATGTCTAATATCATGAATCGGCGCGTAATTATCGCATATTCTGGGCTGTTGTTTACGACTTTCATCGCGGGCTGCTCCGAGTTTCGATCCAGTTTTGGGGGGGATGAGGAACGAGAATATGCCATCGGTGTGTACAATTACTCCGATGACTCACGAACGTTCCGCGTCGCGATAGAGGATACCCCGGGGAGAGAATTTCACACTGAGACGGTCGAACTCGACGCACAGACAGCCGACGAGACGATCCCGTTCGACGGTATTCCCTCCAGTCTCTCGATCACGGTTGATGATGACTACGACCGGATGTCTCCATGGCCCGTAGCGCGTGAGGGAGCAGAGATTCCAGCGGTTAAAGCGGAAATCTATTTCGACCCGGATCGCGAGCAGCTGATCTGGGTTCAGGCGGGTGTCGATAGCTGAAAGCCGATTCACTCCAGATCTGCAGCGCGGAACCGCCGATAGCCGATCAGGAGTGGAACAGCCATCCAGACGAGAAACGACAGCACGGAGAACCACGGCTGGAGGTAGAACGGGAGCGAGCCCTCGACCCGCGATTCCGTCTGGAGCGCCTCCGGATCGATCTCGCCCATCGGAACGTCCTCGAGTCCGAGTTGAACCATCGGCCAGACGTAGCTGTCGGTGATCTCGCCGAGCGCGATGCGGAACGCCTCGAGCGGGTTCGCCTGCTGAAGCAGGAAGTACCAGGGTTCGGCCTGCAGGCCCGGGCGGGTGCCGTGGACGAGGTAGTACAGTCCGACCGCGACGGCCTCCCACATTACGAGGAGCAGGAAGAAAATGCCGACGACCCAGGCCAGCGCGGTGCCCCGCGTCTTCGTCGCGGCGGAGACGCCGACGGCGACGGCGGTGAACGTCACGCCCAGCAGGACGGTGAGGAGGGTGACGAGCGCGAGGGTCAGCGCGGGGAAGTCTCCGGCCAGCGGAACGCCGAGGGCGGTCACGACGAGGAAGCCGGCCAGGATGGCCGCCGCGACGACGACGCTCCGGCCGACGACCTTGCCAACGAGCACGTCCGAGCGCGAGAACGGGTAGCTAAGAAGGACGCGAAGGCTGCCGGACTGACGCTCGCCGACGACGGCCATGTAGCCGGCGATCAGGGCGATCAGCGGGATGAAAAAGATCGAGAACTGACCCATCCCGGCGAGGATCTCGGTCATCGATCCCTCGTCGGCGTCGCCCGAGACGTAGCCGACGACGAGGAAGAACGCGAGCAGGCCGACGAACCCGGCGGTGAGCGCCCACAGCAGCTTCGATCGGACGACGTTTTCGAAGTCCTTCCGTGCGACGTCGCGCCACGTAAGACTCATCCGAACACCCCCGAGAGCCGACCGCCGGTGTCGCCTGGTTCGTCTTCGTGGACCAGTTCGATCTCGTCGTTCGTGTAGGCTGCGAAGACGTCTTCGAGCGAGACCGACGAGGCGTCGACGTCGAGCACCTCGACTCCGGCGTCGAGGAGCCGGCCGATCGCTCGAGCCTTCGCTCGCGGATCGTCGCACGTCACGCGGAGTCGACCGTCGTCGAATGAGACGTCTGCGACACCCTCGACCGACTGAAGGTCGACGGTCGGTTCGTCACGGAGGCGCAAGTAGAGCTCTGCCCGGGCGCCGATCGCCTCTCGCAACCCGTCAACCGTGTCGACTGTCACCAACTCGCCGTCGTTCAGAATTCCCACGCGGTCGCAGACGGACTCGACCTGCCCGAGGTCGTGACTCGAGAAGAAGACGGTCGCGCCGCGGTCTGCCTCCTCGCGGACGAGTTCGCGCATGGTTCGGATCCCGTTCGGATCGAGTCCGGACGAGGGTTCGTCGAAGATCAGCAGGTCGGGTGAGCCAGCGAGTACCATTCCGATCGCCAGCCGTTGTTTCATGCCCTTCGAATAGCCGCCGACCGTGCGATTTGCGTCGTCGATCGATAGCTCGACCCGGTCTATGAGTTCCGCCGGCGTTTCGTCGCCGCCGGACCACTCGATCGCCAGTTCGAGGTGGCGCCGACCGGTGAGTCGACCGTAGAGGTCGATTCCCTCGGCGAGAACGCCGACGCGCGATCGGATCGCTCGGCTCTCCCGGTGGGCGTCCATTCCGAGAACGGACGCCCGGCCTTCCGTCGGCCGCATAAAGTCCAGAAGCAAGTTTATGGTCGTCGACTTCCCCGCCCCGTTCGGACCCAGAAAGCCGAAGATCTCGCCCTCTTCGACGGCGAGGTCGAGTCCGTCGAGCGCGACCGTGTCGCCGAATCGCTTCGTCAATCGTTCGGTCTCGATTGCGGTCATGTCTGTCACTGTCGCTCACAGTCACGTATATGTGTTGAATCGAATACTATTCAGACGAGGAAGGTACCGATTCGCGTACTGCCGATCGACTGTTGTCGTCCGATTCCGTTGGTTCATGCGGTCGGTCGCCAGCTGGCTGAGCAAGTTCGACGGCCACGGATAGGTATCCGCTCCCAGCCGGGGACGGGGCTACTGGGTTCGCCGTCGAGTGAACACGTATGAGCCACCAGGTCCTGCGGGCGACGCTGTGGCGTAACCGATTTCGAGGCGAGTCAGACGGATCGGTCAGAAAAGCGGTCAGTAGATCAGTTCGTCGTCGTTCTCGACCATGTAGAGGGTGCGAGCGGCGATGTTGACGGCGTGGTCGCCGACGCGCTCCAGATCGCGGATCGTGAGCAGGAGTCGGGAGACGTCCTGGAGGAGGACTTCGACCTCATCGGGAGAGTCGAGTTCGCGCTCGATCAGATCGCGGACGACGATCTCGCTCGCGCGCTCGGCGAAGTGGTCGACGTCATCGTCGCGCGAGGCGAGTTCGCGACAGGCATCGACGTCTTCGGTGTCGTAGGCCTGGACCGCGTCGTCGACCATCTGGAGCGTTGCCGCGCCCATCTCCTGGATGTCGACGTCGGGAAAGCGGTCCCGCTCGGCGTCGATGGTGTACTCGCCTAAGTTGACGGCGAGGTCGGCGATGCGTTCTAGGTCCGTGATGATCTTGAACGAGGCGGCGATAAAGCGCAGGTCGCTCGCGACGGGTTGCTGGAGCGCCAGTAAGTCGATGCACTCCTGTTCTAAGTCGAGGTACATTTGGTTTACCTCGTAGTCGCCCTCGATCACCTCGCGAGCGAGGCGCTCGTCCTTGCGGTCGAGCGCGTCGAGCCCCATGCGAAATCGCTCCATGACGACCTCGCCCATGTAGCAGACTTCCTCGCGGAGCTGGGTCAGTTGCTCCTGGTAGGACGTTCTGGCCATTGGTGGAAAATCCACGACGAGCGTTGATGTACCTTGCGCCTCGTTGCAGTTCGGTTGGCGATCCGGTCGGTTTTCGACGCGGTTCGAGTGATGGTCCGTAGATCGCCGACGTTCGCGAGGGTCGATCGAAACGCGACTCGCTGTCCGGGTCGCCGATGGGACTTTGCCGGATGCGATCCCGAGTAGTACCAATGGCGGACGACGCGACAGCGGATGCGATCGACGCTGATCCGGACCTCGGTCCGGACGCGCCCGACGGAGCGGAGAAGACACACCCCTACGGCGAGGACTGGATCGAGGTGCGCGAGCGGGTCTGGCAACGAGACGGCCACACCTGCCAGCGCTGTGGCGCCGACGATCGAACGCTGCAGGCGCACCACGTCGTCCCGCGACGCGCCGGCGGCCCCGACCACCCGTCGAACCTCGTGACGCTCTGTCGGCCCTGTCACGGCGTGATGCACCCCGGAAACGGGAGCTTCGACGACGTCCGGGACGAGGCGTCGCTCTTTCCGCGTCCCGACGCCCCTGGCCCCGTGGCGCGGATGAAAACGCCCGACGATCGGGTCTGTGACCGCTGCGGGAGCGAGCGGGCCGACCCGGCGGACCTCGTCGCCTGGCACCGAACTCGTGATCCGACCGGCATCGACGGAACCGTGACCGAGACGTTCGTCCTCTGCAACCCGTGTGGGGGACTCGTCTTCGAACGCCATTCAGCGTGTCGTCCCGAACAGCTCGAAAGTACGACCCGCCCCTCCGTTCACGAACTGACCGCCAGGAGTGGCGAAGTCTCCGTTCGTCCGAGCCTCTTCGCGGAGGAACCGGTCGCGATTCGACGGGCGCCGCGGACCCGACGCGAGCGAGTAATCGACGACACGCCGCTTCGATTCGTCGCGAACAGTCGCGTCGCCCGCTGGACGACGGTCGTCGTCTTCGGCTACCTGCTGTTGTTCTTCGCGCTCGGTGCGATGTGACCGTCGGGTATCTTCTCACCCGCGTTTGCGTGCGGTAAGCGAGATACTCTTTACGCCGTACTTCTGACACGCGTTCGCCGCCTGCTCGGAGACGAACTCGTACTCGGGATTCGCCCTGACTTCGATCTCCTCGAAGCCGGGTGCCTCGATCAGGTCCGTATACCTGTCGACCTGTTCGGCGCCGCCGATACAGGCCGCCCAGAGATCCGCGTCGGTTTTGATGCTGTCTGGAAGCTGTCCATCGCTGACGATGTCGGCGATTGCGAGCTGACCGCCCGGGCGCAACACCCGGAACGCCTCCTCGAAGACGCGATCTTTCTCCGCAGAGAGGTTGACGACGCCGTTCGAGATCACCGCGTCGAACGACTCGTCGGCGAACGGTAACTCCTCGATGTATCCGCGGCGGAAGTCGACGTTGTGAAAGCCCTCCGCATCCGCCAGGCGACGCGCCTTCTCGACTTGCTCGCGAGTCATATCGACGCCGGTTACGGATCCGGTCTCGGTGACGGACAATCCGGCGTAGAAGGCATCCATCCCCGATCCGCTGCCGAGATCGAGGACGTCTTCGCGCGGATCGAGCGTCGCCATGTCGAAGAAGTAGCCGACGCCGGCGAACGAGTCGATCGCGCCGTCGGGGACGTAGCGTAAGGTGTCGAGATCGTATCCGAGGCGTTCGGCGAGCTCCTTCCCCGTCTCGAAGTGAAACTCCCCGTCGGTCGACGTAGCCACGTCGGCGTACATCGTTTTTACGTCGCGTTCGAGTTTTTCCGTGTCGAGTGATTCACTCATGGTATCGTCGATCAGTCGTCTCCCGCCACCTGAGCGGGTGTGTTTACGTTCAGCTCGACGTCCTGGGCGAGCGACACGAGCGTGTAGACGGGCGCGCGTCTGGCCCACTCGTCGATCAGGTCCGGGTCAACATCCTCGCCGTCGATGTCGATCTCTGCGCTCACGTTCTCGAAGACCGAGTCGGCCTCGGCGAGTTCTGCGAGCCCGAAGAGCACCGCCGGATCGAAGTCAGCTTCGACGCGCGTCTCTAGATGGTCGACGTCGACGCCGTTCGCGACGGCGTTGATCGTGACGCCGACGTTGAGACAGGCGGCGAGTGCCGACAGTGCCGCTTCGATCGGTTCGATTCGGTCGGTGGCGCCGACCCACCCGGCAGCTGAAAGCACCTCCTTCCAGCCGCCGTACGGGACGGTGTACTCGCGCGTCTCGCGAGTGATCGTTTCGCCGCCGAGCTCGTAACTGTCGATCGTCGCGAGGCTGTGGGCGGCCGTCCCTTCGTAGGTCGCGGACGCACCGAGCCCGAGCTGTACCGCCTCGGGGTCGTCCTTCGCGTGTTCGGCGAACCCTGAGAGCGTTTCGAGGTCGACGCCGTGTGCGATCTGGTGGTGGTCGGTCATGTCTTATCACGCTCCGGCGACCGCTACGTTTCGGGGGCTGTTGTAGCTATTTCGTGGCATTTCGTCAGGTGCTGACCGGTTTTCAGCCCTTGCACAGGTGTCACCGCTCGGGGACGAGCACCGCCCACACCGTCGCGAGTCACACCGGCGCGGCGTTCGGGTCGAGCGCCCGTGCCTCTCTGTGGACCTGCTCGTACGTCGATTCGGCCCACTCGCGGACCGTCGAGACGTCGGTCTCGACCAGCGCCTGGACCGTCCCGCGGTCTCCATCGTAACAGCAGAGTGCGACCACGTCGTCGAGGAGTGCGATGCCGTACGGCGGGAGATCGTCGCACTCTAGAACCGAAAACGTCTCCTGCGCTACCATCTCCGAACTTCGCTCCGGGTACGAAGAAAAGAAGTACTCGTGACAGCTCGGCCGCGCGACCAGCGTTATCTCTCCGCCCTCGTCGATCCGGCGATGCAGCGTGTCCAGACAGGGCTCCATGAGGGCAATCTCGGGTCGGAGGAATCGAACCTCGTTCGCCCACCGGAGCAGCGACTCGAATCGATTCACCGGCCGGTACGGAAAATTCGGGACGGCGAGGGTGACGGTGACGTCCGTCCACGCGTCGACCACCAGTCCAGCCGCCTCGTCCGGTAGTACGTTCCAGACGTCGCGTAGTTTCCGTTCCGTTTCGACACGCTCTAACAGGTCGACCATCCCCGACGAGACGGCCTCTCCCAGCCGCGTCGCCTCGTATCGGTATCCCTCCTTACGAATCCACGAGCGTGTTTCGAACTCGGTTATGGTTCGGCGAATCGTCGACGACGAGACGCCGGTCAGCTCGCAGAGTTCCGACCGACTCCGGGGCCGTTCGGTCAGCGCGACCAGCGTCGGGACGCGATGGTCGGATCGCGCGAGGTAGGCGACGTCACCGATGGCTCCGGTATCGTCGACGCTCACACCATCCCTGTCCATGGTAGTGGTACACACACGAGGGGGATAAATTTTGGTTGCCGCTGTATCAGACCGGCGACGGAGTCGGCCGGGGTCTCACAGACCTCGGGAATCTTCGACGCGCAGCCACGAGAGCGCGGAACTGTCTCGAACGACAGCACAAACGGTTGTCAGCCGAACTTCCCGGTGATGTAGTCTTCGACGCGCTGGTGTTCGGGGTTGTTGAAGATCTTGTTGGTCTCGCCGTATTCGACGAGTTCGCCGCCGGTGAGAAAGACGGCCGTCTTATCGGAGATCCGTGCGGCCTGTTGCATGCTGTGGGTGACGATCACGACGGTGTACTGCTCGGCGAGTTCTTCGACGAGATCTTCGATCTGGGAGGTCGCGACGGGATCTAGGGCGCTCGCGGGTTCGTCCATCAGGAGGACTTCGGGGTCGGTGGCGATGGCGCGGGCGATACAGAGACGCTGTTGCTGGCCGCCGGAGAGGTCCAGGCCGGACGAATCGAGTTTGTCTTCGACCTCGTCTAAGAGCGCGGCGCGTTCGAGCGCCTGTCGAACCTTCGCTTCGAGGTCGTCGTCTTTGTTCTGTACGCGGAGGCCGTAGGCGACGTTGTCGAAGATGCTCTTCGGGAAGGGGTTGGGTTTCTGAAAGACCATGCCGATCTTCCGGCGCAGCGCGACGGGATCGACGTCGTCGTCGTAGACGTTCTTGCCGCGGAACCTGAGGTCGCCTTCGACGCGTGCGACGTCGATCAGGTCGTTCATCCGGTTGATCGACCGGAGGAATGTGGACTTCCCACAGCCCGACGGGCCGATGAGCGCGGTGACCTGCGTCTCCGGAATGTCCATCGTGATCCCGTCTAACGCCTGCGTGTCGCCGTAGTAGACGTCGACGTCTCGGGCTTCGATGATGGCGTGTTCGGCGTCGGCCGCCGGTTGGACGCGTTCGTCCCAGCTGACGCGGTCGGTGACCGAGCGCTCGCCGCTCGTCGCTCTCTCGGCGGCGCTTCCGTCGGCCGTCATCTGACTGGATTGACCGTCGACCGGGGTCGTGGTAGCGTTTTCGGTCTCCGGTCGGCCGACGGTCGGGACGGCGTCCGTCAGGCCGGTTCGAAGGCGAGCGAGCAGGGTCGATCGGGTGGATTCGTCGGTCATGGTAGGTCAGGCTCTTCGGTCGTAGCGGTTCCGGATGTAGATCGCCGTCGCGTTCATCGCCAGCAGCACCGACAGCAAGACGATGATGCCGGCGGCGGCGACGTGCTGGAAGCCGGCGTGGGGCTCCATCGCCCAGGCGAAGATCTGCATGGGCATCGCCGCGAACGACCCGGTGGGGTCGGTCAGGTCCGGCGGACCGAACATCGTCGTGGCCGCGCCGACCATGATGATCGGCGCCGTCTCGCCGATGGCCCGCGACAGCGAGAGGATGATGCCCGTCATGATGCCGGGGATCGCCTCGGGGAGGACGACGTTGCGGATGGTCTGCCACTTCGTCGCGCCCGCCCCGTAGGAGGCCTTTCGCATCGAGTCCGGGACGGCACGAAGCGCCTCCTGGGTCTGGACGATGACGATGGGCAGGATGAGCAGCGTCAGCGTGAGCGCGGCGGCGATCAGGCTGGCGCCGGCGCCCATCGCCCGGACGAAGACGGCCAGACCGAGCAGCCCGTAGACGATCGAGGGCACCCCCGCGAGGTTGGCGATGTTCGCCTCGATGAACCGCGTGAGATACGACTCTCGGGCGTACTCTTCTAGGTAGATCGCCGCGCCCACGCCGAGGACGAGCGTGAAGACGGCCGTGAGCGCGATCAGGTAGATCGACCCGATCAGGGCTGGGTAGATCCCGCCCGGCCCCGTCGCGAGGTCGTCATAGTTTTCGGGGACGTAGTTCTCGACCTGGAACGACGGCGGATGGGTCAGAAACTCCCAGGTGAGCCAGCCCCACGCTTCGTTCACGACGTCCGCGACGAGCGCGACGAGCGCGATGATTCCGATCGACGTCGCGACGAGACAGAGTCCGAGGAAGATCCGGCCGAAACGACGCATTCGGCGAATCGACTTCTCGCTCGCGTCGAGTACGTCCGTGCCGGTTTCGGTACTCATTCGTACTCCTCCCGGTAGCGCGAGCGAACCCACATGCTACCGACGTTCATCAAGAAGGTCATCACGAACAGCGTCAGGCCGATCGCGAACAGGCTCATGTAGCCGATCGAGCCGACCGACGCGTCGCCGGTCCCGATCTCGACCATGTACGCCGTCATCGTCTGCATCTCGGCGAACGGACTCGTCGTGATCTGGGGAAGCATCCCGACGGCGAGCGTGACGGCCATCGTCTCGCCGATCGCTCGCGAGATCGCGAGGATGTACGCCGCGAGAATGCCCGACAGCGACGCGGGGAGGACGACCTGCGTCGAGACCTCGAATTTCGTCGCGCCGAGACCGTAGGCGGCGTTGCGAAGCGAGTCCGGAACCGAACTCATCGCGTCTTCAGAGATCGACGAGACCATCGGGATGATCATGATACCGACGACGATCGCGCCGGAGAGGGCGTTGAACGTTCCGACCTCGGGGTAGAAGTACTGGATGATGGGCGTGATAAAGGAGAGGGCGAAAAAGCCGTAGACGATCGTCGGGATCCCGGCGAGCACTTCGAGCGTCGGCTTGACGGTCCGACGGACGCGGTCGTCGGCGTACTCCGAGAGGTAAATCGCCGTCAGGGTGCCCACCGGGATCGCAATAAGCGCCGAGCCGACCGTGATGACGAGCGTCCCCCACACCAGCGGGAGGACGCCAAAGCTCGGGTCGTCGGAGGCGCGGGGCGCCCACTCTGTGCCGGTCAAGTACTCGAGTACGGAGACCTGTGAGAAGAAGTCGGCTGCTCCCTCGACGAGGACGACGATGATCGCGAGCGTCGTCAGAACGGTAACGAGCGCACACGCGAAGAAGATCCACTTCGCGCCGCGGTCTAACAGGCCGCCGACGTCGTTCGACTCGCGGCTGAGATCGATCGGTTCGGTGCTCATGGACGCCCTCCGGCGTGCTCGTCGAGTTTCATGCGCTGGTCGTCGATCGTCTCGTCCGGAACGGCGTAGAATCCGACCTCGCGGGCGGTCTCTTGCGTGTTGTCGAGGTAATAATAGAGAAACTCGCGGACGGCCTCGCGTTCGAGGGCGTCGACGCGCACGTAGAGGTACATCGGCCGAGAGAGCGGCGAGTACTCGCCCGATTCGATGCTATCGGGCTCCGGGTAGACACAGCGTTCGCCGTTGTGGACGGCGATCAGATCGAGGTCGTCGTCGTTCTCTTCGTAGTAGCCGGCGCCGCCGAATCCGACGGCATTCGCGTTCCCTCTGACGCCGCGAACGATCGCGTTCGTGTCCGGGGTTCCGCTGTAATCGTTGCGGATGTTCCCGACGGCGCCGTTGATCGTCTCCGTAAAGTAATCGAACGTGCCGGAGGCCGTATCGCGACCGTACAGCGAAACATTCTCGTCGGGCCAGTCGTCGACGTCGGTCGGTTCGAGGTCGTCTCGCTCGTCGGCGAGCGCGTTGGACGTCTCGACGGCGTCGGTCTGTTCTGCCAGATCGCGCCAGGTTTCGACGGTCGAGCGACGTTCCCAGAGCGCCCGTAGTGCGTCGGGCGTGAGACAGTGACACCAGTCGTTCGCGGGGTGTTTCATGATCGCGAGCCCGTCGGTGACGACCTCGAGTTCAATCCACTCGACGCCGTGTTCGACACATCGGTCGCGTTCGTCGTCGGAAATCTCGCGACTCGCGTTCTGGAGGTCGGTCTCCCCCCGGGCGAACTGCTGGAAGCCGGCGCCGGTTCCGGACTTGCGCGCGGAGATGTCGACCTGGTTGTTTTCCCACCAGAAGCGTTCGGCGACGAGCGCCGTGTTCGGAAAGAGCGTGTTCGAGCCGTCGATGACGATCTCTCCGGAGAGACCGCTGTCCTCGCCGTGTGACAGACACCCAGCGAGCGCGGCCATTGCCGCCCCGGTTCCGGCGAGCAACCCGCGACGGGTGAGCCCACCACCGGGGCGAGAATCGTGGCCGGACGCTCGCGGCGTTCCCATTGTGCGTGATGAGGGGACGAGGCTTCTAAATACGCTACTATGTGGTCTATATAGGTCTATATTCGTGAACGGTACTCAGGGTGAGAATCTCGGACGCTGATCCGTTAAATACCCGTGAATGTGGGGTATCGGTCTGTCTGGCGCATACGGTGGTCGAGCAATAGACGACCGTGCGTATATATTGCTCCGGCCAAAACGGGGGGTATGGAGACCCGTAAAGTTCAGGTGACCGGGGGCGCTACGTATACGGTCTCGCTGCCGAAGGAGTGGGCGACGGAAAACGGCGTCGAGGCCGGAAGCACCGTCGAGTTCTACCCCGAGGACGACGCCCTATTGCTGACACCCCGTCGGGAGGGCGAACACCAGGAGGGGACGCTCGACGTGTCCGATCTCGCCGGCAACCAGCTGACCCGCGCGGTGATGACGATGTACGTAAGCGGGTTCGACATCATTCGCCTGACGGCAGACCGCATCTCGACCGAACAGCGCCGGGCGATCCGCGACGCTACCCAGAGCCTCGTCGGCGTCGAGGTGCTCTCGGAGACGACCGACAGCGTCGTCATCCAGGACTTGCTCGACTCGGCGGAGCTGTCGATCGTCAACGCCGTCTCGCGGATGCGGCTGATCGCCGAGTCGATGCTCGAAGACGCACTCTCCGCCCTCGTCGAGAACGACGACGACATGGCGGCCGACGTGATCCAGCGCGACGACGACGTCGATCGGCTCTTTCTCGTCGTCTCTCGCATCTTCAGAGCCACGCTCCGATCGCCCGCAGCCGCGGAGGAACTCGGCGTCTCTCGCGAGGATTGCTTCGACTACCACTCGAGCGCTCGCCAACTCGAACGCGTGGCCGACCACGCGGTCAAGATCAGCCAGCTCGCGCTCAAACTCGAAGACATTCCGTCGGAGGTGGCCGACGCGCTGGTCGCCCTCTACGAGGACGTCGACGAGGTCCTGGAGAAGTCGATGAACGCGCTCGACGCCGAGGAGCCAGAGCGGGCGAACGAACTCGGTCACGACGCGAGGCAGGCCGTTCTCGAAATCGACGAGCACACCCGGCGGATCGACGACCGGTTACGCGACCTCGATCCCGTCGAAGCGCAGTCGCTCGGACTGATCGTCGACTCGCTGTCGCGGTGTGCCGACTACGGCGGGAACGTCGCGGAGACGGCGTTACAGAAGGCGGCGCCGCGTCCGTAACTCACTCGGATCGAAAATCCGGCGGTTACTCGAGCAGGACGGCGTTGACCTGGCCGGTCTGGCCGGGACGGGAGGTGACGCGCGCGGTTCCCTCGGAGGTGTCGATGACGGCGCCTTTCGTGATGATGTTCCGGCGCACGTAGTTGGGGTTGGCGTCGTTTTCGACGACGTTCTCGATGTCGGCGGTGAGCGTCTGCTCGCCGGTGTTGACGTGGGCGGTGTCGGTCGCGAGGGCGCGGGTCTTCGAGTTGTTTCCGCGGACCGTGACCGTCTTGAACCGCGGCTCGCCGACCTGCGTCTCGGTCGGTTCGCGGCCGAGTTCGTCCTTTCGGTGGTTGCGCGCGTGCTTGAGTCGTCCCCCGGTACGCTTTCGCGTCGAGCGGCCGTGATCGTGCATACAGGGGGAAACTGCCGGACGATACTTATAGGGCTCGATCCCGTCCGTTTCGCCTGATCGATCTGTGGGACCGCTCGAGCCGCAAGTCACTGACGAGCATTGTACCGGTGGTTCGACGACGGTCTCATCGGCGCGACCGAACGCGGGCTGCTCTCGATCCGTGACTCCGACGACCGTCGTATCGGTGGGTAGTGGAGATCTCCGGTCGGTCCGTACCGACGATCGCCGGATCGGTGAACCGTCAGGATTAATCTCTCACTGGTGAAAGTGCGCGTCGATGAGCCTGCAGGTCGCCGTCGCCGCGCCGTTCAGTCAGGAGGGTACCCGGACGTTACGGGAAAACGAGTTCGTCGTCGCCCTGTCGATGGATCGCGACTGGTTCTCGCCCGACCAGGCGAAGCGACTGGCCGACGTCGCGACCGAGGAGGGGCTCCTAGAGCGGGACGGCTCCGACCTCGCGCTCACGTTCGACGCACAGAGCGTGACGATACCCGAAGACTTCGTTCCCGACGAGGACATCCTTCGCGAGCGCTCGACGTTCGAACGCGTCCTCGACGCGCTCGTCGCCGACGGTCACCCGAAACACGAAGTCGTCGGCGCGATCAACGCCTGCCAGCAGGAACTCGCCGTCGCGATCGAGGTCGCGGCGATCGTCCACGCCCGACGGCTCGGCGTCGACGTCGACGACCACGTCGAGTCGGCCAGGGCGGCCGTCACCGGCGAAGACTCGGCGTGAGAGACAGGCCAGATGTCTGCACAGTTCTGGGCATCGATCGAAGCCGCTTACCCGAAGGCCACAGAACGTGTGCGTATGGTCGACGAACGGATAACCGACGGCGTTCGGATCGCCGAACTGCTCTCCTCGGAGGTAGACGGTCGAACGGACGGGCCGCTGGGACCGCTTTCGGTGACGAATCCGGACCCCGACGTCGAACCGACGGTGAACGGAGAACGCGCGTTCGACCTCGATCGGGACGGAGATCGGATCGCGTCGGTCTTCGTCCACCCGGACCGGGCCCACGTCGCGATTCGGAACTCGCCCGACCTCGCCCACGAGGCGGCCTCGACGGTCGGTCTCCGAACGCGACCCAAGGCGACGAAACCGCCCCAGACGCTGGTGTTCGTCGAATCCGGTGCCGAGGTCAAGCGGGCGACCGAGGTGCTCGAAGCCGTCGCGAAGGGGGAGACCGACGGTGGCGGACGGCGACACTCGGTCAGCGAGTAAGAACGATTTCTGCGTTCACGTACCGTCGAGTTCGTCGAGAATAGCCGGCAACTCCGCGGCGAGCGCGTCCTGGGCGACCCCCGCCGCGGCGCGCGGGTCGCGTTCGTCGTCCGCCCGAAGCACCTGCACGGCGGTCAACCCGGCGTCGGTCGCCCCGCTGACGTCCGCGTCGACGTCGTCGCCGACGTAGACCGTCTCCTCGGCGCGAACCCCCAGTTCCGCCAGGATCGCCTCGAACGCTCGCGGGTCCGGTTTGCCAGCCTCGAGTTCGCCGGTGATCAGCGCCGCGTCGAACGCCGACTCCCAGCCGAGCGCTTCGAGTTTCGCGCGCTGGGCCCGTACGGGCCCGTTGGTGAGCAGCCCCACGTGGTAGCGTTCGCGAAGCTCGGCGAGCATCGACTCGACGCCGGGGAGCGGCGAGAGCGCGGCCGTCACCGACTCCCGGTAGGCCGTCGTGAGCGCCTCGGGATCGGTCTCACTCTCGCGCGCATCGAGCAACTCGTCGAATATGGGCTCACGCGTCTCGCTCGTCAGGTTGCGACGGTGGGCTTCGACGTAGGCCGAGCGCGAGAGCGGCGGTTCGCCGACCGCCTCGGCCGCCTCGCTGAGCAGGGTCTCGCGGTCCCGATCCGGGACGGCGAGCGTTTCGTCGAGATCGAAGACGACCGCGCGAATCATTCGAGTCGACCTACGTGCCCAGCGGGTTGAAGGTTTCTGTCGCAGGCGGATCGTCGACCGGCCGCGTTCGCCGAGCCGGTACTCAGATCAGGTCCACGACTTGGTCGAGTACGGCGGCGTCGACGAAGACGACGATGTGGTCGCCCAGCTGGACCGAGGTGGTCCCGCGGGGCGTGATCAGCTTCCCGCGTCGCGAGATTGCGCCGATGACGACGCCGTCGGGAAGATCGGCCGTCGCGTCGGCGATCGTTCGGCCGACGAGTTTGCTGTTCGGCCCGACTTCGATCTCGATCACCTCCGCGCGGTCGTGTTCTAACATGACGACTTTCTCCGTGTTGTCGGTCCGCGTAAAGCGGACGATCTCCTCTGCGGTCTCCTCGCGCGGATTGATCACGACGTCGACGCCGACGGTCTCGAACAGCGTCGCGTACTCGACGTTCTCGATGACGGCGACGGTACGATCGACGCCGACCCGGTGGGCCAACAGCGCCTCCAGGAGGTTCTTCTCGTCGCTGTCGAGCGCGGCGATGAGGATGTCGGCCTCGTCGACGTGCTCTGCGGCGAGAAAGTCGACGTCGGTCGCGTCGCTCTCCAAGACGAGCGTGTTCGGTAACTTCTCTGCGACCTCGCGCGCTCGGACGGGGTCCTGTTCGATCAGCCGCGGGCGGTGGCCGTGCTCTTCGAACTCGCGAGCGGCCTGAAAGCCGATCTCGCTCGCGCCGACGATCACGACCTCCTTCGACCCGCCCGACTCCGTCTCAGAGATTTCACCGGCGAAGTGCGAGACCGATTCCGGGCTCCCGATGACGACGACTCGGTCGCCGGCACACATCACCGTCTCGCCGGTCGCGACGAACATCTCGTCGTCCCGGAAGACGGCCGCGAAGGTGAGCGAGTCGTAGCGGTCGGCCTCCTCGACGGTCTGGCCGGCGACGGCGCTCTCCTCGTCGATCTCGAACTCCGCCATGCGGACGAGTCCGCCGGCGAACGAGTCGACGTCCCGGGCGCCGGGTAGCCCCGTGATGCGAAAGATCGCTTCGGCGGTCAGCAGGTCCGTACACACCATGAAGTCGACGCCGAAGGCGCCCTCCGACCCCTTCCAGGTCTCGAGGAGGGTGCGCCGACGGACCCGGGCGATGGTGAACGCGTCGCTCGCGGTTTTGCTCGCCCCGCAGATCACGACGTTCGTCTCGTCCGAGTCGGTACAGGCGATGACGATATCCGCCTCGTCGACGCCAGCGCGTTCGAGCGTCGATATTTCGGTCCCGTCGCCCGCGATCGCGAGCACGTCGAGCTCGTACGTGAGCTCCTCGACGACGTCTTCCTCCCGGTCGACGACCACGACGTCGTGGCCGTCTTCTAGGTTTTCGGCGATGGCTCGACCGACGGCACCCGCCCCGACGATCACGACCCGCACGGCCCGCCTCCGTGGCTCATTGACTGGCCGTTTCCTATCCACCGCCAAATACGTTGTGTCGTCGGGATCCGCCCGCTACCCGTCCGACGACCCGCTCGCTCGCCTCCGGGCCGTACGACCGTCGGTTCGGTCGGCCATCGATCCGAACGCCGTCGGAATTGGGGCGGCCGGACCGAATCCATTATTTCCTCGGACGCGACACACTGGGCACGCGATGAGTGTCCGCGTCGACTGGCGATCGAGTGCCAGCCTGACCGGGACGGTCCTGAAGTGGCTCGCCGTCCCGCTGGCCGTGCCGCTCGTGTTGGCCGCGATCGAGGGCGAAGCGGCGGGTCCGTTCGCCGTCGCGATCGCCGTCACGGTCGTCGTCGGACTCTCGATGGAGCGACTTTCCGACGAGCGCGAGCTGGGCCACCGCGAGGCGTTCTTGATGGTCGCGATCACCTGGCTCGGCGTCGCGGTCGTCGGCGCGATCCCGTTCTTCCTTGCCGGCCTCGACGCCGATCCCGAGTCGTCGTTCTACAACCCGCTTACCGAGCTCGTCTTTGCGGGCGAGCCGTCTGCCGGCCCGGTCGTCCTCGGGGCGCTCGTCGATTCGCTGTTCGAGTCCACGAGCGGACTGACGACGACGGGCGCGACGATCATGACCGGCTGGGACTTCGAGAACCAGTCGGCGGCGATCATGCTCTGGCGCCAGCTCATCCAGTGGCTCGGCGGGCTCGGCATCCTCGTCGTCGCGATCGGACTCCTCTCGAACCTGATGGTCGGTGGCGCGCAGTTGATGGAAACCGAATCCCAGACCCGCGACGTCCGGAAGCTCACGCCGGAGATCGAGAAGACGGCGCGGATCATCTGGGGACTCTACGTGGGGATCACGGTCGCGGCGGCCGCGACGTTCTACGGGCTTCACCTGCTGGGGCTGGCACCGAACATGGATCTCTTCAACGCGATATCGCACGCGCTGACGAGCGTCGCGACGGCCGGCTTCTCGCCCGAACCGGAGAGCGCCGGCGCGTTCAGCCCGATCGCCCAGTGGTCGATGCTGCCGTTCATGCTCCTCGGGGCGATCAACTTCGTCCTGCTGTGGTACCTCGTCCAGGGCGACTTCGAGCGCCCGAAGCGATCCGAGGAGCTTCGATTTTTCCTCGGGACGATCGCCGTCGCCGCGACGCTGGTGATCGCCATCCTGTGGATCGACGGCGAGGTCACGACGTCGGTCGAGGAGACGGTCAGACACGGCCTGTTCAACGTCGTCTCGATCCTCACGACGACGGGCTACGCCTCGATGGACTTCGACGCCTGGGGGCCGGGCGCGAAACACGTGCTCTTTCTGTGCATGTTCGTCGGCGGGATGGCCGGCTCGACGACGTGTTCGATCAAGTCGCTGCGCTGGCTGGTCATCGGCAAGGGGCTGTACCGGAACCTGTTCACGTCGGCCCACCCGCGGGCCGTTCGCCCCGTTCGACTCGGCGACGCCGTCGTCGACGAGGACACGATCAACCAGATCTTCTCGTACGTCCTCCTCGCGATAGTTATCTTCTTCCTGCTCACGGTCTTCGTGGTCGCGGACGCTTCGCGGTCGGGAACCGTCGTCTCGGAGTTCGAGGCCCTCGCCGCGTCGGCGTCGATCTTCCTCAACATCGGTCCGGCGTTCGGCATGGCCGGTCCGATGGACAATTACGCCGGATTCCCGACGACGACCCGGTTCGTCATGGTGATTATGATGTGGGTCGGCCGCATCGAGATCATCCCGGTGCTCGTGTTGCTGGTACCGGCGTTCTGGAAGTCCTGACTACAGCCCCGTTCATCCGGGCCGGCACCAATCCTTTTTGGTCCGTTCGACCGAACGTACCGGTAGATGGCGCTCTTTCCCCACCTGTTAGTCCCGGTCGCCTCCGAGGAAGACGCGCGAGCGACCAGTGCGGCGCTCTCGCCGCACCTCGACGATATCAGACGAATCACGGCCGTCCACGTCATCGAGAAGGCGGGCGGCGGCATCGACAAGGCGCCGATGGACAAGCGAAGGGCGGATGCGGCCGCCTTCCTCTCGATCGTCGACGAGAAAATCGGCGATCGCGTCGCGGTCGAGACGGACGCCTACTTCGGGACCGACACCGTCGAAACGCTCTTCGACGCGGCCGAAGAGACCGGCGCCGACGCGATCGCCTTTCGCGCCCGCGGCGGCAGTCGAATCGCCAGGCTGCTCGCCGGCGACGTCTCGACGAACCTCGTGACCGATCCGCGAGTTCCGGTGATCTCGCTGCCGAACCCACAGCGGTGAGAACGAGTCCGACGAACGCTTCAAGGTGTGGATAGCTGGCTACTTCTCGAGGCCGAACAGCCGCTCGCGGAGCGTCCGCTTGGTCGGTCGTTCGGCCAGTAGCACGGAACACTCGACCTCGTCGACCACGTTGAAGACGAGCGAGCGTTCGACCAGCCGCGAGAGCAGTCCGCGTTCGGTCGCGCCGATGAGCAACAGCGACCGATCGGTCGCCGCCCGGGCGATCGCATCTTCGACGTCGCCCGAGGTGTCGACTACCAGGTCCGCATCTGAGAGGTCGTGATCGGCCGCCCAAGATGCAAGGAATTCCTCGCCCGACTCGCGCTCGGAGTCGTCGTCGACGACGTGTAGTACCTCGACATCCGCGCCGGTCGCGTCCGCGAACGTCCGGGCGACTTCCGCGCTGAGATCCGAATCGGGGCCGCCTGCGGTCGGCAGCAGGATGCGCGAGGCGTCGAAGTCGCGTTCGTTCAACACGAGGAAGTCACACGGCAGGTCGTGGGTGAGTTCGTCGATCGGTCGCTCGGCGCGGCCCGCGGCCCACGGTCGGTCCTCGCCCCAGCCCATGACGACGGTGTCGGCGTCGTAGCGGCGCGCGGCGTCGAAGATCTCCTCGAACGCGCGGTGGGAGACGACGGTCGTCGTCTCCACCTCCACGTCGGTGTCCGCGAACCGTTCGCTGGCGCGATCGAGCAGCTTCTGTGATTCGACACCGATGCGGTCGGTGACGGCGTCGGCGCGGTTGAGCGGCGTCTGGTCGGGCACCTGGACGATGTGGACGGCGTGGACGATGCCGTCGCGTTCCGCGGCGATCGTCCCCGCGACGTCCATCAGCGTCTCTTCCGTCCGCGGGTTCGAGAGCGGAACCATCACTCGGTGCGGGCCAGCCACTTCCGGACTCGCCTTTTCGACCGCGGTGACGGCTGCGTCGGGCATCTCGTCGGCGCGTTCGAGGACGTGCTCGCTCAGGACGCCCTGAACGGTCGTGTGCTCTCTCGCGTAGAACCAGTACCAGGCGAGCGAACCGACGACGAACGCGAAGCTGAGCGCGATCACCTCGAAATCCATGAAGTAGATCAACCCGAGCGAGAGGGTCGCGCCGACGATGGGCGTGATCGGGTAGAACGGCACGTGGAAGTCGGGATCGTACTCGGGCACGTCCGCCTCGCGAAACGCGATCAGTGCGAGGTTCATCAGCGCGTAGACGATGAGGTGGAGGACGCTCGCCGCGGAGGCGAGGATTTCTAAGCTCTGTCCCAGCGCGACGATGAAGAGGATGATGAGCGCGCCGGTCAGCGCGATCGAGCGATACGGCGTCGCGTAGCGCGGGTGGATCTCGTTTAACTCGTCGCTGACGAGCTTGTCCCGGCCCATCGCGAAGTTGATCCGGGCCGACGAGAGGATCGACGCGTTGGCCGATGAGGCCGTCGCGAGCAGCGCGGCCAACGAGATCGTTCCGACGCCCACGACTTCGAGAACCGGAATGCCGGCGAAACTATGCTCTGCGACCTGCGAGACCGGCGTCTCGTCCGAGAGCGTGTCCCACGGGACGATGCCGACCATCAGGCCGACGAGCACGGCGTAGATGACCGTCACGATGGCGACGCTGCCGATGACGGCGATCGGCAGGTTGCGGCCGGGGTTTTTGAGTTCCTCGGCGACGGTCGCGATCTTCGCGTAGCCGAGGAAGGAGACGAAGACCAGCGCCGTCGCGGGGAGGATCTCGCCGTATCCCAGCGGGGCCGGGCCGTCCGTCATGAGCGTCGACCACTCGAACTGGAAGAGCCCGGCGGCGGCGAAGACGGTCAAGATGAGCAGGAGCAGGGTGACGATGACGGTCTGGATGCCGCCGGTTTCCTTCGCGCCGATGTAGTTGACGCCGACGAAGAGGATGCCGGCGATCAGCGCACCGATCTGGATGTCGGTCACCGAAAACAGGACGAAGTCCAGCGTCGGAAACGCGAACATCGTCCCCTCGAGCATGCCGGTCAGGTAGCCGCCGAAGCCGATACAGTAAAAGGCAGAGGCGAATGCCAGCCCCATCCAGTCGCCGAGCCCAGAGATCGAGCCAGCCGCGGGGCCGAGTCCGCGATTGATGTAGTAATAGCCGCCGCCCGCCTTCGGCATCGCCGTCCCGAGTTCGCTCACCGCCAGAGCGTTCACCATCGCGATCAGTCCGCCGATGACGAACGAGATCACCACGACCGGGCCGGCCTCCTGGGCGGCGACGCCGGGCAGGACGAAGATGCCGGCGCCGATCATCGTCCCGATGCCGATCGTCAGCGCCGAGACCAGTCCGAGGTCCTTGGCGAGTTCTTCGTCGCTCACAATGTTTCACCTCGAACGGTGTGGGTGGGAGGAACGCTGTGACGGCCCGTCCAGCTAGCACCGACTGGCGGATCCGATCGGCGACGTTCCGCCTTCGCCTCGCGGCGGTTGCGGTGTCTTCGTTTACAACCGCCGCCGATCATTACCGGGGAACTCGAAGAGAGCGCTCTCGTGAAACGACTCTCTCCCATCGTCGAGTTCATGTGAATTCGCTGCGCGGACGACGTCCGGGCGATACTCGTCGGTGATCCTTCCGTGCGTCTTCCTCGACCGCGTTCATGGTCCATCGCTGTGATCCGGCCACCTTAAGCGTTCTGAGGAACGGCCACCTCGCTGGTCGGCCGTCACCGGAGTGGTGTGGAACCGTCGCTCACTCTGTAGCACTCGAATCAACGCTATACGGTGCGAAATCGCTCAACTCGATGTCGACGCCGGGCCGAAACCGCTCGAGAATTTACGATTCTACAGGGGCTCGGCGGAGCTGATCGATCTGGCGAGTTCGGAATTCCTCCGGTGTCACCTCTCCGGTCAACAGGGCGTCTAACTGTTCGACCAGCTGCCGGCCAGCGAGGAGATCGGAGACGATGACGTAGCGCGCGCCGTCATCGAGCAGGTCGAGTGCGGTTGCCGAATCCCTCGCGCGCAGGATCACGTCACCGCCGAAGTCCAGTCGCAGCTGTCGCATCGAAACCGGTTCGGAGTCCACCGTCGAGACGATGACGGTCGCGTCCGCGACGTTGGCCTTCGTCCAGGTGTAGCGCTCCATCGCGTCGCCGAAGACGTAGGCCTCACACTCCATTCGAACCTCGTCGTAGCGTACCGGATCGTTCTCGATGACGACGTAGGGCTGATCCGCCGATTCGCACGCTTCGACCACTCGACGTCCGTGGCGACCGTACCCAACGACGACGACGTGGTCGGTCCGATCGGCCGGCACGTCACTCAGTTCGTCAATCTTCCCGTGGGCTTCACTGAGCAGACCGCGATCCCGAAGGAACCGATAGAGTTGTTCGTCGTAGCGCTGGGTGAGACTCGAGGTGATCATCGTCACCGCTGCGGCGAAGATGATCGCGTCGAAGTACGCGTCCGTGAGATAGCCGAGCAGGAACGCTTCGATCGCGATGATGAGCGCGAACTCGCTCACCTGGTCCAGACTGAGGCTGGCCAACGTCGCGGACCGTCGCTCGTAGCCCTTGTACAGCAGGATGGCGATCGTGACCGCCGGTTTCACGACCGCGGTGAGAAACACCAGTCCGGCTGCGATGAGGAGCTTCTCACCGGTCGCCGCCCAGGTGATGTCGACGACCGGGAGGGCGATGAGCGCCCCGATCGTCACGAAGAAGATGGCGACGAAGAAGTCCCTGATCGACTGTAGCCCGTTGAACAGGCCGAGGTACTCGACCGGATCGTGCCGGACGGCGAGGCCTGCGGCGAACGCCCCGACGACGAACGGAATGCCGGCGAGCTCCGAGGCGCCGATGAAAAGCACCAGCATCGAGACGACACCGACGATCATGAGTTCGTCCGAATCGCTGGCGAGTCGTCCCATCATATCGAAGAGGTGGCGGTTGATGAGCGCGGCGACGACGAGCATCGTGAGGCCGTACCCCAGCTGGGTGGCGATCGGATCGGCTTCGAGCGTCCCGGCACCGAGAACGAGCAAGAACCCGATCGCCAGAAGGTCCTGTACCAGGTGGATCGATTCGGCCAATCGGCCGCGAACCAGTCCGCGTCTGATCTCACGTTCGAACAGCGCGGTGCCGACGATCGTCGAGGAGAGTGCGCCAGCGACGCCCAGATAGAGCGCCTCCTCAGCCGGAACCCCGATCGCCATCCCGAACCCGACGCCAAGAGAGCCCACGACGAGAACCTGCCCGAGTGCGGCGAGTTCGCTGTCTGCGAGCACCGTTCGCACGGTCGAAAACTGGATGCGAACGCCGAACGTGAACACGAGCAACGCGATCCCGTACTGTGCGAGTTCCAGCAACTCGGGCACGTCGATGAACAGTCCAGCGATGATGCCAGCGACGATCAGGAGCGGGATCGTCGGCAGTTCGAGTCGGTTTCCGACGAGCAAGAACGGTCCAGCTATGATGAAGATGATCGCGACGGCGGTGAGCAGGTCAGTCATCGAGATCACCTCGGACCCCGTCCGGAATTTCTGGGAACGGATCCGTCGACCGTAGCAACTCGAGGTCGGCTTCGATCGCGCGCTCGAACGTCTCCCCGTCTTCGAGGTACGCCTCGACGTACGCGGCGAGTCGATCTCCGGCGAACTCCGCGCTGGTCACGACGCAGTGGGCGCCACGGGCGTACAGTTCGCGCGCAGCCTCGGTTCCCTCCGCCTCGACGATGACCGTCGCCTCGTCCGTGACCTCGCGCAACAGGGCCTTGTTGACCTCCGTTTGCACGGACGACGAGAGGACCAGATTCGCTCGCTTCAACGCCGCGTCCTTTCGGATCGTGGCGTTGTTGAAATCGCCGTATATAACGTCGTATCCCTCGGCTTCGAGCGCGTCGATGTGTTCGACCGTCCGATCGACGACCACGACGTCCTCGTAGTGTTCGGCGAGGACGGCGAGTGCGTTTCTGGTCACGCCGTCGTAGCCGATGACGACCGCGTGATCGGCGTACTCTCGTTTCGCCCCGGCGAACGAACTCCCGGTGTCCCACCGTGCGAGCGACGGTTCCAGTCGCTCGTAGAGTCGGTGGTTGAATTCGATGAAGTAGACCGAGATCCCCATCGTGAGCAGCGCGAGCAGCGTCAGAAAGCCGAGCACCTCGACGTCGATGAACCCGCCCGCCAGCGCGGACACCCCGACGATGATCCCGAACTCGCTGATCTGGATCATCCCGATACTGCTCAGGAACGTCGTTTCGACGGTGAAACCCTGCCACCGGACGAGCGCGAAGAAGATGAGGAACTTCGCGGGCATCAGCACGAGCGTCGCGATGATCGCCTTGTCCCAGTGGGCGAGTAGTTCGTTCGCCTCGAGATCGAGCGCCACCGAGACGAAGAAGATCATCACGAACAGGTCGGTTATCGGGTTGACGCGATCTTGTAACTCTTTACTGTACGGAAGCTGGGCGATGGCCAGCCCGGCGAGGAACGCCCCCATCTCGATCGAGAGGTACGCTTCGATTCCGAGCGGAGAGAGCAAGACGTTGATCTGATCGGAGACGAGGACGAAGAGAAATGCCCAGGAGATCGCCACGAGGAAGAACACGTCTTTGTTGTCCGCGATTCGGCGGAATACGGTAGGTAAGACGTACTGCGAGGCGGCGATCGCCACGACGGTGATCACCGCGACCAGGACGAGGACGACCGCCAGCGTCGTCGCCACCTCCGTTAGATCGTCCGGCTGACCGGCAGCCAGTACGGCCAGGATGATGACGACGACGATGTCCTGCATCAGCAGGATCCCCACGTCTATCTTGCCGTGTAACGCGGTCGCCTCGTCCTTGTCGGTGAGCATCTTGATGACGACCGCGGTCGAGCTGTACATCACCGCCAGCCCGATGATTATCGCCGCGGTGAGCCCGAACCCGAGCGCCAGCGAGAGGCCGATCCCGACGATCGCAACCGCCGCCATCTGCGGAATCGATATCTTGACGATCGGAACGAGAATGTGGCGGATCTCGTCCAGCCGCATCTTGATGCCGAGGAGGAACAACAAGAACGCGAGACCGAGTTCGGACATCGTTTCGGTGAGTTCGCTCACTCCGACGATGCCCAGAACGGCCGGCCCCAGCAGCACGCCGGTGAGGATGTAGGCGATGATCGTCGGCTGCCCCGATTGCTTCGCGATGAACCCGACGAGCGTCGCACTCAGGAGGATGATAGCGAGATCGACGGAGAGTGCGGCGTCGGTAACCATCTATCTCGGGTGGTCCGGGTGCGACGAATTAACGGTGTCGAAAGACGTTCTCCCATCTCGGCGCTCGAAATCTCCGGTAGCCGCTCGACAGACGTGTTTCACCACGGCGGAGGATCGAACTTTTCCCCACGCACTCCGAACGAGCGGGCATGAACGTCCGTTCTGGACCGCTCTCCGTTGCGGGTACCCTCGGGCTCTATCTCGTTGGGGTCGCCGTCGCGGTGGCCGGCGCGCTGGGAATCGTCGACGCTGTGGCGCTATCCGCCACCGTTGGGATGGTACTATTCGTCGTCGGACTGGGTATCGTCCTGTTCGTTCACGAGCGACTCGGCGGACCCATCTGAGCACGACGTCTACGGACACCGGCGTGGTCTCTCACTCCGCGATTCGTGACCCGAATCCGTAGCGTTCGAGCGTCGTGAGCGTCTCCTGGTGGGCCTCCCGAATCGTTTCTCGGTCCGTCTCCTCGGCGAGGATGACGCCGATCACCTCGACGAGCTGATCGCCGGCGAGGACGCTCGGCACGTTGACGAACGTGGCTCCCTGTTCGAGCAACTCGCGCGCCTCGCCGGCGGTCTCTGCTCGAAGGATCACGTCAGTACTTGGCCCCGGTTCGGCGATCCGATCGAGGTGTTTTCCGCCTTCACCGCTCCCGTGGGGAACGACGTCGAGAACCGCCTCCGAGACGGGTCGGTGATCCACCGTCGAGATCACCAGCGCGGCGTCTTCGAGTCGGGCGACCTCCCATGGGTACGCGGACATCGCGTCGCCGAGGACGTAGTTTCGACACTCCGTCCGCAGCTCGTCCCACCGGGCGGGATCGTTCTCTATCACCGCGTAGCCGACGTCGTGTTCTTCGCAGGCGTCGACGAGCAGCCGGCCGTGTCGGCCGTAGCCGACGATGACGACGTGATCTGTGAGTTCATCGCGGACCTCGCTCCGGTCGTCGATCTTCGTCGTTCGACGGTATCGAGCGAGCCGTTCGACGATCGTCGCGTAGAGCCACTGTTCGTGTTTGCGGGTGACCGCGGTGAGGATCATCGTCACCGCCGCCGCGAGGATGATCGCGTCGAACATCGCCGTCGCGATGGAGAGGTGTTCTAAGACGATCGCCTGGATGGCGACCACGAGCGCGAGTTCGCTCACCTGGTTCAGGCTCGTCGCCGTGAGGAACGACGTCCTGGCGTCGTAGCCCTCGTAGATAAACGCGAGCACCATCACGAGCGGGTTGACCGTGAGGACGAGCACGCAGAGTATGCCGGAGAGGACGAGCGTCTCGACTGTCGGAACCGAGACCAGCGCCCCCACCGTGACGAAGAAGATGGCGACGAAGAAGTCCCGGATCGATTCGATCCCGTTCCGGACGCCGAGCGTTCGGGCGTCGTCGGCGCGGACGGCGATTCCGGCGGCGAACGCGCCGACGACGATCGAGATGCCGACGAACTCGGCCGCGGCGATGAAGGCGATTAGGATCGAGATACTCGACATCAAGACGAGTTCGTCGCTGTCACCGGTGAGCCGAAGCAGTAGCGGGAAGCCGTGGCGGTAGATGAGTAACGCGGCGACGAGAAAGGCCACGCCGTAGCCGATCTTCGACGTCACCAGCTCGGCGGTGAACGCGTCGGCCGAGAGGATCAACAGGACGCCGACGGCGACGAGATCGTCGAAGAAGTGGATCGAGGATGCCAGTCGGCCATGGACGAGGTTGTCACGTATCTCGCGTTCGAGCAAGCCGCCGCCGACGATGGTCGAACTAAGCGTCGCCGCGACGGCGAAGAACACGCCGTTCAACACCGGTTCGCTAAAGCCGAACACGATCGAGAGACCGTAGCCGATGACGAACGCGAGCGGTCCCACGACGAGCAGCTGGGAGATCGCCGCTACTTCGCCGTCGCGGAGAACGGATCGAATCGCCGCGAAATCGACCCGGATGCCGAAGACGAACACCAGGAAGGCGATGCCCCAGAGCGCGAGTTGTATAACGTCCGGGTCGTCGACGAATCGTCCGGTCAGCAACCCGGCGATGACGTAGAAGGGAATGGGCGGGAGGCCGAAGTGGTTCGCGACCAGCGAGAGGAGGCCGGCCGTCACGAACACGATCGCGAGCGTGACGACGACGTCCTCAGCCATCGTCCGCACCTCCGTCTTCGATGAACGGTTCGCGATCCTCGGCCGCGTCGGGTGACCCACCGCGCTCGATCCGTCGGAGATCGCCTTCGATCGCTTCCTCGAACGCGTCTCGATCGTCGACGTACGTCTCGAGGTAGTAACTGAGCTGTTCGGCGGCGAGGTAGGTACTCATTATCACGTAGTCGGCGCCTCGCTCGTAGAGGTCGCGAGCGTCATCGATGTACTCGGCCTCGACGAACGCGACGGTCTCTTCGTCGAGTTCGTCGAGGATCGCTCGATTGACGTCCGGTTCGACGGTCGAACTGAGGACGAAGCGAGCGGCCGAGAGGTTGACTGCCTTTCGAACTTCGGTGTGGCGGACGTCGCCGAAGACGAAGTCGTAGCGTTCGGCGGCCTCGATCGCTTCGACCGCTTCGTTGCGACGGTCGACGACGACAACCTCGTCGTACTCGGATTCGAGTACTGGGAGTGCGTACTGGGTTACCTCGTCGAAGCCGATCGCGACCACGTGATCTTCGTACGCATCGACTCCCGCGTCGACGGCCGCGTCGCTCGTGAACCGATCGAACCACGGCTCGACGATCGAGAAGATGCGCCGGTTGTAGGTGATGATGTACGTCGATATGCTCATCGTCAACAGGGCCATGAGCGTGAGGTAGCCGAGGACGTCGGCGTCGATGTGCCCTTGCGCCAGCGCGAGCCCGCCGACCACGAGCGAGAACTCGCTCACCTGGACCATGTTGATCGAGCCGAGAAACGACGTTTCGACGTCGAAGCCCTCGCGGTCGATGAGGTAAAACATGATCCAGAAGTTACCGACCATGAGCACGGCCGAGGCGATGAGCGCCTCCTGCCAGTAGGCGAAGAGGCTGGAAACGCCCTCTATCTGGAGGCCGATGCTGGCGAAGAAGATCAGGATGAAGAAATCGGTGATCGGGGTGACCCGATCTTCGAGCTCTTTGCTGTATGGGAGCTGTGCGAGACTGATACCCGCGAGGAACGCACCGACCTCGACGGAGAGGTCGAACCCTTCGGCGATGGCGATAAAGAGGAACGCCCACGCGATGGCGACGATCAGAAAGACGTCTTTGTTGTTCGCAATCTGTCGAAAGAGCCGCGGGAGGATATACCGAGACGAGGCGATCGAGAAGATGGCGATAAAGGCCATCATGACGAAGATGACACCGAGCGTGCTCGCGATCTCGGCACCGCCATCGAGCGTGTCCGCCGCGAACAGCGCGAGGATGATCACGAGGTAGATGTCCTGGACGATGAGGACGCCGACGTCGATCTTTCCCGGGAGTGAGGTAATCTCGTCCTTGTCGGTAAGCACCTTCACGATCACCGGCGTCGCCCCGAAGACGGTCGCGAGCGCGATCACGAGCACTTCGGTCTGTTCGAATCCCAACCACCAGGCGACCAGGAACGCGAGTGCCGTCTGGAGAACGGTCTGACCGATCGCGACGTTCGTGATTGGTCGAAGGATGTCCTGAATGTCCGAAAACCGCATCTTCATCCCGAGCAAGAACAGGAGAAAGCCCAGTCCGAGTTCGGCCATCACCTCGACCAGCGGATCGTCGTGGCTGACGACGCCGAAGACGACCGGGCCCAGAATAACGCCGGTCGCGATGTAGGCGATGATCGTCGGCTGGTTTAACTGCCGTGCAATAATGCCGACGACCGTCGCCACGACGACGATGATGGCAAAATCGGCGGCGAGGGCTATTTCGGTCATCGGCCAGTGCCTACGGATTAGCTGAATACGCGGTTATAAGTTGGTGTTCCACATCGCTGGCCCAACGGTAGTCGACCCCAGAACGGATCCAACAGGGTCACACCAGTTTGTGGTTTCGGTCCGTGCGTGACCGGTTATACCTACGCCGACTCTCGACGTCTCACCATTCCGAGGCCGATCCACGAGATGACGGCTTCGTCTCGCTGGTTCGTCGCCGTCAAACGGGTGTGGACCCGCCCGACCTCGGGATTCGACTCGTCGGGTCGCTTCTCGACGACCTCGACGGAGAGCGAGAGCGTATCGCCGGGACGGACCGGCCGAATCCACCGAAGCTCGTCGACGCCGCGGGCGCCGACCCACGTCTCGTCGGCCATGTGATCGACGAACAGGCGCATACAGATCGCGGCCGTGTGCCAACCGCTGGCGATCAGCCCGCCGAACATGGTCGCTTCGGCCGCCGACTCGTCGACGTGGATCGGCTGCGGATCGTACTTCTCCGCGAACTCGACGATCTCGTCCTTGGTGACCGTTCGCTCGCCGAACTCTCTCGTGTCGCCGATCGAGATATCCTCGTAGTACTCGGGCATGGTCTGCGGTATGGCGACCGTGCGGGAATACGTATCGGCGAACCCCTAGCGAGCTACGTTTCGGGACCGTCGCCGCCCATCGCGGCCTTCAGGTCGTCGTCTTCGAACGCGCCGTAGCGCTGGCGAACGACCTCGACGGAGAGCGTCCCGTCCTCGTCGACGTCCCATCGGATCTTGTCCCCGGCTTCGATGTCCAGTCGTCGGCGAAGGGATGCCGGGATCGCTACCATTCCCCGATCACTGACTGTCGTTTCCATGGGCGGATCTTCGGACGTCATACGGCTCGGAACGGATTCTCGCGTGATAGATGATACGGATGCGTGCCGAAATAGCCTGATCGAACGAAATGTGGGCTGACATGACGAGCCGACGAACTGGCGGAGCGGTCCCACACTAATTGAGTGGGAACGACGCCTCATCATTCTAAGCGAACTGAAGACGGTTCCGGTCTAACCGTCGACCGACTCGTCGATGATGGTCCAATCAAATCTGGACTGGTCGGAGAGGGTCATCCCTCCTCGACCGGCGGCCACTCCCAGGCGTCGCCCTCGACCACGCCGAGGAGTTTCCGTCGGCGTTCTCGTTTTGCGTCGAGCACCTCCGCGAATCGCTCGTCGGAGACGGTCTCGATCCCCTCTTCGCGAAGGCGATCGAGGTTCGGCGGCGGCGGGGTTCGCTCGGCGGGGTCGATGAACGCCGACCCGAGGGTGTCCAGGTACTGGTCCGTACTCGAGCGGGCCGTCCGGACGAGCGTCGGCTTCGGCTGGACGTTCGCTGCCACGCCGTAACGGGCGAGCGTGAGTCCCTCGTCGAGGATCGCGACGGCGACGGCCGACGCGTTTCCCGACTGCTCGCTGTGATAGTAGTGTAGAATCGGGTAGGCCTGATGCTGGTCAGCGAGTACGCTGAGCTGATTCGCGAGCGATTCGAGCGGGAGGTCGAGTCCGTCGAATCCGTCCCGTTCGGTGTACCCCGCCCGGACGAAGGCCTCGCTTCGCTCGCCGAGGCCGGTGACGGTGCTGGCGAACGACCGCTTTTCGGAGACCGCAGAGAGGACCGTCAGGACGTAGGAGACGCCGAGGGTGACCAAGGCCATCCCGGTGGCAGTCGTCAGCGCGCTGGCGATCTCCCAGCCGCCGCTCGTCGGCGTGTAGTCGCCGTTTCCGTTCGTGAACATCGTGTAGGCGACGTAGTAAACGCGACCCGTCCAGTCGGCCGGTTCGCCGGTGTGGGTACTCAGCAGGGCGGTTCGGTCGCCGGCGAACAGGAGGCTCCAGCCGACCCAGAGGCCGGCGATCCACATCACCAGCGTGGCGACGAGGATCAGCGGCCCCGCGACGCTCAACAGTCGCGTCTCCTCGCGGCTCGCCCATCTGAGTCCACGCCAGACGCCGGTCGTCAGGCGACCCGAGAGCGGACCCGAGCCGCCGTCGACCCAGAGGGTCGTCCAGAGGATGTCGACGACGGTCGCGACGAGAACGATCGTTCCGAGTACGAGGTACGGTGTGCGCATAGAACCCGTATACACCGCGGAGTACCGTCAAAGGACGACGCGAATTCCGCGCCTACAGCGATGGTGGGCGCGAGGTTCGTGACACTGGCGCTCTCGACGGGATCGGTGTCGACTCCCTACGGAGCCAGTACCGCCGCTATCGAATCCGTCGTCCGTCGAAAAAATACCGCGACTGCAGCGACCCTTAGCAGGTGCAGTGGGTCGTCGCGGGCTGGGCGTCGTCAGCCTCCTCGTCGTCCTCGCCGACGTCCTCGTCATCGCCGACGCCGTTCTCGTCATCGTCGACGCCGTTCTCGTCGTCAGTGTGGTCGTCTTCGTCGTCAGTTGTCGCGTCTTCGTCGTCGGTGTGGTCGTCTTCGTCATCGACAGGCTCGTCGTCGACGTCTTCGTGTTCGTAGACGAAGATCGTCGCCTGTTCGATGGTGACGCTCATCGACTCGTCGTCGGTGTGTTCGTCGTCATCGTCTACCGGTGCGTCGTCATCCTCTTCGGCTGGTGCGTCTTCGTCGTCAACGCCGTTTTCGTCGTCAGTTGGGGCGTCTTCATCGTCGACGCCGTTGTCCTCGTCGTCAACGCCGTTTTCGTCATCTACCCCGTTCTCGTCGTCATGGACGTCGTCATCCATCAGTTCGTCGAGTGACTGCTGGGTGTAGACGAAGATCGTGGCGTCGGAGATGGTGACCTCGTGGTCGTCCATCTCGTCGTCAACGCCGTTCTCATCATCGACGCCGTTTTCGTCGTCAGCTGGGGCGTCTTCATCGTCAACGCCGTTCTCTTCGTCATCGACACCGGCCTCCTCGTCGTCGACACCGTTGTCGTTCATGTCGTCGACGGTATCGTCGCCGATGAAGACGAAGATCGTGGCGCGTTCGAGCTGCTCGTCGTCGAGTTCGTCACCGTTCTCGGTCGCGTCATCGTCGTCGAGGACGACGAAGACGACGGCCTGATCGATCGACACCTGCTGGGTGTCCATCATTTCGTCGTCATCGACGCCGTTGTCCTCGTCGTCAACGCCGTTCTCATCGTCTGCGGGGGCGTCTTCATCGTCGACACCGTTGTCCTCGTCGTCGACGCCGTTGTCGTCAGCGTCGTCGTACCCGTTCATCGGGTCCTCGCCGAGGTCGACCATGTCGGCCTGTTGGATGGTCACGTCGAGCTGGACGTTGTCGTACCGGTCGAACTCGGCATCGTCCATCTCGTCGTGTTCGTCGTCAGCGGGCGTGTCGTCATCCTCGTCAGCGGGTGCGTCTTCGTCGTCAACGCCGTTGTCGTCATCTACCCCGTTTTCATCGTCTGCGGGGGTGTCTTCATCGTCGACACCGTTATCGTCGTCAGCCGGCGGTGCATCGTCTTCATCTTCGGCCGGGGCTTCGTCGTCAACACCGTTCTCCTCGTCGTCAACGGTGTCCTCGTCATCTACCCCATTTTCGTCGTCCGCGGGTGCGTCTTCATCATCGACGTCGTTCTCGTCCGGGTCGTCCACCGGGACGTCGTCCTCGTCGTGGACGACGAAGACGGTGGCGTCATCGATCGTAACGTGGAGTTCTCCGTCTTCGTCCACGTCGTGTTCGTCGCTTACGCTCCATGCGCCCGGGGCGGCCGCGCCGACCGCGGCGAAGCCCGAACACAGCATTATCACGGCTAGTGTTACGGCTATCAGTTTGTTGTCGCTCATGCCTCGACGTGTTGGCTGGACGGCGACCCGGTTAAAGCGGGCCAACGATTTCACGGGGCAAGGGGCCATTTTGTGTGTGACGTGTTGGCACCCAAATTCTCTCAGAAGGCCACGAGTGTCCGGCGTCCCTAGAAACACACCATTACGCTCGTCGGGGCGAGCGGCCATCACGACTCCCGACGGCGATCCGTCGAAATCGATCGACCTGGATGGCGCTTCAGCGATCGTTGTGACGAAACTGGTGTCGAATTGAACGGGTTTTGCTGAGGCTACACGCGCCAACGAACGGTTGCACTCGACGGTGGGTAGTCCGATCGACGTGACCGTCCGGAGGAACCGACGAACGAACGAATAGTGTCAATTTGAGGGGGTGATGTTCGAACATCGAAATCAACCCCCTTCTCGGCGATATCGCGTCCGGATCGAAACAACGTTTCACATTTGTCACAAGATCCGTGGCGTCACAAACCAACTCGCAAGCCTGAACGGTCGGGGGCTCGACGGGGTGGCAGTTTTACCCCATCGTTCGTGGAAGCGAGTCCCGTGACCGTCGACGCAGTCTCGGCTGCATCGCAACATCACCGAATCCACCTCGACCAGAACTAGCCATGACACCGCACACACCAGACGACGCTCACGACGACGAATCGACCGACTCTCACGACAACGAACCGATTGACGACCTCGCTCACGACGACGAACCCGACCTCGAGGACGAACCGGTCACCGACGACGGCCGGGAGGGAACGGGCCACGGTGAGGATGTCGACGACCGGAGCAAGCGCGACCAGCTCGACGAGGTTCGCGAGAACCCGGAGGGCGAGCAGTTGACGAGCGATCACGGCGTCAAGATCAGCGACACGGACGACTCCCTGAAGGCGGGCGAGCATGGTCCGACGATCATGGAGGACTTTCACTTCCGGGAGAAGATGACCCAGTTCGACCACGAGTCGATCCCGGAACGGGTCGTCCACGCCCGCGGGACGGGCGCCCACGGTTACTTCCAGCCCTACGAGGATCCCGATCTCGGCGACGAGTACGACGATCTCGAGGAGGTGACGAAGGCGACGGTGCTGACCAATGCCGACCAGAAGACGCCCGTGTTCGTCCGCTTTTCGACGGTCGTCGGCTCCCGGGGGTCCTCAGACACCGTCCGGGACGTCCGCGGTTTCGCGACGAAGTTCTACACCGAGGAGGGAAACTGGGATCTCGTCGGAAACAATATGCCGCCTTTCTTTATCCAGGACGCGATGGAGTTCCCGGATCTGGTCCACGCGATCAAACCCGAACCCGACGACGGAATCCCGCAAGCCTCTGCGGCCCACGACACGTTCTGGGACTTCGCCTCGCTCAAGCCCGAAATCACGCACATGATCATGTGGGTGCTCTCCGGTCGCGCCCTCCCGCGGGCCTACCGGATGATGCAGGGATTCGGCGTCCACACGTTCCGGCTGGTCAACGCCGACGGCGAGTCGGTGTTCGTCAAGTTCCACTGGACGCCGAAACTCGGCACCCACCAGCTCGTCTGGGACGAGACGACGAAGCTCTGGGGCAAGAGTTCAGATTTCAACCGGAAGGGCCTGTACGACGTCATCGAGGAAGGCTACGAACCGGAGTGGGAACTCGGGATCCAGCTCTTCGACGAGGAGCAGGCCGAGGCCTTTGACTTCGACGTGCTCGACCCGACCAAGATCGTTCCCGAGACGGAGGTTCCGGTACGACCGATCGGAAAGATGGTGTTGAACGAGACGCCCGACAACTTCTTCGCCGAGGTCGAACAGGTCGCGTTTCACCCCGGAAACGTCGTCCCCGGAATCGACTTCTCGAACGATCCGCTGCTGCAGGGTCGGCTCTTCTCGTACCAGGACACCCAGCTCAACCGCTTCAACAGCGCCAACTGGGACGAGATTCCGATCAACCGCCCGCTCGCCGAGCGGCACAACAATCAGCGTGCGGGCTTCATGCGCCAGGAGATCAATCAGGGGAAGGTATCGTACAAACCGAACTCGATCGGCGACGACGACCCGCGAGAGGTCCCCGAAGCGGAAGGGGGCTACGAACACTTCGCGGAAAAGATCTCCGGGGAGAAAATCAGAAACCGAAGCGACAGCTTCGAGGACCACTTCACGCAGGCGCGGCTGTTCTGGAACAGCGCGTCCGAGCCCGAAAAACGGAACATCGTCGACGCCGCCCACTTCGAACTCGGCAAGGTCGACCGGATGGAGATTCGCGAACGGATGGTCCACGATCTCTTCAACAACGTCGACCACGAGTTCGCAAAACGCGTCGCCGAAGGAATCGGCGTCGAACCGCCGGAGCAACCGGGCGACGACCTGCCGGACCACGACAGGGAGGATCCCTCGCTCAGCATGGAAAACCGGACGCCGGACACGATCGAGACCCGAAAGATCGCGATGCTGGTCGACGACGGGTTCGACGACGACCACGTCTCGACGCTCCGGTCGGCCCTGGAGGACGAGGGCGCCCGGGTCAAGGTTATCTCGAAACTCCTCGGCGAGAAATCGGGGACAGACGGCGAGACCGCCGAACCCGACCAGCACCACGTCGCGGCGGCCTCGGTCGCGTTCGACGCGATCGTCGTTCCCGGCGGGCGCGAGAGCGTCGACGCCATGCGCCAGCAGGGAGATCCCAAACACTTCGTCGCCGAGGCGTTCAAGCACTACAAGCCGATCGCCGCCCTGGGCGAGGGAACGACCCTGTTCGAGGACGTCGACCTGCCGGACACGGAAATCGCCGGCGATGGCGAACTCGTCGCCGATGCCGGCGTCGTAACCTGTCGCAACGACGACCTCGACGCGTTCGTCGAGGCGTTCGTCGACGCCATCGCCGCCCATCGACACTGGGATCGTGATCCGAAATCGGTACCGGCCTGAGCGGCGAACGAATCGGCGAGACCGACTCGGGCCGCCGGTTTTCCTACCCGTCGTGTTGTCTGAACAGCGGGGCGACGTCGCCGGCTTCCAGGTCGTCGGGGAGGACGTCGCGGATCGCTTCGTCCTCGCTCGCGAGGTAGATCGCACTGTTTATGATCCCGATGTGACTGAACGCCTGCGGGTAGTTTCCGAGATGGGATCCGTCGTCGGTGTGGATCATCTCCGAGTAGAGGCCGAGCGGCGAGGCGTACTCGAGTAGGGCGTCGAAGTACTCGCGCGCCTCCTCGACCCGTCCAGCGAGTACGAGCGCGTCGATCAGCCAGCACCCACAGAGGACGAACCCGCCGGATTCGCGGGGGCGAGCGGGGCTGTTCGCGAAGCGGACGACCAGCCCGTCGTCGGTGGTCAGCTCGTCGATGACCGCGTCGATCGTTCCCAGCACTCGCTCGTCGTCTGCGGGCAGGAAGTCGTAGAGCGGGATGAGCAGCGCCGTCGCGTCGAGCGCCTCGTCGGCGCCGAAGAACTGTCGGAACGTCCCTTCCTCCTCGTCGTACCCGCGCGTCTCGATCGCCTCGCGGATCTCGGCTCGTTCTCCCTCCCATCGATCGAACGGCCCGTCGCGATCGTACTCCTCGGCCAGTCGGAGCGCCCGGTCGAGGGCGACCCAGCAGAGCAGTTTCGAGTGGACGAAGTGCTCGTGGAGGTCGCGAAACTCCCAGATACTCTCGCCCTTCTCGTCCCAGTGGTCGCAGACGTGATCGGCGAGCGCGCGCACCGAGTCCCAGTCCTCGTCGGTGAGCCCGTCCTCGTAGCGAACCGTCTCGTAGATGCCCTGAACGATCGTCCCGTAGATGTCGAGTTGCTTCTGCCCGGCGGCGGCGTTACCGATCCGGACGGGCGTGGAGTCGCGGTAGCCCGAGAGGTGGTCGAGGATCTCCTCGTCGATGTCGGTGCCGCCGTGGAGGTCGTACAGCGGCTGGATCTCCGCCGGATCTTCGTGACCGATGTCGCGAAACCACTCGAAATACTTCCGGGCTTCGCGCTCCTGGCCGACCATGTACAGCGCCTGGACGGTAAACTTCGCGTCCCGTATCCAGTTGTACCGGTAGTCCCAGTTTAGCTCGCCGCCCAGTTCCTCGGGAAGCGAGGTGGTCGGGGCTGCCGGGATGGCGCCGGTCTCCTCGTGAATCAGGAGCTTGAGAACGAGCGCGGAGCGGGTGAGTCCCTCCTGCCACTCGTCTTCGAACGAGAGCAGGTCTGCGCCGCCCTCTCTGCAGCCCTCGAGCCAGGTACGCCAGTAGTCGATCGTCTCTTCGAGGATGGTCTGGTAGTCGTCGGTCGAGCGGTGATCGGGCGCGCCGTACTGACAGCAGAACCAGCGGACGGCGCCCGCGTCCATCGTGACCGTCTTCGTCGCCGTTGCGTCCGCTTCGTCGACGCGATCGAGGTCGACGCCGTGGAGGTAGAGCACGTCACTCTCGCGGTCGAGATCCTCAGCCGCCACGTCGGCGGGTTCACTGTCCTGAGCTCCGTCGGGTTGCTCGTTCCCGCCCGCTGGCGCGCGGTCGTCGGTGTCGCCGTCTGCGAGGTGGCCGTCGCCAGCTCGCGCGAGCAGGTCGCCCTCGTCGGTGCGTTCGAGCGTCGTCTCGGCGCGGCCGTAGTCGAAGCGAGGCGCGAACTCGACGCCCAGTTCGACGCTTCCCTCTAGGACCTCGACCTTTCGGTAGAGCGACTGCTGGAACCGTTCGTCCGGCGCTTCGCCCTCCCTGACGGGCATGAAGTCGGTGACGACGGCCGTTCCGGCGTCGGTCTCGAACCTCGTTCGCAGGACGTTCGTCCCGTCGACGTAGGACTGCTCGGCGTCGTACTCGTCGGTCGGTTCGATACGAAACCGTCCGCCCTCGTCGGAATCTAGGATCGCGGTGAAGACGCTCGGCGACTCGACGTGTGGGAACGGACACCAGTCGACGGAGCCGTTCCGGCCGACGAGCGCGCAGCGATTGTCGTTGCCGATCGCACCGTAGGCGTCGATGGGTAGGTACTCGGTGGTCATGTGAGCGGTCGGTGAATCGGGAGACGTACCACGCCGACGGACAAAAACGTCCGTATCGAACGGACGGATGGTCGCCCGATCCTGATCGTAGCGTCTCGCAACTGGCGAGGGAGTGGCCGCCATCTGCCGACCATGCACACCCAGCCCGGTGAATTACGGTTCCGGTCGTCGAGCACGCGAGCGTGAGTCCCGAACGACCGTACGCTTACGAGCAGTCACCCGGAGGGCGCCGATGACCGATCTCGGCTACCACGCTTCCCACGAGCAGTTCCCACCGAGCGAGCTCCTCGCCCTGGTCGAGCGCGCCGACGAGCGCGGGTTCGAGCACGTGCTCGCATCCGATCACTTCCATCCCTGGAGCGAGCGCCAGGGCGAGTCCGGCCACGTCTGGTCCTGGCTGGGTGCGGCGATGGCGAACACCTCGATGACCTACGGGACGGTCAACGCGCCCGGATACCGGTACCACCCGGCGATCATCGCGCAGGCGGCCGCGACGCTCCGCGAGATGTTTCCCGAGCGCCTCTGGTTCGCCGTCGGGAGCGGCCAGCTGTTGAACGAGGGAATCACGGGAACCGACTGGCCGGTCAAGGAACAGCGAAACGAGCGCCTCGCCGAGTCGACGGAGATAATGCAGCGACTCTGGGACGGCGAGGAGGTGACCCATCACGGCCACGTGACGGTCGAGCGCGCGACGCTGTGGACGCGGCCAGACTCACCGCCTCCGGTCGTCGGGGCCGCCCTCTCCGAGGAGACGGCGAGCTGGCTCGGTCGGGCCGACTGGGTCGACGGGATGATCACGCTCGGAACGCCCGATCACGAGGCGGACGCGGCCCGCGTCGAGGCCTACCGCGAGCACGCTCCCGCGAAGGACGTCTACCTGAAGACGCAGCTCTCGTGGGACGAAGACGACGACGCGGCCCTGATGGGTGCCACGGACCAGTGGCGAACAAACTGCGTGCCGGGTCCGGTCACCCAGCAGCTACGGACGCCCGAGGAGTTCGACGAACTCGGCGCGGAGATCCACGAAGAACACGTCGAGGAGAACGTCCGCGTCTCCGCCGATCTCGACGACCACGTCGAGTGGATCGAGCGCGACCGCGAGATCGCCGACCGGGTCTACCTCCACAACGTCAACACCAACCAGGCCGCGTTCGTCGACGCGTTCGCCGAAGACGTGCTTTCGTCGTTCGAGTGACGGTCGGAAGCTAGCGGACCGAACCGTGCCCGCACCGCGTTCGTCACTCGCAGGCGACAGGCCCAAACGCTCGTCAGGCTTACACCTAGCGACCATGTTCGACGATCGAACCGAGGCCGGAACCCGGCTGGGCGAGCGGTTGGCGGCCGAGGGCGTCGACGCCGATATCGTCCTCGGCATTCCGCGCGGGGCGCTCCCGGTCGCCCGGCCGGTCGCGGACGCCCTCGACGCGCCGCTCGACGTCGTGGTTGCCTCGAAACTGGGTGCGCCGGGCAATCCGGAGCTGGCGATCGGCGCCGCAGCCAGCGACGGCAGCCTCTGGCTCAACGACGATTTCGTCGATGAACTCGGCGTCTCTTCGGAGTACGTCGAGCGCCAGCGGGAAGTCGAAGCGGACGCAGCGTATCAGAAAGCGATGCAGTACCGGGATGACGGGCGACTGCCCGAACTCGCTGGACGGACGGTCGTGGTGGTCGACGACGGCGTCGCGACCGGGGCGACCGCGATCGCGTGTCTCCGGCAGGTTCGAGACGCCGGCGCAGAGCGCGTCGTCCTCGCCGTCCCCGTCGGCTCGCCGACGTCGCTCGCTCAGCTCGAGGCCGAAGCCGACGCGGTGATCGCCCTCGAGACCCCGTCTCACTTCCGCGCCGTGGGTCAGTTCTACCGCGATTTCGGACAGGTGACCGACGCCGAAGCGATTGCCTACCTCGATACCGAGTCGTGACCACCAGTTCGTTCTCCGTTCACCTCGACCAGAACCGTCTCGTCACACCAGTCGAACAGGATTTAAGTTCCCCGTCGGTGGACGGGGCGTATGAGCGTCGAATACGAAGCGGTCACGTTCGAGCGACTGGGCCACGCGAGCGTCCGGATCGAAACGCCGGACGGCCGGATCGTCTACGTCGATCCGTGGGAAGAAGTCATAGACGGCGAACCCCACGACGCCGACCTGGTGTTCGTGACTCACGACGACTTCGATCACTACGATCCCGACGCGATCGCTGCAGTTTCGGCCGACGACACCGCGGTGGTCGTCTTCGAGGGCGTCGACACCGACGACCTCGACGGCGACGCGTCGGTCCGGTCGGTGTCGGTCGGCGGGGAACTCGCCGTCTCCGGTATCGAGGTTCGCGCCGTGGCCGCGTACAACCGATCGGACGGCGACCACGTCGACGACGACGGCGAGCCGTTCCACGCCGAGGGTGACGGGATCGGAGTAGTCCTCTCCATTGGCGACGTGACCGCGTACTACGTCGGCGATTCGGACGTTCTCGACGAACACGAATCCGTCTCCGCGGACGTCCTGCTCCCGCCGATCGGCGGTCACTACACCATGGATCGCCACGAAGCCGCCTCGCTCGTCGAGCGGATCGATCCCGATCTCGTGTTGCCGGTCCACTACGATACGTTCGAGGCCATCGAAACCGACGCCGAGGCGTTCAAAGACGAGGTTACGGCGAGCGGCCCGACCGTCCGGCTGTTCTGAGGGCTCAGCCGTCGAGCTCGAGCTGTCGACCGACGGTCCCGTGAAACGCCACCGCGTCCAGCGGCTCGCGGTCTTTCTCCCCGCGAATCTCGCGGATCGGATGGCCGAAGCCGAGAAACGCGGTGAGGTCGCTCTCGTCGGGGACCTCGAGTAGCTGCCGAATCGGGGGCCGATCGCCCGTGAACAGACACGAGCCGATGTTGCGTTCCCAGGCGACCAGTTGCATGTGCGTCGCCGCGCGGCCGGCGTCGATCTCGTTGAACGAGCGCCGAGGGTCGGTACAGATGGCGATGGCGAAGTCGGCTCCGGCCACCCAGCCGGCGGTCGGCGATTCCTCGGCCAGGGCCGCGAGATCGTCCACGTCGTCGATCAGGACGAAACGCCAGTGCTGGGTGTTCTTGCCGCTCGGGGCGAGTCGTCCCGCCTCGAGAATCGCCCGCTTCGTCCCGTCGTCGACGGCCTCGTCGGCGAACTCCCTGAGTTCGATCCGCGTTTCGATCGCGTCGGTGACGTCCATACTCGATCGCTCGCCCCCGAGGTCAAAGAGCGTTGGCCGCGCGACGAACGAGCCCTTCTCGGGGGGTTACCCGAGGTGCGTCGAGAACAAGTCCGCAGCGAGGTCGGCGACTTCGTCGAGTTCCCCCGGTCCGTCGAAGAGGTGGCCCGCGCCCTCGACGATCTCTACCGATTTCTCGCACGAGAGCCGGTCGTAGACCGCCCGGTTCAACTCGCGCACCGACTCGTCGTCTCCCCCGACGATCAGTCGGGTCGGCGCGGTCACGTCGTCGAGTACCGCCTCGGCCATGTCCACCCGGCCGCCGCGCGAGACGACCGCGTCGATTTCTGCCTCCGGCCTCGCCGCGCCGCGGAGGGCCGCCGCGGCGCCCGTGCTCGACCCGAAGTAGCCGATTGAGCGGGCGCTCGTCTCCGGACGGTTGCGGAGCCAGCCCGTCGTCGCGACGAGGCGATCTGTGAGCAACTGGATGTCGAATCGCGTCGCCCGGTCGCGATCCTCGGCTTCGGTGAGCAGGTCGAACAGCAGGGTTGCCAGCCCGCGTTCGCGCAGCGTCTCGGCGACTGCGTTGTTGCGCGGACTGTGTCTACTACTGCCGCTCCCGTGGGCGAAGACGACCAGCCCGGACGCCCCCGGAGGAATCACGAGTTCGCCCTCGAGCGCGACCCCGTCGACGGGAATCTCGATCACCGAGTTTGTTTCGTCGGGGCTCATCATCGAGCATCCACCGGGAGCCAGATTGAGTGTTGGGGGTCTCCGAGCGGTTCACCTGGGTGGCTATCCGGCGGTTGTTGCCATCCTCGTAGTTTCGGGGAGACGCTTCTATCGAGCGGGCGAACGCAAGCCGAGACTGTACTCGAGGGCCGTCTCTACCTCGTCCAGTCGCTCGTCCGGAACCGATCCGACGACGTCTCGGATCCGATGCTCGGTCGAGACAGTTCGAATCTGACTACAGATCGCGACCGAATCCGATCGAAGCGCGCATTCATCGGCGGAAACGAGCACTTCGAACGGGTACAGCCGATCCCCGAACGACGTCGAAAACGGGACGACGACGGTCGTCGGTGCGTTTTCGTTCCCGATATCGTTTTGCACGACGAGACACGGCCGCGTCCCGCGCTGTTCCGATCCGCGAGTCGGCTCTAGTTCGACGATCGCGATATCGCCGCGGCGGACGTGCATGTCACTCCCACTCCGGCGCGTCGCCGAGGTACTCCGTGGCTTCGCGAGACGTCCCGTCGAAGGCGTCCGCGAGTTTCCCGTCTCGGTCGGCGCGGTTTCGGTATCCTGCGGCGAGTTCGTCGCGTGTAATCGGTTTCTCGATGACGATCTTGCCACCCTCTTCGCGAATTTCGACTTCGTCGCCGCCGCTTATGTCGAACGACTCCCGGAGTCGTTTCGGGAGCGTTACCTGGCCCCGTTCCCCGACGCGTCGTGTCTCAGCCATACAAATTCATATCATATACATACCTAAAACGCTGCCGTTTCGATAGACTCGCTCGAGCACTGTCGGTTCGTTTCGACGGCTACGTAGGCCCACCCTCGTCACGACCTGAGGGTACAAGCCGCGAGGTTATTCGGCCGTTCGTAGAGGGCCAACCCGGGTGATCGAGGATGATTGGTACGCGTACGTGGGCGATTCCCGAGGGGTACATTCCGGAAGAAAGCACCGGCCCGGAGCCGGAGATGGAGAGCCACGAGACGCTCTGCGTGCTGAACGCGGGCGACGAGGAGGCGACGCTCGAGATCACCGTCTACTTCTCGGATCGGGACCCGGTCGGCCCGTACGAGAAAACCGTGCCGGCCCGCCGGACGAGCCACTTCCGATTCAACGACTTCGACGAACCCGAGCCGATTCCGACGGGTGCGGACTTCGCGACCGTGATCGAATCGGACGTCCCGGTCGTCTGCCAGCACACGCGACTCGACTCCCGGCAGGCGGAGAACGCCCTCCTCTCGACGATGGCGTATCCGGGTGAGTGACCGGGGACGTTCCCGCGGTCGGGGGCCTCTCGGCCGTCGCGGCGCTGTGACGTTGTTTCAGCGCCGGAGTGGTCCCGCCGTCGATAGCAACCCTTTCGGCGGTCGACCGCTCAGCCGGGAATATGAACTTCTTCGATCGGTTGCACGACCGTATCGTCACGGTCGACAGCGTCGTCTCGGTTGGCCTGGATCCGGATCTCTCGCGAATTCCGGCTCACCTCCAGGATCACGACCTGCCGCGGTGGGCGTTCAACCGCCGGATCATCGATGCCACGCACGAACACGCGGCCGTCTACAAGCCGAACGCGGCCTTCTACGAGGATCCCGACGGCTGGCGGGCGCTGGCGGAGACCATCGCCTACGCCCACGGCAAGGACGTGCCCGTCCTGCTCGACGCCAAACGCGCTGACATCGGCAACACGACCCGTCAGTACGCCGAACTCGTCAACCCGGACGCGCCGGGACCGACGGCCGACGCGATCACCGTCAATCCGTACATGGGCCGCGACTCGTTGCAGCCGTTTCTGGCGAACGAAGAGGCCGGCGTCTTCGTCCTCTGTCGCACGTCCAACCCCGGCGGCGCCGATCTGCAGGACCTCGAACTCGAGACCGGTGAGGCGGTCTACGAGAGGGTCGCGGCGCTCGCCGATCTGTGGAACGAAAACGACAACGTCGGACTCGTCGTCGGCGCGACCAACCCGGACGAACTCGAGTCGCTGCGCGAACAGGTGCCGGATCTCCCCTTCCTCGTCCCCGGGGTGGGCGCCCAGGGCGGCGACGCCGAGGCGGCCGTCGAGTACGGTCTGGCCGGCGGCGTCGGCCTCGTCAACTCCTCGCGCGGAATTATCTTCGCCGGCGAAGACGCGACCGGCGACGCCTTCGCCACCGCGGCCGGTCGGGCCGCAAAGCGCCTGAAAGCGCGCCTGAACCAGTATCGCGAGGAGTGACACCTAGGGCGTTTGTTCTTCGTCCGGGCAGGTAGCTGAGATCACTCGACCGACGACCCGATCGCCGACGAACTCGCGTTGAATCTCGACGTAGACCGGATGGCCGGGTGGTTTCTCGGATAGTTCGTCGAGTCCTTCGGAGACGAGAATCTCGACGGGGCAGTTCTCGTTCGGATTCTGCGCGACGAGATCACCGTCGTCTGTGCGGAGATCGAGGCAGTGGCGTTCGCCGAACCCGACGGCGTCGCCGAACAACTTTCTGATGGTGGTCATGGGTACGGTGGTGGCTCAAAACCGGTGTATGTCGGTCTCTTCGTCCCGGCCCGGATCCGCCTGGGCGGCGCAGGTGGCACACAGGCCGAGTCCTCGTTCGAAGTGCTCCTCGCAGACGAGCGCGCCGCAGTTGTCACAGCGCTCCTGGGCGGGCCGCGATTCGCAGATCTGACAGAGGCCGCTGACGCTCATACGGTGACTTCGAGCCGAAGCGGCTTCAAAGCCGCCCCGAAATCGTATAGCGCGGCCAGCAAATAGTTACATGCTACCATCTAGCACTAGAGAAGGCTTTTCCTGTGTGAGTGGGTAGCGAACTATATGTCCCGTGACCGGGCCCTGTTGCAGCGGGCCCTGGACCGAGGCGAGGAGGACGGTGGCAACGTCGAGTTCAAGGAGCGACTCTCCCGGAACGTTCACCTGGCAGAGGGTCGCCGGGAGAGTCTAGCGGCCCAGCTTCGCCACCGCGTGCTTTCGGGCGACGGCGAGGCGACGTACGTCGTGGGCGTGACCGACGACGGCGGCCTCGCGGGTATCTCCCACGAAGCGTTCTCCGAGTCGATGGACGTCCTCTCGTTGCTCGCCGAGGAGGCCGGCGCGCACATCGACGACGTCCAGACCTGGGGCGTCGACCGCGAAGCGGGCGTCTCGCGAAACGGCGCGGGCGACGACGGCCTCGTCGGCGTCGCGACCGTCTGTGACGGCGCCGTCCTGGAGACCGACGACGAACACATCGTCATCGGAACGGCCGGCCACGTCGACCACGGCAAGTCGACGCTGGTCGGCTCGCTCGTCACCGGTCGGGCCGACGACGGCGACGGCGGAACCCGCGCGTTTCTGGACGTCAAACCTCACGAGGTCGAGCGCGGCCTCTCGGCGGACCTCTCCTACGCCGTCTACGGGTTCGACGACGACGGGCCGGTCCACGTCCGCAATCCGAACCGGAAGGAAGATCGCGCGGCCGTCGTCGAGGACGCAGACCGGCTGGTCTCGTTCGTCGACACGGTCGGTCACGAACCCTGGTTGCGGACCACGATCCGCGGGCTCGTCGGACAGAAGTTAGATTACGGCCTGCTCGTCGTCGAGGCCGAGGACGGACCGACGCGCGTCACTCGAGAGCACCTGGGCGTCCTGCTCGCGACGGAGCTGCCGACGATCGTCGCGATCACGAAGACCGACGCGGTCGACCCGGCGCGGGTTGCCGAAGTCGAACGCGAGGTCGAGCGCCTGCTGCGCGACGTCGAGAAGTCGCCGCTGTCGGTCTCCAGACACGGCGTCGACGCCGCCGTCGAGGAGGTGAGCGACACCGTCGTCCCGATCGTTCAAACGAGCGCCGTCACGATGGAGGGCCTGGACGTCCTCGACGAGCTGTTCGATCGCCTGCCGAAGACGGCCGACGACGACGGCGAGTTCCGGATGTACGTCGATCGATCCTACTCGGTCACCGGCGTCGGCGCGGTCGCCTCGGGGACGATCAAGTCGGGCGAGGTCGAAGCCGGCGACGAACTCCTCGTCGGGCCGATGCCCGACGGCCGCTTTCGCGAGGTCGAGGTGCGCTCGATCGAGATGCACTACCACCGCGTCGACCACGCCCGGTCTGGCCGCATCGTCGGCATCGCGCTGAAAGGGATCAAGGAGTCAGCCCTGGAACGGGGGATGGTCCTCCTGCCGGCCGACGCCGATCCCGACCCCGTTCGCGAGTTCGAAGCCGAGGTGATGGTCCTGAACCACCCGACGCGCATCGGCGACGGCTACGAACCCGTCGTCCACCTGGAGACGATCGGCGAGGCCGCCGCCTTCCACCCCGACGACGGGCGGCTGCTTCCCGGCGACACCGGGACGACGCGCGTTCGCTTCAAATTCCGCCCCTACCTCGTCGAAGAGGGCCAGAAGTTCGTCTTCCGCGAGGGCCGGAGCAAGGGCGTGGGAACGGTGACGGACGTGTCGCCGGTGGAGTGACGGGATTTGACGCGGTTGTTAACACCGATTACGCATTACGTGCCGATTGTGTACTCTGGAAAACAGGTAAACGGCCTCACATTTATAACGATTTTTACCGTCCCCAGTTATCCAATAGGACATGGCTGGACGTCCCGATGCGGCAAATTCGTCTGAACCCGAAGACGACATGTTGCCCGATGAGCGGCAAGTCATTACCGAACGGGGCGGCGATTCCGAGGAAAGTGAAGACGAACCCTTCCTTACTGTTGAGGAGCTGGCAGCCAAGATTGGCTTCGAACGCGACACGTAACCGTGCCGAACGCGCCGAGTCGATATCGAATTCATCCGGCAGTCTATAACGATCAGGAGCGCATCAAACACCACAACCCCGACCTCGCGAAGCGTGGCTTCAGTCGAATCAACGATTGGGAACGGAAAATCAAATGGGGGCGTGTCCCACAGGATCATATGAAATACCTCACCGGAACTGGTTCCTGTAAGGCTCTGTTGAAATCTCCTTCTTTAGTAAACTGTTTCCATGAAACTCCATTCACTACACATGCGAAGTGAGCGCCAGAATCGTTGTCAGATTACACTGAAATCCATCGTACCGTGTTGAATAGATAGCGCGAATGCAGCCGAGAGTTTGGTCGATTGTGGAATGTCCGGATCGACCGGTGTAGGTGAAGTGAGTGTTGCTGGGTCGTGATGTTACCGATAGAGGTAATAGGTGGGTTAGAACACGTTCAAACAGATAATGTTCGATGTATTATATGGTGATTTTGGGACAATCAGCTAGTATCGTTCTTTTCCATCTCTGTGACTAACTGGTGGAATCGATTCCGCGATGCCTTGCTGCCAGCAACAATGAGCACATCGTCTCCTTCGATCGTGAAGTTCGCGCCGATGTCTGTCAATACCTCGCCGTTGTGCTCGACCGCAACGACCGTACAGCCGGTTTGATTTCGCAAATCGAGTTCACCCAGACTCTGTCCAATAAACGTCGGCACTGACGCCCGGATGAATTCAAAGTTGACGTCAGGAGTCAGGATCTCCGACTCCTCTATTAGCAACGACGCCAGGCTCTCACCGGTCAAGTGAGAGAGTGAGAGCACAAAGTCAGCGCCGGCGTTGTAGAGTTTCTGCACGCTATCGTCGCCGCCAGCGCGGGCGACGATCTCGGTGTCCGGTGCGAGTTGATTGAGAATTAGCGTTGCGTAAATCGTGGTCGTATCCTCGTCAATCGAGAGGACCACGGCACGCGCGTCCTCGACGTTTGCTCGCTCCAATGTCTCCGGGTCTGTTATGTCGCCGATGATATCTACACCGTCTTTGGGTTCGATGTCGATCGACTCTACTTGGAGTCCCTCCGCTTGCAACGTTTCGACGACTGATTGACCGACCGTCCCGAAACCACAGACGACCACCCGTGGCTCGTGCTCATCGTGTGCCGGAATCTTTCGGGTCTGCAAATCCTCGAAGTCATCGTGCTCGCCGGTGATTAGAAGGATCGTGTTCTCCTCGATTACGGTGTCCGGATCAGGGGTGACGACGAACTTCCCGCCGATCCAGGCACCAACGATCGTGACGCCCATCCGATCGAAGACCCTGGATTCTCTTAATGTCTGGCCGACGAGGTCGCTCCCCTTCTCGACTAACACCCCTGTGATCTGGAGGTCGCTCTCGACCTCGATCGCTTGCTGAAGCTTTTCCGCATAGGTACCCGCCGCACGCAGCCCGAGGCTTTTCCCTAACAGTTGTCGAGTTGAGACGATATCGTCGGCCCCCGCGTAGCGGTGATAGGTCTCAACTTCCAGTTCTTTAATAACGCTGATTGTTCGCAGGTCGGGATTAACTTGGTTGGCCGAAAGGATCACGGTGGGATTCGTCTCGTCGTCGATGTCAGCCACGAGAGCTTGTGCGTGAGTGGCGTTGGCCGCGCGATAGGTGTCGGCCGACTCCAGATCGCCCATGATTGCGTTGAGCCCTCGCTCGTTCAACTCCATCACCAGTTCGGGGTCTGGTTCGACGTACAGATACGGGATATCGACCGCCTGAAGCTCCTTACGCAACACCTCGTCCTGGGCGGAGTAGCCACAGATGATTACGTGATCAGTCAGATCGCTGGTCGTCGGCGGCCGAGTTTTCATTGCCTGCCGGAACAGCGGTACGGCGTACAGCGGAATGGCGACGAAGACCAGGAGCACAGCCGAGAGGTTCATGAACACAATCATCAGAGCGAACCGATCGCTCTGTTCCCACACGTCAGTATCACCACCGAACCCTGCGGTGGTGACGATCTCGACGACCTTCTGGAGCGCCTGGGCGAACGAAATCTCCTGCCCGGTGAACGCGCTCGACGCCCACTGGTAGAGTAACGTGTACAGGACAAGGATTGCGGCGATACCGATTACCGTCAGTGCAATGCGTTGTCGCCAGTTCGTCTCCTCGTCGATCGGTAACGTGCTGGTGCTCATATCAGGACGAGAGTCGTTGGATGATCGCAGATCGGAGCGAGCGGCGGGTCTTCTCGCCGCTCCGGACGAGGACAATCGTCCCCGATACCTGTTCGCCGATGGTCTCTGGTATTGCGCCCGAGAGGAACCGTTCGATGGAATTCACCCGCGAGACGCCGAGAACGGTCGCCTCGTATTCACTGGCGATCGAAACAAGTTCCGACTCGATGTTCTCGCTGATGACGACATCTGAGTCGTATTCTTCGACGCCGGCCGTGCGGGCGGTTTCCTCGATGAGAGCGCGGCCGCGTTCGACTGCATCCGTTGGATCTTCATCCTCAACGGATGGCTGGACGTTCACCAGCGTAAGCGACGCACCCGCCTCGGCTCGGACGAACGCCGCCGCCTTCCGGACGGCGACCGACGAGTACGGCCCTTCGCCAACGAATGCGACGACATCCCCGACGGATTCGTCGTCACCCTGTCTCACCAGGGTGACTTCACACGGGGCACGCTCGATGATCTTGTCGATGTTCGAGCCGAGGACACGTTCGCGGCGCTTCCGCGTTCCCGACCACCCCATCACGACATCGTCAGCGTCCTCCTGCTCGATCACGTGCAAGATAGTTTCCCCGACGTCTCGACCGACAATCGCCCGGGTACGGAGTCCGATGCCGAGTTCTTGGGCAATATCCTCCGCCTCTGCGAGGAGTTCCTGCTGTCGTTTGATCCGTTCTTCCTCGTATTCGACCTCCTGGGCGAGCGATGTCTGGTCGGGGACTGTGATGACATTCGTGACGACTAGTTCCGCATCGTCCTCGTTCGCCGCGCTCGCTGCGGCCAATCGAAGGAGTTGCCGTTGGGTTGTTGGGTTCGCTATTGGAACAACGACTCGGTACGGTGTCTCATCGTCCCCTTCCGGTGCTGGTTCGACCGCGTCGATCATCGCCTCGCCGACGAGTCCAGTTCGGTCAACCCGCGGTCGGCCGTAGAACCAGTACCAGAGCGCCCCCACGAGCGCGATGCCGACGCCGCCGACCTGTGGGAGTGTGTCCATCTGCGTGAGGATTCCGAGTCCAGCGACGACGCCAAACCACTGAATCCACGGATACAGCGGCGACCGGAAATCGGGTTCGTACCACTCCGGGTCACGACGGCGAAACGCGATCAGAGAAAGACAGACCAGGATATAGACCACGATCTGAAAGGCTCCTGCAGTCTTTGCGATCTCGTCAACCGGGAGGGTGACGATGATGAGCAGCATCGCACCACCAGTCGTGAGTATCGCAGTCGTCGGCGTTCGAAAGCGGCTGCTGACCGTTGCAAACTGATCCGGGAGCAGGTTGTCACGGCTTAGCGCGAAGGGGTATCGTGAGGCAGTAAGGATACCAGCGTTGGCCGTGCTAATCAACGCGAACATGGCGGCGATTACGATCAAGACGACGCCGACGAATCCAAAGAACGGATCGACCCCGTCCACCATCGGAATCTCTGACCCCTCCAGTGTGGCCGCATCGATGGTGCCTACGAGCACGAACACGATCAGCGCGTACAGACCTGTCGTGAGGCCTAGTGAGAGCAACAAGCCGAGCGGGAGATTTCTGCCGGGATTCTCGATTTCTTCGGCGACAGCAGCGACCTTCGTGACGCCGCCGTATGATATCAGCACCATCGCGGTCGCGGCGAACAACCCGACTGCACCTTCATCGAAGAACCCTGCGTAGCTTCCTCCCTCGACGTTCCCGCCCGTGAGTGCGACGAATCCGCCGAGGATGAACAGCATGATGAGGACGAGGATCTTCTGGAGGCCACCGGTCTGCTTGACACCGATCATGTTGACGGTGATCAACAGGATACCGATCACAACTGCCAGCAGTTCGAGTTGCGTGATCTGGATAATGCCGAGTTCGAGGAACACACCCGTCACTTCGAGCCCGACTCGGTCGAAAATCGGACCAATATACAACATCCCGCCGACGAGCGCGAGTGCTCCTTTGAACATCAACATCAGCCACGTTCCGAGGCCTGCAATCGTCCCTGCGCCTGGACCCATGCCACGCTCGATGAAGATGTAATCGCCGCCCGCTTCGGGCATCGCCGTACCAAGTTCGGCGATACTGACCGCTGCCGGGAGGACGAGAACGGCAGCAACGACGAACGCTAGGATGACCGCCGGACCAGCCTCGGCCATGGCCAACCCGGGCAGAATGAAGATTCCGCTGCCGATCATCGCCCCCATACTAATGGCCACGACTGAGGCCAGTCCGAGGTCGCGTTCTAGTTCTTCTGACATGGCTTTCGTTTGTTTCGCACTCTCGATTCATCGAGAGACGCCGAGGTCTGTCTCCACTTGCCCGGGAAAGACATATAGAACCTACGAATTGATTACGGAATCAGTATCTTCACCGGATCAATTTAGCGGGTCGAAAATGTGGGGGTACTATTACTACCGAGGAAAAAATCAGAGTACGATCATGGTGTCCGACTCGGGGTCAGCGGATGAATATCGTTTAGACGAAATCGATCGACGAATACTCTACGCTCTAATGGACGACGCGCGTACGACGTCCGCACCCGAGATTGCCGAGCACGTCAATGTCTCACCGGCGACAATCCGCAACCGAATTGCTCGCCTTGAGGATCACGGTATCATTACGGGTTACCACGCAGAAGTCAACTTCGAGCGAGCCGACGGTCGACTGACGAACCTGTTTCTGTGTAACGTTCCGTTCCCCGACATCGAGCGAATCACAGCGCAGGCCGGCACGATCCCAGGCATCGTCAACGTCCGCGAACTGATGGGGGGTCGGACGAACATGCATGTTCTTGCGGTCGGCGAGGACACGACGGAGTTGCGTCGAATCGGGCGCCAGCTCTCGAATCTCGGGCTTGAAATCGAAGATGAAATGCTTGTTCAAGACGAGAAACACCACCCCTACGCCCCCTTCGGCCCCGACAACGGTCAGGACGTGCGACTCGCGGACTCGATTTCACTATCGGGCGGCGCAGAGGTCGTCGATATCACCGTCGAAGAGGAAGCACCGATTGTTGGACGGACCATTCAGGAGGCCGTCGAAGCGAGACTACTCGATGATGATACGTTACTGATCGCAATTGAACGTGGTGACGAGACAATGACTCCACATGGGGACACGGTAATTCAATCGAACGACATCGTCACGCTGTTCTCGCCTCATGGAGAAAAGCAACCGACTATAGACCCCTTCAAGAAAACAGATGACTCGGATTCTACAGTACCGGCATAGTGCTAATGCGTCTTCCGAAATTTCTTTCTGATTTACTGTTCAATACCGACCCAAAGACCTCGTGTGGCTCAATTATGCTCCACGAGTGTCGCCATTGTGGCTCGAACTACGACGAGAACCGCGACCGCTGCACTGTATGCGGTTCCTCAGAAATGGCGACGTATTTCTTCCGCGAGGACTCTGAATAGCAGTCCCGAAAGACGGGTAACCTATCCAAATTGTTGACTACTCCAATCGATAGACATCACTCCTCAGATTCGATGTGGGGAAGTGCAATGACGGGCCGATCAGCTTCGGTGACGAGTTTTAATGACAAGTCGCCAGAGAGAAAGTGCATGATCCGATTACCTCCTCGGGATCGAAAGGCGATTGCGCTGGCACCGACTTCGTCAGCTGTCTCGAAGATGGCCCCAACAATATCCCTCGCGTATGCTGTCTGCGTTTGAGCATCAGAAAAGATCGTGCGAACGGCCGCGTACGCTTCCGCGGCTACCTCCTCGGATTGTTCAACAGGCGTTTTGTCGGGTGCGCCACCGGCTTTTTCGACGACGTGAAGGGCTGTCACTCGATTCGGATTATAGGGTGCAAGTGCGTTCGCTGTCTTCAGCGCATCCTCTTCATGTGCGACCGGAACGAGAACGTGGGCAAGTAACTCGTGCTGTGAGTCCTCTTCTGACTCATTCATAAGATAACCAGGTAGGCTCACCTGATAAATTATCGGGGCTAACTATACTCAACTTGGCCATAATATCAAATTGAGGTTGTGAACCAATATGCGCGACACCGAATTTTTCCGCCTCTGGATTCCGCGCGATGCGCGGGACCGCTCGACGCAAAAACTTCGATGAAAAGGCAGAAGGTTCGGCCTTCGGCCACGCCGTCGGAGAACCACGCTCACTTCGTTCGGGTGCAGCTACTACATGCGTCACCTGTACTATACGCTAGAAGAATCGGTCGAGATTGTAGACGATATATGCAAGGGCGAGTCCACGAAACTGCTTCCACCAGGGTTGTGACCGCACGAACGCACCGTACTTACGCTTGAGTCGAGAGTTCACCGTTTCGCTCTGGTACCATTGAGCGGAGATGTCGGCATCCAGTCGAGCGTTCCACGCTTTCTGATGTGAGGAAAACTCACGGTGATTGAGAGGTGGACGAATCTCGTTCCTGTTGGGCCGCTGCTCGAATCTGCTGATCGTCGTACCCCTTGTCACCGAGCAGAACTTCGACTTCAGCTGTGTTGCGGTTGATGAGTGACTTGGCGATTGTGTATCATGCTAGTGGATCGTGTGATGTGGAGATCGAGGATAGCGTTCGTCTTCCGCGAGGGTCGGAGCAAAGGCGTGGGGATGGTGACCGACGTTTCGCCCGTGGAATGACCATTTCCCCGTCGTTGTCGACGGAGTTCCGTTCCCTCGTGTTGTGGAACGTTGGATAATTATGCACGGGGCGAGTCGAAACCACTCAGTCCCACCGTTCATCGTTCGTCCCCGTACGTCAACATACATTTGGCACTCACGGTTTGCCGTCGACGGTTCGATCAGCGCTCCACGTTCGTCACGGTCCGTCGGAGCGTCTTCCAGGGAGGATCGACCGCGTCGTGCTTCGCAGGCGGCGGTGACTGGTCGGTACCGTTCTCCGCCGCCTCGTGACTGTTTTGCGTCCGTTTCACGATTTCGAGCAGCCCGATCGCGGCCAGGCAGTCCGGACAGATCGGCCGGTCGACGTCGCGGTAGGTCGACGCGGCGGGCCCCTGATGAGCCGTCGAAAGTCGAATCCAGTGGGACTCAGAGAGGCGGTCGCCACACCGGTAGCAGATCGGCGGATCCGGCGGGCGACTCATTGGGGCTCCTCCGAGTCGAGTATCCTTGCGAGCGACGTACTCTGCGTAATCGCTAGAACGGCTGAATGAAGCGTTCGCTGGCGGTACGGCTGACGTGCGAGACCTTTTTGTCTCGGAGGTTTGTATCGGAACATGGCAACTGAATCCTCGGCGGATTTGGAAGCCACGCCTCGGGTGGGCCAACACCCGGGGCATTTCACGTATGCCCCACTCGTTCTGGAGGGTGGCTTCCGTTCTGACAGTTATCGCGGACAATAATATAGTTACTGGTGTGTGACTGAAATGAACGGGTGAATCGGAGCGACGAAGCGCCGAGGAACGTCACGCTGGCCAGGAGATGGGTGCTCGCCGCGGCCACCGGTTGACGCTCAGGAGATGGCGTACAGGGTTCCACCTTCGCCGACGGTGATCAGCAGATCACCGGCCAGCGCGCAACCTCCACGAGTCGCGGTCCAGTTCATCTCGTCGGTCTTCAACTGCCACTCGATGGTACCGTCGGTCGGATCGACGGCGGTCACCGCGCCGCCGTCGTGAACGATGTAGACGGTGTCGCTCGTCGCGACGCGGAACATGGACCCGAGAAAGCTATCGACGCCGTCGAAGTGCGTCCACGGCTCGATTCGCCAGAGCCGCTCGCCCGTCGTTCGATCGACGCCGGAAACCAATCCTTTCGTTTCACTCACGACCACGGTGTCACCGATGACGACGGGCCACCCAGCACGCACGTTCTCTCCTTCCGGATTGTACGTCCACCGGTGATCGCCTGTCTCCCAGTCGTACGTAGTGAGGACAGTTTCGTCATCGATGTCGGTGAGTCCGTAGTACGCACCATTGGTTTGCACTGGATAGCGTGCTCGAACTGGTAGTGGCTCCAATTCTTCACCAGTGGGGGGGTCAAGCCGTCTTTTTGTATTGGGAAAATTAACCACTTCATTGTCGATAATTGGCATTCTGGGGATGTCCCAACCGTTATTGTCGCCTTGGGCTTCCCACAGTTTGTCTCCGGTTTCTGCGTGAAGGACGTGTAATTGTGGAACCGGTTCCCACGTTTCCAATTTTCGTCGGAAGGCGCTATCAGTCGCAACGACGACGTCGCCCACCCGACGAATCGCGGACGGAGCGCCGAGTATCTCCTCAGATTTCCAGCAGACACACCCCGTTTCCAGATCGTATGCGTGGACCTCACGGCCGATGGCCGCGTAGACGATCCCGTTTGCGATCGTTGGACGCCATATCGAGCTATTCGCTTCGAAGACCGTCTCGGCCTCACCGGTCGCCGCATCGATGGCGATGAATTTCCAGTGACCGCGCTGGTCTCGATTCAGCCGTTCGATCACTTGCGTCGTGTAAACGGTTCCGTCGACGATCAACGGGTGGTGAAAGCGCGATGCGCCCATCGATAGAAAGTTGCGTTCGAACGTCCACTGCACGCTGGGATCGTCGGACGGTCCGTCCGCGTGCGGATTGACGAACGAGTTCCCGGGGTCGTAGCCCAACATCCGCCAGTTGTCGTCATCGTACGCTGGCGGTGTCGAGAAGTCGACGGTGCAATCCGTACAGGGTGGATCCGGCCAGTCGTCGTAGTCGGCCGGCGGATCATCGGGAGGTTCGGTCGGAGCCGTTTCCTTTGGTTCACTACCTGCACTGGTGTTAGTTTCGTTCGTGCGAGCACCCGGGGCGGTACAGCCGGCGGCGGCGAACGCACCAACTGTCCCGAGCATGGAGAGGGCTGTTCGGCGGGTGAACCGAGGGGACTGATCAGGGGACATTCGTTCGACCAATCAAAGTGTTAGCAAATAAGTTTTCTATCGGCTCGTGGTGTTCTCCCAGTCCGATCGTCGTCGAGGCGGACCGAATCTTTTTGCCCTCGCACTCACAACGGCGAGATACGTTGAACAAGGCCTCGGGGTCGAACTGACGGGTCCGCGCCGCCGGCGTCGACGGCTCGCGCCGGTGTCGGGATCAGTGGTTCGGCCGGCTCGCCGGCTGTGGGCGCTCGTCGGGTCCGATCTGACGCGATCGGCTCCCCGACGGTCGTCACGCTGTTCGGTACCAGGGTCGCGCTTCGCGCAGCGGCGCGTGGGCTCGCCTTCTTCGATCCGTCGGTGAGGTGGTCTCGCTCGTCGGGAGTGGATATTCCATCGACTCCCGATCGTCGGGTCTCACGCCTCGGTCGTCCGTTCTGCGGTCCGCGTCGTCGCGAGCGAAGCGCTCGTCTCGTCATCGAACCGAGCGAGCCGCCGAATCCGCGTCGATGCAGAACCCACCTATACACACCACAGCCCGAACGAATCGCCACGACGAACCGACCCGGCCGACCGACCCCAGCGGTCGCCGAACCCATCTCGAACCGCCGTCGATGCCGACCGCCCGTCTCTGGACGGCGGCGTCCGAACGGGAATTACGACCGCGATCGACCCGGTTGCGTCGGTCTCGATTCGCCCACGACCGGATCGTCCCGAGCGCGGGACCTGGTCGCCCGACCGATCGTCAGCACGCCATCCAGCCGTTCTGGGGGTGGTCGCCGTGAACGCAGCCACCCGCGACCTCCGGCTCGAATCGCACGTCGAGCGTGGGCCCGACGTCTACCGATTTCGGACCGTCGACGGCGTCGTCTCGCCCGACGCGTTCCGGCCCGCGGAACTCGCCCTCGCCGAGGCGTGCTGGGAGCGGACGACCGACCGTCTCTGCGTGCTTGAGGCCAATTACGGCGTCGCCGGGACGCTCCTGGCGTCGCGGGCGGAGCGCGTCACCATGACCGAGACGAGCGCCCGCGCCGCGCGACTCTGCCGACAGAACGCGACCGAAAACGGCGTCGACGCCGCCGTCCAGGTGGTAGCCGACGTCTCTACACTGGAGGAGCGATTCGACGTCGTCGTCTACGCGCCGAAGGCCTACACGCCGCTCGACGTCGGCGTCCAGCACCTTGTGAGCGCGCTCGCGACGCTTTCCCCCGGCGGACTGCTGTTCCTCGCCGCGTCGAAGCGAAGCGGCCTCGGCCGGTACCGGTCCGCCCTCGAATCCCGCTGTGCGGACGTCGAGCGAATCGCTCGAACCGGGGACGTTCGCGTGCTTCGCGCGGAGCGACCCGACGCCGTCGATTTCGAGCGTCACGTCACGCCGACCGTCCTCCGGCCGACCGTCTGCGATGTCGACCTCGAACTCGTTACGCTTCCGGGGACGTTCGCCGCGTCGGAACTCGATCTCGGCACTCGTCTGTTGCTGGAGACGGTCACCCCGTCGCTTCCCACCGACGGCAGGGTCCTGGATCTGTGCTGTGGCTGTGGCCCGATCGGCGCCTACGTCGCCGCGGCGACCAACTGTGATGTCTGGCTCACCGACGAGTGTCGGCTGGCTTCCTGGTGTGCCGAACGTACGGTCGAGCGAACTCCCCGTGAGAACGGGACGCCGCGGGTCGTTACGGCGGACTGCCTTCGCGGCGTCGACGGACGGCGGTTCGATATCGTCCTCTGTAACCCGCCGACGCACGCCGGTGACGGCGTCCTGTCGTCGCTGTTCTCAGGAGCGGCCGACGTACTCACGCCGGACGGAGAGTGCTGGTTCGTTCACCACCGCAGTCTCGATCTGAGCGAACACGCGAGCGTCTTCGATCGAGTCGACCGCGTCGCGACGGGACGAGAGCACGTCGTTTTCCGGGCGAGCTGACGATCCTCCGCGCGGCCGACGGAGATCGGCACGCGGGATACACTTTTGTACTCTGTCAGTAAACTTGCCGACATGAACCTCTTCGTCGCCGGTGCCACCGGTGTTCTCGGGCGACGACTCGTGGATCAACTGACCGACCGCGGCCACGACGTGGTCGGCCTCGTCAGGGACGACGTCGGCGAGCGGGCGGTCCGTTCCCGGGGCGGGACGCCCGCGTACGGCGACGTCCTCGATCGGGAGGGGCTTCTCGACACCGTCGACGACGCCGATGTCGTGATCCACGCGGCGACGGCCATCCCGACGGCGAACAGGCCGTCTGCCGACGACTGGGAACGTAACGACCGTATCCGGACGGAGGGAACGAAGAATCTGTGGGCCGCCGCCGAAGCGGCAGATGTCGACCAGTTCATCTTCCAGAGCGTCGTCTGGCTCGCCCGACAGCCGGACGGCGAACCGTTCGACGAGGGGTCGCCGCCGAACCCGGATCGAACGACCGAGTCGGCCCTCGAAGCCGAGCGGTTTCTCGAGAACGTCGCCAGGGATTCCAACATCCACACCTGCGTGCTCCGCGGCGGCTGGTTCTACGCGCCCGACGCGGCCCACACCCGCCAGTTTGGCGAGGGACTCCTCGCTGGACGACTGCCGATCGTCGGCGGCGGCCTCCTCGGTCGGACGGACGCCGCGCTCTCGATCGTTCACGCCGACGACGCGGCTGCCGCGTACGCGGCGGCGGTCGAAGCGAGCCTGACGGGAACCTACCACGTCGTCGACGAGCGACCAGTGACGTTCGCCGACTTCATCGGGTTGCTCGCGGATCGACTCGGTGCGTCGAACCCGAGACGCGTGCCCGGGTGGCTCGCGCGATTCGTCGTCGGTCGGGACACCGTTCTCCTCCTCACGAACTCGATGCCGACGAGCGCCGATCGGCTTCGAGCTGTCACCGACTGGACGCCGACGTACCCGACCTACGAGGACGGTATCGATGCAATCGTCGACGACTGGTTCGCCGAGGGGACGATCGAGGCGACCGACGACGGCTACGCGTGGGTCGAGGACCTGTCGGTGTGAATCACGACCGGAGGCGGTACCGACCATCGCGACGGTCGACCAGCTCGAACACCTCGGCCCACGCGAGAATCCGGTCGATGCGATCGACGACTCCCGAGTCCGCGCCGTCGCCGGTGCGTCGGCCGGTCCCCCGTGACCGTTCGCCGCGGGCGGCGAGACTGTCGTCGACTTCGGCGGCGGTGAGCGGTTCGTCCGCCACCTCCAGCGCGCCGAGGACGGCGTCGACGCCGACGACTCGGCGCCGGAAAGCCTCGCCCGCGTGGGTCTCGTTTCTCGACGCCCGGCGGTAGCCATCGGGTTCGGAGACGGCCAGTTCGAGCGCCCGGAGAAAGGTGATCCACTCGCTCGCCACCTCGCGCGTCTCGATCCATGTGTCGTCGATCACGCGCGCACAGCAGTCGAGTTCCGAATCCGACTCCGCCGGCAGGGCGTTCCGAACTGATTCGATCGTCTCCGTGGGATCGGACGGCGGCTCGGGAATCGGTTTGAATTGCATATGGTGTCGAGGCCCGCGGCTACAGCCCGAACGACTCGATTAGCAGCTCCTCGTCGGTCTCGCCGAAGGTGTGCGTCTCGCCGCCCATCACGTCGACCGTCACGGTCGCGGGGCCGAACAGCCCGGCCGGCAGTTCCTCGAACGACCACTCCATCTCGTCGTAGATCTCGGCGAACGGGCTCTCGTACTCCTCGCCGGCGGTCGAGGGAATCTCCTCGAAGCGGTCGAAGGATTCGCGGACGACGAGGTGGGCGCGTCCGCCGTAGGCGAGGGCATCGGTCGTTCGGGCGATTCCGGTCCGTTCGTCGGCGGCGATCGGGGCGACTGGCGCGCGGCCGTTCGCCGAGACGATGTCGAGTGGATCGTAGCCGAGTTCACAGAGCTGGTAGGTCGCCACCTCGGCGGCCCGGGCGGCGTTGGTCACGCTGCCGACGACGCTCGCGGTGGGAAAGGCGACGAGAAAGACGCTGCTGGGTTCGACTCCGGCGAAGGCGGCGACCTGTTCGGCCGCGGCGTCGGTCGGTTCCACGTCGGTCTCGACGGCCAGCGCGGTCAGATCGAAGTGCTCGCTGTAGCCGATTCGCTGGTAGATATCCTCGCCGGCGACGAGCGCGCGGGCGGGACCGCTTCCGAGCCCTTCGAAGTCCTCAGCCGTCAGTTCCCAGCCGGCCTTCTGCGAGCCGAGCAACGCGAGCGCGGGTTGATCCGTCGAGAGTTCGACGTAGGGAATGGTCGCGGTTCCGATGGTTCCGAGTTGGCGCCGAACCGTCGCCAGGCCGGCCGTCTGTATCTCCGTACAGAGGAGTCCGGCTTCCATGCCGCCGTCGAATTCGAGTCCGAAGTCCAGAATCGTGGCCTCAGAATCGAGCTGGGTCGCACCGACGTTGAGCTCCGCGGCGTACTCGAGGGCCTCGTCGACCAGCTCGATCGCCATCCGATTTAGCTTCTCCATGCTCGCCACTACTGGTCCCCCATTGAAACAGTTTGCCAGATGCGCTCTCACCCGAAGGCTTCGCTCGGAGCGGGTAGTCGGGCCGATCGGCGACGCGGGTCGGGACGGAACAGAAGAAAAAGGCTTGTATACCGAAGGTGGCTACCTTCGAGTTGAATGACGCGCACGGCGGAGAAAGTGAGTACGCTCCTTCGCGAAGACGAGGAGATGGAGGCGGCCCTCGAGTCAATCCGCGAGCGCGCAGACGAGAACGGGGGCGAGGTCGACTGGGCGGACGTCAGCGACGACCTCACCAGTGGCCAGTGGGGCAGAATCATCGAGAAAGGCGTCCTCGTCGACGGCGACGAGGGCTTCGAGATCGCCGACCGGGAAGCCTACGACGAGGCGTTAGATGGCGACGGGGATGACGGACCGATCGGCGGCGTCGAGATCGACACCGACGCCTCGAAGTGGACCCAGTGGGACAAACTCGCCGGCGTCATCTCGCTGTTGTTGATGTTCGGCTACTGGACCGACACCGTCCGCGACGCCGTCGGCAGTTCGATCAACTTCCTCGTCGCGCCGCTCGACGCCGCGTTGCCGTTCTACGCGGTCATCCTCTCGGTCGCGCTCATCACCGGACTGTGGTCCGCCCTGATCCAGTCCGTCGTGATGGACCCAGAGCGCATGGGCAAGTATCAAAAGCGGATGAAAGCGATGGGCGATAAGCGAAAGGAAGCTCAGAAGGCCTTGAAAGAGGCCGAAGAGCGCGAGGCACCCGAGGCGGAGATCGAGCGCCTGGAGAACGAACTCGATCGCGTCCAGGAAGAACAGATGGAAGCGATGGCCGAGAACCTCGGCATGTTCAAAGATCAGTTCCGGATGATGGTCTGGGTCATGCTCTTCGTCATCCCGCTGTTCCTCTGGATGTACTGGAAACTCCACGGGAATCACGCCGACGCGCTCACCGGCGTCGAACAGCAGATGGTGATGCCGCTGGCCGGCGAGGTGACGCTCAGTTCGGGAATAATCGGTCCGATGCCCGGCTGGATCGTCTGGTACTTCCTGTGCTCGCTGGGCTTCTCCCAGTTGCTCCGGAAGGCGCTCAACATCAATCTGAGCCCGGATTCGAGCTGAGCCGGCCACCGTCGAACGCCCTCTCGGCGTCTAATTCAAAACCCCTTTTACCGGCGCCGATACACTCCCGGTATGTTACTCACCGTCTCCGGTCCGCCAGGGAGCGGAAAGAGCACCACGGCCGCGTTGCTCGCCGAGCACTTCGAACTCGAGCACGTGAGCGGTGGCGACATCTTCCGCGAACTCGCCGACGAGCGTGGCTACACCCCGCTCGAGTTCAACAAGCTCGCCGAGGAGAACGAGGGGATCGATCGCGACCTCGACCGTCGGCTGCGAGAGGTGGCCATCGAGCGTGACGGCCTCGTCTTGGAGTCGCGCCTGGCCGGGTGGCTCGCCGGCGAGCACGCCGACTTTCGCTTCTGGCTCGACGCGCCGGCGGCCGTCCGCGGCGAGCGGATCGCCGACCGCGAGGACAAAGATCCCGTCAACGCTACTGAAGAGACGCGCGCCCGCGAAGCGAGTGAGGCACAACGATACGAGGAGTACTACGGGATCGACATCGAGGATCTCAAGCCGTACGACCTCTCGGTCAACACGGCCCGCTGGGAACCCGACGCCGTACTCGACATGCTCGTCACGGCGGTCGAGGAGTACGACCCCGTCGGAGACGAAGGGAAAGTCCCCATCGAACTGGCAATCGAGCTGTAACTCGTCGAACGATGACACTTCGCCCCCCACCGGACGACCGATCGCCGGCAGAACTACTCGAATTCGGCGTCGTCAACCTCGATAAGCCGGCCGGCCCCTCCTCGCACCAGGTGAGCGCCTGGATCAGAGACGCCGTCGACGAGACGCTCTCTGCGGCGGGCGATTCGCCGATCGAACGGGCCGCCCACGCCGGGACGCTCGATCCGAAGGTGACCGGCTGTCTACCGGTCATGCTCGGTGACGCGACCAGGCTCGCGCCGGTCTTTCTGGAGGGGCAAAAGGAGTACGTCGCCGTCCTGGAGTGTCACGCGCCGGTGCCGACCGACGTCGAGACGGTCCTCGCGGAGTTCGAAGGACCGATCTACCAGAAACCGCCGCGAAAGAGCGCCGTCTCCCGTCGCCTCCGCGTCCGGGAGATCTACGCACTGGAGGCGCTCGAAGTCGACGATCGCCGGGTCCTGCTTCGAATTCGGTGTGAGAGTGGCACCTACGTACGAAAACTCTGTCACGACATCGGTCTGGCGCTCGGCACTGGTGGTCACATGGGCGATCTCAGACGGACGGCGACCGACCCGTTCGACGACCGAGACCTCGTCAGCGCCACGGACCTGATCGACGCGCTCGCGTTCTGGCTCGAAGACGACGAGCCGGAGGCGGTGTCCGAGGTGGTCGATCCGGCCGAACGGGTGCTCGTCGACCTGCCGTCGGTAACGATCGCCGAGAGTGCGGCCCGCGAGGTGGCCAACGGCGCGCCGGTGTACGCGCCGGGCGTCCTCGCGGTCGAGGGGGTCGACGAATCGACGGCCGACGGTTCGACGGAGGCCCCGCTCGTCGCCTGTTACACGCCGGAGGGGTCGGCCATCTGTCTGGGTCGGCTCGTCGGCGACCCCGACGCCGAGTCGGGGACCGTCGTCGAGTTAGAACGCGTGCTGGTGTGAGGCTACCGACTGGGTAGGCGACCGCCTCCCTCGCGTTCGAGCGAGAGGATGACCGCTTCGCCGGTGACGACGGTCTCTTCGTCCGTTTCGGCGATAGTTTCGACGCGCAGTCGGTCGCCACTCAGATTCTCGCTCACTTCGACTGTCGCGGTGACGGTCTGATCCACGTAGACGGGGGCGAGAAACTGGAGGTCCTGTGAGACGTAGATGACGTCGCCGTCGAGCGAGGCGAGCGCGCTAGAGACCACGCCGGCGGCGAACATGCCGTGGGCGACCGGCTCGCCGAAAAAGCCGCCTCCGGCGTAGCGTTCGTCTACGTGCAGTGGATTGTCATCTCCGGTGACCTCGGCGAACCGTTCGATGCGGTCGCGAGTCGCCGTTCGGCTCGCCGTGGCGACGTCTCCGGGGCTGGCTGCTGGCATGTACAGTACTTTTCGTCGACCCGGCCTGTACCTGGGGGTTGATACTCGAACGGTGTGGTACTTTTCCGCTCGGGAGAAACGTGGTGGATATGCAGACGGTCACACGCGACGGAACCGAGCTGGCGTACGACGTCGACGGACCGGTCGACGGCGAGCCGGTGGTATTTCTCTCGGGGCTGGGCTACGGTCGCTGGATGTGGCGATTCCAGCGGGACGCCCTCGCCGATTCGCACCGGACGATCCGAATCGACAACCGGGGTGCGGGCGACTCCGACGAACCGGAGGGCCCGTACTCGATCGACGAGATGGCCGCCGACGTCGAGGCGGTGCTCGACGCGGAGGGGATCGCTCGTGCGCACGTCGTCGGCGCGAGCATGGGCGGAATGATCGCCCAGCGCTACGCGATCGAGTACGATCGAGCGGCGACGCTCTCGCTTCTGTGTAGTTCGCCGGGCGGCCCGGACGCCGAACCGATTCCCGAGGAGACCCAGGAAGTGCTGGTCTCGGTGCCCGAGTCTGCCGACGAGCGCGAGGCGATCAAACACCGAATGGCGGTGGCCGTCTCGCCGACGTTCTACGAGGACGACCCCGATCTCGTCTCCCGAATCGTCGACTGGCGTCTCGAAAGCGACGCCAGCGAGGCCGCGCGAGCGGCCCAGGCGGCGGCCGTGATGGCGTTCGACGCGAGCGACGAGCTAGACCGGATCTCGATCCCGACGCTCGTCGCCCACGGGACGGCCGATCGCGTTCTCCCCGTCGAGAACGGTCGCTTGCTGGCCGAGTCGATCCCGAACGCGACGTTCGAACCGTTCGACGGCGCCCACCACCTCTTCTTCATCGAGGAGGCCGAGGCGGTGACGGATCGACTTCGAACGTTCCTGGGAGCGATCTCGCCGGTGGACGCATGAAGTGGGGCGATCCGGCGTACGAGTGGGTCGGCGATTGGAGCGGTCGGCGCGCATCGCTCTCGCCCGATCGGACCGCGATCGTCGACGAGGGAACGGGAGAATCGTTCACGTACGCCGACCTCGATCGGCGGGCGAACCGGACCGCCCGACTCCTCGACGCCTACGACGTCGCAGACGGCGAGCGGGTTGCGCTCGTCTCCCGGAATCGGATCGAGACGATCGATCTCTTCTGTGCGGCGGGGAAGACCGGTGGGGTGTTGGCGCCGCTTTCGTACCGACTCGCGCCGCCGGAGTTGGCGGAACTGATCGAGCTGATCGACCCGAATCTGCTCGTCATCGAGTCGCCGTTCGTCGAGCGGCTCGAACACGCCATCGCGCGGTCGTCGATCGAACCGCCAGTTGTCGAACTCGAGACAGCCGAACCGGCCGGTGGCTGGGATCGGTACGCGGACGAGGTTCCCGTCGACGGCGCTCCTGTGGTGCCGGTCGACCGTTCGCTCTCGGATCCGCACCTGCTCTTACATACCGGCGGCTCGACCGGGACGCCGAAGGAGACGACGATAACCCACGGGTCGATTTACTGGAACAGCTTCAACACGATCACCGCCTGGGGGCTCAGACCCGACGACGTCGCACCGATGGTGTTTCCGGCGTTTCACACCGGCGGCTGGAACGTCCTGACGCTGCCGATTATGAGCGTCGGTGGGACCCTCGTCATCGATCGAGAGGTCGATCCCGGTTGCGTCCTGACGCAAGTCGAAGACCACGGTGCGACGGTGCTCGTGGCCGTCCCCGCGGTGTTGCGAGCGATGGCTCACCACGACGACTGGGAGGCGACGGACCTCTCGACGCTTCGATTCGCCAAGAGCGGTGGCGGACCCTGTCGGGACTCGATCGTTCGGGCCTGGCGCGACCGGGACGTCGACCTCACGCAGGGCTACGGCCTGACCGAGATCGGGCCGAACAACTTCGCGATGCCTGATGAGTTCCCAGCGGAGAAGGTTGCGAGCGTCGGGAAACCGGCTCTGCACGTCGACACCCGAATCGTCAGCGAAGACGGGGAAGCCGTCGACGCTGGCGAGATCGGCGAACTCGAACTCGCCGGCCCGCACGCGGCGTCCGGCTACTGGGGAAACGAGACGGAGACTGCGGCAACGTTCGGCGAGGGCTGGGTGTCGACCGGCGATCTCGCTCGCGTCGACGAGGACGGGTTCTACCACATCGAGGGCCGAAAGAAGAACATGTTCGTAAGCGGCGGCGAGAACGTCTATCCGCCCGAAGTCGAGGACGCCATCGCCGACCACCCGGCCGTCGAGGAGGTGATCGTCGTCGGCGTTCCGGACGAGCGGTGGGGAACGGTCGGGAAGGCGGTCGTCGAGGGCGACGAGTCGCTGACGCACGGGGAACTCGAGGCATTTCTCGACGGCACGCTCGCCAGGTTCAAGATTCCGGCTCACCTCGCGTTCGTCGACGAGATGCCCACGAGCGGCCCCTCGAAGCTGGACCGGGAAGCGATCGTAGACGAGTTTGGAACCACTTCACATGATCCCTAAGATCAAGGCCGTTTGGACGAACAACCGTCACGCATCGTTATGAGTGACGAGAACGAACACGAACGACGATGATCGACGTCACACTGGACATGGAACAGTACGATTGTCCGTTCATCGAGACGACGGACGACCACGACGTCTCGTTTCGGACGCTCCAGTGGGACTTCGATTCCGATCGGCGCGAACTCGAGACGCGGATGATGGTCGAGGGAGACGACCGCGGAACGCTCGAATCCGGCCTCTCGGCCCTGCAGAATCACTCGAACATGCACGAGTGTGACCTGTTCAAAAAGCACGAGGGGATCGCGTTGATCCGGACGACGATCGCAGAGACGAATGCGATGCGCGTAATCCGAAACAACGACGGATTCATCACCGGTCCGTTCGAGATCGAAGCCGGGACCGAACGGTGGGAAGTCGGCTTCGACGACGAGCGAACCGCCGACGACACGCTCGCCGAACTCGAGGTCAACAACGAGTTCACCGTCGAACGGCGCTCGAGCCTCGAACTCGATCCGATGTTCGACTTGCTCTACAACTCGGATGCCGCCGAGACGCTGCTCGAAGCCTGTCGGACGCTCTCGGAAACCGAGCGGCAAACGCTCGTCGTCGCCGCCGAGAAAGGCTACTTCGATCAGCCGCGCGGGGCGACGCTACAGATGCTCGCCAACGAATTCGACGTCTCTGACACCGCCGTTTCGAAGAACGTCCGTCGGGCCGAGCGCAAGATTCTAAAGCGCGTCGTCGACGCCATGGAGTCGATCGAGGACGTCGGCTGAGTCGGTGTGAACGTCGTGTCGACTGGTCGGCTTACCCTCTTCAGGTGGATCTCCTCTTACCCCACCGCGAGGAGCGTATTCCTCGCACGTCCGTCACGAGTCGGGAAGCGACCCGTCGGAGACGTTCGGTAGTAATTCGAGGAATCCGCTGGTATCGCGTCGTCGAGCCTGCTTTCGTCGCGCCGTCGAAGTCAGGTGGACCTAAGCGGCTTCCCAAACGGTCGCCGTCTTTCGATTCGGTGTGAAAAACGGGTTTCGTGGTTCGTATATCAACCCGGCCGACTTTGCAGACCTAGTGTCCTTAAACAGTATAGTATGGTAAAACGTCACAGCAGACGGACCGTGCTGCGGGGAACAGGCGCGCTGGGGGCCGCCGGGGTGGCGACCCTCGCCGGATGTATCGACGACGGCGAGAGCGGCGTCGAGGGTGAAACGTTCAGAATCGGCGTCCTTCAGCCGACCTCGGGCGACCTCGAGTACTACGGCCAGATCAGCCTGATGGGCTTTTACTCGGGTCTCGCCTACCGGTACGACGCCGATCCGGTAGCGAGCATGTCGACCGGCACTCACGAGATGGAGACCGACGACGGGCCGACGTTCGAGTTCGTCGTCCAGGACACGCAGTTCGACCCCACGACGGCGCAGAACGTCGCCGAAGATCTGATCATCGACGAGGAGGTCGACCTCCTGTTCGGCACGTCGAGTTCAGACTCGGCCAGATTGATCGCCGGAAGCGTACTGGACGAGACGGACGTGCCGTTCGTCGTCGGGCCGGCCGCCGACGCGGACATCACCGTCTCCAGCGACCACTGTCACGAACGGATGTTCCGGGCGAGCGAGCACACGGCGATGGACGCCCGCGCCGGCGGGCGCTACGTCGCACAGCAGGGAGACGTCTCGACGGTCGCGATCTTCGCCGCCGAGGGCGCGTTCGGCGAGGGGGTCGCGAACGGGTACCAGGAGGTCCTCGAAGCCGAGGGAATCGAGGTGCTCGAACCGCGGTTCGTCGAGCAGGGCTACAGCGAGTTCGGCGGGCTGTTCGACGAGGCGCTCGAACAGGGTGCCGACGGCGTCGTCGGCGGCTTTACGTTCGCGACGCTTCCGCAGTTCCTCCCGACGGCGATGCAGTACGACGAGATACAGGCGTTCGGTGGCTTCGCCGAACTCGTGACGAACCAGGTGATCGGCGAAGTGATCGAAGCGACCCTCGGAGAGGGCTTCACCGCGGAGGACATCCAGGACGCGGAGTTGGGTCCGTTCACCACCCGCTATCACTGGAACCAGTACGACAACGAGATCAACGATGCGTTCATCGAGATGCACGTCGACGCCTACGACATCGTCCCGGACCTCTTCAGTGCGGGGACGTTCGTGGGCGGCTCCGCCGTCGGCCAGGCGATCGACGAGACCGGATCGCTCGACGCGGGGGACATCGCCGCCGAGATGCGTGGGATGACCGTCGAGTACACGCCGAAGGGCGAGAACGCGTACACGTTCCAGGAGCACAACAACCAGGCGGCGTCGGCCATGACGGTCGCCTGGCCGGTCCCAACGAGCGACGAATACGCAGACACCTGGGACGCCGCCGTCATGCCGGGCGAGCCGATCGAGACGTTCGACGCCGACGAGGTGATGGTTCCGGCCGACGAATCGAGCTGTTCACTCTGAGCCACATGCTCCTCTCGACCCACAACCTGACGAAGGAGTTCGATGCGATCACCGCGGTCGACGGCGTCGACTTCGGTCTCGAGATCGGCGAGCTATGCTCGGTGATCGGCCCGAACGGCGCGGGAAAGACGACCTTCTTCAATTTACTCACCGGAGTCCTCGAACCCACCCGTGGCCGAATCGAGTTCGCACCGCGGTCGCTCAGAGCCGGCGCCGCGGCCGAGGCGATCGAGACGGACGAAGCGCTGGCCGACCGGTACGCCGAGCCGAACGCGCTCGTCGAGGCGATCGAGCGCGGTGCGGAGTCGACCGCGGCGATCGATCCCTGGCTGGATCCGATCGACATCACGGAGCACTCGCCCCACCGGACCGCGCTGCTCGGGTTGCACCGTTCGTACCAGATAACTAATATATTCCCGACCGTCTCGGTCCTGGAGAACGTACGCATCGCCGTTCAGGCCCACCGTGGCCGGGATTCCTGGCACTTCTGGCGAAACGTCAACGCCTTCGACGAGCACGTAGCCGAGGCCGAATCGATCCTCGCCAGAATCGGCCTCGCAGAGGCGGCCGACGAACTCGCACAGAACCTGAGCCACGGGGAGAAACGAAAACTCGAGATCGGCATCGCGCTCGCTGGACGACCGGACGTCCTCCTGCTGGACGAGCCCACCGCAGGCGTTTCGAGCGAGGACGTCGAAACGGTCACGGACATCATCGAAGACGTCGCCGACGACCACGCCGTCATGCTGATCGAACACAACATGGACGTCGTGATGGACATCAGCGACCGGGTCGCCGTCCTGAATCAAGGCGAGCTGATCGCCGACGGCGAACCGGCCGCCGTTCGAGAGAGCGAGGCCGTCCAGCGGGCGTATCTCGGGGGATACGACGGTTCGAACCGCGACGTCGAATCGGGTGGCTCCGAGTCCGGGGTGTCCGCCGGATGAGCCTGCTGGAACTCGACGGCGTTCACACCTATTACGGAGAGAGTCACATTCTCCAGGGTGTCGACCTCCACGTCGAGGAGGGGGAGATCGTCGCGCTTCTCGGGCGCAACGGGGTCGGGAAGACGACCACGCTTCGGTCGATCCTGCAACTCACGCCGCCGCGAGAGGGAGTCGTCCGCTTCGCGGGCGAGGACGTCACCGGACTGGCGACGAGCGAGGTTGCAAATCGCGGTATCGGATGGGTTCCGGAAGACCGACGGATGTTTGGGTACCTCACGGTTGAAGAGAACGTTCGCGTCTCGGTCGGGCCCGATCAGGCCTACGAACCGCTTCGTGAGTACGTCTTCGACCTGTTTCCCGACCTGGAGCGCTTTCGCGATCAGGAGGCGCGCAATCTGAGCGGCGGACAACAGCAAATGCTCGCGATCGCACGAGGCATGGTCGGTGACAACGACCTGTTACTCGTCGACGAGCCGAGCGAGGGACTGGCGCCGATGATCGTCGAACAGGTCGTCGAAGCGCTCCGCGAAGCATCCGCCGAGACGACGATGGTGCTGGTCGAGCAGAACTTCCCGCTCGCGATGGACCTCGCCGACCGGTTCTACTTGCTCGATCACGGCACCGTGGTCGAATCCGGACCGACCGAGGGCGTGCGCGCCGACGACGAACGGATCCGGAGGTATCTCTCTGCATGACGGGATTCCTTTCGACTATCGTGACCTCGATGGCCGTCGTCCCCGGTTTCGTGGAACTGCCGTTATTTTACGAGGGGTTCCTCAACTTCCTCGATCGGTTGCTGCAGCCGAGCACCCTCGTTCGCATCGTGGTCGAGGGGCTCGGCAAGGCGGCGATCTACTTCATCATCGCGGTCGGGTTGACGCTCGTCTTCGGTCTGATGGGCGTACTCAACTTCGCCCACGGGGCGTTCGCGATGATCGGAGCGTACCTCGGCGGCATATTGATGGTCGTCGCTATCTCCGCCGGCTCGGGACCGATCGCCCGGATCGCACTGTTCGTCGCCGTTGCAGCGGTCGTGATGGCGGCCATGACGGCCTTCGGCGCGCTCGTCGAGACGAAGCTCGTCAGGCCGATCTACGACCGGACGCCGATGTACCAGATCCTGCTGACGTTCGGGATCGGGCTCATCTTAGAAGAACTCGCGCGGATCGTCGCGACGTTCCAGGGAATCCAACCGGAGCCGACGTGGTCTGCGGCGGCGGGGACGATTCCGGGAGCCTTCCAGAATCCGATCGGGATCATCCAGGAGACCCTCGGGGTCAACGTCAGGGCGTTCTACCTGTTCGCCGCGGCGGGCGGGGTGCTCGTCGCGACCGCCGTCTGGCTCTTTCTGACGCGAACGCTGTACGGACTCTACATCCGTGCGGGCAGCGAAGACCCGGAGATGGTCGAGGCACTCGGCGTCGACGTCAGACGGGCCTTCACGGTCGTGTTTGGCCTCGGGACCGGCCTGGCTGCGCTCGGCGGCGTGTTCTTGATGTGGGATCCGACGTGGGGACCGAGCGTCCTCCTCAACATCGACGTTCTGCTGTACGCGTTCGTGGTCGTCGTCATCGGCGGCCTCGGTTCGTTCAAGGGGACGATCGTGGCCGCCCTCGTCGTCGGCCTCGCCGACTCGTTCACGACGTGGCTGTTCCACACGGGTATCGTGACCTTCCCGGGACTCCCCGAGGTAACGGTGTTCTTGCTCCTGGTGATCACGCTCGTCGTGAAACCGCAGGGGCTGTACGGCGTCGAGGAGGTGGGTGGCCATTAGTCCTCGCGTTCCCCGCGACCTCGATCGCGAGCGCGGGCGGCCCCTTCGAACCGACGGCGGCGACTCGGCCGTGAGCGAGGAGCCCGAGACGGACGCGCCCGACGGGCGCGAGACGACAACGGAACGGGCGGGCGATGCGACCTCGTCGTCAGCCGACGGCGACCACTGGCTCCGCCAGTACGCACGCGATCACGTCGCCCACGGGTTGGTCGTCGCCGTCTTCGCGTTGTACCCGTTCATCTACTCGTCGATGGCCGGCTTGCCGCGTGTGGATCTGATGGTCGCGACCGTGGACTTCGGCGCGTTCTTCGACGCCTTCATGCCCGCGATGACGTTCGTCATCGCGATGTTGTTCCTCGGGCTGTTCGCGATGAGCTTCGACTTCATCAGCGGCTACACCGGCTACCTCTCGTTCGGGCACGCGGCGTTCTACGGCGTCGGGGCGTACACGATCATCCTGATCGCGAACGGTGACGTCCCGGTATTGCCGGCGGAGACGCCGTTCGTGGTGACGATGGTCCTCGGAGGTCTGCTGGCGTTCGCGCTGGCGCTGGCCATCGGACTCGTCTCGTTCCGGTTGACCGGCGTCTACTTCGCGATGATCACGCTCGGGGTCGCTCAGGTGATCTACGAACTCGTCAGAAACTGGGATTACGTCGCGGCCAATCCACAGGAGGGCCCGACCCACCAGGGTTCGACGCCGGAAATCGGAATCCCGTTCGTCGACTCGCTCTCGGTCAGCATCGGCCGACTTGCGGGGACGGAGTTCGAGAACGTTCTCGGCCTGGGGATCGACCTCTCGGCGACCGAGGTATCCTACTGGGCGATCGGGTTGATCGTCCTGCTCTGTTACTTCGCGATGCAACGGATTATCCACTCGCCGTTCGGACGCGTGATGATCGCCATCCGCGAAAACGAAGAGCGGGCTCGCGCCATCGGCTACAACGTCTTCTGGTACAAGATGGTGGCGTTCGGATTCAGCGGGTTCTTCGCGGGGATCGCCGGCGCGCTCTTCGCCGGGTTCAGGGGGAACGCCTCGCCCGACGAGACGTTCTACTTCCTGCACACCGCTGACGCGCTGATCGTAACGATCGTCGGCGGAATCGGCACGCTCGCCGGCCCGCTCTTCGGTTCGGTGTTCTTCGAGTGGCTAGAGGACATCCTCTCGTCCGAACAGGGCGGCCTCGCGCCGTTCTTGCGCGACCTCGTCGGCGAATCGATCGTCATCAACTCGGTCATCGATGGCCGCGCTCCGCTCTACCTCGGGATCGTCTTCGTGCTGTTCGTTCTGTTCGTCCCGAACGGGCTCCTGGGTTCGGTCAGAGATCGGATCGGCGGAACGGTGTCGAAGCAGCTGCCGTCGGTGCTAGACCGGTACCGCCGCTGATCGGCACATTTTTCTCGGTCGTTCGTCGAGTCCGTGGTTCTCCCACTGCGAACGCATACCTGATATGTCAGTCTTCGACGTCAGCATATCAACGTCGCCCATGAAGTAGCTCCGTCTAGAATGTATCGGGTAATGACGCTCTCACTCGGGCGGCGGGCGACACACTGGGAATCCAGTCGAGCGCTCGTCGACCACGCGGCGCAAACGGAGTGGACCTACGCGGAACTGGACGAGTGGGCCGACGAGACGGCGGCCGGCCTGACCGACGCGGGCGTCGGTCGCGACGACGTCGTCGCGGTCGTCTCGCGGAACCGACCCGCGTTCTTCTCGCTTTTCTTCGCCGTCCGCCGACTCGGCGCGACGCTCGCTCCGATCTCCCACCGGCTGGTCGCCTCGACCGTCGAGTCGCTTCTCGATCGGATCGAGCCGACGATCTGTCTCTACGAATCTCGGTTCGAGGATCTGATTCCCGAGGGAGTCGAGCGCGAATCGCTGACCGAGTTCGACGAACGCATCGACGGGGTAGCTGGTACGGGCCGCGCTTCGACGGTCGATCGAGATCCCGAGGAGCCCCTGCTGTATCTCCACACGGGCGGGACGACCGGCATCCCGAAAGTGGTCGTCTGCACCGAGCGTCAGCTGGAGTGGAATTGCATCACCGAGGCCGTCGCCTGGGATCTCGGTCGCGACGAGACGATCCCGCTCGTCTTACCGCTCTTTCACACCGGCGGCTGGAACCTGCTCACGCTTCCCTCGCTGTACGTCGGCGGCGAGGTCGTCGTACAGCGGGAGTTCGATCCCGACGAGGTCGTCGAGATCGTCGAGCGGTACCGGGCGACGAAACTGTTCGCCGTCGCGGCGATCTTCCGTGCGATCGCCGACTGCGAGTCGTTCGAAGCGGCTGATCTCTCCAGCCTGGAGTGGTGTATGAGCGGAGGCGGTCCGACGCCTCCCTCACTCCAGGAGACGTACCGTGACCGGGGGATTCACTTCAGCCAGGGCTACGGGCTCACCGAGGGCGGCCCGAACAACCTCTTCGTCGATCCGACCCGTACCGACGCCGCCGAGAAGGCAGAGACGGTCGGTCGCCCGTTTCCGGACTGTGAGGTGCGCATCGTCGACGACGTCGGCGACACCGTGGAGCCGGGGACGATCGGTGAACTCGAACTCCGCGGGCCGGTCGCGGCCGATCGATACCTCGCGACGAGCGACGGCACCTTCGACGGCGAGTGGGTCTCGACGGGCGACTTGGCGGTGGAAGACGACGACGGCGACGTCTCGATCACCGGTCGAACGGACAACATGTTCGTCAGCGGCGGCGAGAACGTCTACCCGGAGGAGATCGAGAACGCGTTAGACGACCACGACGCCATCGAGGAGGTGGGCGCGATCGGCGTTCCACACGAGCGCTGGGGGACGACACCGAAGGCGGTGGTCGTGCCGGCCGGAGCCGCCGGGCCGCCCTCGGATCTCACCGAAACGCTCGACGCCTTCGCTCGAGACCGACTTCCGGGATACGCACGGCCATCTGCGTACGCGTTCGTGGACGAACTTCCGAGGAGCGGGCCAGGAAAGCTGGATCGCGAGGCGTTGGCGGAGGCACACGGCGAATCCGAACCGATCGCTGGAAACGGAGGCGAGACCCGATGACGACGGTCGGGCTCACCGGGTACGGGCGCTACCTCCCGGAGACCGTCCTGACCGGCGAGGAGATAGCCGCCGAGAGCGAGATTCCCGAATCGGTCGTGATCGAGAAGATGGGCCTCGTAGAAAAGCGCGTCTGCCGACCGGGCGAGGATCACGTCACCGATATGGCGGTCGGCGCGGCCGAGGAGGCGCTCGACGACGCGGGGGTACGGGCGGCCGACCTCGACATGGTACTCTACCACGGCAGCGAGTTCAAAGACTACGTCGTCTGGTCGGCAGCAGCCGATATCGCCGAACGCCTGGGTGCCGAGAACGCGTTCGCGACCGAGAGTCACACGCTCTGTGCGAGCGCACCGATCGCCGTCAGACAGGCGGCGGCCCAGCTGCAGGTCGATCACCTCGATCGCGTCCTGCTCGTCGCCGCGAGTCGCGAGGAGAGTCTGATCGACTATACGAACGAGCGATCGTCGTTCATGTTCAACTTCGGGTCGGGCGCGAGCGCGATGGTACTGGAGTCTGATCCGGGCGATCGGGCCCGCGCGACGGTCCACGAGAGCGCGGCCATCACCGACGGTTCGTTCGCCGAGGACGTGATCATGCCCGCCGGGGGTTCGAAGGAACCGCCGAGCCGCGAGAGCGTCGAGGCGGGCCGGCACACGCTCGACGTTCCCGACCCGGACGGGATGAAAGAGCGACTCGCGCCCGTCTCGCTGCCGAACTACCTCGATGTTGCCGACACGGCCCTTGCGCGGTCCGGATTCGAACGGTCGGATCTCGACTTCGTCGCGGTCACCCACATGAAGCGGTCGTTCCACGAGCTCCTGTTCGACGAACTCGGGCTCGACCACGAGGCGGACGGCTACTACCTGGACGAGTTGGGTCACGTCCAGAGCGCAGATCAGGTGCTTGCACTCGAGGAGGCTCGCCGCGATGGCCGGCTCGAACCCGGCGACCTCGTCTGTCTCCTCGCGGCGGGTACGGGCTACACCTGGTCGGCGTCGATGCTGACCTGGCACGGGCGAGGGCACTGATTCGACGGAGAGTCCGTCGTCATCGGTCGTGATCCTTTAGCCATCCGCATCGAGAGTGGATCGTATGCAACTCGGGTCAGCATCGGCGGGGCCGGGCGAACGAGCGACGGGATATCTCGAGATGACGGGGGTACCGACGGGCGGGTCGGAGCGCCTGCCGGTCGTGATCGCTCGAGGCGAGTCCGACGGGCCGACGCTCTGGGTGACCGGCGGCGTCCACGGGAACGAACTGACGGGCGTGGCGACGGTCCAGGACGTGCTGGCCGACGGCGTGCCGGCGGGATTGTGCGGAACGGTGGTCTGCGTTCCGATCGTCAGTCCGTCGGGGTTGCGTCGCGTCGAGCGCACCTCGTACTACCACGGCGACGACCCGAACCGGTACTTCCCCGCCGAGGAGCCGGACGAGGGCGACGATCCCCGCGTCCAGGAGCTGATCGGGACGCGCCTCTACGAGCTGATCGTCGCCTCAGCGGACGCGCTGGTCGACGTCCACACCGCGCAGGTCGGCTCCGTTCCGTTCGTCATTCGCGATCGGGTGTTGTACGACGAAGACGGCGATCGAACCGAGTCGCAGGCGCGCGAGCTCGCCGACCGCCTCGACGCGTTCGCCGACGCGATCGGACTGCCGGTGATCAACGAGTACCCGGCCGAGGAGTACGTCGACCGCAACCTGGATCGCTCCGCGGCCGGTGCCGTGCTCAACCGCGCCGGCATTCCCTCGCTAACGCTCGAACTCGGGAGCTACGGGGTCGTCGAGGAGGCGAATCGTGCGGCCGGCGTCGCCGCAGTCTACCGGACGATGGTTCACCTCGGGATGCTCGAGGCGGTTCCCGAACGAGTCGACGCCCGCTCGATCGATCCACCGGTCGACTTCCCGGTGCGTCGGTTTCGCGGGCCAAACGCGCCACGTGCGGGCATCTGTCGGCATCACTTGGAAGCCGGCGAGGCGTTCGAAGCCGGCGACGAACTGGCGACGCTCGTCAGCCCGCACGGCGATCCGCTCGAGACGATCCCCGTCGACCACGACGGCTACGTCCTCGGCCGAGCGAACACCGTCTGCTACGAGAACGATCCGGTGACGAGCCTGGCGGTTCGCGACGAGGGACCCCTCGTCGCCCCGCGCGAGTGACCGTTCAAACGACAGGCTTAAACGCGAACCGGCCATCGATTTGTGTACGGGACCGTGGGGTAGTGGTATCCTCTGCGGATGGGGTCCGTAGGACCTGAGTTCGACTCTCGGCGGTCCCATACGATATAAAAGTAAACCGGCACGTTTTGCCGGTTCTACTGCCTGATTTCGACAGTTGCGACGCTCGCGAGGTGTGCCACTGATGCAGCGGTGGAACCCCTCGGCTGGGGTCAACTGCTGTCTGAAATGCGGCTCTCACGTCACCCCTGAGTTCCGGCGCGGGTGCGGGGACGAGCGAAACCGGGTTCACCGCTGTTACAACTGCGATACGAAGATCCGACTTGATCAGCATCCGCCCTTTCGATTGAATCGGTCGCTTTCACTTCTCCGATCAGACGCCTTCTCACTCGCGTGACTATAGCCGATTAGTGACGATCCCGAGACAACCATTATGTCACCGCGTCGACTGGGACTAGCTATGGCGACCGAGGAGCGAACGGACGAGTGGGACGGCGACGAGGAGACGCCGCTGCAGGAGATGGTTTCCGGGGCGATCGTCGGGTTGACGCTCCTGACCGGATTCGCCTTGATGTTCGCCGGTGTCGGGTTCTTCTGGGTGGTGTTCGTCGTGGGCTTCGCCGGCGTCCTGCCGATGGCGCTCGGGGGTGTCGAACTCTACGAGCGAAAGCGCCGGCGGGACGCAGCCGCCGCCCGAAAGAGCGAGCGCGAGGACGCCCTCGAAACGCTCCGGCGTCGGTACGCGACCGGCGAGCTCACCGACGAAGAGTTCGAGCGCCGACTCGAACGGCTGCTTTCGACGGAGTCGCTTGACGAAGCTTCGGCCTACGTAGAGCGCGCTGGGACGGACCGAAGTGACGACCGCGAGCCGGCCTACGAGACGAACTGACGAGTCGCGACGTACCGAGTCCGCCTACGAGACGAAGTGACTCCGACTCAATTCCACGGTGCGTCAGGAAAGTCGACGACGCGTTCGGTTCGATCGATGCGATCGATGCGGTCGACGTCGTCCCGATCGAGTTCGATCGATCGCGCCGCGATGTTTTCCCGGATGTGGGCTTCGCTGGTCGATTTCGGGATGGGGACGACGCCCTTCGCCTCCAGCCACGCGAGCGAGATCTGAGCGGGTGTCGCGTCGTACGCGCTCGCGATCTCGTCCAACTCGGCCAGTTCCAGTACTCGCCCCTTCGCCAGCGGTGAGTAGCCGACGAGGTGGTGATCGTACGCGCGGGCTAATCGACGGAGTTCGTCCTGGGGAAGCAAGGGATGACACTCGACCTGATGGGCGAAAAGCGGCGCCTCGAGGATGTCGATCGCCGTTTCTAGCTGTGCAGGTCTGAAGTTCGAAACGCCGACGTTGCGGATCGCTCCTCGGTCGTACAGCTCGTCGAAAGCGGCGAGCGTCTCCGTTGGGTCGTAGCTGCGGATGGGCCAGTGGACGTAGAGCAGGTCGATGGCGTCGAGTCCGAGACGATCGCGACAGGCTCGCGCGTGCTCGATGACGCTGTCGTACTCCAGGTTCTGTGAGTGGATTTTTGTCGCGACGACCACCGACTCGCGCGGAACGTCCGCTCGTTCGAGGGCGCGCCCGACCGCGGTCTCGGTGTCGTACATCTCGGCCGTGTCGACGTGGCGGTAGCCACACGCCAGGGCGGTCGCGACGGCGGCTTCGCAGCGGTCCGGATCGACGTCGTACGTTCCGATGCCGAGGTTCAACCCGTCTGTGGTTCGTGATTCGTCGTCGGTGGCCGGCGACCGTTCGTCGGTCACGCGAAGATACCTCGTGGTGGGCGGTCGTGATCCGATCGAATGAGCGTTCGACTCACGCTCGGAGTGTCGACGTCACCACGTATGAACACTTCCTGACCCTCGTTTCTGTTCGCCGATTGAGAATTTTGCCGATGGACTGGACCGTGACAGGCTGCCCTCGTAGTTCGCCTCGCTGAGTTTCGGGCGATTTCACGAACTCCCGGTTCTCACGCGGCCAGTAGAGCTAACACGCGGGCCGTCGGATTTGCTGCTGGCGAGGGGCTGCTACTGTCGTTGCCGACAGGGGGCTCGACCAATACCCTCGCCGATATCCTGGCGATGCGTTCTGGATCGGTGTACTGTGTTCTGTTACCCGCATAGCGTGCCGACTCCCGGCGAGTCCTTCGGCTCGTACCGATCGGATCAGCGACGATTCGCCCGTTTCGACGGCGTCAGTCGATTGATGGTGATCCCTGATCGATCCAGGAAATGCGCCATTTCCCGTCGCGCGATCTGTGAACGATGGAAATAGTTTAATATTCTAACCGAAACCCATCGGTCACACCATGCGACGGCTGAGCCAACTCAGTGAGGAGTGTCGGACCCACCTCGAACGTGCGCTCGCGGCCGAGGACCCCCGAGAGAAGGATTATCACATCAGGACGGTGATGCAGGCCGGTTGCGTCGAGGAGATTCCGGACGAGTTCGCCGACGCGAAGGCGGAGTATTCCGTCACTGACGGGACGTAACGTCCCGTCTGCTGTATTCACGGACGACCATTATAGGGCTCGACGGTGACGATAGGGGCGTGACCGAACTCGAAATCCCTCCGGAGGCGGACGAATCGACGGCGTACGACCTGATAACGGAGTTCATCGACGAGGGCGCCGTCGTCGACGTCCAGTCGCGACAGACGACCGACGAGGTTGGCGAAACGCCGGATGACGTCCGCGGGACGATCACCGGGTTCCAGCACGGCTACCTCGAGATCGACGGCGAGTCGCCCGACGGAAAAGGCGTTCGCTACGACGAGGTCCACTTACTCACTCGCGTCGAGATGGGTGGCGAGTGACGGTCGGGCCCGTCGCTGCGATGTCAGCGTTCCGGGTGAACTGGCGCGTCGAATCCGCCCCGCACGAGGGGTTTCGCGACGTGGCGTCTGGCTCGCGGCGGCACTTCGTACCAGCCGACCGCCAGTGATCGCTCGATCGTCACCCGTTCTCTCCCGTCGGTACTCGTCTCGCAGTCTCGACAGCGATAGCCCTGGTTCCGGCCGGCGCTCTCCATCGTTCGGTCACACGATGGACACCGCGGCGTTCGGCGGTCGGTACGGACCAGTTCCCTGACGGCGAACTTCTCCAGCTTGAGCGTACCGCGAGCCAGTTCGCCGCAGGCGGTGAGTCGATCGCCGGGCCGCAGAGCGCGGACTCGGTCGCGAAACCGCTTGGTCGGTTCGAACGCGACGCAATCGATTCGGTCGGTCCCGTCGGGAGCCAGTAGCGGGACGAAGACGTGGCCCCCTCGGCGGGTCTTCGGTTCTCCGTCGACCACGCCGTCGATCCGGTAGGCGCGACCGTTCTCGAGCGTTTCGCCGCCGCCAAAGCGGGCGTCGCGAAGGTGGACGTCCGTCCCCTGGTTCGTGAGAAACCGCGCACGGCGTTCGATCGGTTCGCCCTCGATTTGGGAGGCCACGCGGTCGACGGCGGCCGATCGGTCGCCGCGGATGCCGAACAGCACCGGACCCGGCGTGTGCGGAACGCAGACGAGTTCGCCGGCCTCCCTGTCGACGGTGTCCCAGACGTCGGGGGAGGCCCCGTCCGCCGCCCCGAACACCGACTCGGCGTCGACCGTCCTGGGAGTTCCCCACCGGTCTCTCTCGCGGTACGCGATGTGCTCGTAGGTCCACTCCTCGAAGGCAGCCTGCGCGCCGATCGCCGCCAACGCTCCGATTCGCCCGCGTCCGTTACCCAGGTGGGCGCTCCGGTAGCCGTATTCGTCGATCAGGCGCTCGGCGTCCGCGATGGTGTGGTGGTCGCGCACGGCTGCCCAGGTGAATGCGGCGACGTCCGCCGGAATGGAACCCGCTCGCTCGTTGCGTACAGACTGTATCGCGTCGTCGCCTCCATCGCGTTCGGTCGACCGTGATTCGTCTGGCAGTGTCGTCGGTGACGCCCGATGGTCGGCGACCACGAGGCCGGGATTGGTAGCGGACTCCTCGGAGATCGCCAGCGATTCGAGCGTCTCGCGGCCGAGATCGAACGCCCGGTCGGGGTCGACCGACGTCTGGACGGCGAGCGCGGCGTTGCCGCGGGTCTTGTGTTCGACGGCCGGGTTGAGCCGAATCAGCATGAGCCGATCGACGTCACCTTCGGTACGGAGACGATCGGCGAGTCGGGCGGCGACGTACGTCGTGCACATGCCCTCGGTCCGCGAGTCGGTGTCGTCGAGCCCGACGATGGTCATGGTCGCCCGTAGCCCTCGGATCGTGGTACGCGTTTCGAAGTGCGCCACGGTGGTGAGCGGACCGCCGATCTCGTGGTAATTCACCGCTGTAGTCAGTTCCGGTCGAGTGAGGCGTGCGTAATCGGCGACTGGCCGGACGAAACCGCAAGCAAGCGAGGTAGAATCTGGGAAAAGCATTTATAGGATGAATCGCTAGATCCCACCATGTCTCGGTCCGCACTGGTGGGAAATGTCACTGCGATGTTAGCTGATGCCGGATTCGTGGTGAGCGACCGCTGTGCGATCCGACCGAAGAGCTTCGACGTGGCCGCCCGGCGGGGCGAGGATCTCATCCTCGTGAAAATCCTCGGTAACATCGACGCGTTCAACGAGGCGACCGGCCACGAGATGCGACGACTCGGCACGCACCTGCGGGCGACCCCGCTCGTGATCGGTCTGCGCAGCCGTGACGAGGATCTGAAACCGGACGTGGTCTACTTCAGACACGGTGTGCCGGTGTTCAGTCCCGACACCGCCTACAACCTCTTCATCGAGGACGTTCCGCCGCTGATCTACGCCGCACCGGGCGGATTGTACGTCAACATCGACGGCGATCTGCTCGCCGACGAGCGCGAGAAGCGAGACTGGAGTCTCGGCCGGCTGGCTTCGGAACTCGGCGTCTCCCGTCGGACCGTCTCGAAGTACGAAGACGGGATGAACGCCTCCGTCGAGGTCGCGATGGCGCTCGAGGAACTCTTCGCGAACGCCCTGACGAGTCCGGTCGACGTCCTCTCGGGCGCCGAGGAGGTTCGCGACGCCGACCCGATGCCCGACGACCCGGACGCTGACCCCGACGACGAGGACGTCGTCGCGACGCTGGTCCGCACCGGCTTTACGGTCCATCCGACGGTTCGCTCGCCGTTCAAGGCCGTCAGCACCGAAGACGACCGCGAGGAGCGACCGGTGTTGACCGGCCACTCGGCGTTTACGAAGGCCGCCGAGAAGCGCGCCCGTATCATGTCCTCGATCGGCGAGGTCGCCGGCACCCGCTCGGTCTACGTCGTCGAGCGAGCCAAGCGCGAGTCGGTCGACGCCACCGCGCTCGTCGAACGCGAAGAATTGGAAGCGATGGACGAGGCCGAAGAGTTACACACCGTTATTCGCGAGCGTGTCGAACGGACCGAAGCTGCCTGAGTGAGTTTTCGGTCTCGTGTTCGCTCCCGGCGCCTAATTCGCTCTCGACCGGGAGGCCGAATCGGTTCGAGAGCCATCTATACCGGCAGTTTTTGACGCGGCCGTTCACGTCGATCTAAAAGACTAACTCGGTCGGTGTGATCTGTGATCGATAAGAATGGCCCGACAGTCCGTCGCGACTTCTTCGCTCGATGCGATCGGTGAGACGCCGCTCGTCGAACTCCCCTCCGTCCGGCCGGCCGGCGGCGCCTCGATCGCCGTCAAGTGGGAGGGGGCGAACCCGACTGGCAGCCTGAAAGACCGCATGGCGCGTGCGATGATCGAGGAGGCGCGTTCGCGCGGCGACCTCGAACCTGGCGATCCGGTCGTCGAGTTCACCGGCGGGTCGACGGGGTCGAGTCTGGCGTTCGTCTGCGCCGTCTACGGTCACCCGCTGTCGGTCGTCACGGCCGACTGCGTCGCCGAGGAGAAGATCGCCTCGATGCGCGCCCTCGGCGCCGAGCTGGCGGTGGTCGAGACGCCCGATGGCTGTGCGTACGACGGGCTCTTCGATGATCTGCGTGAGGAGGCAGTCAGGATCCGCGACGAGACGGGCGCCTACTTCACCGACCAGTTTACGAATACAGACCAGCTATCCGGCTACGCGGCGCTCGGCCGAGAGATCGTCGACGAGTGTCCCGACGTGGCGGAGTTCGTCATGATCGTCGGCACGGGCGGCACCGCGATGGGGACGGCCCGGACGCTGGCCGAGCTGGCCTCGGAGGTGACGATCACGGCCGTCGAGCCCGAAGCGTCTCCCGTCATCTCGGACGGCTGTGCCGGTTCCCACGCCGTACAGGGAACGGCTATCGTCGGCTCGCCGCCGCTCGTCGACGCCGACGCGTTCGATCGCGTCGTGACGCTTCCGACCGAGGAGGGCGTCGACTGCGTTCGCGAGATCGCTCGCGAGGACGGCCTGCTCGTGGGGACGAGCACGGGAATGAACGTCGCCGCGGCCCGACGCGTCGCCGCCGAGCGCGACCCGGACGAAACCGTCGTCACGGTCGCCTGCGATACGGGACTGAAGTACCTCTCCGACGGGATCTACGACGGACTCTGCGGATCGACGTTCTGTCTCTGCTAAAATCCGTGAAACTGCTCTCTATCGTCCGTTTCCGTACGTCTCTTCGAGATACGCGACGATCTCGCTGCTTTCTGCCATTCCCTCGACGTCGGTGTTCTCGTCGGTGATGACGGGGACGCCGGTCTGGCCGCTCACCGCTTCGACCTCGGTTCGCTCGTGGTGGGCCGCCGGCACTTCGACCGTCTCGTAGGCGAGATCGAGTTCGTCGAGTTTGGTCCGCACTTTCGCACAGAACGGACAGCCTGGAAGTTCGTAGTACGTGATGTCTGCCATTGGAGGCGATTGTGGCGACAGACCCAAGAGTGGCGCGGTTGCGGTAGGCTGAAACGGTTGTGTGTCGATCGAAGCCGGACCGAGCGCCGTTGACGTGCCGAACACCGAATCGCTGTCGGCGGCGATTAGAACGCGATCTCGCCGATCCGACCCGCCTCCACGGCGAAGTAGATGACGAAGTAGGCGACGAACGCGACGGCGAGGATCCACTGTCCGAGCGAGACGTCTCGTCGCTCGCCCATCGCGGCCTTGATGAGCGGATAACTGATGATTCCCGCCGCGAGCCCGTTCGCGATCGAGGCGGTAAGCGGCATGATCGTGATCGTTAGTCCGCCGGCGATCGCCCACGCGGGGTCCTGCCAGTCGATGTCGGCGACACCCTGTAGCATGATGATCCCGACCACGACGAGCGCGATGTAGGTGGCGAAGGTCGGAATCGCCGTAACCAGGGGGACGGCGAGTAGCGAGAGCGCGAACAGTCCACCGACGACGAGAGCGGTGAATCCGGTCTTTCCGCCCTCTTCGATGCCGGTCGAGGACTCGATGTAGGTCGTCACCGTCGAGGTCCCCATCGCGGCGCCCGCGGTCGTCCCGACCGCGTCTGCCATCAGCGGCTTTTCCATCTCGGGGAGGTCACCCTTCTCGTCGAGGAAGCCGCCGATCTGAGAGACGCCGATGAGGGTTCCGGCGGTGTCGAAGAAGTCGACGAAGAAGAACGTAAAGACCACCAGGAGGAAGACGAGCGGATCCTCAGGGATCTGTCCGAGTCCCTCGATGAATCCCCAGAACAGCGGCGTAAAGTCGTACTGCGCGCTGGTGGTGACCTCCTCGGATCCGGGCGTGATCGTTCCGCGCTCGACGAGCCCGGCGAACGTTGCACCCCAGGCGGCGAGCGCGGTGGTCAGGATGCCGATGACGATCGCGCCGGTGACGCCGCGCGCCCAGAGCAACAGTGTGAGCGTGAGCCCGGCGAGACCGGCGACGGCGACGGGCGTCTCCAGAACGTTACCCATCTGGACGAGGGTGCCGTCGTAGGCGACGACGAGTTGTATCTCCTGGAGTCCCAGGAAGAGCAAGAAGACACCGATACCGGCTCCCACGGCGAACTTGACGGGTTCCGGGAAGAGTTCGATGATGTACCGGCGCGCGCCGACGGCCGTGAGCAGGATGAAGATGATTCCCTCCACGAACACCGCGGCGAGGGCGACTTCCCACGGAACGCCCAGGATGAGCACGACGGTGAACGTGAAGAAGGCGTTGAGTCCCATACCCGGCGCCAGGCCGAACGGTCGTTTGGCGTACAGCGCCATCACCAGGATCGCGATCACCGACGCGAGGATGGTGACGACGGTCAACATCTGGACGACCTCGGTGTACGAATAGGTGTCGCCGGCGATGGTCGTCGTCGCCCCGTCTTCGATGTTTTCGGGGAACTCGCCCATTATCGCCGGGGCGAGAATGCTCGGATTCACGACGATGATGTACGCCATCGCCAGGAAGGTCGTCAATCCGGCGATCGTCTCGGTGCGGAAGTTCGTTTCGTGTTCGCCGAAGCCGAAGAAGTCGGCGATACGTGTCGATACGTCGCGTTCGTCGGTCGACCCGGAGCCTGCCATCGTAGTCAGCGACGGCTACTCAGACCAGCGGGTAAAGGTTTCCCTTGTGATCTCTCTCAATCTTCGAAACGAAGGTATTGGCGAAAAATAACTTATGTTTTATTGCCCACTTGGGGGTGGTCTTATTCAAATCGGAAATATCGAGGGAGAGGGGTCGGATTATAAAACCTCAATCATCTCGACGTCGACGCTCTTTTCTCGCTGTTGAACGGTCCCGGTCCGTCGAGCGATCACGCAGGTCAGCTTCCGGGTCTTCATTGCGATCTGTCGAGTGAGATTCGACGTGATTGATAGGGCTTGCCCGTGAAAGTACTGCGTACGACTTCGATGAACCGCGACCTCGGCGTCACCGACGCGATCCGATCCGCCCTCCCCGACTGGACGATTCCGTTCTTCGAACTCGCCGCGATGGCCGGCGACCTGCTCGTCGTCGGGGCGGTGATCGGGATACTCGTCGTCGCCGACGTCTGGCGGTCACGCGAGCGAGCGGACGGAACGATCCTCTCGCGTCGGACGGCCTTCGTCGTCGGCGTGATCGGCGCCGGGCTCGCGCTGACGCTGATCGTAAAGACGGTGATCGACGCGCCGCGTCCGCCGGCCGAGTTACAGGCCGTCGGCCGGGAGGGAAACGGCTTTCCCAGCGGCCACACCATGGCGGCGACGGTATTGTGGGGAGCGCTCGCCTACTGGAGCGACGCCGGGACGCAGCGGTCGCGAACGATCGTGGCGGTCGCGCTCGTCGCGCTGGTCGGACTCTCACGACTCGCACTCGGCGTACACTATCTCGTCGACGTCCTCGCGTCGGTCGCGTTCGGGCTCGCCTTCCTGCTCGCGGCGCGGGCGTTCCTGGACGGAGATCCACGTCGGTCGTTCTCGCTCGCGGTCGTCCTCGGCGTCGTTGCCCTCGTGGCGACCGGCGCGAACGCCGACGGCGTTGTCGCGTTCGTCGGGAGCGCCGGAGCCGCGCTGGGATGGTGGGTGTCGACGCAACCAGCCGTCCAGCGGGTCTGGTACGCGACCGTCGGGTGAGCGATCAGGACGACGCCGACAGCCGCGAACGGAGGCCGACGAGCACGGTGTAGCCGCCGAGTCCGATCGTCGCGCCGAGCGCGTTCACGCCGACGTCGCGCACGCTCGCGGTTCGGTGGGGAAGCGTCGACTGGAGGAGTTCGATCATCACCCCGACGGCGACGACGAGGGCGAACGCCGCGACGAGGAGACGAACGTGCGAGCGAATCGTCGAACGTGTGGCCCACGAAACGGCGACGGCGAGCGTCGCGTACGCGGCGAGGTGTCGCACGTCGGAGACGTCGATCGGGATCCAATCAGCGCCCGGAACGGTCGGAACGGACGTCGTGATCGAACCGGCGACGATCACGGCGAGAACGGCGATGACCGGACCCCAGCGCGTCAGCGGGAGGAGGGCCGAAGGGACGTCAGCGGGGGCCGTGGATGCGGAAGGGGAGGGGTCGTCGGGGTCGGTCATCTGAATACCCGTGTGGAGTCTCGACCGTTACTGCACGCCGCCGTAGCAGCCCTCACCGTAGCCGCTCGGCCGAACCGGCTTCGGTGTCGAATGCGGCGGTGAGATTCGGTCCAGTGAGTGGAGTCCACCGACGATGGTGGCCCCGGGTAGTGTACAGCGTGGTGATCCGGTCGTCTCGTCGGACACACCGCCACGTGAATCCCGGTCAGCGGTAAGTGGTGACTTTCACAGATTTTGCCGTTAAGTGCGGACGGATAACCGTTCGACGTCCGTGAAAGTCGCGCTATCCGGAGAATTAACGGTCAGAGCCGCGATGCTCGCCCACCGGTGGTTCCCCCGTCGGTCGAGAATTAGTCGGTACGAGTTTCTGTCGACTCGGTCACGTCCGAACGCGGGTTTTGCGTTTCCGTCGGGTCAGTTTCGGTCGTATTCAGTGTACCCGCGTCGGCCGGCTGGTCGGCCAACAGCGCTTCCGCGCGGTCGCGGTCGTCCGGATAGCCGACGTCGACGCGCCAGCCGTCCATCCGGATGGCGTCGATGGTTCGACCGGACTGGATCAGCAGGTCGATCGCGTCGGGAAGCTCGTATTCGCCGCGATCGGAGGGCTGGACGAGGTGACAGGCGTGGAAGATCGCCGGCGTGAAGGTGTAAAAGCCGGTCATCACGAGATTCGACGGCGGATCGTCCGGCTTTTCTACCACCTCGACGACTTCGCCGTAGCCGTTCGTATCGAGGACGCCGTACCGGGAGGCCTCCTCCATCGGCACGCGTTCGACCAGGAAGGCCGCGTCGGTTCTATCCTCGGCGTGTCGGCGGACGACGTCGCGAAGGTTCGCTCTGAATACGTTGTCACCGAGCATCAGCGCGAAGTCGTCGTCGACGTAGGGTTCGGCTTGCAAGATTGCGTGGGCGAGACCCAGCTGCTCGCGCTGGTGGGCGTAGGTGATCGCCACGCCGCGATACTCGTCGTCGTAGCGGTCGATGATCTGCTCTTTGAGGTGGCCGACCACGACGATCAGCTCGCTCGCGCCGACGTCGATGAGCTTGTCGAAGACGTCCTCGACGATGGGTTTGCCGCCGATCTCGACGAGCGCCTTCGGCTTGTCGTCGGTGAGCGGTCGCAATCGCGTTCCCGTTCCGGCGGCCAGAACCACGGCTTTCATATCTCCTATGCTACCCGGAATCTGCGGTTAAAACTGGAACCTGCACGTTCGTGGTCGCCACGTCGATGGCCGCACTCGGCTCAGACGGTTCCGACCGGCGTGAAGACGATACCGAGGTAGGCGAGCAGGACGACCAGAATCGCCCCCGGAATACCGCCGATCGCGACGACGAGGACCGCGGGCGGCGTTATCTCGACGCCGAAGCCGAACCATCCCAGGCCGAGCAACACGAGCAGGCCGACGACCGCGTTGACGATGAACGGCCTGATCGTGCGGATGATGCGGTACGCGCCGAACGCGAACGCGAAGACGATCAGCAGGACGAGGATCCCGAGGGCCGTCGTGGGCATGGGTGGGCGGTGGTCGGCCAGGGGAATAATAAGGCGGTCCCTGCGTCGCCGAGCTGATTCGGCCTTTCAGTATCGGGTACGCTCACGTCCCGGGTACGCCGACGGCGTCGAACGTCGTCGCGTCGACGGCGGCCAGGACGTACAGGACGAGGAGGACGGCGATCCAGGCGACCAGCGTGATGCCGGCCGCGTCGATCCAGCCGCCGGGATATCGCCACTTCACGATCGCCAGGTACGCGAGGAGGACGATCGCCGGTCCGAGAAACGGAAGCCAACCGAAGAGGAAGCCGACCAGTCCCCAGACGATGGCTCCGATCAGAGCGGTGAACACCGCGTAGGTGTAGTTACTGACGTCGGCGATGACGATCGCACCGACGTGGATGCCGAGCGCGCCGATTAGCAGGCTGACGAGGAAGACGACGAGACTGTCTATCATCGTACGAGACGTTCGGTTCCGAAGGAAGTTGGGTGTTCGGGTACAGAACGACCGAAACTGACCGATCGCTTCGCGACGAACTGGATCGGTCCTGGATGCACTCTTCAACCTTCGTGACTGTGATACCGTCGATCTGGTCGTTCGTGACTGTGATACCGCGGGTAACTGAACTCGATCTACAGTTGCGCCAGCGACTGGTCGTAGGGATGGTCCGTGACTCGAGAGAGTCTGGAATATATCACCATCCTCGCGCTGATACCCCGGTCGATTCGATCGATCGGCCGGTGCAGGTAGCTAATGTGCGTTTACCGCGGCCGAGTCGACCCGGCGCTCGGCGGTAGCCGTTCCCTCCGGGGATGCGGTGACGCAGAAAGCGTCCGGGTGGGCTATCGGATCCGACGCTGTAAGCAACGCCTCCGCCGACCGGCGGTTCCCGCCGAATCGATTCCTGCGGGGTAGTGGAACTTTTTCGAACGAAACGACGGAGCGTCGTTATTAGCCGCTGGGGCCATCCACTGACGATGCTCGATGGGTGGCGGTACCGGGCGGTGAGCTTCGCGGGCACCGTCTGGCTGGCGGTCGCCGTAGCCAGCATCTCGTTCGCCGCAACGGGGCGCGAGTCGTCGCTCCTCGCGCTGGCACTCGTCGCGCTCGTCGTCGGTCCGTCGATGCGACCGATGTACCGACCGCGACCCTGGCGCACGTCGACGCTCGTCTCCGCGACGCTCCGGCGCGTTCTCCTGGCCTGCGCCGTCCTCGTTATTCTCGGTGCGACCGTTACGCCCGCCCTGGGTTCGTCCGCAACGGTCGCGGGGATCGGCGTCGGACTCGCAACGGCGTTACCCCTATTCTACGTGGGGCTCCGTCGGCGACCGGAACCGACGCGCGTGTTGGTCGTCGGTGACGATCCGGACGCGATCGAATCGATCGTCGGCGAACTTCCCGCCGATCCCATCGGGTTCGCCTCACCGCGAGTCGAGGTCGACGGCGACGCGGCTGCTGGCGTGGGGAACCGACGACGGGCGCCGATCGATCGGGAGGTCCCGAGACCGATAGGAGTGCCGCGGGAACCCGGTACGAGCGCCAGCGGGACGGATTCGCTCGCCGTGACCGACGGCAGCGGCACGCTCGCCCGTTCGCCGTACGACGGCATCCTCTCGCTCGGTGGGATCGATCGACTCGGCGGCCTCGTTCGACTCCGTCGCCTGGTGCGACGGTACGACGTGGACACGCTGGCGCTCGCGTTTCGCGACGCCGATCGCGGCGAGTTCTTCGGCGCGCTGGAAGTCGCCCACGAGTACGGGATGGACGTCTTCGTTCACGCGTCGCTCGCCGACAACGTGCTCGTCTCCGAAGACGGGGACGAACTCGCTCGCGCGGAGGTCGATCCGTGGCCGTGGTACACCCACGTCACAAAACGAGTCTTCGACGTCGCGTTCGCCGCGGTGGGACTCCTCGTGCTCGCGCCGCTCGCGTTCCCCATCGCCGTTTCCATCAAACTCGACTCGTCCGGACCGGTACTGTACAGGCAGACGAGAACGTCGGCGTTCGGCGAACGGTTTCACGTCCTGAAGTTTCGAACGATGACCCCCGGAAGCGAGGATCCCGAACCGCAAGAAGACGTCGAGAACGATCGTATCACGCGAGTTGGACGGGTACTCCGCAAGACGCACGTCGACGAGATCCCGCAGCTGTGGTCGGTCCTCCTCGGAGATATGAGCGTCGTCGGACCGCGCGCCACCTGGATCGACGAAGAACGGCTCCTGGAGGGCGACGTGGACGGCTGGCGAACGCGCTGGCACGTCAAACCCGGTCTCACCGGACTCGCGCAGGTCAACGACGTGACCAGCACGGCGGGCGGGCGAAAACTCGAACTGGATCTCGGATACGTCACGAATCACTCGTTCGCGCTCGACCTGCGAATCATCGCGAGACAGGTCTGGATCGTCCTCGCGGACGTCGGCGAACTCATCCACCAACGTACTCGTCGCTGGCGCTCGTAACTCCACCATCGATGCGAATCCTCCGCGTCGCTCACAAGGTCTACCCCGAGATCGACGGCGGTGGCCCCTACCACGTACACGCGATGAGTCGCGACCAGGCGACGATGGGCCACGACGTGACGGTGCTGACGATACGTCACGACCCCCGGTCGCCGCAGGTCGAGCGTCGTGACGGCTACACGGTGCGTCGGTTCGATCCGACTGTACGTCCCGTCGGTAACGACGTCTCTCTCGACCTCGCTCGCCTCCTCTCCCGCGCGAATTCGTACGACGTCGTCCACGCCCACTCACACCTCTACGTCGCGACCGTACTCGCGGCGGTAAAACGCCGGTTCGACGAGACGCCGCTCGCAATCACGAATCACGGGCTGTTCTCTCAGAACGCGCCGGCGTGGGTGTTCGACCGGTACCTGCGAACCGTCGGTCGGTGGGCGTTCGATCGGGCCGACGTCGTCTTCTGTTATACGGACGTAGACGAGACCCGATTGCGAGCGTACGGCGTTCGTTCGCGAGTCGCCGTCGTTCCGAACGGAATCGACGTCGAGCGGTTCACGCCGGACGGTCCCGAGAGCGATCTGGTCGACGCCGACGGGGAGGTGGTTCTGTTCGTGGGCCGTCTCGTCGAGGGAAAACGGCCACGGGTCGCACTCGAGACGATCGATCGGATTCGGACGAACCGACCGAACGCCACGCTGTACGTGTGCGGGACCGGTCCGTTGCGCGAGGGACTCGAAGAACACGCGGAGGCCCTGGGCGCAGACGTTAGATTCCTCGGACAGGTTTCCTACGACGAGATGCCGACGCTCTATCGCAGCGCGGACGCGCTGGTGCTTCCCAGTCGAGCCGAAGGCGTCCCGCGAACGGTGTTGGAGGCACAGGCGACCGGCGTTCCCGTCGTCGCTTCGGACCTGGCCCAGATTCGTCCGGCGGTCACCGATCGCGACCGACTAGTACCGAACGGAGACGTCGACGGATTCGCCGCGGCGCTCGACGACGTGTTGGCTGGAGACCCACGTAACGACGAGTCTACGATGTCGTCGGGCGAAGCGAACCGATCCTGGGAGGAGACGGTTTCGCGAACGACTGAGGTGCTGGCGGGGCTCACCCGATCTGCGCCGCCGGCGACGCGTCGCTGAGCCGGCGACTAACCTCGTCGTGACGATCCCAGATGTAGCGAACCCGTCCCGGCCAGTCGACGTCGAGCCGACCGTTCAACTCGACGTCCCGCCGCGATCGCTCTACGTATCCGATCGGCAGGTAGGTCGCCATCGCCGCGGGATCGATGCCGATGCTCGACAGGTAGATCTCCATCCGATCGTACAGCGCTCGTGAGTGCGGCGTATTCGAGACGAATATTCGATCGAATCCGGCCTCGAAGTCCCGACCGATCGCCTCGGCGACTTGCAACGAGAAGAACCCGGCGTCGACGATCGGATTGCCGGACGGACTCGCCCACTCCCAATCGATGACGCCGGTGACGGAAATCGTTTCGCCCGACCGTCCGAGGTAGACGTTCGAACCGAAGTAATCGCCGTGGACGAGGACCTGCGGAACCTCGACCGGCTTCTCGACCCGGGGAGGGTCCGTCAGACCGAATCGCTCGTCGGTGAGTTCGTCGACGACGTCGGACGGTCGGTTCTCTACCCGCTCCGTCGCCGTCTCTGACTGGAGCCGTTCCAGCCAGGAGAACGCGGCGTCTACGACCCGTTCGAATCGTTCGACGTCGCCGTCGAGCACCCGATCGAGCGGCGTGCCGGAGACGGGTTGGGAGACCCTGACCGGTCCGAACGCCGTTCGCCGGCGGGTCGAATCCGGAATCGTCTCGCCGATCGACGACTGTGCCGAAGCGACGGTCGTCGCCCGGCGGGCCACCTCGTTCGTGACGGCCTGTCGGCGGCTGTTCGGTACCTTGCGTACGTGGTCGAGCTCCCCTTCGTCGAGCGACAACACCGTCGTCCGGTTCTTCCCGGCGATGATCACGTCGTCCGCCGGTTCGCCGTCTTCGGGTTCACCGTCGCCGTTGATCGAATCCCGCTCCCGTCGACAAACGTACAGGTATCGGGGGTAACACCTGGACAGCACGCCGATCCGCTGGCCGAGACGGGCCAGCGTCCGCAGGAGTTCGAACCGATCGCCCGCGGCCGCTCCGAGTTCGGCGCACACCCAGGACACGGCCTCGTCGCTTCGGACGTCGAACGCGAGTTCGTTCTCGTGTCTGCCCCGGGTGAGCAACGCCGCGGAGCGTTCGACCGCGAGACCGTTGCGACGAACGCGTCTCGTCACCGCCGTGGGCATCGATCGCCACGTCCGACCGATTCGTTCCCTGGTGGCGACTTCTGCCGGCGGCGCGACTCCGAGCATCGATGCGAGTCCCAGCTCGCGGGTCCACCCGTCGACGACCAGGGCGAGCCGGCCCTCCGGCGCGAGCAGGTGCGTCACGTGCGGGAGGTGTTGGGGTAGCTCGCTCGCGGCACACGTGAGGACGACGAGGTCGAACGACCGCGACGGGAACGGAAGGTCCGGGATCGTCGCGTGGACGGGATTGACGTCGAGGGATTCCATCTCACCGACGGCATCGAGGGCTTCGAGCGATGCGAGGTTCGTGTCCGCCACCCAGACTGACTCGAGCAGTTCTGCGAACGCCAGCGGGACACACTCGTCGTGGTCGCCGATCACGAGCCCTCGACCGCGCGCGTGTGCCTCGAGCTCCACCCGCCATCCGACCGTCCGTCGCTCGAAGAAACGATCGACGACGTCCGCGTCGAGCCGGCCCTCGCGGTGGGCCCGGAACACCGGTTCGAGCGATCCGGAAACGTCGAGCTCGGCGAGTTCGCGACGCTGTTCGTCGCGCGAACCGGTTCGCACCGATTTGGAGACGCTGGGGACGCCGTTTCGCGTTCGAACGGTCCGTCCACAGGCGCGACAGCCCGCTTCGGTTCGGTCTCCGCTCAGACACAACGGACAGGTCGAGATGATCAACACCCGGGTTGGTACGTTCGCGCCACGGCGCGACGGATAAGTAATCGCCCGCGATGGGGCGGTACACTGGCCGTCGGCGTCCGCGCACGTCGCGTCACCCGCCCGGTGTCACGACCGCCTCGACCGACTCCGTTCGAGACGACCTCGCTCTCTCCGAAACTGGTCCACCCGTACTATGTGTCTCGCCGGCGTCGACCGTCGTGATGGGTGTCGAACGCGCGCGGCCGACCGTACGGAACGCCGGCCCCGTCCTGCCGGTGACGATCGTCGCCAGCCTGTTCGCGGGCGTCGTCCTCGGCGTCTATCTCCACGCGACGGGTTTGATGGAGTCCGTAGCCAACCTCTACGGCTTTCACGGGTCGGCATCCGGATGGGTGTTACACCTCGGTCACAGCGTGGTCGCCGGCGCCGGGTTCGCGCTCCTCGCGACGGTCGTTTCGCCGTCCGGCCTCGCGTCGAGCGTCGGCCTCGAGGCCGCCCCCTGGGTCGTCCTGACCGGCGTCGCCCTCGGCGTCGGATTCGGTGTCGTCGTCTGGGTCGTCGCGGTAGCAGTCGGGATCCCCGTCTGGATGGATGTCGTCCACGGCGCGTCCCGTCCGTTCCCCTACGTGCATCGGCCGTCCCTCGTCGGTCTCGCGGTGTTCGGAGCGACGTTCGCCGCCTGTTTCACCGTCCTGCTCGAGCACTCGTCGATCGATCATGGCTCCGACGGGTCGGATGGTGGGCCGCCGTAACGGGTCGAGAGGTGAGTATCCGGCCGCGGTGGGGAAAACGCAGGCGGTCGAAACGGCGCCACCGCCATCTCCGGCGCGTGCGGCGTCCGATACTCACTCGACGGCCGACATATACGCGTGTTACCGACGAAAATATCAGAATTACCGCCCGAAACGGTCTGTAGTGTATTGTTCCCGGTGGCCCTGGAACCCGTACCATGGAGCTATCGGTGGTGTCGCCGGTCTACAACGAGGTGGGCAATCTCGACGCGCTCTACCGGGAGACTCGCGACGTGCTGGAGGAGTTCGCCAGCGAGTGGGAACTCGTGTTCGTCGACGACGGCTCTACCGACGGGAGCGCCGACCGACTGCGAGCGCTTCACGAGGGGGACGACCGCGTGGCGGTCGTGACGCTCGCGACAAACTTCGGTCAGAGCGCGGCGCTCGACGCCGGACTTCGCTACGCGAGCGGTGACGTGATCGTCACCATGGACGCGGATGGGCAGAACGACCCGGCGGACATGCCTCGGCTGGTCGAGGCGCTGGATCGCCAGGACGTCGACTGCGTCGTGGGCTGGCGACGAGAGCGCGCGGACCCGCTCGGCAAGCGACTCTCGTCGTCGGTCGCCCGCGTGATGCGTCGAACGTTCCTCGGAACCGACCTGCACGACCTCGGATGTACGTTGAAGGCGTTTCGGCGCGAGGCGACCGAGGCGCTCCGGCTCGAAGGCGAGATGCACCGGTACATTCCCCCGCTTTTGAACTGGCGCGGATTCGCCGTCGGAGAGATCGAGGTGGCCCACCGCGAACGCGAGAACGGCGAGACCAAGTACGGCTGGAGTCGACTCCCGAAGGGATTTCTCGACATGCTAAACGTCTGGTTCTGGCAATCGTATTCGAGCCGCCCGCTGCACGTTTTCGGCGGGCTCGGACTGCTCGCCGGGGGAATCGGGTTCGCCGGCGGACTCTACTCCGTCTACCTGAAAGTCGTCCACGCGGTGAGCCTCTCCGATTCCGCGTTGCCGCTGTTCGCCGTGTTCATGTGCCTGCTCGGGATCCAGTTTTTCCTCTCCGGAATCCTGGCAGACATCGGCGCGAAGAACTACTTCGCCGTCTCCGAGGCGGACACGTACCGCGTCTCGAACGTCCTGGAGCCGGCGGCCAGGGAGCCGGCTGCGGGGTCGGCAGCTGAGACGGCGGAGGTCCTCCCCATCACGGAGGTGAGCGACGGTGCGCGTCCTGATGTGTAACTACGAGTTTCCTCCGCTCGGCGGCGGCGCGGCCAACGCGAACGAGTATCTGCTCTCGGCGCTCGCAGACCGCTCCGGCGTCGCCGTCGATCTCGTCACCTCGTCGCCCGAGGGGTACCGCGAAGAACGGTTCGGCGACGACGTCCGCGTCATCCGACTGGACGTCGGCAAGGAGGCGGTTCACTACTGGACACAGGCCGAGATCCTCCGGTACAGCTGGCGGGCGTATCGCAAAGCGCGATCGCTCTCGAACCAGAACGACTACGACGTCGTCCACGCGTGGTTCGGGGTGCCGAGCGGCATCATCGCCAGACTCCTCGGCCTCCCGTACGTCGTCGCCCTCCGCGGGAGCGACGTCCCCGGCTACAACGACCGGTTCGCGGCGCAGTACGTCCTTTTGAAACCGCTCATCAGACGGATCTGGCGGGACGCGGAGGCGGTGGTGGCGAACTCTTCCGGGTTACGCGACCTGGCGCTAGAAACCGCGGACGTTCCGATCGACGTCATCCCGAACGGCGTGGCCGTCGAAGAGTTCGAACCGGCCGATCACGCGGGCCGGACCGACCCCGACGAACCGATGTGCGTGCTGTGCGTCTCGCGGTTGATCGAGCGAAAGGGGATTCGGTACCTCCTCGAAGCGGTCGCCGACCTCGACGTCTCGCTCACCGTCGTCGGCGACGGGGACCGTTCGGCGGCGCTCCGCCAACGCGCGGTTCGCCTGGGCATCGACGATCGGGTGACGTTCGCGGGGTACGTCCCACACGAGGAGATTCACGACTACTACGAGTCCGCGGACGTGTTCGTCCTTCCCTCGAAAAACGAGGGGATGAGCAACACGGTGTTGGAGGCGATGGCGGCCGGGCTCCCCGTCGTGATGACCGACACCGGCGGCGCCGCGGAGCTGATAGACGGAAACGGGATCGTCGTCGGGTCTGGCGATTCCGACGCGATCGCCTCGGCGCTATTGGCGTACGACCGCGACCGCAACTTGCGAGTCGAGCACGGGCGGATCTCGCGAACCATCGCTGAGTCGATGAGCTGGGAGGCCGTCGCGGACCAGTACCTAAGAACGTACGAAGCGGTGGCCGGGGACACCGAGTCGGACGCCGTCGAACTCCCGATTTCGCACGGCAGATGAACTGGCGCAAACCGATCATCCACGCGGCGCTCCGGGCGACGCGGAGCGACGTCCCCGACAACCTGCAGACGATTCGTCGGCTGTGGAACGCCGATCGGGAGACGGTCCGTTCCCATCGGGGCCGGAAGATGACGCGGCTTCTTCGCCACGCCCGCGAGACGGTTCCCTACTACGCCGACGTGCTAGAAGCGCGAGGCGTCGTAGACGACGACGGCGTTTCGCTCGAACGCTTCTCGGAGCTGCCGCTTCTCACGAAGGAGACGCTGCGCGAGGAGGGCGATCGGCTTCTCTCGACCGATCCCGGGCCGGATCCCTACACGAACACGTCGGGCGGGACCACGGGCGAGCCCGTCGAGTTCGTCCAGGACCAGTACTACTGGGAGTGGAACGTCGCGACGAAGCTCTTCTACCAGGAACTCGCTGGCAAACCGCTCGGGGGTCGAGAGGTCAAACTGTGGGGGAGCGAGCGAGACCTCCGGGACGGCTCGATCGATCTCAAATCTCGGGCCGTCGAGTTCCTCTACAATCGCCGGGTATGCAACAGCTACCGGATGGGCGAGTCGGACATGCGCGAGCACGTCGAAACCATCGATTCGTTTCGTCCGCTGACGATCTGGGCGTACGTCGAGTCGATCCACCAGCTCGCCCGGTACGTCGAGCGAAACGAGCTCGACGTCCACTCGCCGAACGGCGTCGTGACGACCGCGGGAACCCTCCACGAGCCCGTCCGGGAGACGATCGAGGACGCGTTCGACACGACGGTTTTCAACCAGTACGGCTCCCGCGAGGTCGGCGACATCGCCTGCGAGTGTCGCGCCCGGGACGGATTGCACGTCTTTCCCCACGCCGCCTACGTCGAGATCGTCGACGAGTACGGGCGGCCGCTCCCGCCCGGCGAACCCGGCCGGATCGCGGTCACGTCGCTCACTAACCGATCGATGCCGCTGATCCGGTACGAGATCGGCGACGTGGGCGTGCGGTCGCCGGAGCCGTGTCGTTGCGGCCGGCCGTTTCCCACGCTCGCGCGCGTCACCGGCCGCGTCACCGATCACTTCCTGACGACCGACGGCGACCTCGTCCACCCTGGCTACCTGCGAAAGACGCTCTACCACCGCGACTGGATCGAGAAGTTTCGCATCCGCCAGACGGCGACGGACCGCGTCGAGTACGCGATCGAGCGTCGCGACGGCCGGTCGCCGCCCGACGCCGATCTGGCGGAGATCGAACGAGCGACGCACACGGTTCTGGGCGACGACGTCCGCGTCACGTTTTCCTATCCCGAGCGGATCGACGAGAGCGAGTCCGGGAAGTTCCGCTACACCATCTCGGAGGTGGTGTGACCGTGACGGACGGGGGCGGCGTGACCGACCGCCTCGCCGATGGCACCGAGTCTCGGCTGCGCGCCGCGAAGCAACTGGGCGGGCTCATCGTTCGTGAAGCTCGGACCGGACGGTCCGTCGATCTCCCCGCTCACGAGCGACTCCGGCTCTGGCGAAACGGCTTTCTCTCCGAAGCGGGAGCGCTCTTCGACCTGCCCGACGGGAACACAGACCGGTACCTCTCGAACTACGAGCGCGACGTGAAGACGATCGCCATCAACGGTCCGTCGGGGCGGGTGCTCGACGACAAGCTCCTGTTTCACCACCTGCTGAGCCCGGCGTTCGACCGTCACCTTCCCCGGCTGTACTACTACCTCACGCCGGAAGGGGCCCACCCGATCGACGCCGCCGTGGACGAGCGCGACCCCCTCTCTGCGGCCGCCTCGGCGGGACGGTCTCTCGTGGTGAAACCGCGAACCGGAGGCGGCGGCGACGGCGTGACCGTGCTCGAACCGGTTGAACTCGCCGGGACGACCGTCGAGGAACTGGCCGCGAACGGAACCGGCGACCGACTCCTGTGTGAGTGCGTCGAGCAGGGCAGGTACGCCGACGCCATCTATCCGGGATCGGTGAACACGATCCGGGTGCTGACGATGATCGACCCGCGAACGAGCGAGCCGTTCGTCGCGCGCGCGGTCCACCGGTTCGGCACCGAGGCGTCCGCCCCGCTCGACAACTGGTCTCGGGGCGGCGTGAGTGCCCGCGTCGACGCGGAAACCGGACAGATGGGACCGTGCGCCAGTCGGACGGACGAGGGCGAACCCGTCTGGACCGACAGGCACCCGGAGACGGGCGAACGGGTCGCCGGGAGGAGCGTTCCCAACTGGGCGCGGGTCGTCGACGCCCTGACCGACGTCGCGGCGTCGTATCCGGCGCTCCCGTACGTCGGCTGGGACGTCGTCGTGGACGAAGACCCGGGCGTAACAATCATCGAGGGAAACCGCTACTCCGACGTCAACATGCTCCAGACCCACGGCCCGTTGCTCGACGACCCGCGCGTTCGACGGTTCTACGAACACCACGGGATCCGGTAGTTGCGTAAATCTGTGTACGGAGATGGGTGCGTTTTATTTGCTAGGCTCTCTTCTCAGACGCTAATCTTCCGTTCTGATTACCAAGGGTGATGTGAATGTCGCAATCGAAAACGTGTATGGCTTCCAAAATTGTGTAAGCGTTATTGGGCGTATTCGCGTTGATTGGCTGAATGGGACTCGTGGATGTGGCCCTTCGAAAGGTACGCGACGAGGGTATCGCCTCCGTGCTCGCGAGCGGTATCTCGGATCCACTGGAGATGGTCTACGTGAGCGACACGTTCAGATATATTTCCAGTCAGTACTGTCGATTCCGGCCAATTCGATCGCGAGGAGTTGTGATCGATGCGAGCGACAAAATCCTTCGTTCGGAGGCACACAAGCTACTCATGGGACGGTACGAGGACGAGATCGTTGACTTCGTCCATACGTACATCCCGCGACACTACGACGTTGTCGAACTCGGCGGCGGGATCGGATTCGTTTCGTGCAACATCGATCGCCGACGTAGCGGGGGCGAGCACGTCGTCCTCGAACCCAACCCGGAGATCATCCCGGTGTTGAAGCGAAACCGCGCGCTGAATGACTGCCGATTTGAAATCGTCGAGAGTGCCTACAATCCGGCCGGAACCGACGTCGAACTGGCCGTGGACGAGCAATTCATTAAGGCCAGCACGGTTCGAGGGCTTCAAGACGTCAGTACCACCGTCCAGGTGCCTGGAGTGGATCTTCAGTGGATAGGAGAGACTTTCGCGATCGAACGGTTCGTGTTAATCGCTGACATTGAAGGTGCCGAGGTCGAACTGGTCGACTCGGAACTCGAATTCGTGCTAGAGTCGTGCCCGTACGTCGTCATCGAGTACCACCACTTTGCGGATGTCGACGCGGACGTTCGATCTGCCAAAGAAACCCTCGAGAGTAGCGAACTGATCGCGCTCGACCGACGCAAGGATGACAATACGGAGAAAGTAATATATCACAACCCCCGATTTCGTGACCATCGTCGAGATGAACTCGATGAACTGTCACTGGAACGTAGATCGCCCACCGACCAAGATCCGCAGAGAGGTGAACGTACGTGAACCGATCCGTCGATTACGACGCGAATCACTTCCAGATTAGGTGGTACTGACGACCATGGATGCACTCTATCCCTGGATCCGGAAACTCGGCCGTACGGCGGATACCACGAGGGAGAAACTTGATTGGCGTGCGTGGGCCGTGATGTTCTTCGTTAACCGTGAACTGAAACGACATCCGGGCGTCCCGCTTCGGACGCGTTTGTGGGCGCTCAACACCGGCTTCTTCTCAGAATCGGTCCCGCTATTCGGCCTGGAAGAGTCGAATCTCGACCGGTACCTTTCGAACTGGGAACACATGAAAGCCCGAAAGATAAACGGCCGACTCGGCCACGTTCACCGGAACAAATCGATGTTTTACTACGCAATGACTCCGGAGTGGAGCGATGCCATCCCGGATTGTTACGGCCTCATTCGGAATGGGCAACTCGATCAGTTGCCGGTGAGCGTTCACGCCGGTTCGGACCTACTATCGTGCGTCGAGTCGGCCGGTGCAGTGGTTGTCAGACCACAAGAGGGGTCGGGAGGCGAAGACGTTCACATCGTTTCGGACGAACCTGACGGATTTGCGATCGATGGGTCGGCTGTCACTCGTCACGGGGTCAAGCAACTTTCGGCAGAAGCCGAGGGGTGTCTCGTCACTGAGTACATCGAACAAGGACCGTTCGCACGGTCGCTCTATCCCGATAGTCCGAATACGCTCAGATTTCTCACGATGGTCGACCCGGAGACGACGACTCCGTACATCGCCGCTGCCGTGCAACGGATCGGGACGGACGCATCGGTTCCCGTGGATAACTGGTCGAAAGGTGGAATCGCCGCCAACGTAGACATTGAATCGGGGACGTTGTCTCACGCGGTGTCGTATCCCGAGGGTTCACACCGAGGCGAGCACGAAGTCCATCCGGAGACGGGTGCACAGATCGCACAAAGAACAGTTCCCGACTGGGATGCGATATTGGACGAGATCCTTGCGATGGCGGACTACCTAGCCCCGCTCACGCCGTACGTGGGCTGGGACGTACTACTTACAGGGGAAGGATCGTTCAAGGTGATCGAAGGGAACGACTGGCCGGACGTCGATGTTATTCAGCCACACGTCCCGTTACTAGCTGACGAGCGCAATAGGCGGTTTTTCGAACACCACGGCGTCATCTAACCGATCGATACAGTCTTCCCGTACGCGTTATGCAGCCACCGGACGAACCCGACAACCAGTACCCCGTCGTCTAGGTATTCGGATTCCGATGGTTTCGATAGAGGACCACTCCCCGTCGCCGTTCGACCGGAGAAAATCCGTTTTGTTCGATACGTCTCTTGGCAGTGTGAACTGAATCTGCACCGGTAATCGGCGCGTGAAACTCGATCAGCAGCAGGCTACAGCGATCAGCGAGGATGGGGTAGTTCGTCCCGGACCATGTCGATCTCGGTACCTTCGACGTCGACGACCAGTACGCACTCTTCGATCCCGTGGCGACGAGCGAGCGCCTCGAGGCTCGTCGCAGGGACGGAGACCGTCCGGGCCGAGCGCTTGTGGACGCTGCTGAACTTGTAGTTCGTCGCGACCGGGAAGTCCACCTCGTCGGCGTCCGGGGCGTAGGCGGCGTGCTCGATCGCGTACTCGAGCACGTTCATCGCTCTCGTTCGCTCGAGGATCGGAATCAGGTCAGGATTCGTTTCGACGGCGACGACCGAACCGTTCGTGCGGTCTGCGGCCAGCGCCGTCAGGTAGCCGATGCCGGCGCCCAGTTCGACGACGTCCGCGTCGGTCGGGAGGTGTCGTTCGAGGAGCGCGCGTTCTTCGCGTTCGTGTCGACCGCGGGCGATCGACCCGCGCGTGAAGACCGAGACGGGCGCCCCCTCGACGGCGTAGGTGAGACCGTCGACCGTGGCCGTCCCGTCCGCGACCGCCCAGGCGCCGACCAGCGGGTTCACGAGGGATATCTGGAGTGCTTCGGATACCCCTCGACTCCGGACGATTCGATAGAGCGACCGAAGCCGGTGGTGGAACTGGCTCACGTACTATATCACTCCGTCTCGTACTGTAATACCCGTCCGCTCGGACGTGCGGTAGCTGATGTATGGACAAACCCGTCCCTTCCGTACCGGAACCGACCCGCGCCGCAAGTACCGTCGGCCGACTCCGCTGATCGACCCGATCGCCCATCGATGAGACACGGACAGACGGCGATCGTCTACTTCGTGGCGAAGTCGATCGCGACCGGGATCAGCTTCCTCGCCACCGTCTACTTCGCCAGGATTCTCGGTGCGGAGGTCCTGGGTATGTACGCCCTCGCGCTGGCGGTGATCGCCTGGCTCGAAATCGGCGGGAAGCTGGGTCTGGAGAAGGCGGTCGTCAAGCGACTCAGCGAGGACAACGATCCGGGCGCACACCTCGCGGCGGGCGGGCTCCTGATGGTGGGTTTTTTCGTCGTCATCGCGATTGCGCTCTGGGGCGGTCGCGAACAGGTCGCCGCGTACGTCGGGGCCCCCGTCGTTTCCATCCTCCTCTTTCTGACCGCCGCGTCCCTGTTCTACCGACTGTCGATCGCCGCGCTCCAGGGGTATCACTACGTTCACGTCTTCGCGATCCTCTCACCGGCCCGTCTGATCGCGGCCAGCGCGATCCAGTTCGGCCTCGTCCTCCTGGGTGCCGGTCTCGTCGGGTTGCTCGTCGGCTACGGGATCGGGTTCGCACTGGCGGCCGTCGCCGGTTTCGTCTTTCTCCGACCGGCGGTCGCCCGTCCCGGACGCGAACACATCTCTAGCATCCTCACCTACGCGAAGTACGCGTGGCTCGGGTCGGTCAGAACCGAGAGCTTTCGGTGGGTCGACGTCACGGTGCTCGGTTTTTTCGTCTCGCAGGGTCTGATCGGCGTCTACCTCGTCGCGATTTCCGTCGCGGCGTTTCTCAACACGTTCGGCGAGGCGATCAGTACGACGCTCTTTCCGGAGATCAGCAGGGAGTCGACGACGGGGAACCGGGCTGCGGTCTCCTCCCTGGTCGAAGACTCGCTCGCCTACGGCGGCGTCTTTCTCATCCCCGGACTGGTCGGAAGCCTCGTCGTCGGGGACCTCCTCCTGCTGATCTACGGCGCGGAGTTCGTCGTCGGGCACGACGTGCTGTGGCTCCTCGTGGCGGGCTATCTCGGCTACAGCTACCAGAAGCAGCTGGTGAACGCGGTGAACGCGATCGACCGACCCGACGTCGGCTTTCGGATCAACGCCGTCTTCATCGTCGCGAACGTCGCGCTGAACGTCGCGCTGATCGCGGCGATCGGATGGGTGGGTGCTGCAATCGCCACTGGGCTGGCCGCGAGTGTAAGCCTCGCCTACGGGGTCCACGCCGCCCGACAGGTGATGGCGTTCGAGATTCCGGTGGCGGAGATCGGACGACAGGGTGTCGCCTCGCTCGGAATGGGCGCGGCAGTGTACGCGGCTCGAATCCTCGGAGAGCGGACCGTCGTGGCCGAGTACACCGTCGTGTTCGCCCTGGCACTCGTCGGATTCGGCGCGCTCGTCTACTTCCTCGCGCTCGTCTCGATCTCCGATCGGTTCCGCGGAACGGTGGTGCGTAACGTCCCGTTGGATCTGCCGTTCGCCGATCGGTAACCGGTGACGACCGGCGCGGTCGCCGCGAGCGGACGGTGCGGACGAACCCGCCCGACGGCCACGGTCGCGCCGATTGAGTTTCGCCGTCGCGGCCTAACGGCCCGTTCGTTCGGGTAACGATGGCCAAGTTATAAGCCGCCGTTCGGACGTAGAACCGAGGAATGCCACGGCACTGGCGCCAGTCGGGTCGGTCTCTGCTGCGGGCGGATACTCGGTGGGGTCGATCGATGCGAACGGCGCGACGATTTGATCGGACTCCCATCTTCGGTCGGTCGCGCGCGTTCCATCGCCGACTCGGTCCGACCCGGATTCGGGATCATGCCAGCGTGGATCGTGAGGCTCCTCGTCATGGACGGGGTGACTCCCGTCGATGAACCGCGCCGTCGGGCGGGCTCCGGTCGTCTGGGCAGGGAAAGTCCTGGCCGTCGCGTTCACTGTTGCGTACGCCGTCGACGCCGTCGGACTCGTCGGCGTCTGGGGTAACCTCGGACGGGAGACGCTGTTCGCCTTCGCCATCTCTTCGGCCTACGCGCTGGTCTCGATCGCCCTCCTCTCCGCGTTCGGATCCGCCTCGCCGGTGCGCTCTCGTGACGTCGACGCCGAAACGTGGTTCCTCACTGATAGGTTGAGTGGCGCCTTCGTGCGATTCGTTTCCGTAACGACGCTGCTCGCCGTCGTCCTCGTCGGATCTCTAATCGCGGCCGCTCGCCTGGGGGTCGGACCCGACTCGATCGATATCGGGCCGCTGGCATATCTGACCGTCGGGCTGGTGGTTCTCACGCTGGTGGTGCGCGACGACGAGGCGACCGGAGCGGTCGCCAGGGGGGCGGCCGTGCTGGCGGTCGCCATCGTCGTACTCTCGACGTTCTCATCGACGATTCTCGAGGTCCTGCCGGTCGAGGGCTCCGTTCTGGCGGCGGTGCTGGTCGGCGTTGTCCTGTGGAACCGTCCGACGGAGCGGGAAGTCACCGGGGAGAAAGCCACCAGGTGGACAGTGCGCGTTTTCGACGGCCGAACGTATCGGTTCCTTCTCGCGCTGGTCACGGCGATCGGGGCGACCGCGTTCACGTTCCGCCTCGGCGCGCTCCACCTCCAGGGCGACGAGTACCTCGTCGCCGACACCGCGGCGAGTTACTACTTCTCCGGGGAGCTCTACCGGTGGAACTGGATCGCAGACGAGCACGCGGGTCGGTACTACGACCGGGCCTGGCCCCACACCCTGCTCGTCGCCGGCTCGTACGCGATCTTCGGCGTCTCCGAGTGGTCGGCGCGAATCGTCTCTGCGGCCGTCGGCGTGCTCGCGATCCCGATAACGTACGTCGTCGTCGCCTACTTCACGGAGCGACGGCTCGTCGCGCTCGTGTCTTGCCTCGCGATGGCGGTCTACCCGGGATTCGTCTTCTACTTCCGCTGGGCGCGCATGTACGCGCTGTTGATCCCGCTGTTTCTCCTGCTCACCTACTTCGTCTATCGATCGGTGACGGAGTCGAACCCGATCGGTTTCGGTCACGACCGACTCGACGAGACGATCGATCGGTACGCCGACTTCAACTACGCGATCGGACTGGTGACGATACCCGTCCTCTACGTCGCCTACCAGATTCACTATAACGCGCTCGTCGTCATCGCGGCGACGTACGTCTACGTCGTCTACCGCGCGATCGCGACGGGCGAGCGGAAGTACTACACGGCGTCCGCGGTCGGACTCGTCGGAATCGCCGCGGTGGCGGTCGTCGCCCACCAGACCGACTCCCTCGGGTTTCTCGATCAGTTCCTGTCTTTCTTCGACCGGGAGAACACCGTCTACCACTCGTACCTCTTCCGGTACCCCTTCGAGTGGACGTTCGGTCTCGTGCTCGCGGTCGCCGGTCTCGCGATCCCGGCTCGACTCGAAAACCGCGATCTCACTCACAAGCTTGTCTTCGTCTACATTCTGTGTGGGTTCGCCCTCGTGTTTTACGTGTACGTTGGGGATCGGTACGCCAGTTTCGCGTACGTCGTCCACGTCGTGCCGTTCGCGATCGCGCTCGTCGTCTTCGCGTACGTCAGCTTCGTCGACGCCCTCCGAACGCCCGTCCTGCGGTACGCGCTGGTGGCCTTGCTCGTCGTCAGCCTCGCGGCTCCGATGATCGGCGTCGGCGACGGAAACGACTACCGGAGCCTCTACTACGAGGACAGCGAGGACTTCGACACCGCCTACGGGACGATCGTCGAGGAGTTCGACGAAGGCGACGTCTTGATCGCCCAGTACGCCCGCGACTTCTACCTTCGAGACCTCCCGGAGGACACCGAGTGGATCAGCATGCGGAACAACCAGGACTACGGACCTGACGAGTTCCACGACGACGTCGAACGGCACGGATCGGGCTGGATAACCTGGGAATCGGGCAAGGCCTATCACGTCCACCCCGAAGTTCGGGCGTACATCGACGAGCACTTCGAACAACACCACGGCGTCGCCGTCGACGACACCCGCGTCGAGGTGTGGTACTTCGACGAGGAGATGATCGACTGAGCGACTGGGGAACCTCACCCGGCCGTTCGTGCGGTAGAGACGACTGGTCAGCGATCAACCGTCGTCCCGCCGTTCGTCTACATCCGGGGGATCCGGTCCCCAGTAGTAGAGTTCCAGGTTGGTCCACTCCTCGTCCGCGTATCGAACGGTGTTCGACTGGATGTACGCCCGGACGTCGGGGTCGAGGTAGCCGCCGTGAAACCGCGCGCTCGCGACGATCCAGCCGCGCTCGTGGCGGTCGAACAGGGCCTCGACATCCGCCCGATCGGTCAGGTAAATCGCGTCCGACCGGGTGTGTACCAGGTCACCGTTTCGTCGCTCCGCCTCGGCGATCCCGTCCGTTCGGAGGAAGTATTCGACCTCGCCGACGTACCACTCGGTCACCTCCGGTCGCATGGAGACGAGTGCGTCCTCGTCCGTTCCGTGTTCGTCGAGCCACGCGGCCGCGGCCTGGTGGTCTGAACGCGAGACGGTGGTCGACTCCGCGTCCGCCTCCGTGATCGCGATCCCCGTCGCCGGCGAGACGCCGACGATCAGCAGCGGAATCGCGACGACGAGGACGAGGCCGGCGGCGACGACGCGGGGTTCGACGCGGAGGCCACCGTCGGTGCGACGCGAGAGCCGATCGAGTCCCCGAGCGATCGCCTCGTAGCAAAACACGAGGCCGAACAGGCCGACGAGGCCGAAGAGCGGTAGCAGGTGAACCACGTACCGCGCGGCCCTGAGTTCGACCAAGCTGGCGACGGCGAACGGGATCGCGAACGCGAGCACGAGCAGGTGGGATCGACCGCCGTCGAGCAGGAGGTAGAGCGTTCCCGGGACCAGAAGCCAGACGAAGCGACCGTAGCGCCCGAACAGAAAGTCGAGGTAGTAGCCCGTCCCTCGCTCGGCCCAGCCACCCGTCGGTTCGGCGAACAGCTCCGGCGGAAGACCTCGTCCGACGAGGAGGGCGATTCCAGCGACGCACGCGATCGAGAGGACGACGACCAGCCGCGTCGTCCGGCGAGACCACACGGTGCCCTCGAGAGTGTCCATCGATCCGAGTGTCGAGGATACGGGCCGGCCGTCGCTCTCTGGCGGGTCACCGGCGGAATCGGTGAATCCATCGAAGAGCGTGCTCCACGCCCGCCCGGCCAGGATGACCGCGACGAACGCGACGAACACGAGCCCGACCGAGAGGTATATCGTGTGTGTCAGGTAGCCGACTGTCGCGATCAGGCCGAGGGGAACGAGGTAACTCGCCCGGAATCCGAAGTCGCCGCGGTACCACCGGGCGAGGAGGAGCAGGGTGACGACGTAGACCAGTTGGAGGTGTGCGTACATACGCGCCTCGCGCGACCACGCGATCGACATCGGATCGAACGCCACGAATACCGAAAGCAGGATCCCGACCTCTCGATTCGCGAACTCGCGTCCGAGGGCGTACGCGGCGGCGATCGTCGCCGTGCCGACGACGGCGGAGGGCAACCTGGCGGCGAACTCGCTCGAACCGAACAACGTGAACGATGCGGCGATGGGGAGCGTCGTCGGTAGCCACGCCCGATCGTAGGGCGTCCCGTTCGGGAGCGTAAATCCCTCGCCGTCGACGAAGCGGTCGGCCGCCCAGACGTGGTATATCTCGTCTACCCAGAACGGATGGCTGCCGAGATTCCTGATCCGCAACCAGAACCCGACGGTCGAGAGTAGAACGAGGGCTGTGAGCGGCCAGTATCGTTCCACGGTACGGCGGACGTCGGGGCCGCTGACGCGGGACGGAAACCCGGTTGCCGCGAGAATCCGTCCACCGCCCAGTCGATCCATCCCGACTTCCCTATGCGGGCGACGACAATGAATCTGAGCGGAGCGAGAACCGGAAACCGGTCCGTACGGATGATGCGCAGCCGAGGTACAGACGAGAGACTCGGTCGAACGTGATAGTACGCGAACGATCCGGTTTACTACGTGCGTACTCGTGAGCAACTCCGTCGGACGTGAGCCTGCGGGTTAGCGGTGCGGTTCGCCGAACCGCGACGACGGGATGGTCGTCACTCGATCGTTCGAACAGGACGTTCTGTACCGAGTAGACCGTCATTACCCGCCGAACGTCCACGTACCACTATGTCCGCACCGAGAGTAGCGATCTCGAAATGAGCGCCGTTCCCGACCAGCTCTCGACGGACGACCTCGCGGTGCGGTACGCGACGGCGGGCGATCCGGACTGGGTGACGATCCTCGCGCGGGCCGACGCGAATGGAATGGCTGTTCCCGTCCTCGAACACCTCTACGCGACGGCCGACGACCGAGTGGCCGCCGAGACGGCCGACGCGGCCGCGTCGTGGACGACCGCTCAGTCGTACGATTCAGCCACGCGGCGATACCTCGCCGCCGAGCTCAGGCGACGGCGCGCCCGCCTCGAGCAATTTCACCTCGATCTCGCGGTCGTCGACGACCTCCTCAGGGAGCGGGCGATTCCCTACGCGGTCATCAAGACGAACGTCGACCACCCCTACCGGCCGTGGGACCTGAACGTGCTCGTCCCCGAGCGCTACTGGGAGCGGGTCGACATGTTGCTGGCCGGTCGCGGCTGGGAGCGAACGACCCTCCGCGATCACCCGCTCGCCCGGTCCGAGCCGGGAAAGCGGCTGTACGAGCATCCGATTCGTCACCCGGTTCACCTCCACCGGGAGGTTTCCTGGAACGGCCTGACCTACCTCCCGGCCGAGACGGTCCTCGAAACGCGAATCCGAGACGATGGCGTCTCCTATCCCGACCCGGTGACGGACGCGACGATCCACGCCGCCCACGCCGTCTTCGAGAACTTCTCGATCGATCTCGTCGAGTGCGCCGCGATCGTCCGCCACCTGGGTGACGGTCCGGGGCCGCACACGGCCGACGGCGATTCCGACGACGGTCGGGCACTCGCCGACGCGAACGGCTGGGCGACCGGGTACGACCTCGCCGTGGACGCCGCCTACGACGTCGTCTCAGAACTCGAGCGCTCGCCCGACACCGTCACGCTCCCACACGCGTTCTCCACCCAGTCGCTCGTTCGGGCCTGGCTCGAACACGCCCGCGAGACAGAGGGTGGCTGGTACGAACTCCCGCTCAACCTGGCACTTGCGACGATAAAATGACCCGTCGCGCACCCGTCGCCGAACGAATCACCCGTCTCGTCAGCGATCGTATTTCGACGGCAGTCGGCGCCCGTCTCCCCGCGCTGGTCGTCGTCACCGGCATCGACGGCGCCGGCAAGACGACCCAGGCGAAACTGCTCGCCCGCCACCTCCGCGAGCGCGGCCTCGACGTCCGCTACGAACACGCCATCGGCCCGAACACGCGTCCCGTCCGGGCGCTCAAAGACCGCGTCGCGGGGCGCTTTCTCGACCGGGAGGCGACGCTCGCCAGGGACGGTGATACCGGCTCCGGCGGCGAGCGACTCGTCGGCGGGCTCTTTCTCGCTCGGGGTCTCTGGCAGGCATGGGCCGGTCTGGTCACGAACGTCGGCGCGGACGTCGTGGTCGCTGATCGATACCTCTACGACGACCTCGTGCGCGTCGCCTGGCGCTACGGCTACGACGTGGAGCGACTCGCGACGCTGTGTCGGCTCGCCCCCGAACCAGATCTGCTCGTCCGTCTCGTTTCGCCGTCCGATGTGGCCTGGGAACGCGAGACGGACGGCCGGACGACGCTCACCGAACACGCGGCGAAGAACGCGTGCTACGATCGGCTGTTCGGCCACCTCGCCGAGCGATACGAGATTCACCCGATCGATACGGACGCACACGACGTCAGAGATACGCACGAGACGGTTCGCGAGCGAGTAGACGAGAAACTACGTCTGAACGGGATGGCGCCCCTACACGGTGGGTCTCGGTGAACTCGACCTGGTAGCGCTACACCGATTTCCGTCTGAGCAGGCCTGGCGAGTGAACCCGGGTACGGAGCCGCCCGATCGAGTCGGGTTCCCTGCTACCGGTGTACGCGGCCCTCCTATCGGGTGTTGGCGGCTGCCCGAGTGGGCCCCTCACTCGCGTCGATGAAAGGACAGACTTCCACAGTCACACCGCCCGTCGTTCCCGATCGCGCGGAGTTCGTCGTCCGGCCAGATTCGAACCCGGCGTTCGTCACCGCAGTCGTCACAGACCGCGATCGTGTTCGCCATTCGCTCTAGGGTCGACATAGATGATCAGAGTGTGCGACGACGTATGAGCCTTGCTAGGAATCATCACGGCCAAGGTCGCTTGTATCGACCACCGGCGCCCGATTCCGAAACGGTCGACGGTCGCGACTGACCGACGAGGCGGATCGACCGAACGCTTCTCGGGTGGACGCGATCGACCGAAGGTGTCCGATTCGGCCTCGCGACCCGACGCGATTAGCGGTGACGGGAAACGGGTTCGACTCGCTCCACCGTCGTCCCGTCCAGACACTCATCGATGGCCGACTCGAAGGACATGACAAGCGTATCCTGGGAGTACGACGCCTCGACGATTTCTCGCCCCCGCCGGCCGAATTCGCGTCGGCGATCGGGATCTGTGAGCCGACAGAGCGCGTCGGCGATCGTCTCCGGGTCGGATTCGTCGAGCAGGTAGCCCGACCGGCCGTCTTCGACGTACGTCGCGAGGCCGCCGACGCGCGTCGACACCACCGGCAGGCCGGCGGCCATCGCTTCGAGCGCTGCGATACACAGCCCCTCGTAGTCGGAGGTGTGGAGATAGACGTCGTGCTCCTCGAGGAAGGCGGGGACGTCGTCGACGAATCCGGCGAACTCGACGGATTCTAGCCCCCACGCGTCTCGCCTCTCGCGAAGTTCGTCCTCCAGCTCGCCCGTTCCGGCGATGGTGAACGACACGTCTGGTGAATCCCGACGAGCCCCCAGCACCCGTGCCGTTTCGAGCACCCGAATCTGCTTTTTCGGCGGGATGAGCGAGCCGATCGTCGCGACACGAAGCTCGTCCGCCGACTCGTGACGCCGCGGGGAGAACGCGGACGAGTCGACGCCCGCGATCGGGACTGTTCGAACCTTCCGGCCGAGACCGTACTCGGAGACGAGGACGTCCGCGACCGCCGGCGAGTCGGCGAGGATTCGATCGGACAGGCGAGCCGTCGCCAGGTAGGCCCGCTCGCGCCACCGGTTCGAAAAGCGTTCGCTGTGGTGCCAGTTCACTACCACCGGCGTTCGTACGATCGCCCCCAGGAGGCGGCCGACGAGCGTGGCGTGAAAGAGCGAACAGACGAGGACGTCAGCCTCGACGACGGTCCGGTAGAGCGCGAGCGGTTTCCGGACGGCGCTAACGGCCTCGAGATCGACCACTCGAACCCACCCGGGGACGTCCGCTTTGAGGTCGTTCTCTTTGCTCAGCACGCTGACGACGGTGACGTCGTACCGATCCCGATCGAGCCCGTCGAGCAGTCTGACCATGCCCACCTGCGCGCCGCCGGCCGACAGCGTCGAGACGAAGTAGACGAGCGAAACCCGACCGATGGCGTCTCCCATGGTCCCTACCCTACACCCCGGACCGTAATGGTATTCAGAGCGCACGGCCCCGAGGGTGAGCAATCGGCTCGCGTGTCCGACCGGTAACATCTGGTTACGACGGTCGGTCATCGTTCGACTCGAACGGACCGTCATCGACGGGTGAACGAACCCTTATCCGCCGACGCGTGGTCGAACTCGCCATGCTCGACGCCGCGGCGCGCGGTCTTTACACCCGGTCGACGACGCAGCACCTCCTCGACCGGTTCGCCCTCGATCACGCCGCCAGGCGGGCATACGCGCGCGGGAAGGAGCGACTGCTTGGGACGACCACGCTCTCGGTCGCTGATACGACCGTCGAGGTATCGCGAGCGACGATCCCCGAACCGACCTATCTCGACCCCGAACTGACGGTCGTAGCGCGGCTGCTGGATCGCCTCGAACCGGACGACGTTTTCTGGGACGTCGGTGCAGACAAGGGGCTGTACGCGTCTCTCGCGGCGGCTCACGGCTGCGAGGAGGTGATCGCGTTCGAACCCCACCCCGTCAGGCGCGAGGCGCTGATTCGCAACCTCCGGCGCAACGACCTCTCGGGCCGGGTTCGAAGCGAGGCGCTGTCGGACCGAAATGGGACGGCGGCGTTCGACTACCGCATCCAGGCGACGGATCGAGTCGACGACTCGTCCGACCGAGCCGCCGCCACGTTCACTGCGATAACGGCCCGAGGCGACGACCTCGTCGAATCGCACGCTGTGCCGGTGCCGAGCGTCTGCAAACTCGACGTCGAGGGTGCGGAGTTTGAGCTCCTCGAAGGCATGGAGGAGACGCTCGCGAACCCCTCCTGTCGGCTGATCTATTGCGAACTCCACGACGCCGCCCAGCGCGGGTTCGAGGGCGGGCCCGAGCGGGTTCGCGAGTTGCTCGAGTCACACGGCTTCGAGGTGTCGACGGTGGCGACGCGACGCGGTGACGGGTGGACGCAACCCTACGTCGAGGCGCGTCGCGACGCGTCAGTCCTGACTCCCACATCGGATACGACCGTGTGGGAGGGCGAACCGATCGACGGAACGACCGAATCGAGAGTCGGAACGACCGAATCGTCAGACAGAGGCGCCGGAGCGGGTGACTGACCGCGCCGCCGTACCGAGCTGGTACCCCACCGATCGAATGACTGCTCCCATGGCGTCGGACCCGGAGCGTGCGACCCGCACTCGAATGATCCCACCTATCCCGTCCGACCCGGCGCGTTCGACCGACGCATGAAATCGCGACTCCGACGCGGCTTCCTGGCGATCTTTGGCGGCAACGTCGCGGTGAAACTGTTGACGATCGCGTTCGTCCCGATCCTGGTTCGCTTCGTCGGCAGCGACGGCTACGGCGATTACGCGTTCGTCACGTCGACGATGTGGCTGCTCCTGATCGTCGCCAACGGGGGGTTATTCACGAGCGTTCGGAAGTACCTCGCCGAGGCGCGCGACCGCCCCCACTGGGAGGACGACGTCTTCGGCTTCTCCCTCCGGCTGGCGACCGTTCTCGTCGTGGTCGTCGTCGCGGCGGTGCTGGCCGTCACCGCCACCGGCTTCGTCGCCGCTCGGCTCGGCGACCGGTTCACCGGCTACTTCATCATACTCTGTGGGATGGTGATCGCGACGCAGTATCACTCGGTCACCCGCGCCGCGCTGATGGCCTTCGGTCGCGAACCGGCTTCGGAGACGCTTCACGCCCTTCAGAAGGCGATTTTCGTCGCGCTCGCGGTCCTGGCCTTGCTCGCGGGATTCGGCGTGACCGGCGTGCTGGTCGCCTTCGCCGCCGCCTCGACGATCGTCGCCGTCGCCGGTTTCGTCTTGCTCTCGCGGAACGTCTCGCTTTCCGCGATCGTCGAACGGCCGGCCCCCGACTTTCCCCGTCGGGAGTTACTCGCGTACAACGGCCTGACAATCCTCCTCGTCGGCGCCACCGTCTCGCTGTACCACGTCGACATCGTCCTCCTCCAGGTGTTTCACGGCAGTCGGGAAACGGGCCTCTACCGGGCCAGCCTGCAGGTCGCCGAGTTCCTCTGGCTCGTTCCCATCGTCGTCGGCACCGTCTTCGTCCACTCGCTCTCCGAGCTCTGGTCGACCGGACGCGAGGGTGCGATCGAAGAGATCGCCGCCCGGTCGACGCGCTACACCGTTGTCCTCACCGCGCTGCTCGCGATCGGGATCGCCGCCCTCGCCGAGCCGTTCGTCCGGCTCTACTTCGGGAGCGAGTTTCTCCCCTCGGTCGGCCCGCTGCTCGTCCTCCTGCCTGGCGCGTTCGGGTTCGCGATCGCCAGACAGCTCGTCTCGATCGGTCAAGCGAAGGGCGACCTTCGCGTGCTCATCGTCGCCACCGGCACCGCCGCGGGTGTAAACCTGATTCTCAATTTGGTGCTCATCCCACCGTTCGGGATGTGGGGGGCGGCGGCCGCGACCACGGTGGGATACGGTTCCATGGCCGTCCTCCACGTACGTGCCGCCAGATCGATCGGCGTCGACCCGCTCGCGGACCTGCGACTCGGCCCGACGACGGCGACGGTCGCGGTCGCCGCGCCGGTGATCTTCGCCATCGGATACCTTCTCGACGGGTTCGTCGCCCTGCTCGTCGTCCCGCCCGTGGGCTTCGTCGTCTACGCGGCGGCCGCGCTCAAGACCGGGGCGATCGAGGCGGATGAACTGGGAGCCGTCGTCGGCTCGCTCCCGAAACCGATTGCGCGGGCGATCCACTGGCTGTAGTGGGGGTCGATTCTGCGACCGACATCGATGCCCGGCGGCGCATGACGACGCCCCGACCGTCGCTCGGTTCGACGCAGTCGAGTCAGTACCACCGGGTTCCGGGTCGGTAAGCCACCGTTTCGAATCTACTTCCTCGTGAACGCTTTTCTCGCCGTTCGTGGTGTGACGCGTATGGTCGCAGGCGAACGAGACGGGAGAGCCGTCGCCGAACGGTTCGTTCTCGCGCTGCTCGTCGCCGTCGCGTTCGTCCTGCCGTTTCGCCACGCGATCGAGGGACCAGTCGGTGGGCGATCGATCGGCCCGGTGCTGGCGGTCGTTCTCGTCTCGGTCTGGGCGCTGACGAAAGTCGTGACTCGGGACGTTCGGAGACCTCACCCGTTCCACCTCGCGTTCGGGCTCTTCCTGGCGCTGTCGGTCGCGAGCCTCGCCTGGACGGTGGACGCCTCGTTGACTTTCGTGCGGATAGCCATCCTCGGATACACGCTCGTCCTGCTCGTCGTCGCGTGGGATGTCCTTCGGACGCGAGCGCGGGTTGCGTTCGTCGCGCAGGCGATCGTGGCGGGGGTTTTTCTCGTCGGGCTGGTCGGCGTCGTCGAACTCCTCGCGCAGGGTGGGCTGGAGGCACGCGAACACGTCGCTTTCGGCGTGAACGCGAACGAACTCGCGCGCTGGGTGGTACTCGCGGCGCCGCTTGCGGCCGCCCTGCTCGTCTCCGACCGTCGGTTCGGGTCGGGACCGTTCGGGATTCTCAATGTGGCCTATCTGGTGGCGGTCCCCTTCATGGTTCTCGCGACCGGTTCGCGACAGGGCGCGCTCGCGATGGTCGTCCTGGCCGTCGTCGGCCTGTTCGCCCTCGTCCGACGTGGCCGCTCGCTTCGACCGGACTCGCTGCACGTCGCGTCGGGGTTCGTCCTTCTGGCCGTCGCGATCGTGGCGATCCGATCCGTCGCCTCGCTCGACGTCTTTCTCGACCGACTGCCGTTCGTGCTCTGGCGCGTCGACACCCTCGGCGGTCGGACGCCGATCTGGGAGGCCGGGATCGATGCGATTCGGGACTCGCCCGGACTCGGCACCGGCGCCGGCACCTACGCGGCGATCACGCCGGAGGGAATGTCGGCCGACCCGCACAACACGATCGTCGGCGTCGCCGCCGAACTCGGCCTCGTCGGTCTGGCGGTCTTTCTCGTCCTCGTCGCGATCCCGTTCGTCAGCGTCGTCCGCAACCCCGGACCGACGTACGCTTCGATCGGACTCTTCCTCGCGTTCGCCCTCTTCGCGACGGTCGCGATGCTGTACAACGACCCGTTCTACTGGCTGGTACTGCTGCTACTACTCGCGATTCACGAGGCGCCCGTCGACGGTGATCGGCCAGTCGACGGGGAACCATCTGCCGACGGCGTTCTCGCGACCCGCGGTGGCGAGTCCGAACCGGAGCGGGTCGACCCGGGGCCCGACTAGGCCGCGCGTCAAACGACCGGCCTACGGTTGCCCCCCCTCGTCGAAGAGGCCGCGCGAGGCCAGTTCCTCCCCGCTCGCGAACCTATCGGCGCTCGACCGAACCAGGTGGATCCCCGTCTCGAATCCGTCGGGCGGATCGACCGACTCGCCGAGCGCATCGCGGATCAGCAAGTCGAACTCGTCGACGCCCGCCCGGGCAGTCAAACAGGCGGTCGAGGAGAAGCGCGGATTGATCTCGACGATCTTCGCTTCGCCGCTCTCGTGGTCGACGATCTGCTGGACGTTTACGGGACCGCGCGGATCGAGCGTCTCGTGTACCTCCCGGCAGGTTCGCTCGACGGTCTGCTTCGCCCGCGTGACGCCCCAGTCGGTGTTTCCCTCCTTCTCGACGACCGCCTTCGGGACGACCGCCAGACACTCACCCGCCGTCGTGCTCACGACGCTCGTCGTGAACTCCGCGCCGTCGACCGACTCCTGACAGACGACGTCGCCCGGTTCGTACGGATAGCGATCGAAGTAGGCTCGAAGCGCCGCGATCGAGTCGACCCGCTCGACGCCGGTACTTCCGTGGCCGAGGCGGGGTTTGACGACGATCGGAACGGAGAGGTCGATCGCGTCGAGATCCGCCTCGTCGTCCGGACAGACCGACTCCGGTGCGCTCAGGTCAGTTGCTTCTATCCATCGGGCGAAGCGACGCTTATCGAGGGTCTTCTCGACGGCTCCGGGCCTCGGTGCGACGATCGCGACTTCGTCAGAAACCGCCTCGCGAAGCGCCTCGATGCGGGCGAGCTCCTCGTCGACCAGCGGTACGATCGCGTCGACGTCGTGATGCGTTACGACCGACGCCATCGCCGCAGGCCACTCCGGCGCGTCCGCTCGCGGGACGACCTCCCAGCGGTCGAGTTCGAAAAAGCCCCTCGCCCGCGGATTCATGTCGACGCCGACGGGTTCGTGTTCGGTTTCCGTCAGAAGCCAGCGGGCGCTCGAGACGCCGCCGACGCCGCCGACGCCGGTCACGAGTACCCTCGCCATGACCGCAGACCACGACGAGGGCGGCCATTAACGTGTGGCCGATTGCGGACGCTGAGAACCGAAGACGGCCCCACCATTAAGGTCTGGCACGATGGAGCGACCCGCGTGTACCGAGCGATCGGGTTCGACCTCGACGGGACGCTGTTCGACGACCGCCAGTACGTCCGGCAGGGTCTCGACGCCGCGGCCGAGTGGCTCGCGACCGAGCGGGGCGTCGACCTGCGACGAGAACTGCACGAGGCGTACTTCGAACGGGGGATTCGCGACCGAACGTTCGACGCGGTCTGTGCCGAATACGGTGTAGACTCTGCGTACGTCCCGGACCTGATCGACGCCTACCACGCGGCCGACGGTCCCTTGAGGCCGGACCCGGACGCCGTTCCCGTACTCGAAGCGCTGGCCCCGAACCACCGAATCGGCGTCCTGACCGGCGGCCACAACGGCCGTTCGAAACTCGCGCGCCTCGGTCTCTCTCGCTACGTCGACACCCTGGTGGTGACGACGGAACACGATCTGTCGAAGCGCGAGCGAGCGTCGTTCGATCGCTTCTTCGACGAACTCGGCGTCGACCCGGCGGAGAGCGTCTTCGTCGGCGACCGTCCGGACCTCGACGTCCGGTGGCCCGACGCGCTCGGTGCTGATACCGTCCTGGTTCGAGATTCGCAGTGGACCGACGACTCCCAACCGGCCGACCCAGAGCCGACGCACGTCGTCGATCGGCTGGGTGAGGTGGCGGCGCTGCTCGACGTCGACCGAACGGTCCGAGACGGACACCGGTAACCGGAGGATACGCGTCGAACGACCGCTCGATTTACGGCCCGGGGGATCGCTCCCGGGGTATGCGCGTGGTCGCGATCGGCGCTCATCCGGACGACGTCGAGATCGGCGTCGGCGGGACGGTACACCGCCACGTCGCTCTCGGCCACCCTGTTACGTACCTGATCGCGACCGACGGGACCGCCGGGTGCGAGCGCGACGACGCAGCGAGGCGGGACGAAGCGCAGACGGCCGCGTCCGTTCTCGGCGTCGACGACGTCCGGTTTCTCGACTTCGAGGACACGGACCTCGGCGACGGCGGGGCCGTCGTCTCGGCGATCGAATCGCACGTGACCGACTGCGACCCGGATCGCGTCTACGTCCACGCGGCGGCCGACACGCATCAGGATCATCGAAACTGTGCACGCGCGGCCGTTTCCGCCACGAGGCGCGACGGCGACGTCTTCGCTTACGAGACGTACTCGACGCGCCCGACGTTCAGCCCGAACCACTACGTCTCGCTCTCGGCCGCGGACGTCGAGGCGAAGCTCGAAGCCATCCGCATCCACGAGAGCCAGACCGGCAAGACCTACATGGACGAGGAGACGATCCGCGGTCTCGCTCGATTCCGCGGCAACCGGGTAGAGGCCACATTCGCCGAGGCGTTCGAGGTCGTCCGTTCGATAGACCGATTCGACGGTCGGGGGTAACTCCGTTCGACCGCTCACCGGTCGCCGCTGGCCGGTCCGAAGCGAATCGATCGCGAGAGCCACCCGCGCTCGGCCTCGGTCCAGGCAAGCGCCATGAGGCCGACCGCGAAGAACAGTTGTCTGTTGGCCTGGAGGTCGAACGAGAGGCTGGCGTTGACCAGGGCGTAGACGAACAGGGCGACGAGCGCGCTGTAGATGGCGTCTCCACCGGTGAGACGAGCGTACAGCGAGCCGATGAGCGGCGTCAGCACGACCAGCGACGCGAGGGCGAACCCGACGAGTCCGAGTTCCGCGAGCGTCTCGACGACGACGTTGTGTGGATACTGGTGGACCGTCGTCGTCAGCACCTCGAAGCTGCCGATGCCGTGACCTCGGACGGGTTCGTCGAGCCAGAGGTCGTAGGCTTCCCGAATCATCACCAGGCGAGTCTCGCCGGACGACTGCTCGCGCGAATCCAGCAACCGTTCGACCGTCCAGGGCATCCCGCCGAGCGAGCGGATCACGAGCGCCGTCGTTCCCGCGACAGCGACGGCGGCGACGACGCCGACTCCCAGCTGGACGAAATCGACCCGTCGCGTCACCAGCGCGACGACGAACTCGATGAAGACGAAGACCGCGAGCGCGACGATGAGGGCGACGAACGGTCCGCGCCCGCCGGCCGTCGCGCTCCCGACGATTCCGACGGCGATCAGCGCCCCCGCGAGGAGCCGAAACGACGGTCTCGGATGGGCGAAGAGGACGTACGCGAGCAGCGGCACCGCGAAGCCGATCGCCCGGCCGTGGGTGAGGTAGGAATCCGATCCCACCGTGGCGAACGCGAACTCGCCGAGCACCTGCGAGGCGTAGAGCGCCTCCGCGGAGAGCCAGGCGCCGATCAACCCCATCACTAACGCGAAGGCGACGATTCGGTGCCGGGACTGAGCCAGAACGAGTCCCAGAGTGAGCAACACCGTGTTGAACGCGATCATCCGGTGGAGCTTGTAGGTGGGATACTCTCCGGTCCCGACGGTCCACCGGAGGCTGAGCCACGCCCAGCCGACGAACGCGAGACAGGCGAGAACGACGGCTGCCGAAAGCGGGTAGATTCGCCGATCGACGAGGAAGACGACGACCGCGAGCGTGACCGCCGCGACGACTGCAAGGTAGTAGGGGTTCACCGGCGCCGCGGCCTCGATCGGCGCCATCCGATCGGCACCGAGATAGACGGCCGGAAACAGCGAGAACGCCACCAGCGCTTCCAGTAGGGGTACCCGTCCGAGGAGTGCGGTCACCGCCGATCGCTCGTGCGTTGGGCCCGTTCGTGAATGGCTCATCGTGCTGGCTGGTGCGTGATCGACTCTCGCTCGGTGGTGACGACGTCCCTTTTCGACGTCACGGAATGTGAGTTCTGACGACCGGTCCCCTCTGGCTACCACGGACGAACGGTAAATCCTGCCCCCGATTTCGCCGGGGTAGGTGCGTGATACGGTGACGATCGTGTGTGGCTCCCGTCCACGCGGGAGCAGTGACGAGCGCGCCGCTACTGCAACGCCCGCTTTACCCGGCGGATCGGAAGGATCGACCCGAGGGCGTACAGCGGTCCGTAGGTCCATCGACCACCTGAGACGGCTCCCAGGTAACACGTGAAGACGGGCGCCCGTGGATACGTTCGGACCGCGCGGGCGAAGTGACGACGGGCGGCGGCGAACTCGTCGGCTCGAATCGCCGCCAGGCCGAGGTGATACTCGACGGACGCGTCGAACCGGCGTTCGAACCGACCGCCGTACTGCGCGGCCATCGGCGAAAACGTCCGCCGGAACAGCGGGGCCGTCTCGTCTCGTTTCGTCCAGTAGTCCCCGCTGAGCTGTCCGCCCGCGTTGTGTCGAACGGTCAGCGGTTCGTCGACCGAACAGAACCGGTAGGACTCCGCGACGCGCAGGTAGTACGCCCAGTCCTGCCAGCTCGGAAACCGTGGGTCGAGCCCGCCGACGGTCTCCACTACGGCCCGCCTGACCACCACCGAGGAAATAGTCCCGACGACGTTGATAGTGAGCAAGTCTCTCGCGAGTTCACCCTCCGCCGTCGCGGGTGAGATGGCCGACACCGCCCCGTCGTCGAGCTGGACGACGCGAGTGTAACAGAGGCCGACGTCTTCAGACGCCGATTCGAGTCGGTCGATCTGGCGTTCGAGTTTCGCGGGGTCCCATCGGTCGTCGTCGTCGAGAAACGCGACGTACTCACCCGAGGCGCGTTCGATGCCGGCGTTTCTCGCCGCCGCTCCGCCCCGGTTCTCGTCGAACCGGACGATCTCCGTCGCCTGGTGTAGGCCATCCTCGCGCTTGCTCACGTTGCCCACTGTCTCCTCGACGACCGGACGGGCCGGTCGCGCCGAGGCGTCGTCGACGACGAACAGTTCGATCGGAGCGTACGTCTGGCCGAAGACGCTTCGTACGGCGCGTCGGAGTCGCTCCGGCCGATCGTGTGTCGGGACGATTACGGAGACCAGCGGGGAATCTGCGTGTCGCGTCGATCGATCGGCGAATTCGTTCGCGCGTTGTCGATCGTTCGATCGGTCCGCTCCTACCGCGACGAGTGGGGCCCAGGCGGATCGATCCACGGCTCGATTCGACCCACGACGTTCGGGTACAAAGCGCCTCGCGTGTGAGCGATCGTAACGTCTCGTTACCCGCTCGCTCGCCGATCGGGATCGGCCCGACGGACGGCGATTTCGCCCCGCTACCTTTTTCCGCTCCCTCGCGATACCTGAGTTATGGTCACCGTACGGGCGCCGGCGACGAGCGCGAATCTCGGCAGCGGATTCGACGTCTTCGGCCTCGCGCTCGCCGGACCCGCGGACGTCGTCCACGTCGAACCCGCCGACGAGACGACGATCACCGTCACCGGGGTGGGTAGTCAGTACATCCCGACGGATCCAGCGGATAACACGGCGGGTGTCGTCGCCAGCGCCCTCGACGCACCGGCTCACATCACGATCGACAAGGGTGTCAGGCCCTCGTCCGGCCTGGGATCCTCCGCGGCGAGCGCCGCCGCCACCGCGGTCGCCCTCGACGCCCTCTACGACCTGGGTCACGACTCGGAAACGCTCGTGCGCGCCGCCGCGGAGGGCGAGGCGGTCGTCTCCGGTGAGGCTCACGCGGACAACGTCGCTCCGGCGATCCTGGGCGGCTTCACCATCGTCACCGGTGAGGGGATCACGACGATCGATTCGTCGCTGGCGCTCGTCGCTTGCCTCCCGGAGACGGTCGTCTCGACGCGGGACGCCAGGCGGGTCGTCCCCGTTGACGCGTCGATGGACGCCCTCGTCGAGACGGTCGGTGCGGCGGCGACGCTCACCGCCGGGATGGCCAGAGACGACCCCGTCCTCGTCGGTCGGGGCATGCGCGACAGCGTCGTCACGCCCGAGCGCGCCGAACTGATCGCCGGCTACGACGACGTTCGCGACGCCGCGCTCGAGGCGGGCGCGACCGGCGTCACGATCAGCGGCGCGGGGCCGGCCATGCTGGCGGTCTGTTATCCGACCGACCGTCGGGCCGTCGCCTCGGCGATGCTCGACGCCTTCGACGCCGTCGGCGTCGAAAGTCGCGCCTATCAGACGCGGGTTGGAGCGGGTGCGACGGTGTACGACTGAATGGCGTCGGTGCCGTCTCTCTTGTCCTTGCTCAAATTATAAAATACCTAACTTAATTTGATATCGTTCGACTTCTATCGCCTCTAACGGAACCAATACCAAATCAAATCCTAATAAAATTATATTTTATTAACTTCACTAACATTTATATTCTCGTGGAATAAGTACATTCCATGGTTGATGGAAATGGTCGATAGGAGGGATGTATTGAAATCCGCAGGAATGCTTGGCTTGGGAACAGGACTACTTCCAACCAAAACTGCGGGATCTGACTCAAGAACCCACGCAAAGTCTCAGTCCGATGTGAACAGAATCGCCTCTAGTATGATGGTTGACAATGTTCCGTGGACAAGTGGCAAAGATTATATGCTGGGATCTGGGCTATATTGGCACTGGTCTGAACATACTGGCCAAGGGTGGATGCATTCCATTTCCCTACTGTCATTTGCGAATACGTATTACCGTGATCATGGTGGCTCAGCACGTGAGATAAATTCACAGCAATACGAATTTCTACCCAATCAATCAGGTGTACAAATTCTACCTTACACGGAGGATGACGCTTTTGGAGTCTATCCTAGTGGAGATGGTGGATTATTACCGGATTGGGTTGAAGTATATGTGATTAATGGATTGACAAATTTCACTCCTGGAGGGTGGATTTTGTCTTCGGCTGAAGCAATGGATTCTCTTAGGGCTCCAGACGGATTCGATCTCGGGGGCGGTGGATTTAGCTTCACCTATACTTCGAGTTGGTATACGAGGGACCGTAAAGCGACGGCGAACTTTCACCAAGTTCTGGTTAAAAGTGGACCATATATGTCTCCTAATATTCACTGCCGAAGCTCGATTTCGACTTATCGAAATTTAGGTCAAGGTAGAACCTGGCATGATATAGAATTTGACACATCGTTTAATGGTTCGGATCCACCGGATTGCCCACCAACAGATCCATACTGTCCGACATCCGAAGATGAGTTAACTGGGCATCCGGACACCATGTCTTCTGAAGTATTAAGACGATTTGGTATTACGGAAGTAGAAGACAACGTCTATAGGGTCATTGAGGGAGAGAGAGTTCCCGTAACTCACGTTCTAACGAACAACCCATTCTTTGCTTCAGCAACGAATAATAAATCTAGGTGAAGGAAGAGGATATTTAAATCCTTAGTATATAAACAAGTCCTCCCTTAATAAATACAACTTGTGGACTAATACGCTACTATCAGACTCAAACGTATGAACCGTAGAACCCTCTTGTGTGCCCTCCCTGCGAGCACGCTCTTGTCGGGATGTCTGTCTTCCGATCCACCGTACGGGTTACGCCGCATCTTGATCATCAACAGAGTAGAAGAATCCGTCACCGCGACGGTTGACGTTCGAACTGGTGACGACCGAACGTATCGCGGCGAGTATCAGCTCGATCCGAAGGAACCGACGTTTGCCGATTCTGTCGAGATCGTCGAAGATTGGATGGGCGACCGTGTTCACTACGACGTGACCATTTCAGTTGATTCAACCGTCGCAATTTCATCGGCCACCAGCGGGTCAGACACGCTCGACGTTTCGAACGGAGAAATCAGTTGTTTCGAAGTCTACGCGTCGATCGACCCGGACGGCGTTTCGATCGCTCACAACTACGTCGAGACGTGCGAATTCGACGTAGACGGGGAGTCGACGAAGTAGAACGATTCATCGTCGATACCCCGCGGTCGGTGAGGCGACGATGATAGAGGTTCGCTCCGTCGGCGTCGAACGTCACGTTTACCAGACGCGGATCGGAACGGGTGCGACGGTGTACGATCGGTAGTTGGTCGCCCACGAGACCGCGCCGAATGTTTACTGGGACGCCAGGAGGAATTTTTCGACACTCACGTCAGAAAGTATTTACACTACCTGGGTAATAGTCGGCCGATGACAGGTCCCCGACGGGGCGGCGCCGTCGACCGGCCAGGCCCACTCGCGCGGCGCCTCGGCGTCGACGCGCGGGCGCTCGCCGCCCTCCGAATCGCCCTCGGCTCGCTCCTCCTGGCCGACCTCGCCATGCGGGCGCGCGACCTGACGGCGTTCTACACCGATGCAGGGGTACTTCCGCGCGCAGTGCACGCGGAGACCTATCCCGTACTCGCCTCGCTGTCGGTCCACGCCCGCGTCGGCTCGCCCCGGGCCCAGGCGCTGCTCTTCGGGCTGTCGGCGGCGTTCGCACTCTGCGTGCTCGTCGGCTATCGAACGCGGATCGCCGCCGTCGGCGCCTGGGTGCTCACGGCGTCGCTGTACGCGCGCAACCCCTACGTCGTCAACGGCGGAGACACGATCCTGCTCGCCGCGTTCTTCTTTTGCCTGTTCTGTCCGCTTTCTGCACGCTGGTCGATCGATGCTCGCCGCAGGCGTCGATCTCTCCAGCCGACCCGCGCGGAGCCATCGTCTGCGGGCCCGCTGCTTAGGACGCCGGCCACCGCCGCCCTGCTCGGCGTCGTCGTGCTCGTCTACGCCTCCAACGCGATGCTCCGGCTTCGGAGCGACCGCTGGCGAGCCGGCGAGGCCGTCCGACTCGTCTTCGAACTCGATCAGTACACGGTCCTGCTCGGCCCCGCGGTCGCGAACCTCGATCCTCGGCTGTTCGTGGTCGCAAATTACGTCTGGGTCGGTCTGCTCTGTTCGTCCGTCTTCTTGCTCGCGCTCACCGGCCGGCGGCGGGCTGTTCTCGTCGTCCCGTACGTGGGCGTACACCTCACGATGCTGGCGACGCTCCGAACCGGACTCTTCCCGCTCGCGATGGTCGCGCTGTTGCTCGCGTTTCTCCCGCCACCGTGCTGGGACCAGTTCGAGCGACGAGTCGCCAATCCGACCCGGGGCTGGCTTCGCGCTCACCGTCCGTTCTCATTCGGCCGATCGGTCAGACACCTATCGCAGATCGTCGTCGCCGTCGATCGGTCGATCCGAACCGCCATCGAAGCCGTGACGGGTCGGATCGGTCCGATCGGACGCGCCGTCCCGATCCCGCGTCTCGCACCCGACACGAGCCGCCGTCGGACGCTCGCGACGGTCGTGGTCGTCGTCGCCTACGTAGGACTGGTCGGCTGGCAGGCGGTCGTCGTCGCGGACGCCGATCTGGCCGTCGGCGACCTCGACCCCGGCGACCACGGCTGGGCAATGTTCGCGCCGAACCCGCCGGAAACGGTCGGCTGGTACGTCGCCCCTGCCGAATTCGAGTCGGGTGAGCGCGTCGACGCCTTCGGTGGCGGCGCGGTCTGCTGGGACCGGCCGCCAGACGCCGCCGAAAGCTATCCTACGGTCCTCTGGCACCGCTATCTCACCGATCTTCGGAGCGCGAGCGAGGCCGAATACGCGGCGTTCGGGTCGTACCTGTGCGAGGCGGCCCGGGCGGCGGGCGAGGCCGTCGTCTCCCTCGAGATTCACTACGTGGCGCAATCGGTCGCCCTCGATGGTGAGACGGGCCCGGAGGCGGACCAACGGTACGCGACCGCGTGTTAGGTGCTATCGTGAGAAGTAGACGCTCTTGTGGGACATCGTCTCGATTCGATCACGCGCTCGTCTATGAACAATCCGGCTGAATCGTGTCGCCGAGTTTAGACGCCGCGGCCTTGCAGTTTCTCCTCTTCGGGTAAATCGACGTTCGCGTCGCCTTTCATGCCCTTGCCGATGTTCTTCGAGATCTCGGCCAGGGTCTCGGGGTCGTCCCAGTTGTTCGTCGCTGCGACGATCGCTTCGGCCATCGCCTCGGGGTTTTCGGCGCCGAAGATGCCGCTGCCGACGAAGATGCCGTCGCACTCGTGGTACATCATGAGCGCCGCGTCGGCGGGCGTCGCGATGCCGCCGGCGGCGAAGTTAACGACCGGGAGTCGGCCCATCTCGGCGGTTTCGTGGACGAGTTCGGCGTCGGCTTCGATCTCGCGGGCGTAGGCCTCTCGCTCTTCGTGTTTCATCCCTTCGATCTTTCTGATCTCCCCCTTGATCGTCCGCTGGTGGTGGACGGCCTGGTTGACGTCGCCCGTACCGGCTTCGCCCTTGGTGCGGATCATCGCCGCGCCCTCGTCGATGCGTCGCAGCGCCTCGCCGAGGTTGCGCGCGCCACAGACGAACGGGGCGGTGAAGTCGCGCTTGTCGATGTGGTAGGCGTCGTCGGCCGGGGTGAGCACTTCCGACTCGTCGATCATGTCGACGCCGACGGCCTCTAAGATCTGGGCTTCCTTCAGGTGGCCGATGCGGGCTTTGCCCATCACCGGAATCGAGACTTCCTCGACGATCTCCTCGACGTCTGCGGGGTCGGCCATCCGGGCGACGCCGCCGCGCTTTCTGATGTCCGCCGGGACCGCTTCGAGGGACATGACGGCGACGGCGCCCGCGTCCTCGGCGATGCGCGCCTGTTCGCGGTTGACGACGTCCATGATGACGCCGCCCTTTTGCATGCGTGCGAAACCGCGCTTGACGAGTTCGGTTCCCCGTCGAAGCTCTTCGAGATCGGTAGATTCGGCCATACCGCGGGCTATGCGGGCGCTCCACTTACGCGTGTCCATCCGACCACGATTGTCCGGTGTCGCATCCGCTATCGGTCTGACCGTTCCGAACGACGGGCTCTCTCGTCTCGGTCGAGGCGCTCGATTGACCGCCTCCGAACACGTTCACGAATCGCTACCTCTTTGCGGGTCGGTTGCGAGGGCTTCGACAATGGCTCGCTCGACGGAAATACCCGCCCGCGATCCCCTCCCGCGCTGGGTCGCCCCCGTACCCCGCCGGATCGAGGATTTCGGACTCCGGCTGGCCTGGCCGATCGTCGCCGTCAACCTGGCGGGAACGGTGTTCGGCTTCTGGTACTATCGCTACCAGTTCGCGGAGACGCCGACCGTGATGTGGCCGTTCGTCCCCGACAGTCCGATCGCGACGCTGCTGTTCGCGCTGGCGGTGGCCGCCTGGAAACTCGGGCGGGAACTCCCCTGGCTCACGGCGCTCGCCTTCTTCGGGAACGTCATCCTCGGCCTGTGGACGCCCTACACGCTGCTCGCGTTTTCCGAGCAGTACGCGGAGGTGGGGATCCACCCGGCGATGTTCGCCTTCCTCTTTCTGTCTCACCTGGCGATGGTCGTCCAGGCGCTCGTCTTACACCGGATCTCCGACTTTCCGGTCTGGGCGGTGGGCGTCGCCCTTCTGTGGTACGGGGTCGACCTGATCGTCGATTACTTCGTCCCCGTCACTGGTGGCGATCCACACCACACCAGGCTGCCGGTTTCGGGCGACGAGCCGATGTATCTGGACGCGACCGCACTCGGGATCGCCGGCGCGGGAGCGACGGCGTTTACGCTCCTCGCGCTCTTTCTCGCCACGTCGATTCGGGCGAAGGCGGTCGAACTCGACCGGCGCCGCCGGTAGCGGCGTGGCTCGTTCGGATCAGGCCACCGTGGACCGTTCTTCGGCGCGAGCGAGTTCGAGAAACGGCTCGAGCGTCGTGAGCGCGGGCCCGGATTGCACCCGATCGACGTCGGGGTCGTACCGGACCACGTCGACCTCGTCGAGTCTCGGCAGGTGACTGTGGTGTAATCGGATTCCGATGTGTTCGACGAGGTCGTCGTTCGGTCCGTCGAGGCGGTTGGCGATCTCCGCGGCGAGGTCGACACGGGTGATCGCCTCGACGCGGTTCGAGAGACAGTACAGCGCGAGCCGGCGGTGTCGATCGGCCAGGAGTTCGAACGCGGTACTCATCGTGAGTTCGGTGCCGGTGCGACGGGCGTCTGTGGGGGTGGTCGGTACAGTCATGGCGCCGTGTTCGTTTCGTCCGTACTCGCCAACGCGACCGAGGCCGTCGGAGCGTCAGACTCGACGTTACTCGAGTACGTTCACACCCACAATAACCAACATAATAGCTGTTACTGTCGTAATAAATGGTCTCAGACAGCTTCGCCTACGTTCACCGCATCGGCGTGCAGTCGATTCGACTGCGTCAGTCGACGAGATCGAAGTCGTCGATCGAGAGACGCCCGTCGCGAATCGAGCGGAGACAGTAGAGCAGTCCGGGCTGGTGTGCGGCCCCCACGATCGCGTGCACCCGGTCTGCGTCGCGATTGTGCGAGACCACGTAGGCCGCCATCCGCTCGTTACGGCCGTGGGTGAGCACCGAGAGCTCCGGATCGTGGCCGGCGAGCCACGCTCGCTCGAGCGGCTGTGGTAAGAGTCGGGTCTCGTAGTAGTACTGTAAGTTCCCGAGGTGGACCGGATCCGCTGCGGCGCGATTCGATCGGACGAACGACTCGAAGTCGACGCCCGTCGAGCGATCCGTCGGTCCCGTCAGAAACGAGGTGGCGACGTCGCCCAGCGCCCGGGCGAACCGATCGCCGTAGAGCCGTCTGGCCGAATCGATCGACGAAAACGAGCGATCTCTGAGGTCGTCGAGCGCGTCGGTTGCGCTTTCGGCGACGTCGGCCACCATCGCCGGCGCGCCCCTGAGGTTGCCATCGCCGCCGTACTCGTCTGCACGATCCATCGCCCACCGAAGGTCGTCCATCTCGCAGACGCCGCCGACGTCCTCGAAGTACATGGTCCGGATTCCCTGTTCGCAGTAGACCGCCGCGCCGTCGGCTACGAGACCGGGGACGATCGAGCGGAGGTACTCGCGTTCGGCGTCCGTCCCTGCGTGGGTAATTCCGTGAACGACGAACTGGTGGCCGTCAATCTCGACGGCCCGACCGGGGAACCCATCGATGGGTTCGGGCGGGTCGAGCGCCCGGCGGCGGAGGTCGGTCCACTCCGCTTTCGCCGCGAAATAGGCGTCGTCGATCGAGTGGGCACCGGTGAGTTGGACGAGCGTCTCCAGGTCCGTCGCCTCGGCGAATGCGGCGAGGCGGCGTCGATCGCGCTCGGACAGGCGACTCTCGTCGGTTTCGGTCACTATGATTCGAGAATCTGTCCCAGTACGTAATCGTTTCGTCCGGCAACCCGGGTTCGAGCGGACTTACTCGACGATCACGATCGCGTCGTCGGTTTCTAGCATCTCGCCGTCTCCGACGTAGGTGCGCTCGCGCTCGATCTCGTACAGCGCTGGTTCGAGTTCCTCCCCGGCGACGCACAACGCGTCGCCGTCGATCTCGAAGTCACCGTCGTCGATTGCGTCGTCGATTTCGCCCACCTTCGAGCCGTATTTCGGCCCGAGCGTCGCGTAGTCGAGGTCGATCGAGGCGATCTCGGTCGTGACCTCCGGTTCGGACTCGAGGATCGTGAGCTCCTCGACGTGCATGACGGTGCGGATTGCGTCCTCGAACCCGGCGATCGGGCCGTAGACCGAGACGGCCTCGAGCTCGGCGTTGAGGGGTAGCTGGTTGTCGCTCTTGTAGCGACGCAGCGCGGAGATGACCGCCATCGCCGCCTCGCCGGCTTCGAGATCGGCGTCGTAACCGCGCGGCGTCGGCCACTCGCGTCGGTGGATGCTCGTCTCGGAGAGGTTCGCGGTCGCGTCCTCGAGGTAACACGCCTGCCAAATCTCTTCGGTGACGTGCGGGAGAACCGGCGCCCAGAGTTCGAGGAACGTTCGGTGGGCCGTCCGCAGCGTGTACCGCGTCGACGGTTCGTCGGCTCGTTCCTTCGCAATCTCGAGGTAGTCGTCACAGAACGTGTTCCAGAAGAACGTCCGCAGTCGATCCCGTGCCTTCGCGTACTCGTGTGCCTCGAAGTGAGCGGTGAGGTCGGATATCGCGTCGTCTAGTTCGGCCAGCAACCAGCGATCGATCGGCTCCAGGTCGGCGGGCTCGTCGGGGTCGGCCGGCGCGAGACTGTCGACGAGCTTCGAGGCGTTCCAGAGCTTGCGAAGGAGCTTTTCGCCCGCGCGGATGTCCTGTTCCTGGTAGGCGAAGTCGTCGCCGACGGCCGCGCTGGCCGCCCAGAAGCGGATCGCGTCGACGGGGTATTCCGAAACGACGTCGTCGGGCGCGACGATGTTGCCTTTCGACTTCGACATCTTCTCGCGGTTTTCGTCCAGGACGTGTCCGTTGATCAGCGTCGCGTCGAACGGCACCTCGCCCGTGTGCTCGTAGCACTTGATGACCGTGTGAAACAGCCAGAACGAGATGATGTCGTGGCCCTGGGGCCGCAGGTCGAACGGGTAGAGTTCGGGATGGTCCATCGCGAATTCCCCGGCTTCGTCGTCCCAGTCCCAGCCGGCGTTGATAAGCGGCGTCAGCGACGAGGTCGCCCAGGTGTCGAAGACGTCCGCTTCCGGGTCGAAGTCGTCGTGACCGCACTCTGGGCAGACCTCGACCGGCGGCTCGTCGGCGAGCGGATCGACCGGGAGCGCCTCGCGGTCGGCCAGCACGGGCTCGTCACAGTCAGCGCAGTACCAGACGGGGAACGGAATGCCAGAGTCTCGCTGGCGGGAGATGAGCCAGTCCCACTCCAGCCCTTCGATCCAGTGTTTATAGCGGGTGAACATCTTTTCGGGGAACCAGTCCATCTCCCGGCCGGCTTTCAGGTACTCCTCCTTGTGATCGAGGATCTCGACGTACCACTGCTTCGAGACGCGGAACTCGACCGGCGTCTCACAGCGGTCGTGGACGCCGACCGCGTGGGTGATCTCCCACCGATCTCGCAGGGAACCCGCCTCGTCTAAGTCCTCGACGATGGCCTCGCGAGCCTCCTCGGTCGAGAGTCCCTCGTACTCGCCGGCGAGGTCGGTCATCGTCGCGGACTCGTCGATGGCGACCCGAAGCGGCAGGTCGTGAGCCTGGTACCACTCGATGTCGGTCTGGTCGCCGAAGGTACAGCACATGACGACGCCGGTTCCCTTCTCCACGTCCACGCGTTCGTCTTCGAGGATCGGCACCTCCTGGCCGAAGATCGGGATGCGTGCGGTCTCGCCGACGAGATCGGCGTTGGCCTCGTCGTCGGGGTGGACGAAGACGGCGACGCAAGCAGGGATCAGCTCGGGTCGCGTCGTCGAGATGACGAACGCTTCGCGGTCGGCTCCCTCGGAGACCACCTCGAATTCGATATCGTTGAAGTGCGAGGCCCGCTCGTCGTCTTCGGTTTCGACCTGCGAGATCGCCGTCTCACACTCTGGACACCAGATCGCCGGGGCGTTCTTTCGGTACTCGCGGCCCTTCTCGTGGAGGTCGAGAAACGACAGCTGCGAGATCCGCTGGACGCGGGGTTCGATCGTCTTGTAGGTGTTGTCCCAGTCGATCGAACAGCCAAGGCCCTGCATCTTCTCGGTGAAATCGGCTTCGTACTCGGCACAGACGTCGCGACACAGCTCCTGGAACTCGCGACGGTCGTAGTCCTGGTGTCGGATGTCGAGTTCCTCCTCGGTGAGTCGCTCGCTGGCGATGCCGTTGTCGTCGTAGCCGAACGGAAAGAGGACGTCGCCGTCCGCCATCCGCTGAAAGCGCGCGGCGAAGTCCTGCAGGGTGTGACCGTATAGGTGGCCCATGTGGAGGCTTCCCGACACCGTCGGTGGCGGCGTGTCGATCGAGTAGACCGTGTTCGGGTCCTGAGTCGGCTCGCCCTCGTACGCGTAGGTCTTCGAGTCGACCCAGCGGCGCTGCCAGTAGTCTTCTATCTCCGCTGGATCGTAGTCGTCGTCGATCGACGGCGTTCGGTCCTCGTCGTCGCGCTCGCGCGTCGATTCGACGGCGTCGCCGCTCATGGTCTCACCGCCCGGATCGGGCGTCGTCGATACGTCCGTCGTCGTCGTTGCGGTCCGTTGGTCGTCATTGCTGAGACTGGTCGTTGCTCGTAGGTTCGTTCCGGGGTCAATACATCCGTCGAATCTCGGTAGGTGCGGGGCTAGAAGGCCCCTACGAAAAGGGCGTCGGGCGGTCCGTCCTCGGTGGTCGCGACGGATCGGTCCATACCTCCAGGTCAGAACGCCGACTATTAAAGGTGTTTCGCGAGCGGGCCGTTCACTCGGACGCCGCGTCGAGACGGATCGTCGCCCGCGACGACGAGCGGACGAGTAGCGTTCCGCCGAGGTAGTCCGCGAGCCGTTCGAGAAAGTCGTCGTCTGCACCCTCGTCGGTCCGGACGAGGTCGATTTCCTCGTAGCCAGTCACCTCGTGAACGTCCTGCATGATCAGCGAGAACAGTTCGCGCGGCGTGACGGCGCGACCGGCGTCGATCCGCTCGGCGACGGTCGCGAGCGTCGATTCGACGGTCGTCTCGACGTCGAAGTTCACCTCGACGGAGACGGAAGCGTCTTCGTTCTTTGCCGCGCGGGCCTCCTCCGAGCTCCGGACCGCCGGTTCGAGCACCGTCTCGAAGTCCATCCCTCGCTCCGTCACGCCGATGTATCCGAACGCCACCGCGGCCCGAAGCCCGTCCAGGAGCGCCGGGTCGTCCTGGATCTCCTCGAATAGCCGTCGGCGGTCTTTCGTCGGCAACGTGTGGAGTAACAGATTCCAGTCCAGTAGCGCGTGACGGACTCGACGGCGGATCCGGGACTCGGCGTTTCGTTTCGACTGGTCGTGGCCCATCTCCCGTTCGCCGAGCAGGTACGCGCGGTCGGCCGGGCTGAGCATCCCTCGCTCGCGATCTACGTCGGTATTCATGTTCGGGTGCCCGCCTCGCTCGCCGATCGAGTGCGGTACGTGGCTCTCGTGGCCCTCGTATAATCCATTTTCGATTATACACAATCGATTCCCGTCGCAACCGCTATGCCGTCGCGACGTCGAGTGTGGGATGAGTGATGGTAGGAGACGTCTCTCGGCGGGGTACTGACGATCGAGCGCGAGTCCATCGATACGACAGCGCTCCGCGGGACCACCGAAGTGGTCGCTCTTACGATCCGCGCGCGGGGTGGCGGCGTGTCTGAGCCCCTCGCCGCCCGTTACGCCGGGTGGCTCGTCGATCACAGCCGGGCGGTCGTCCTGGCAGTGCTCGTGCTGACCGCGCTCGTCGCGGCCGGGGCGGCCGTGGGCGAGACAGAGGACGCGGGTATCGGCGAGTTCGAAGTCGACTCGCCCGAAACCGATGCCGCCGCGTACGTCGACGAACGGTACGAGACCGACGATCGGCTCCTGACCCAGGTCGTCGTCCGCGACGACGGCGGCGACGTCCTGTCCAGGGAGTCGCTGCTCGGGAGTCTCTACTGGCAGGCCGAAGCCACGGAGACGGCCTCGATCGACGATACGCTCGCTGACGGTGGCTTCCAGGGTATAGAAAACGTCGTGGCGACGGCCGCCGCGATCGACGATCGGGCTGCAGATAGGGGTGACCGCTCGTCCGACCCGCCGTCGCTCGACGAGCAGATCGCCGCCCTCGAATCGCGTACCGACACCGAGGTCGAGGCGCTCGTCGCGGACGTTCTGCGAGCGAACGGGCCGGCCGACTCCGACGGGGCCGTCGACGGTTCCGCGACGGAGCCGAGCACATTCTTGCCCGTCGATCACGAACCGGGCAGTACCGACGCCGAGTCGCGCCTGACGTTCGTCTTTCAGATCGACGACGGGAGCGACGAGCCCGAAGCGGCCTACGACGCGCAGGTAGAACTGGAAGCGCTCTTCGAGGAGCGATTCGACGACGGCTTCGTGTTCGGTCAGGGCATCACCGACGCGGCCTCCGCCAGCGCCGTCGGCGACAGCTTCGCGATCATCACGCCGGTCGCGCTCGTCCTCGTTCTCGCCGTCCTCGCGCTCACCTACCGCGACGTCGTCGACGTGCTTCTCGGACTGGCCGGCATCGCCGTCGTACTGGCCTGGCTGGCCGGGCTGATGGGCTGGTTCGAGATCCCGATGAGCCAGCTACTCATCGCGGTTCCGTTCCTGTTGATCGGCCTCTCGATCGATTACTCGTTACACGTGGTGATGCGCTATCGCGAGGCGCGCGCGGGAACGCTAGATGCGGCCGAATCCGCCACCGACGTCAGGTCGGGCATGGCGCTCGGTCTCGGGGGCGTCGTCCTCGCGCTGGCCGCGGCCACCTTCTCGACCGGCGTCGGCTTCCTTTCGAACGTGGTGAGTCCGCTTCCGGCCATTCGCGACTTCGCCCTCCTTGCGGCGGGTGGAATCTTCGCGACGTTCGTCGCCTTCGCGATTTTCGTTCCCGCGCTGAAAGTCGAGGTCGATTCGCTCCTCGAGGGGCGGTTCGACCGAAACCGTGCTATTCGACCGTTCGGCGTCACGCCGGGACCGGCCAACCGCGTCCTCGCGGGCGGCGTCGCGCTCGCCCGACGGGCGCCGCTGGGCGTGGTGATCGTCGCGTTCCTGCTGGCGACCGCCGGCGCCTACGGCGCCACAACGATCGACACGGAGTTCAACCAGGCAGACTTCCTCCCGGAGGACGCCCCCGAGTGGGCGAAGGCGCTTCCGGGGCCGCTCGCGCCGGATACCTACACCGTCGCCGACGACGCCGCCTACCTGGCCACCACGTTTCAGGATCGGGGTGAAGGATCGCAGGCGGAGATCCTGATACGTGGCGACGTGACCGATCCAGCCCTGCTGAGATCGATAGAAGACGCCCGATTGGCGGGCGCAGATTGGACCGACGAGCGGTGGGAGACGATCGACGCCGACGCGGATGGAGCGATCGCACTCGACGGGCCGCTCGCCCTCGCACGCGCGCTCGCCGTCGAAGACGACGCCGTTCGGGATGCCCTCGCCGAACGCGATACCACGGACGACGACGTCCCCGACGAGGACCTCGCTGAACTGTACGACGTTCTCTACGAGGCAGACCCAGAGCGCGCGGCGACTGCGATCGAACGATCGGACGACGGCAGCTACGATTCGGTCCGGCTCACGGTGAGCGTTCGCGGTGACGCGAGCGCACAGGCCGTCAGGGACGACGTCGCCGCGCTCGCCGCGACGCTCGACACCGACGCTGACGTCAGCACCGTTCCGACCGGCGAGCCCGTCCAGACGGCCGTGATTCAGGACGCCCTGCTCGAGACGCTAGTGCAGGCGTTCGCCGTGACGGTCGTCGTTATCCTCGCCTTCTTGACGGTGCTCTACTGGGTCCGCCACCGAGCGCTCACCCTCGGCGCCATCACGCTCGCGCCCGTCGTCGCCGCCCTCGCCTGGCTGCTCGGTACGATGGCACTGCTCGACCTGCCCTTCAACAGCGAGACGGCCGTCATCACGAGCCTCGCGATCGGACTCGGCGTCGACTACAGCATCCACGTCGGCGAGCGATTCGTCCACGAGCGCGAGCGCAGGGCGTCGCTCGGCGAGGCACTGGCGGCGACGGTGACGGGAACCGGGGGCGCCCTCGCCGGCAGCGCGGCCACGACGGCGGCCGGGTTCGGCGTCCTCGCGCTCGCGCTCTCGCCGCCGCTGCAGCGATTCGGTCTCGTGACGGGGCTGGCGATCATCTTCGCCTTCCTCGCCTGCCTCACCGTGTTGCCGTGTCTACTCGTCCTCCGCGAGCGGCTCATCGATCGGCTCGACTGACCGGCTTCTCACCGTATGGCGGTTCGACTCAGTCTGTCGATTCGGCGAATCCGAGGACGTAGCCGTTCGGGTCCCGAACGTAGAATTCGCGCATGCCGTACCAGGTCTCGGCGGGTTCGTCCAGGACGTCCACGGCGTCCGCGGCGGCGTCGAAGAGGTCGTCGACGTCGTCGACCCGTAGGTACAGGGTCAACGAACCGCCCAGATCCGCGTCGGCGAGCGCGCCGACGTCCGCCCTGAAACTCGATTGCTCCTGGAGCATCAACTCGACGTCTCCCGCGGTCAGCTGTGCGTACACGTAGTGTTCGTCGTCGCGGAGTTCACCCCAATCCTCGTCGCTCGCGGATTCGTCGTCGCTCGTGGAGTCATCGCCGCCGTCTGTTGGCTCGTGGTCGACGCCGCCTCCTTCCTCGTCCTCGGTGACCGCGACCTGCAGTTCGAATCCGAATCGTTCGTAGAATGCGACCGACTCGGGTACGTCTTCGACCATCAGGTTCGGTGTCAGTGAGTGCATCGCGTCGATCGTACGCGTAACGGGCTATTTACCGCCACCCTTTGCGTTCCGATATCTGATTCGCCGAGTCGATACCGTGTTCACCATCGGCCGATTCGACCTCGTCGGCCGACCGATCGTAACGGAAGTATCGGAAATGTTCACGCATCGTGTTCACGTGCGAACGCCGGGGCAGCGCCACGAACGGTTGTGAGAGGCGTTCAGACGGTCACCGTCTAACTCACCGCGTAGAGCGCCAGGAGGCCGAACCAGAGGATGTACGAGAGGGCGGCGATCATCACGGTGTCGATGCGTCCGGGGTGAGCTGAATTCCAGACACGGTCGTGAACGAGCCACGCGATACCGCCAGCGTGGACGACGACCAGCGGGAGCAGCGGGACGTAGACGGCGACGATGTCGAACAGGGCCCAGGCGAGTACCGTGACTGCGGCCAGTATCGCCGCGGCGACGGCCACCACGGCAGCCCCGTCGAACCCGTACCGAACGGCGATCGTTTTCTTTCCCGCGGCCCGATCGGCGTCTCTATCCGGAACGCCCGCGAGCGTGATAGAGGGAACGATCGACAGGAATAGCGCCAGCCCCAGCACCCACGGCAACGGATCCTGCAAGTTCCCGCCGAGGACGACGTATCCACAGAGCAAGACGCCGAGGCTGTGCGTGGTGGCGACGTCGAGTTCACCGAGCGTTCTATACGACAGCTTGAACGGCGGGAGGGTGTACCCGAGGGCGAGCACCGCCAGGCCGAGCAGCAAGATCGTCGTCGAAACCGGTGAGCCGGCGCCGAGCGCGAGTATCGCCAGTCCGAACGCGGCTGCGATCGCGGCGCCCGTTACGGCGCCCGCACCGACCGTCCGGAATTCGAGGTCGCCGTCCACCAGGACGCGAGATCCGCCGGTGAACGGGCCGGCGAACGTATTCCGTCGATCCGTGTCGACGTCGACGTACTCGTTACTCAGGACGGTCGCCGCCTCGAGAAAGAAGACGAAGCCAAAGCCCAGCCAGAACAGCACCGAGGTGAACGTGGCAGTGGAACCGGTGGCCGCGAGCGCGCCGACGGCGTAGGCGATCCAGGCCATCGGATAGAACTGAAGACGAAGCGCGCCGATGGCCGTCGCAGCCGTTTGCGTGACCCGACTCGTACGCGATTCCGGGCCCGTCTCCAGGCGCCGGCCGAGGCGTTCGGCTCGATCCAGCCAGGTCGCTCGCTCGTCGGCCGTCGACGTCTCGACCGATCCGAAGTACGTCCTTCGCGTCGTCCGTATTCCGGCGAATCCGAGGGTCGCGTTTTCGATCGCGTTCGTCCCCGGTTCCCGTTGAATGCATCGGTACACCCGCGGCGGAACGTCCATCGTCACGAGCAACTCCGCCGTCGTGTCTGCGAGGAGTTCGCGGTGTCCCGCCCCCTCGTCCGGTTCGTAGAACTCGAATGCGAATCCGGGTCTGAACACTCGATCGAAGAAACCTTTCAGGAGCGCGGGCATCGTTCCCCACCAGTTTGGATAGACGAACGCGATGTGATCCGCCCACCGGATCAGGTCCGCTGCCGCCGCCAGATCGGTTTCGAGGACCTGTTCGCTCGGACACTCGGTTCGAACGTGCGGGTCGAAATCGAGCTCGGCGAGCGCGAGTGTCTCGACCTCAACGCCCGCCTCACTTGCACCCTCGCGATAGGAGCTAGCGAGAGACCCACAGAGGCTGTCGGATCGCGGATGTCCAATCACGATCAGCACGCGCATCTCGGTGCCGTTCCATGGCGGGCGGGAAAAGCTTACTGCGGGTCAACGCTGTAGGGCGTCCCCGCGACGATAGCGTACGAACGCCGGCGAGGTCGGTTCCCGAACGTACGAATTCTCACCGGACGAGTTCTCGGTCCGTGTGCGTTCGCACCCAGAGTTCGCCGATCGTCGACAGACGCGTCCGGTAGGACTTACCGTGCTCTTCGCGCTCGACGTAGCCCTTTCCGCCCGGGCCGAGGCGATCGACGGTGTAAATCACCTTCGACCGGAAACTGTCGGTGTACTCTTCGTTGAGTTCCCGCGCGAGCGCGCTGGCGAGTTCGGACACCGAATCGAACTCCCCGTCCTCCCCGAGTTTGAAGAGGATGAGTTCTTCGAACGGTTTGACGTTCGAAAACGAAGCCACCGGGAGCTCCACGACGTGGCTTCCGTCGATCTCTTTGGCGCCGATCGTCGTTCCGCGTTCGTCGAACTCGGCGAGGAGGTCGCGCGCACTCTCTAACCGTTCGGTGATGTGGTCGGGTTCGAGCTCGCCCGGCGGGTCGTCGTCGAACGCGTCGGCCAGCTCGGCCAGTAACGCTCGCTGGGCGCGGACCTCCTCTGCGAGTTCGGTCTCGAGGTACTTCTCGGGCGCGGTGTAGTACGTGTGGATCTGCTCGCGTTCTTCTTCGCGCTCGACCATCAGCGAGTGGGCGGCGTTCGCGAACGCGAAGCTCACCGTCCGGGGCATGGCGGCGACGTTCACCCAGACTTCGTTTCCGGCCTCGAGCTCGGCCGTGATGAGGTCGTAGGCCTGTTCGAACGCGCCGTGGTAGTCGTAGACGTCCGTCAGGACGAACCGATCGGTCTCCGCGCCGAGGAGGTTCTCGAAGTCGGTCGCCAGTTTTCGAGCGAGGTGTTTCGAGTACTCGACGTTCGCCTGGCTGCCAACGGCCCCTTCGAGGAGGATGGCGCGATCGACGGTTCGTCGATCGCGTACCAGCGGGGCGATCAGTCGGTCGTAGTCGAAGCCGACCGGGACGACGTGCGTTTGCATGCGATACGCTTGACGGACGGGGTACTCAAACCCGACGAGATTCGTTCGGATCTGCGAACCCACGAGGCGTTCGGTTTCGGCCCGCCGATCCGTGATTCGAGCCCGCGTCTCATCGCGGGACGATCCGATACCGATCGTCTCCGCTCGCAGCGAGCGTCGACGGTTCGCGCAGGCTGACGACGTGACCGGTCGGGTTCGGTCGCACGTCGGCGTCCGCCTCGACCCGTTCGAGCGAACCGAGTAACTGAGCGGACGGCGGTTTCTGGGCCGCGCCGCAGTCGTAGATCGTGAGTAAACCGCGCCCGGTCGCTCGTATACCACAACGTGGGCGTGACGCGGGAGCGACCACTCCCGCTCTGCGGTCTGGAAGAGTCGATTCATGTCCGACGATCGGCCCCGTCGACCGAAACCGTTTCGACTCACGCGGGTACCGGCCGAATACGCCGGAAAAACGCGGATTTTAGTTGTGCCCGTGTCACGTGATCGTCGCCGCTGTGACCGTCTCGATCGGACGGTCGTCCCGCCGGACTCGATGTGTGGGATACCGAACTACTTCGCCAAATCGGGCGTTTGGGTGTCTATTGGCGGCGAATTCGTTAGCTAAAATGCCCTTTTCAGGTAGGGAAAGGATATAGGTTGGTGGATACGAAGGTGAGGGTGACGCATGGCCCGGCTGTTCCCACTCCGATCCGAGACGCCGCAGACCGACGGAACGCCGCGGGTCGTCGACCTCGACGACGAAGATGCGGACGCGGTGTTCGGCGCCCTCTCCTCGACGACGGCTCGGAAGATCTACGCGACGCTCGACGACGAACCGGCCACGCCGAGCGACGTCGCCGAGGCGATCGACTCGTCGATCCAGAACGTTCGCTACCACCTGGACAAGTTAGAAGACGCGGGGCTCGTCGACGTCGTCGATACGTGGTACTCCTCGCGCGGAAACGAGATGAGCGTCTACGCGACCGCGAACGGCCCGCTCATCGTTACGAGCGACGAGTCGCGAGCGACGCAGTTGAAACAGGCGGTCTCTCGCTACGTCGGCGGGATCGGGATTCTCGGGGCGGCCAGCCTGTTCGTCCAGGCCGCGGCCGACCGGTTCGGTGCGGTGGGAACCGATGCCGTCGCCGACGATGGCGAAGACGCCGCCGCAACGGGGGACGACGCGCCCGAGAGCCAGGAGGAGGAGATAGCGACTGACGACGGCTTTCATGCCGCCGGCGTGGAGGATGATGCCGACGAGGACGTCGAGGATGACGAAGCCGCGGCCGACGATGCGGGCGACCACGCCGCCGACGACGACGCAGCCTACGAGGCCGAACCCTATTCGGGGGCTGACGAACCGTCGGGGGGCGACGGCCTGTTCGAACTCGTCCAGTCGACGTTCGAGGGACTGTTCTCCGCGTACTCGCCCGGGTCGTTGTTCTTCCTCGGGGGCGTACTCGTCCTGAGCGTTCTATTGGCCCACTGGTACGTCGGCACGTACCGGCCGCTGGCCCACCAGTGAGCCGTCGGTTCGGCTGAAATCTCGTCGGTTTTCGAGTTCCCCTGTCTGTGATACACGAACACTGATTCGCCCGACACGTCGGTCAACAGGTATTAGAGTCTGCCCGCCGTACTTCTAGTAACGCACGGACCTCGTCTCGGAGATTCCCATGGAGGATACCGAAAAATACCTCATTCACGCGATCGTCACGGCGGACGGCGTCGTCGAGCGGAGCGATGTCGTCGGCGCAATTTTCGGCCAGACCGAGGGCTTGCTGGGAGACGAACTCGACTTGCCTGAGCTTCGACGAACTGGAAAAGTCGGTCGAATAGACGTCTCGGTGGGTAGCGGCGGCGGCGAATCTCGCGGAACTATCACCATCGCGAGCAGCCTGGACAAGGTCGAAACGGCCACGCTCTCGGCGGCGCTCGAGACGATCGATCGAGTCGGCCCGTGTCGGGCGTCGTTCCGCGTCGACGAGATCGAAGACGTCAGGGCCGCCAAACGACGCGAGGTCGTCGATCGGGCGACCGAACTCCTCCGGACGGGGTTCGAAGACAGCGTCATGTCCTCGGCCGAAATTCTGGCGGCCGTTCGCGAACACGTCCGCGTCGCCGACGTCACCGAGTACGAGGGACTGCCGGCGGGCCCGCGCGTCGCCGACGGCGACGCGATCATCGTCGTCGAGGGGCGGTCGGACGTGCTCCGTCTCCTCTCGTATGGCATCAAGAACGCAGTGGCCGTCGAGGGGACGAACGTCCCGGACCCGATCGCCTCGCTCACGGCCGAGCGCACGACGACGGCATTTCTCGACGCCGACCGCGGCGGCGACCTCATTCTGGAGGAGTTACTCCAGGTCGGATCGGTCGATTACGTCGCGCGCCCGCCCGCTGGCGCCTCCGTCGAGGACCTCGACCACCACGACGTCTTCACCGCACTTCAGAACAAGACTCCCATCGAAGCCGCGGGCGATCCCGAAAGCAGCGGTGAGTCGACCGACCTCGTCGACGCTGGCGAAGCGGTCGAGTCTATTCCGGCGACCGATGGGAGCGCTACACCCGCTCCACCGGCTGAGACTGAGCCACCCGACTCTGTCGAGGAGCGTCCCGACACCGAATCGGCGTCGGCGGTCGACGATTCGCGCTCGATCCGGGCGGCCGTTTCGGACGCGACAGGGGCGGTCGAACGCTCGGACGAGTCGCCGGCGGCCGAAACCGCCCACGGGCCGGACGAATCCGAGCGACTAGACGCACCGGAGCCGACCGACCTGTACGCGCACGTCGACGCGATCGTCCGTGCCGATTCCGGGCAGGTCCGCTTTCTCGACGACGCCGGTACGGTGATCGAGGACGCGCCGACGGACGAAGCGGGTGATCTCGTCGAGACGCTCTCGGTGACGCCGACGGTGATGGTACTCGACGGGAAAGTCAGCCAGCAGTTGCTCGATCGCGCGGCGGCGGTAGGCGTCTCGACGATCATCGCCGATTCGCTCGGCCAGTTCGTCAAGCGTCCCGCGGCGGTCGACGTCCACGCGGCCGAGGACGTAGCCGACCACGCACCCTGACCCGATTCAGACGAGTCCGACCCTGAGCCGATTCAGACGAGTCCGAGCGGTCCGACTGCGAGCGCACCGACGAGTGCGCCGGTGAACGTCGCACAGAAATTGACGCCCTGATTTCCGAGTCGTCCCCCTTCGAGCGTTGCGCCGAGGAGGCTGTCGACCGTCATGCCCACGATGCCGGAAAGCAGGACGACTGCGAAGCCGACGACGGTAACGGGCTCGAAGAGGGCGGCCGCGATTACCGCGACGGTGCTCGCACCGGCGATGCCGGCGAGTTCTCCTTGCCAGGTCACTCCGCCGTCGGTGCCGGGTGGAACGACTTCGAACGTCGTGATCAGTCGCGGGTTCTCGTAGACGCCGCCGATCTCGCTCGAGAGGGTATCACCGAGTGCGGTGGCGACGGCGCCGGCGAACGCGAACTGGAAGATGAGCGGGTCGACGCCGATCACGGAGACGTTGCTCGCGGCGTAGCCGACCACGGCGACGAGTGCGACCGCCGAGTTCGAAAAGACGTTCGCACTACCGCGGGCGCCGTTGTTGCCTTCGGCGACGCCGCGTCGTTCTTTTTCGGCGTAGCGATACTTCGTCGAGAGGCCGCCGATCGCGAAGAACGAGATCAGGACGGCGAACCAGCCCCAGCCGCCGAGGACGATCGTCAGCAGGCCGAGCAAGATGCCGGCGAGCATGCCGGCGACGGAGGCGGTTTCGAGTCGGTAGGAGGCGTAGCCGAGGACGACCATCACGATAAGGGCGATCGCGAGTTCCGTACCGGTGACCACGGGTTCGAGCAGCGAGAGCAACCAGCACAACCCGCCGGTCAGGACCAGCACCAGCGGATCGTCGTACCGCGGGAGCTGGTCGCGAAGGATGGCGGCGAAGAGTGCCCCGCTCGCGGCGAGAAAGACGACCATCGGGAGGATGTCCGCGACGTCGGCGCCGTCGATCGCGTGCGTCGCTCCCATCCCGGAGACGGCCGCGAGGCCACCGCCGACGCAAAACGCCGCGGCAGCGACGGCGTCGTCGGCCGTTTTGAGCCGTGCGAGCTGCGACGTGAAGTCGCCGAATCCGAGCAACAGGATGACGCCGACGACGATCGCCCACGAGAGTTCGGTCACGCCGACCAGCGTGCCGAGGACGATCGCCGCGAGGACGAGCAACAAGAGCGAGTTGAGGCGACCGTCGGCTCGATCTGCGGGAAGCGAGAGCACGTCGAACAGCGGCCCGCGTCGAACGCCGAACCCGACCAGCAGGAGGACGACCGCGATTCCGGCACCGAGTACCGGTCCGCGAATCGGGATGGAAAGCGAGAGCGCTGTCAGGGCGGCGATCGCCCCGGCCCGTCGGACGGTCGATGTCACGATAGCGGACCCTTTCTGTGGGGGTTACTTAACGGTTCTTGACCGATTCGATCGACGATTGACCGTCGTTCGGGTCCGAAAACGCTGTTTGGAAGATCCTGCGTCGGTGGTCGGCTGTGTCAACCGGATCCGGATGGGTGTGCCTCTATCGGCGGGGACCTGACCGAAACCGTAAGGGGTGGTGACAGTGTTGGTCGACGTGTGGGTGTCTACGAACGATATCTCGCCTATCGAATCGCCCGGCTCGATAGCGACGGTCCCGCTCACATCGCCCTCGTGATAACGGAGCGGGATCTGTTAGAGCGGGGTGCGTACGGGACGTTATCGGACTTTTTTGACTGGTCGATGGCGTACGCCGAGCAGGTAACCGTCTACGTCAGCGTCCTCGACCGCGGCGCGATACCGACGCTCAGACGGGAACTGGAGCGCCTCGAAACCGGCCACGAGCTGGCCGTTCGGGGGCCGGAGGATCGATCCCGGGCGGACGCCCCGATCCGAATCGGTATCGGACTGGGCGGCAAACACGAGTTTACGACGGCCGTCAGGCGGCTCTCGGAGTCGGTCGCGGCGGGGGATCTCTCGCCGGCCGAGATCGACGACGAAGCGGTCGAGTCCCACCTCGTGTTCCCGTCCGAGCCCGATCTGGTCATCAAGACCGGTGCCGAACGCCTCTCCGATTTTATGATCTGGCAATCGGTGTACTCGGAACTGTACTTCACGGACGTCAACTGGCGAGACTTTCGAAAGCGCGACTTTCTCCGAGCCGTCCTCGAGTTCTGTACGCGCGCTCGACGATTCGGTCGGTGAGAATCACTCGCCACGGCTGGAACCTCGACACACCGTCCCGCCGACGCCGCGGGCCGTGTCGCACTATTCGCACGGGTCACTCGGTCGCCGACTGGCTCTCGACGACGTACGACGTGAGAACGAGCACGCAGCCGGCGGTCAGACAGAGGAGGCTGGCCGCGATCGCGGCGTACTCGATCGGTCCCGTTTCGGCGGCGGCGTCGACCGGGTGACGGAGCGATCCGGCGACGAGCAGCGTCACGAAACCGAGCGCGCCGACGGCGGCGAGCGAGAGGCCGGCGAGGCGGAGCCGGTGCATGGGCCACCGTTTGCAGAGCGCCCGTTAAAACCCGTCGACGTGCGGGTCCGGCCCGGTACTGGCGGACACCGTGGCCAAATCGTGAGCGCTTTCAGGTCCGGTTGCGAACGACTCGTATGGAACGCGTCATCGACGAGGAGTTATACCGACGCACAAAGGCGCTCCTCGAGCCCGGCGAAATCGAACTGAACGGGGTGGTCGCCCACACCGACTACGGCGGACGCGAAGACGTCAAGATGATGCAGGCGACGATCGACGTCGGCGACGTCATCGCCGACGCCGCCGGCATCGATCCCACCGATTGCTACGTCTACTCGGGGAACGACGACCCGGACTTTTCGTCGAACCAGCACCAGGGGCTGACGCTCGACGGCGACGACTTCGTCTGGGAGTGTCAACAGCTCCTGCGAAAGGGATCGTTCGATCTGGTCTTCTACTACGAGGCGAGCGCCGACCAGGACGCGATCCTCTCCGGTGTCGAGGAACTCGGATTCCGAGCGACGAGCGTTCTCGGGGAGTGATCGGTTGAACGGTAGACGGGCCACAGCGTCGACGGTGGGCGCGAGCCGCTGGATAGCGATCTAGTGCTCACGCGACGAGCCGTCGAAGACGGAGAGTGAAACCGGTTCGTCGACCACGAACGCGCCCAGCCTGATGCCGAGCGTCGTGAGCACGTAGCGGTCGCCGCGTTTCTCGACGAGCGACCCTCGCAGGCGCCGAAGGTGGTAGTTGAACCGGCCGCTGTCGTCCACGTCGAGTCGCTTTCCCAGCGAGGAAAACGAGATCCCGGGTGCCGCCGGGTTCGTCCGCTCGTGTCTGTAGAGTTCGCGGACGATCGCCAGTCGCGTCTCGTCGCTGAGTAACTCGAACAGTGCCGTCTGGGACTGCGGGGGATCGGGGCGAGTTTCAATCGTCATCGAAGCGGACCTCGTCTACGGCGACGTCGATGACCGTCGGCCGGCCGTCGGACCGACTCCAGGAGAGTCGCGGTCGGACGCGGTAGACCTCTGCGCCGCCGTCGAACACGAGCGATGCGTCCTCGCCTGTGGCGAGTCCCTCGACGATCCGGCGACGAACCGACGCGTCGAAGGCGTTCATCGACGAGACCGTTCGACCCTGCCTGACGGCGACGACGTCGGCCTGGAGGCCGTCGGCGCTGGCTTCGAGCGTGACGCGAAGCGGCACCTGATAGGCTGATTCCGCCGCGTCGTCGCCGAGGAAGTCGAAGGAGAGGACGGCGTCTTCGGCGCGCTCGAGCGTCGAAACGTCGGTGTCGAGCCAGTCGTCGTGGTCGGACCACGAGGCGTCGACGGAGGCGGACAGCGACTCGCGAACCTGGTTCTGTATCTGGTGTTTCAGGTCTTCTGCGAACGATCCCGGTGAACTGATCGGGTCGGAGCCGCGTCGCCGTCGGCCGCCGTGGTGTGGTTCCTCGGCGTGGGGCGGCGAGTCGGGTTCGGGCTCTCGCCGCAGACCGCGGTGTAAGACGTCCTCCCAGGAGAGGTCGAGCCGTTGCTTTCGCGCTTTCATCCGCTCGAACACCTCGTCGTCGTCGATCGTGATCCGGATCTCGCGGGCCATATGTGAGTAGTCGACCGACTCTATACATAAAACTATGCCTCGGAACTCACACCAAACTCACATTGGTGTGAGTTGGTGGACGCTGGTCCGACGGTGGTGTTTCTCTCGTATCAGATGGTGGCCACGTCGTTGACGCCGTCGGGGGTCTAACGCTATCCCGGGTCGCTTATGGTCGGTCGGCACCGACGACCGGTTATGTCCGCGGACGTTTCGCTCTCCACCCGGGAACGGGCGATCGTGAACGCCTTTCAGGGTGGATTTCCAGTCGTGGCCGAGCCGTTCGAACCAGCCGCCGCCGCGATGGCCGACCGCGGCGTCGAGCTCACCGCCGACGAATTGCTGGAGACCATCCGAGATCTGGACGAACGCGGCGTCCTCTCCCGGTTCGGTCCGCTGATCAACGCCCAGGAGATCGGCGGCGCGGCGACGCTCGTCGCCACGTCCGCCCCGTCCGATCGGTTCGACGAGATTGTCGAACGGATCAACGCCCACCCCGAAGTCGCGCACAATTACGAGCGCGAACACCCGCACCTGAACGTCTGGTTCGTCCTCTCGGTCGCCGACGAATCTCGTATCCCTGCCGTGCTCGAAGCGATCGAGGCCGAAACCGGTCAGCCGACGTACAACCTGCCCAAGCTTCGGGAGTTCCACGTCGAGGCCACGTTCCCGCTCGACGGACCCCTCGCCGATGGAATCGACCTCTCCGACCGCAACCCTAGCGGTGACCCGGGCCGCACCCGATCGGATGACCCGGAACGCGAACGGCTCACGCCCGCCGAGCGCGACCTGCTCCTCGAGATTCAGGACGGCCTTCCCCTCTCGCCCACCCCGTACGCCGACGTCGCCACCGCGATCGACCGCGAGCCGGCGTGGGTGCGAGAGACGATCGCCCGATTCGTCCGCGACGGCAAAATCCGCCGGATCGGCGTCGTGCCGAACCACTACGCGCTCGGCTACACGGAAAACGGCATGACCGTCTGGGACGTTCCCGACGACGTCATCGCCGGGGTCGGTCCGGCCGTCGCCTCGCTCCCGTTCGTCACTCACTGCTACGAGCGGCCGCGCCACGACGGCGTCTGGCCCTACAACCTCTTCGCGATGACTCACGGGCGGACGCCGGAAGAGAGCGACCGACGCGTCGAGCGGGTCCGCGAGACCGTCTCCGAGTACTGGGACGTCGCGGACGACGACTGGGACACCCTCTTTTCGACGCAGATTCTAAAGAAGACCGGCATCCGACTCGACGAGCGCGCCGCGGCGAACACCGCCGACGATCGGTCGGCTGGCGACGCCTCACCGGAGCCCTCGGATCGGCGGTGATCCCCGTCGATGATACCGCTCTTTCACGACTTTACGGACGAGACGGTCCTCGTCTTCGGCGGCGGTCCCGTCGGGGCCAGGAAAGCCCGCCGATTCGACGCGGAGGCGTCCGTGATCGTTGTGAGTCCCGCGTTCGCCGACGCCGATTTCGGCGGGGCCGATCTGGTCCGGGCCCGACCCGGTCCGGACGACATCGGGGCGTGGCTGGGGCGCGCCGACCCCGCGCTCGTCGTCGCCGCGACGGACGACGAGGCGGTGAACGAGGCGATCGTCGACGCCGCCTCCCGGCGCGGCCTGCTGTACAATCACGCGACGAGATCGGGCGGAAACCGCGACGCGGCCAGCGTCGTCGTCCCCGCGACGGTTCGTGAGGACCCCGTGGTGGTCGCGATCGCGACCGGTGGACGGGCGCCGGTGTTGAGCCGACACCTCAGGCGGGAACTCGAGACCGACCTGGCGGGCGCGGGTGAACTGGCGCGGCTACTCGGAGAACTCCGAGCGACCCTCAAAAAGACGGGAATTTCGGGCCAACGCCGCCACGAAGCGCTCGAATCGGTCGTTTCGGACCCATCAGTTTGGACAGCTTTACGTACCGGCGAGGCTAATGCCCGAACTGTGACCGAGGACGTACTGGACCGCGTCGGCGTCGACGGGGGTGACCGCACGTGAGCGCCAACGGCGTCGTGACGAGCGCCCGCGTCACGCACGAGACGGCGACGGTCGACGAACTCGCCGAAGCGAGCCCGGAGAATCAACACGCCGGCGTGACGTCGCTGCTCTCGGCTCCGGACGTAACCGAGGCGTTCGTCCTGGCGACGTGCAACCGCGTCGAGGCCTACGTCGTTACCCAGACCGCAGACGCCGGCTACGACGCCCTCGATACGTTTTTCGAAGCCGCCCCGGAGTCCATCGTCGCGACGGCCGATCACGAATCGAGCCTGCGTCACCTCTTACGTGTCGCCTGTGGCCTCGATTCGGTCGTCCTCGGCGAGGATCAGATCATCGGACAGGTCAGAGACGCCTACCAGGATGCCCGGCGCGGCGGCGCGATCGGCGAGTTGCTCGATTCGGTCGTCACCAAGGCGATCCACGTCGGCGAACGAGCCAGAACGGAGACGGAGATTAACGAGGGGATCGTCTCGCTCGGATCGGCCGCCGTCGAACTGGCGGCCGAATCGATCGACCTCTCGGGAGCGGACGCACTCGTCGTCGGGGCCGGCGAGATGGGACGGCTGGCCGTCAGAGCGCTCGAATCGAGCGACGTCGCGACGGTTTCGATCGCGAACCGGACGGTCGAACGCGCCCGTTCGATCGTCGAGACCCACGAGATCGATGGCGAGGTGTACTCGCTCGAGGCGCTTACGGAGGCGGCCCGCTCTGCGGACGTGATCGTGACGGCGACCGGATCCGCCGACCCGGTTCTCGGACCGACCGATCTCGGCAGGCGCGAGCAGGTCGTCGTCGACCTCGGCCAGCCGCGCGACGTCGATCCGTCGGCCGGACGGCGTCGGGGTGTGACCGTCTACGACCTGGACGATCTCGAGACGATCACCCGGGAGACGCGACGACAGCGCCAAACGGCGTCGAACGCGGTCGAGCGGATGGTCGACGACGAGTTCGAGTTGCTGCTCACGCAGATAAAGCGCAACCGCGCAGACGACGTCATCGCCGCGATGTACGAAGGGGCAGACCGGATCAAGACGCGAGAGCTCGAGACGGCGATCGGTCGCCTCGACGAGCGCGACCCGCTCACGGACGAGCAACGAGAGATCGTCGAGACGATGGCCGACGCCATCGTCGGACAGTTGCTCGCCGCGCCGACGGAGAGCCTTCGCGAGGCGGCGGTCGCGGACGACTGGGAGACGATCGACACCGCCTTACGGCTGTTCGATCCGGCGACGGACGTCGCGCACACACGGTCCGAACGCGGGGTCGCCGACCAGCGCGTCGGGTCCGTCGGCACGGCGGAGGACGATTGAGGACTCTCGGCCCGCTCGAACCTGTTCGCCGGCGTGATTGACTCAGGCACAATTATTATTTCGGTGGCACGCATCGGGTGTCTCATGGCCGACCGACTCTCAGACGACGAAATCGCCGAGCAATTACCGAGTGGCTGGGAACGAGAGGGCGACGAGATCGTACGCCTCTACGAGTTTACCGACTACCTTCACGGCGTCAACTTCGCACAGATGGTCGGCGAAATCGCCGAGGCCCAGTACCACCACCCGGAGATCGTCATCCGGTTCAAAGAAGTCGAGATCCGACTGACGACGCACGACGAGGGCGGGATCACCGACGCGGACATCGAGATGGCGGAGTTCATCGAATCCGAACAGACCGCCTCGTCCGGCTCGATCGACGACGTGGACGTCTAGACTTTCAAAGCCAGCCGTACTGGCGAGGACGTTACTTCTCCGGTGAATTCCATCGTCTGTGAAAACAGCGGTTTGTAGGTGGACCGCGTAGACACACGTATGACAGACACCGACGCCGTGATGGTCTTCGACGACGACTGCGGATTTTGCACCTACTGGGCGGAGTACTTCGCGCCGCTCGCCGACGTTCGTCTCGTCGGCTTTTCGGACCTGGACGACGAACCGGAACTTCGAGAGCGGCTCCCGCCGGAGTACGAGTCCTGTTCGCACCTGCTCACGCCCGAGGCCAGGTATTCGTGCGGGGCGTCGTTCGAGGAACTGTTCGCCCGTTCAGACCTCGGCCGGCCCGCCAGGCCGATTATCGAGCGGCTTCGGCGTATCGGCGCCTACGGACAGCTGCGCGAGTGGGGCTACCGACGGTTCGCGCACAACCGGGTATTCTGGGGCCGATTCACGTCGCGAACGCCCCCGGTTCGACGCGAGGGTGACGCGGCGGAGTGACCGGTTCCGGTTCGAAATCGCATAACTGTTGGACAGTGACACCTCAAGGCGTATCGCCGTGAGGCCACATCCTGCGGTATGCGCCAGCGCAGTTCAGACCTCTACCGTCTCACGGCCGAGGCGTTCCTCCCCGGTACCACGCTCGTCTATCACCACCGGGACGGCGCAGACGTTGCGACGGTGACTGAGGCTGACGGGCGAGTCGTCGCGTTCGCCGGCGACGACGTCGACGGTCGGTTCACGTACGGACAGATCGAAATCTTGCTCGAATCGGGTCGTCTGGAGGTCGTGCTCACCGACGCGTGACTCGTCACCTCTCGCCCGAATTCCACCACAACACCCATTACGTCGAACGCCCTATTCCTGTGTCCGCATGGATTCGTCGTACGACTACTGGCTGTGCGATCTCGACGGGACGCTCGTCGACGTCGAGTGGGCCTACGTGCGCGAGGTGTTCGACGAGGTCGGCGACCGACTGGGCCGGCCGTTCACCGACGCGGAGGCTGAGACGCTCTGGCACGGTCTGACCGGCTCTCGTAACGAGCAACTCGCCGCGTGGGGGTTCGACCCGGAGACGTTCTGGCGAGAATTTCACGACGTCGAAGAGCCGCTCGTGCGCGCGGAGGCGACCTACCTGTACGAAGACGCGGCGTTCGTCGGCGACCTGGACGCGCCGGTCGGCCTCGTCACCCACTGTCAGTCGTTTCTCACCGATCCCGTACTCGATCACCTCGGTATCCGCGACTGGTTCGACGTCGTGCTCTGCTGTACGAACGAGACGGGATGGAAGCCGGATCCGACGCCGGTTCGGCGGGTTGTCGACGATCTCGGCGTCGGACGAAACGGTCGCTCGGGCGTTCTCGCCGGCGACGGCGTCTGCGACGTCGGCGCGGCGCGAAACGCCGGCCTCGATGCGCTCTTCGTCGATCGACACGGCCCCGACCGACGCGCCGAGCCCGTCGAGGGCGACTATCGGATCACGTCGTTCGACGAACTGTGACTCAGGTTACGGGGCGTGTTCGCCCGCCGGCTGGAGTTCCGCGTCGACGAGCGTCTCGTAGGCCCGTCGGAGGCGTTCTGAGAGCGCCTGATGTGAGATGCCGAGTTCTTCGGCCAGTTCCTCCATCGACGTCCGTCTCGGTATCTCGAAGTAGCCGTGTTCGAACGCGGCGACGAGCGCTTCCCGCTGCTCTGGCGTGAGCCGAGGATGTGCCGTCGGTCGGCCGCCGAGCTGGGAGACGCGGACGATTTCGACGGCCGCTCCGTTCTCGTCCAGTCGGTCGTGCGTGGCGGCGAGCGCGTTGCGGTCCGGAAATCGCATCTCGAGTTGCCACCACCCGGCGCGTCCGGTCGCGTCGAGGACCGTCGCGTCGGCTTCGAGCAACCGATCGAACCGCCGTCGCGTCTCCGACGACGGTTCGACGTCGTACAGGAGCCGATCGGGCGTCTCGATGAGGAGTTCGGCGTCCGAGACGGACGAGTCGTCCGCGAGCGCGTCGGTCACCGCACCGGGTTCGTCGCCGGCGATCCACAGTGACGGCACGGTTCTCGATATCGACGACTCGAGTTGAACCGTGAGGTCAGGGATTCGATCGAACGAATCCGACAGTACCAGGTCAGCCGCAGGGATCCGAAACTCAGCGATCGTCGACATTGGGGGACGTACAATGGTCGAAGGTAAAAACGCCATACTCAGCGTGAATGAGTGTCGTTGAACACGGACAGTTACGATCGACTGACCGTCTCCTGAGGAAACCGGTTCGGTCTGCTACTGATGGTTATCCGCCGAGGTGTGATTCGAGTGTAGCGCCCAACTGGGAGACGGCGGGCTTCGCCCGTCGGTGTGGGTTCACCAGCACTCGAACGGGCTGGGCGCCGATGGGGACGAAAGAGAGCGAGAGCGTAGACGCACTCTGACGGAGGCCCACCCCGGCGTCCGCCTCGCCGGCGATAACGCGCCGGGCGGGACTCTCGTGGGCTCTGAGCGCGAACTCGTAGCCGTCGATCGAGCCACGGAGGTCGGCTGGATCTCGATCGGCTTTCGCCGCGTAGTCGTCGAGTGCTGCGTCGAGGCTTCGTCTGAGCCCGGAGTCGGTAGTCCGGTTGACGAACGAGACGTCGCGGTCGATCAACGCGTCGAGTCCCTCGATCGAGTTCGGGTTCCCGTCGGGGACCAGCAACCCCCACTCGCGGTCGAAGCGAACCAGTTCGTCCCACTCGTGATCGCGGTCGAGCGGGCCCGCCACGACGGCCACGTCCGGGACGCCCGAGCGCATCCGACGGACGGCCGGTCGAGATCCCTCGGCCAGGTATCGTGGGTTCGAGACGGCGTCGAGCGCCCGGTTTACGGTCGGATCGTCCTCGCCGACGCCCAGCAGCGACGGCGGTTCGACCGACGGCGAGAACAGCGTGACCGTTACCGACTCTCCCGCGGCCAGGTAATCCGTGTCGGCGGGCACCTCGACGATCCCGTCGGCGCGCGCGAGACTCGTCGTGGCTCCGCTGCCCTTATCGACCGGGTAGACGAGCGGGACGTCCTCGTCCACCTCGTCGGGACCCGGTTCGACCAGGCCGACCGGAAGCAGTCGGTGGCGACCCTCGGCGTAGCGCGTTTCGGTCGCGAGTCGACCCTCGACCGTCGTGGCGGCTCCCGGGGACCGCCCGGCGGCTTCCTCGATCGCCGGCGCGACGAAGCTGCGAAAGACCATCATCGCCGAGACGGGGTAGCCTGGCAGTCCGACGTAGGCGGCGTCGTCCAGCCGCCCGACGAGCATCGGCTTGCCCGGCTTGACGCTGACCCCGTGGAGGACGAGTTCGCCGAGTTCCTCGATCACCCGGTAGATGACGTCGACGGCGCTCGCGCTGGTCGACCCCGACGAGAGGACGAGTTCGCACTCGTCTGCGGCCCGCTTCAGGGTGCGCTCCATCGCGTCCCAGTCGTCGCCGACGTGCGGGTAGCGAATCGCCTGCCCGCCGGCGTCCTCCACCGCGGCGGCGATCGCGTAGCTGTTGACGTCGTAGATTTCTCCGCGCTCGCTGTGTAGGTTCTCGCCCGGCGGTACGAGTTCGTCGCCCGTCGAGACGATTCCGACGCGCGGGGTGGCTCGAACGGGGACGGTTTCGACGCCGAGCGCAGAGAGCAATCCGATCTCGCGGGGGGTCAGTTCGGTTCCCGGGCCGAGCGCGCGCTCGCCGGCCGCCACGTCCGCGCCGGCGAACATGACGTTGTCGCCCGGAGCCTCGGTGGTTCGAACGAGCACCGTCTCCTCGGCGTCGTTCCCGTCCGGTCTGTCGGTCCGCTCGACCGGAACCATCGCGTCCGCGCCCGCTGGCAGCACCGCCCCCGTCGAGATCTCGACCGCCTCGCCCGCGCCGACGGTGACGTCCGGCTCCTGGCCGGCGTGGACCGTACCGACGAGCGAGAGCGAGACGGGGTCGGCCTCGTCAGCGCCGGCGGTATCGGCCGCCCGAAGCGCGTACCCGTCCAGGCTCGCGCGGTCGAACCCCGGAACGTCGAGTTCGGCGTCGATCCGACCGGCGAGGACGCGACCGTTCGTCTCCGCGAGCGGGACCGTCTCGCGCCCGGCCGAAAGCGACAGCGAGCGGATCGCCTCCCGGGCGGCGTCGGGGTCGGTCAGGTCGCGAAACTCCTTGTGATCCATACGGATCGATTGACCGGCCGCCGTAAAATCTCTCCCGACTGCGGAAACCCACCCGAACTCGAATCGGTCGCTCTGAACGGGTACCGACGGCTGATCCGAACCGACTCACCCGTCTATCGGGACGAAGCCGCTCTCCCAGAACTCGACGTCGACTCTCTCGCCGGCCGGGATCCCCTCGCGTGATTCGTCGACGATCACCCAGCCGTCGGCCAGAGCGACGCTCGAGAGGACGCCCGAGCCGCTCGCTCTGGTCGGAACGGCGCGATAGCCCGGTTCGGCCTCCGCATCGATTTCGACGGAGACTCTGGCAAAGGTCTTGGTCCCCGGTTCGCTCGGGAGCTTCCGATCGAGCGTCGCCTGAACTGTCGGGTGGTCGGGAACCGACGCGCCGACCAGCCAGGAGAGCGTCGGCCGGAGGAACTGAACGGCGTTGATCATGCAGGCGACCGGATAGCCAGGAAGGACGATCACGGGCGTCCCCTCGACGACGCCGAGACAGACGGGATGGCCCGGTTTCAGGGCGACGCCGTGGACCACGACCTCGCCGAGTTCGTCGACCACCTCGGGGAGGAGATCTCGTTCGCCGACGGACGACCCGCCGGTGGTGACGATCACGTCGTGGTCCAGGGCGCCCTCGATGGCCGCCCTGAGCGCGGTTTCGTCGTCGGTGACCGGTTCTTCCGCGCGCGTCGTGACCGCCCCCCAGCGGTCGGCCAGCCGCGCGATCGTGAGTCCGTTGGTCTCGATCACCTGGCCCGGTCCGGGCTCGGTTCCGGGGGTGACGAGTTCTTCGCCCGTCGGAACGACGGCGACGCGCGGCCGGCGGGCGACCGAGAGCGAATCGATCCCGACCGACCGCAAGAGTCCGAGGTCCGAGGGGCGAAGACGGTGGCCCGGTTCGTACAGCCGCGCGCCCGCCTCGACGTCCTCGCCGACCGGGGCGACGTTCTCCCCGACGGCGACCGCGTCTTCGACTTCGAGTTCCCCGGCGGCCGGCAGTTCGGTGACGTCCTCGATCATCACGACGGCGTCGGCGCCGTTGGGGAGGGCGCTTCCCGTGTGCACCCGCACGGCCGTTCCCGCCTGGACCCGTCGGGACGTCGCGTTCTCGTCCGCTCCCGGAGCGGTAACGGGCGTCGTCGAGTCGATCGAGACGACTGCTGGCGACCGCGCAGACGCGCCGTGCGTGTCGGTCGCTCGGACGGCGTAGCCGTCCATCGCCGCGCGCTCGTAGTGAGGGACGTTTCGATCGGCCGTGACCGACTGGGCGAGGACGCGACCGTCGGCCTCGGTGAGCGCCACCCGCTCGCGACCGACGAGCGCCACGTCTCCGTCGCTATCGCTCAGTACGGCTTCTCTGAGTGTCGATCGGGCCGTCGACAGCGGCGTTCGTTCCCTGAAGCCGGCCGTTCGCCGATCGCGGTCCGGTCCGTCCATACACGCCCTCGAACCGGCGAGCGCAAAAAGCGTGCGGACGCAGACGGCGTCGGTTCGAATTCGTGTAGGAAGGGATATGTGTTTTCGACCGTCAGTACCGAACATGTGGTCCCTCACGGCTCCTCCCGCCGTTCCAGCGACCGTCGCCGCCGCGTTCTGGGTGAGCCTCCTGGTGCTCGCGGTCGCCGTCGCCTCGGCCGTCGCCCTCTACGGTCTCCGCGAACTCAGGCTCGCTCACCTGATCCTTCGCACCGAAACCGATTCGGTCCTGGAGACGCCGAACGGTGGCTACGTCGAACTTCGGGGTACGGTCGAACCCGCCGCCGGTGCGCTCGAATCGCCGTTCACCGGCACGGCCTGCGTCGCCTACGAGTACGCCGTCGAGGAGGAACGCTCCTCGAAGAACGGCTCGTCGTGGACGACCATCTCCGCGGGCGACGAGTACGTCCCCTTCAGACTCGACGACGGCTCTGGGAGCGTCCTCGTCGAACCGCCCGGGGCGGATTTCCGGCTCGACCGCGACGACCGCATCCGGGTCGACGGCGGGACGGAACCGCCGGCTCGAATCGGCGCGTACATCGACTGGAGCGAGGACGTCGACTGTCAGAACGAGTCGGTAGACCTCCGGCTCTTCGAACTGCGAACCGGCTCGGACCGGCGATTCATCGAGCGCCGCCTGGACGTCGGTGACGAGGCTCACGTCCTCGGATACGCCCGGTTCGACACCGACGTCGGTCGGGCGGCGGGACAGGTCAACGCGGCGGTCGGGGTCGGCGAGTCGAGCCTGGCCGACGATCGATTCGCGCGACTTCGCCACCGACTGTTCGGCTTCCCGTTCGTCGTCTCCGACCGGAGCGAACGCCGTCTCGGACTCTACACCGAGTTGCTCGGATTCGTCCTCGTCGCGGCCGGCGCGGGTGTCGTCGCCGTCTGTCTGTGGCTGCTGTGTAACCTCGTCCTCGTGTGAGCCGATTCTCCAGTCCGGCGAACGACCCTCTCTGCCAGCCGATCAGTGTGACCGGCTGGCACGACCGCGGCTTTTTTCGTTCCCGGGTTCGAAGGACAAACAATGGCTGGCTTGCGCGACGCGGTACGTACCCTCCCCAGTGACGTCTTTTACGATCTCCTCGAAGACGACGACGCCTACCTGCTCGTCGTCGACGTCCCCGGCGTCTCCGCGGCCACGCTCGACGTGACGGTCGACTCCGGGACGCTCGTCATCGACGCCGCCCGCGAGCGATCGCACCCGGACGACTACGAGTACGTCGAGGAGAATCGTCCCGACGACCGAACCATCACGCTCTCGCTTCCGAACGGCCTGGACGAGCCGCCGATCGAGACGGTGATCGATCGCGGTGTCCTCGAAGTGACGATCCCGAAAAACGGGGAGACGACGATCGACGTCGTCGACGACGAGAGCCGGTAGGGGTGGTGAGGCTGGGGCGAGTTCGTTCGTACGGCCGGTTTCTCCTGGTCACGTGGCGGTTTCTGCCGCTGCTCTGGGCCTACGCGCGCGATCGCCGCCGGTTCGTCCTGTTCGGCCGCCCTCGCACGGTGTCACAGGCCGTCCATCGCGAGCGGGCGGAGCGGCTGCTCTCGATTCTCTTCGACCTCGGTCCGACGTTCGTCAAGCTCGGACAACTCCTCTCGAGCCGGCCGGACGTCCTCCCGCCGGTCTACCTCGAGGTGCTCTCGGCGCTCCAGGATCGGGTCCCGCCGGCGGCGTGGTCCGACGCGGAGGCGGTGATCGAGGCCGAACTCGGCCCCGTCGACGATCGGTTCGCGGACTTCGACCGCGAGCCGATCAGCGGGGCGAGCCTCGGGCAGGTTTACCGGGCGCACGTAGACGACGAGGACGTCGCCGTAAAGGTGCGACGGCCGGGAATCGAATCGCTCGTCGAGGCCGACCTCCGCGTGATCCACTGGTCCGTGCCGCTCTTACAGCGGTTCGTCGACGACGCTCGCGCGTTCTCGCTCGAGACCCTGGCCGACGAGTTCGACCGGACGATCCGCCAGGAGATGGACTACGAGCGCGAGGCCGAGATGCTGGAGACGATCGCCGCGAACTTCGCCGACGACGACCGGTACGTCCACCCTGACGTGATCGAGAGCCACTCCGGCGAGCGCGTGCTCACCATGGAGTACGTTCCGGGGACGAAGATCACCGACGTCGAGCGCCTCGACGAACTGGACATCGACCGGGCGGCGCTCGCCGATCGACTCCAGCGGTCGTACATGCAGATGATCATCGACGACGGCGTCTTCCACGCCGATCCACACCCCGGAAACCTCGCGGTGACCGACGACGGCCGGATCGTCTTCTACGACTTCGGCATGTCCGGGCGGGTCGATCCGTTCATTCAGACGAAGATCGTCGACTTCTACGTCGCGATCGCCAGGCGCGACACCGATGCGGTGCTCGACGCGCTAGTCGAGGCGGGGACGCTCAGCCCCGACGCCGATCGCACGGTCATGGCGGAGGTGCTCGAACTGGCGATTCAGGACGCCCGCGGCGAGGACGTCGAACGCTATCGCGTCCAGCAGATCGTCGCGCGCGTCGAGGACTCGATCTACGAGTTTCCCTTTCGGCTCCCTCGGGAACTCGCGCTAATCTTGCGCGTCGCGACGGTCGTCGAGGGGGTCTGCGTCACGCTCGATCCGGACTTCGACTTCATCGAGACGGCGACGACCTATCTGACCGAACAGGGTTACCGAGAGGAGACGACACGCGCGTACCTCGGCGAGGCGCGCGATCAATTCCGCGAGTCGGCCGTCTCGGCGGTGCGCGTTCCGCCGAAGGCCGAGTCCGCCCTCGACCGGCTCGAACGCGAGGATCTCTACGTCAGGGCGGGGCTCGAAGATCCCGACGACCACTTCGACCGCCTGGCGAAGCGGATCGTCTACGGGCTCGTACTCGCGGCGGGGATTGTGACGGCGGGAATCGGCGTTGCGTTGGCGGAGCCGAGCGTGGCGGTGGCGGCCGTCGTGATCGTCGTCGGTTCGCTGATTCAGCTGTACCGGTCGTTTCGGACCCGACGCGGTATCCGGGCGCGTCCGCAGTTCACTCGCCAGCGTCTTCGCGAGCGGCGGGGCGACGACCGGGACGAATCCGACCGGTAGCTGTCCGATCGATCCGGACGGCAGCTGCTCGGCCGATCCGAACGTTTTGCTCGGCCGAACGACTTTGTGAGTCGCCGCCACAATACGATCATGAGCTACGATCTCATCGCCGAATTACCGGTGACGATCGAGTCCGTTTCGCTGGACCGGCGCGAACGCGAGACGTCGAGCGATTTCACCCGGGTGACGACGACCGTCTCGCTTTCGGGACCGCTATCGGCGGATGGCGGTGATGGGTCCACAGACGCCCTAACGGGCCTCGGCGAGGACGTCACCTACGAGACGGACCACCACGAGGCGCTCGCCCGGACCGGCCTCCCCGACCTCACGGGTTCATTCACGATCGACTCGTTTTCGGACCGACTCGGCGACCTCGACCTGTTCCCGGGCGATCCACCGGAGCGCGAGGTCTTTCGAAACTACCGCCGCTGGGCGGTCGAGAGTGCTGCGCTCGACCTGGCGCTCCGCCAGGCGGAGACGGATCTCGCGAGCGCAATCGGCCGATCGATCGACCCGGTCAGGTTCGTCGCCAGCACGAGCCTCGGCGACCCGCCCTCGCTCGACAGGGTCGACGCCCTTCGGTCTCGTCGACCGGGCGTGGATCTCAAACTCGATCCGACCGTCGACTGGAACGACGCGTTGATCGACGAGCTCGCCGACCTCGACGCGGTTCGGATTCTCGACCTGAAGGGACAGTACGAGGGGACCGAGGTGGAGACGCCGGGCGATTACGATCTGTATCGCCAGCTCGCCGAAGCGTTTCCGAACGCCGTGCTCGAGGATCCGGCGCTGACCGACGAGACCCGGCCGCTGTTCGACGACGAGTCCGTCCGCGAGCGCGTCTCCTGGGACGCGCCGATCCACGACCTCGATGACGTGGGCGCACTCCCGTGGGAGCCCGGGTGGCTCAACATCAAGCCCTCCCGGTTCGGCTCGATCGCGTCGCTGTTCGAGACGATCGAGTACTGCCGGGAGCGCAAGATCCGTCTCTACGGCGGCGGCCAGTTCGAACTCGGCGTCGGACGCGGTCAGTTACAGCTGCTGGCCTCGCTGTTCTACCCCGACGGACCGAACGATATCGCGCCCCGGGCGTACAATCGATCGACGGTTCCCGACGAGTTGCCCACGAGTCCGCTCGTGCCGCCGACGGACCCGGCGGGATTTCGGTGGGAGTGAGACCGTTTCGATCGTCGTGGACGGCCGGCCACCGACTCGCTTGCGATGGCAGTACGTACTTGCCCGCGGCCGTCCGAACTCCAGTCATGCAGATCGAACCCTTCGGTCTCGAACGCTGGTTCGACCGATACGAGCACGACGCCGATATCATGCTCGCCGAAAGCGGCATTCGCAGCCTCGCGAGCGACCGCTTCGACACCGATCCGGGCGAGCTGGGCTACGTCATCCCGACCGACGGCGATCCCGACTTTCGCGCCGAGGTAGCCCAACGCTACGACCGTAGCGCCTCTGAGATCTGTTTCACCTGTGGAACGCAGGAGGCGAACTTCCTGGCATTTCTCGCGCTGCTCGACGAGCGGGCACCCGACGGTGAGAACGAGGCGGGCGAGGAACCCGTGGACGGCTTCGGCGAGGGGGACCACGCCGTCGTCGTGACGCCGACGTACCAGGCGCTCTACGCCGTTCCGGAGGCGCTGGGCTCGGTCACTCGGGTTCCGCTCGAGGCGCCGAACTGGGAACTCGACGTCGACGACGTCGCCGAGGCCGCGACCGACGAGACAGCCGTCGTCGTGCTCAACAACCCGAACAACCCGACCGGTCGATATCACCCGCCGGCCGTCGTGGACGCCGTGGCCGAGGTGGCGGCCGACCACGGCGCCTATCTCCTCTGCGACGAGGTCTACCGCCTCCTCGCCGAGGAACCACAGGACCCCGTCGCGAAGCGCTACGACCACGGCATCTCGACGACGAGTCTCACCAAAGCCTACGGCCTGGCCGGGACGCGCTTTGGCTGGCTTGTCGGACCCGAACCCGTCGTCGAGGCGGCCGTCCGCTGGAAGGACTACACGACCATCTCGCCGAGCATCTTCGGCCAGCACGTCGCGAAACAGGCGCTCGGCGACGACGAAGCCGACATCCTGAACGCAAATCGCGCCCTCGCCGCGGATCACCGAGACCGCGTCCGGCGCTTTCTCGACGAGCACGATCTGGCGTGGTACGACCCGGTCGGTGTCAACGGCTTCGTCACCGTCCCCGACGGGTTCGAGAACGGGATCGACTTTTGCCGGACGGTCGTCGAGGAGGAGCGCGTCGTGCTCGCTCCCGGGGAGTACTTCGATCACCCCGAGTACTTCCGCATCGGATTCGGCCTCCCGACGGAGGAATTGATCGAGGGGTTAGCGCGTGTGAGTCGGTTGCTCTAATCTACGCGGACGATGCGAACGGTCTCGCCTACGTCTCCAGGTCGTACACCTCGTCGCCGTCGGTTTCGACGGAGGCAGTTGTCGATCGCTCCGACGATGGGGAGGACTGGGCCGGCTTCGCATCGGTCGAGTCGAGTTGGCTTGCGCCCGGAGCGTCGGTCCCGAGGATCTCGGTACTGGCACAGTCTGGACAGTAGTGGTTGTACCCGACCGAACGGGTGTAGATGGGAAATCCGGCGAGGACGACCTCCTCGCGGTAGCGCCGTATCAGCCCCCTGTCGGTCGGTTCGTCGCAGACGAGACAGCGCTCGACCGTTCGCCTGTCCGGGCGAAACACGCGGTGGTCGACCGATCGGACCGTCCCGAACTGGTCGATCCCGTGTCGGCGGTCGATTCGTCGTCGAAGTCCCGGATTGACGAAGACGCCGAACGCGAGTAACACGATCGCGAATCCGACGCCGACGAGCGCGAACGGACCGTCGCTCGCTTGGGACAGGCTGGAAATCGCAAGGGCGAGGCCGAATCCGATCAACAGCCAGCCCGCCAGACCGTACATCGCGGACGAGACGGTGTCGGCAGCCCTGACAACGTCTGACTCGTCTGTCGGCATTTCGTTCCCGTGATACGATCTCGGAGGATAAAGGTGTCCCGAACGTCTCCGTAGCGTGGATCGACGAGATGCGCCTCGACCGATCACGTTCCTGGCCCGAGCGGACCGGGCGACTGGTCCACGTTTTTGGGTGTCCTACCGACGCCGAAACGGTCGTTCAGCTCGGTCAACCGCGACGACGAACCCGTCTCACCGGAACTACTCGAGGTCGAAGCGGTCGAGTTGCATCACCCTGTGCCAGACGTCAACGAAGCCGTGGACGAACTCCGCTTCGCCGTCGGCGCCACCGTAGGCGTCCGAAAGGGCTCGAAGCCGCGCGTTCGCGCCGAAGATGAGGTCGAACCGGGTGGCCTCCCACTCGACATCGCCGGTGTCGCGGTTGCGTACCTCGAAGACCTCCCTGTCCTCGTCGACGGGCTCCCACTCGTAGGTCATGTCGAGTACGTTCACGAAGAACTCGTTCGTCAGCGCACCGGGTTGGTCGACGAAGGCGTTTCGATCCCCGTAGGTGGCACCCAGCGCGCGCATGCCGCCGACCAGCACCGTCATCTCGGGCACCGACAGTCTCAACAGGTGGGCGTGGTCGACCAGCCGCTCTTCGGGCGAGTCGTGCAGGTCGTCGTACTCGCCCCCGAGATAGTTCCGGAATCCTTCGGCTTTCGGTTCGAGGACCGCGAACGATTCGACGTCGGTCTGATCCTGCGTGGCGTCCGTGCGCCCCGGCTCGAACGGCAGGTCCACGTCGTAGCCGGCCTCTGCCGCCGCCCGTTCGACCGCCACGTTTCCACCAAGAACGAGCAGGTCGGCGAGCGAGACTTGCACGTCGTCGGTGCGAGCGTCGTTGAACTCGTCCTGTATCGCCTCGAACGTCTCGAGGATCGTCTCCAGCTCCTCGGGCTCGTTGACCTCCCAGTTCCGCTGGGGTTCGAGCCGGATCCGGGCGCCGTTCGCGCCGCCGCGCTTGTCGCTGTCGCGGTAGGTCGACGCCGACGCCCACGCGGTCTTGGCCAGTTGCGAGACCGTCAGGTCCGAATCGGAGATCGCCGCTTCGAGTTCGTCGATCTCCGCCCCGCCGACCAGTTCGTAGTCGGCGTCGGGGATCGGGTCCTGCCAGATCATCGTCTCGTCGGGGACCTCCGGTCCGAGGTACCGCTCGGGCGGGCCCATGTCTCGGTGGAGGAGCTTGAACCACGCCTTCGCGAAGGCCTCCCGGAACTCGTCGGAATTCTCCTGGAAGCGTTCCAGGACGTCCCGGTAGTCTGGGTCGTGTTTGAGGGCGACGTCCGTCGTCAGCATCATCGGTAGCTGCGTCTCCGAAGAGTCCTGGGCGTCCGGCGCGGGCTCGAGGGCGTCCTCGTCTCTCGCCCGCCACTGCCACGCACCGCCGGGGCCCTTGTGGGGTTCCCACTCGTGATCGAGCAGGTTGTCGACGTAGCCGGTATCCCACCGGATCGGCGTCGCGTTCCACGGCCCTTCGATCCCGCTGGTGATGACCTCGAGTCCGCCGATTTTGTCTTCGCTCCCTTCGTGCTGCCAGCCGAGGCCCTGCAGGTCGATTGGAGCCGCCTCGGGCTCGGGGCCGACCATCTCGTCGGGGTTGTCGGCGCCGTGGACCTTCCCGAAGGTGTGGCCGCCGGCTATGAGCGCGACGGTCTCCTCGTCGGTCATCGCCATGCGGGAGAACTCCTCGCGGATGTTCTTCGCGGAGCCCTCGAGGTCCGGTTCCCCGTAGGGGCCCTCGGGGTTCACGTAGATAAGCCCCATCACGGTGTTCGCGAGCGGGTCCTTGAGGTTGCCCAGCTCACCCTCGTGGAATCGCTCGGGAGCGGTCGTCTCCCACTCCGTCTCGGGGCCCCACTCGACGGCTTCGTTGGGCATGTAGGCGTCCTCGCGGCCGCCGGCGAAGCCGAACGTCTCGAACCCCATCGACTCGAGGGCGACGTTTCCGGCGAGGACCATCAGGTCGGCCCACGAGAGCTGGCGCCCGTACTTCGTCTTCACCGGCTGGAGCAGTCGTCGAGCCTTGTCGAGGTTGACGTTGTCCGGCCAGCTGCTCTCCGGCGGGAGACGCTGGAGGCCGCCGGACGCGCCGGCGCGGCCGTCGAGGGTGCGATACGTCCCGGCGCTATGCCAGGCCATCCGGATGAACAGCGGGCCGTAGTGGCCGTAATCGGCCGGCCACCAGTCCTGGGAGTCCACCATCAGCTCCTCGAGGTCTGCCTTCACCCCCTCGTAATCGAGTTGCTGGAACGCCTCCGCGTAGTCGAAGTCCTCGCCGTACGGACTCGCGTCCACGGTGGTATCGTCGAGGATATCTACTCTCAGCAGGTCTGGCCACCAGTCCTGGTTGGACCACGTCATAGAGTAACAGGAACGAAGCTATCCTCTTAATACTGTCTCACGTATGACATTCTGACGTTCTTTGTTGCAATTCACTGCTGACCGAATTGACGATGTCAACAGGAACAGTAGTACTCACGTCGGCTGAACTCAGTCTCGAGTAGCTGCACCGTCGGACCAGGATCCGAGGGCCGGTACACGCCGGTCGTCAGGCCGGGCGTAGACTCGAACTCGCCAGTCACTAATGACGTCCACTCCGTGTGGGAGAGGACGTCGACGGCGCCGTCCTCGCCGACGAGGCCGGCCAGGTAGTCCCGGAGGTAGACCCAGCGAACGTCCTCGCGGCGCTCGTCGGGGTCGTACTCGATTCCGACGGCGTCGGCGTAGGCGGCGTAGGGCAGGTTGGCGCCGGCCTCGACGGGCATGCCGATCCACTTCCACGGGCGCGTGTTGACGTCAAGCAGGACGTACTCCTCGCGGTCGCGATCGTAGACGAATTCTGCTTCGCTGATGCCGTGGTAGCCAGCCGCGTCGAGGAGGCCGAAGGCGCGCTCTTCGAGCTCGGGATCGGCGACCTGGTCGACGACGCAGGAGGTGCCGTATCCGCGCGGATAGCGGACACGCGCGTTCCCGACCACGCTCAGGCGCTCGCCGTCGGGGGAAACGTAGGAGGCGACGGAGCGATCTTCGCCGACGGCGACGGGAACCTTCTCCTGGGCCATAACGCGAACACCCGCATCGGCCGCGCGGGCGAGCAGTTCGTGGTATTCGTCGCTGTCTGCAACCTCGACGACGTTCGTCCCGAGCAACTCCTCGAACTCGCGCTTTCTGGCGGGCTTGACGACGAGGGGAAAGCCGAGTTCGCCGGCAGCCTCCGCTGGATCGAGCGCCGGGATGTCGGGGACGGCGGTGGTGGTCCGGTCGATTCCCCGCGTCTCGCCCCGTTCCGGGTCACGGCCGTCACCGAAGCCGGCCAGGCGGTACGTCTCGGGGTACGGCACGTCCTGGTCCTCGGCGAGGGCGTACAGCGACTCCTTGTCGAGGACGGCGTCGATCACGGACTGCTCGGAAAACGGTCGTCTGACCCCCGCAGGCTCGGTCTCGGCGATCGCGTGGACCCACTCGTCCATACAGCCGAAGATGACGGGCTCGTGGTCCACCGTCTCGGCGACGCGCTCGACGTCGCGTCGAAACCCGTCCGCGTCGTCGAGCGGAAAGGTCACGTCGGCGGCCTCCACGATCGCATCGGAGGGCGGTGCGACGCCGTCACCGCTCCGGTCGAGAGCGATGACGGGAACGTCGCGAGCCGCGAGCGCGCGGGAGACGCCGAGGCCGGTTATGTGGGCGTTACAGACGATCGCCGGCGGCCGTTCGAACGTTCGGTCTTCGAGCGCCGCACAGATCGATGCGAGCGAGTCGAGCGTCGTCATTACTCGTCGTCGTTCATCCCGCGGGCTAAGGCAAACGGTACCGGCAGGTGTCGCGACCGGTCTCCGGTGTCGGCAATCCGGACCGGTACGGTCGCTCGACGAGGGCCTTCGGCTAGTCCGTCAGTACGATCGACACTCGCCCCAGAGGACCGGGACCGTCTCTTCGGTTCCGTCGTCTCCCGCTTTCACGTCGCGGTGGAGGTCGTGTGCGCGGTAGCGGTCGTCGTTCAGGAGTCGATCCGCCAGCTCGGCCGGCACGCCGACGCGAAAGCAGTTACGCGAGACGAGCAAACCGTCGGGGCCGTACCGAAACTGGACGTCGTAGTGAGAAACTGGGGCGTCCGCCGAGAGGGACGGGTGAACCGCCTCGAGCACGCTCGCGACGAACTCGAACGCGAGGTCGGTGCTCGGCGGTTCGGTCGAGCCGAGTTCGACCTCGATGACGGGAGCGATCGCGGTCTCCGTCGACGGGTTCTCGCTCGAATTGGCGGCCGTCGTCGGTCGGTTCGCGTGCCGCTTGCGAACCGTTCTCAGGCGGACGACTCGCGGCGGGCGCTCCAGGTGGCTCGCCCGGTCGCCGTGCACCTCGGCGAGCCGATCGTTCAGCCGACCGACGCCGGCCGGGCGAGATCGTCGGTTCCGACGGATCACGACAGCTAGCCAGACGGTTGCCACCGCCGCGAGTACGAACGCGCCGACGAATAACACCGCGTCGATCATTACGAGAGCGTTAGATGGCGCGGCGAAAACTGTTTCGTCGAGCGCCCGGCGGTCGGTGGTCGGATCCGGCCTCGACGGCGACCGTCGCCTCGCGCGGATTCAAACCGTTTATACCACTCGGTTGGATACGGGTGGGTATGGCGACTCAGCAGAAGGAAGTTCGTGATCTCCAGGAGGGCGGCTACGTCATGATCGACGAAGCGGCGTGTAAGATCAACGCCTACTCGACGGCCAAGCCCGGCAAACACGGGAGCGCGAAGGCCCGCATCGAGGCCAAAGGCGTCTTCGACGAGAAGAAGCGATCGCTCAGCCAGCCGGTCGACGCGAAGATTCGCGTTCCGATCATCGAGCGAAAGCAGGGACAGGTCGTCTCCGTCTCCGGCGACGACATGCAGGTGATGGACTTAGAGAGCTACGAGACGTTCACGATGCGCATCCCGGACGGCGTCGACGCCTCTCCCGACGACGAGATCGAGTTCCTCGAGATGGAAGGCCAGCGAAAGATCGTCTGATGTTTCCCGGGGCCACTGACGACCGCGATGGCGCGAACTTCGTGATCGTCGGCGCGCCCCTGGACGCGTCGACGACCTTTCAGCCGGGGGCTCGCTTCGGGCCCCGGCGCATTCGCCATTTTGCGACGACGTTCGACGATTACGATCACCGGACGGGCCGGTACTTCACCGACTGCGGCGTCCACGACGACGGCGACGTCCACGTCTGGGACGACGTCCGCGAGTACCTCGAGTTCCTCGAGGGGACGGTACGAGACGTCGTCTGGGACGACGCGACTCCGCTACTGCTCGGCGGCGAACACACCGTCTCGCTCGCCGGGGTTCGCGCCGTCGAACCCGACGTGTTCGTCTGTCTCGACGCCCACCTCGACTTGCGCGACGCCTACGACGGCAACCCGATGAACCACGCGTGCGTAACCCGACGGATTCTCGAAGAACCGAGCGTCGAAGCGGCGATCATCCTCGGCGCTCGGACGGGCAGCGAGGAGGAGTGGGAGCGAGCGAACGCAGACGACGTCACGGTCGTGCCACCCGAGGACGTTTCGGACTGGCTCGCCGACACCGACGTCGAGTCGCTCCTCGGCGGTCGCGAGGCCTACCTCAGCGTCGACATCGACGGAGCGGATCCGGCCTACGCACCCGGAACCGGGACGATGGAGCCATTCGGGCTCGACTCTCGCGAGATGCGCGCGGTCGTTCGGGCGGTCACCCCGCACACGACCGGCTTCGACGTCGTCGAGGTGAACGACCGCGACGACGGGCAGGCCGCCTCGCTCGGGGGAAAGCTAGTGAAGGAGTTCGTCTACCAACGCGCGGCCGACACCTAGATCGAACGGGCTGATCATCGAACGGGCCGATCGACGCGTTCATCGATCGGAGAGCGGCCTCAGAACGGTCCCGAGCAGTACGCCTTCGGAATCGAATTTCGCACCGTCACCAGCGGATCGACGACCTGGCTTATCTCCAGCCCGCCGACCAGACTCGAGAACTTGTACGCCTTCGTCTCGCTGAACCCGTGTTCGGCCGCGAGCAACTCGATCGCGTCCAGATTCGCCAGCTCGCAGGCTTCTTCCATCGTCTCCGCGCTGGCGATCGTCTTCCAGGCGTCGGGCGTCTCGACCAGCGGTCGATCGAGGGTGATGGCGACGTCCTCGGCGGCGATGACGTCGACGGTGATGTCGATATCGGTCGCGATTTCCGAACCCGTTCCGCACATCTCGCCGTCGGCCATCGCGGCCTTCGAGTCGCCCATCGCGAGCATGGCACCCTCCTGGAACACGGGGAAGTAGGCCGTGTTTCCCGCGCTCATGTCCGTCGTATCGAGGTTGCCGCCGTGGTCGTGCGGGACGAGCGTCGTGTACGGCTCGTCGGCGGGTGCGACGCCGATCGTCCCTATGCAGGGGTCGATCGGCACCTCGTGGCCGTCGAAGACGATCGCGTCACCACCGTCGCTCGCGGCTCCGTCGTCACCGCTCGCCGTTCCGGGGCCTCCCTCCGGGTCGGCCTCGCGGACCGGCGTGACGGTCGTTCGCGGCGCCTCGATCGACTCGTGGCCGTCGAGTAAGCCGAAGCCGTCGATCGTGATCACCCGCCCCCGATCTTCGCTGACTCGAGCGTCCTCGATTTCCACGGCGAGCACGTCGCCGGGCGTGGCGCCGTCGATCGAGATCGGCCCCGTCGCGGCGTTGACCTCGTCCGGGATCGTGTCGATGACGTCCTCGTCCGACTGGACGGCGCCGTCGAGGCTATCGCGCGTCTCGATCGTCAGTTTCGCCCCCGGTTCGACCGTGGCGACCGGATCGAGATCCGGCGTGAACTCGTAGATTGCCCCCTCCTCGTGCGAGATGGTCTGGCGTGACATGCCACACGGTTCGTGGCGATTGTACAAAAACCGTGGTCGTCGCGGCAGGGGACGACTCGTCCGTACGTCGTGACCGTGCGAGTGTCGCTCGACTTGCGACCAAACCACCTAACGTGCCGGCCGTTCAACGCCCGCGTATGCACCTCTCCGAACTCGTCGACCGACTCGACGAGGAGCTTCGAACCGACGAGTACGCCGACCTGGACGCGAGCGCGAACGGATTGCAGGTCGGTCCGCCCGAGACGGAGGTCTCGCACGTGGCGTTCGCCGTCGACGGCGTTCGCGAGACGATCGACGCGGCGGCCGAGGCGGGTGCGGACCTGCTCGTCACCCACCACGGACTCTCCTGGGGTGGCATCGAACGCGTGACCGGCCGCCAGTACGAGCGCATCGCACCCCTAATCGAGCGAGATCTCGCGCTGTACGTCTCGCACCTGCCGCTCGACGGCCACCAGGAGCTGGGGAACGCTGCGGGGGTCGCGGACGTCCTCGAACTCAGCGAGCGCGAACCGTTCGGCGAACTCGGCCCGCTACACATCGGTCAGCGCGGCCGAGTGTCGGAGCCGTGCGGGGCCGTCGAACTGCGCGACCGGCTCGCGACCGAACTGGACACGGGGCCGGGCGACGTCCGCCTGCTCGAGTTCGGCCCCGACCGGATCGAGGATGTCGCGATCGTCACCGGCAGCGGCACCGACTGGCTCGACGAGGCCGTCGCGACCGGGGTAGACGCCCTCGTCACCGGCGAGGGCAAGGGCAAGGTGTATCACGAGGCGCAGGAGGCTGGGGTTCACGTCGTTCTCGCAGGCCACTACGCGACGGAGACCTTCGGGGTGCGGTCGCTGCAACCGCTCGTCGAGGAGTGGGGCCTGGAGACGACGTACATGGACGTGCCGACGGGGTTGTGATCGCCAAATTCGAATAACGATACTACCGAACGATCGAAGGCGCCACTGGCGTACGCCGATCAGTCCGTTGACGAGCAATCCGAGCGGAACCGGTCTTGGCAACCGGTGATGCCGAGATCCATGGATGTGGGGTCCATCGATTGCTGTGGTAAGAGGTCGCTTCTGTGGGTCGGTTTAGTTGCGATCGTGGCAGACAGTGGTTCTGGACGACTGTCTGGTGGCTGTACAAGTGGACAATCGCCGACACGTAGTTAGTCCCAAAAGATTGAGTAGGCCGTATACCCAAGTATACACCATATGAGTAAATCTGTTCGCATCTCCGAGGAATTACACGAGTACATCAAAGGGCACAAGAGCGAAAATGAAACCATGGAGGAGACGATTCGCCGGCTTATCGGCGGTCCTCATCCCGAGGAGGTGGCCGGAATTCTCTCGAGCGAAACCGCCGACACGATTCGGGATCGCCTCGATACGAAAAATGCTCTCGACGCGGACGCAAAACGCACGTTACGTGATCGGTTTGAATGATACTCGATACCTCTTTTCTGATCGATCTCTTCAGTGGCCGACAGACCGCTTTCGAGAAAGGGCTCGAACTGTCGGAAAATCAGATCATCCAGCGTGTTCCATCGCCGGTCATCATGGAGATTTCCTACGGCGCAGCGTTCGGTGACGAAGACGAACGAAGATCCGTTCAAAATGCACTTCGAATGTATCCGGTCGTCCACCAGAACGAATCGATCGCCCACCGCGCCGGACAGTTACTGGCTCAGGCGGACAAGCGTGCCGGAGGAGATAGTTGCATCGGCAAGGTTGATCCGATGATCGCGGCAGTCGCCGACCACTACGATGAACCGGTTCTCACCGCTAACACCCGGGATTTCGAGGCGCTGGGAGTTACGGTTGAAACGTATTGAGGTGCGGATAGACGCCGAACGGTGGCTGACGAACCATCGATAATTGGAATTGTGTACTATCGCTCCCTGTTCTATCTCCCTTGACGCGACACATCACCGATCTTTCGAACACGTTGGCGTTGTCCATCATCTCGCTCTCTTCCTCTCAGCGAACGCTCTCCTCACACAGAACACGCGGATACGTTCATCGCCGCCGCGCAGTTCTCACTTCTCCTCAGTGACCGATTTCAGGTCGAGACGGGACGTCACGTCCGCGTACGCCTCGTCGCTCGAGACGATGGTATCTCCGTTCGATTCGACGAGGTGCAGTGCGTCGAACGGCGTGAAGCCGTGGTCTTCGACGTACGTCGCCGCCGAAACGACGGTTTCCACGTCGCCGCGGATCTCGACGAGACTGGCGGCGTTCGACACGACGCGTTCGGTATCACGCCCCTCGCGGTAGGCGACCATCATGAGTTCGATGAGCGTAAACTGCGACGTCCACAACCTGTCGCGGTGGGCTCGATACACTGATTCGGCGGCGTTTCCGAGCCAGTCATCGTCTTTGATTAACGCCAGCAAGAAATCGGTTTCCGCGTACATCTATCGGCCGGCCTCGTCGAGCGCTGCGTCACGCGCCTCCTCACGAAGTTCTTCGACCGACGATTCGACGTCCGCGAATTCGTCCCTGAGCGCGCAGAGCGGGTCGTCGGCGATCGGAACCAGTTTAACTCCGTCCGGAAGCTGGACGACGTGATATTGCTCTCCGTATCGTTCTCTGACCTCCTTCGGGAGGGTGAGACGGCCGCGGTCGTCCAGCGAAACGTCCGACATGCCTCGGGCTACGGTGGGCGAGTGCAAAAATCTTCCCTGATATAGTGTAATGCCCACTTCGAGGTTGTTAGTGGGAATCTTCTACGTCTACGAACGGCTCGTCAGTGAATGTACGACGGTGGCGTTTTCGGCGACGCGGAGCCGTTCGGAACGCTCTACGGATGGCCTTGCCGTCGAACGAAACGAAGCGATCGCACACTGCTCGGTCTGTGAGCACGGCCGAGTCTCCGAACGCGGTGACGGGGTTGTTCCGTCAGCTCGCTGCTGGCCGAACGCCGAGAAACTCGAACGGCTCGGTCTCGACGAGATCGTCGGCGACATCGCCGGCGAAGACGGTCGCCTGATTCTCGCCGAGCGACAGCGTTTGCGTGCCGTTCTCGAAGTCGACGCCGTCGAGATCCAGCCAGAAGACGTTCGGCGAGAGCGCCGACTCGAAGTAGTAGCGTCGGTCCCGGTGGTCGGCGACCGTGCGCCAGCGCGTCGAGGAGATGTGCGGTTCGTCCGGCGTCGTGATCCCGTAGGGTACCGAGACGTTCCGGATCGCACCGAAGACGCTCGCCGTCGCGGCTCGTCGATCCGACGTCTGCGGGAGCGCGTCGACGTAGAAACTCGCGCGAGCGAATCGGTCGGCCGGACGATTCGTTCCCGGCAACATGACGGTGCCGCCGATTTCTTCCCAGTACTCGGCGAGCGCGAGTTGCCGCTCGAACGGCGGGGAGTTCGTCATCACCTGGTAGGTCCGGTCGTGGTAGATTTGCAACTCGCCGTCGACGTATTCGAAGACGGCGCTGTCGCCCGTCGCGTCGGAGACCGACAGGTGAAGCGTGGCGAACCGGCCTTCGTCGGGGATCTCGTCGGACACGACGACGAACTCCTCGTTTCGGTGGTGTTCGACCGTTTCGGCGACCGTCGCGAAGTTGTCGAGCACGTACTGCGCCCACAGCGAGATCGACAGTCCGGGCGCGTCGCCGTCCCAGTCCGGGTAGTCGGATTCGGTGAGCCAGAGCACGTTCGCGACCAGTCCCGCCTCGTTCATCCCGTCGGTCGTCGCGATGTCGTAGGCGGAGGCGGTCACACTGCCGTACTCGGCGGTCCACTCGAGCGAGGACGGACCCACCCGTCCCGTTCGATCCGCTCCGCGGGGGAATACCCAGAGATTGCTTCCGATTTCGGCGTGCCAGTCCATCGACCGGCCGGTGAGCACGATGTCGTCGGGCCCGAGATACACCAGTCGCGTACACATCTACGGGCTCCCTCCGGTCTCTGCGTCGTCGGTCGTCGGTGGCCGGACCATGGCCGCCGTACCCCGACCAGGCCCATAAGCGCCGTTCGGTCCGCGCTGATACGTCTCGGGGTGGCGCGTCGCGGCTTACTCGTACGGACGGGGTTCTCTGCACTCGTCGTGTTGATCGGGGTTCCCGGTCGAAACAGCGGCGTCGAACCCCCTTTCGATTAGGTCACCGTCGCGCGTTTGCCTTCCACTGCGCGGAAAACGCGGACAGGTTCATCGCCGCCGCGCAGTTCTCACAGCAGTAGCGAACCGACGTCGCGTATTTGTCCGTCAGCGTGGCAGACGGTTCGACCTCGATTCGGAAGAGGAACTCGGGTGCGATGGTGCGGTCACACCGGTAGCACTCGCGGATCCGACCCGCGTCGTCAGTAGCGTCCGATGGGGACGTGGCTGTCATCTGTGCACACCCCGGTGTCGAGATAGAAATTCAGTCGAACTCGGCTTCCGATCCTCGAAATCAAAACCCGGCGACGGGGAGCGATTCGACTCTCTGTACCGCGGACGTACGAGACCTTTTTGTCTCGGAGGTGTGTACGCAATCATGGCAACTGAAAACCTCGCTGGTTTTTGGAAGCCACGTCTCGGGTGTGTCCGCACCCGGGGCATTTCGTACCCCACGGGAGTACGTGGCTTCCGTGCTGATAGTTGACGTGATGGGTGATATAGTTAATGGTTAGATTGTGAAACTATGTCTGGTTCTTGTGGCGACGAACAACCGTGGTGGTAAGCTACAGCCCAGACGGAACGCCGAAAGGTCTTAGGCGAGACCTTCCTACGTCAACCCGGCCGATGACGATCTACTCGGGCCGAACCGGTCTCGGCAACCGGTGATGACGAGCCCTATGAGTGCCGAGGCCAGCTTTCTATCCACAGGCGATGGTGCAAAAGTCTTCACAGGCCCTCTACTGCCAGATCCCGGTTCATGATCTCTCCCGTTGCTTTTCAGGAACCAGAACGGAATCTTCGCCAATGAGCGGTTCATTGATCAGCTCGGCTCAAACTAAAATCCGCCGAGTTAGGCCTTGAGACGTATGTTCCACCGCCGCCTATCCACAGTCGGGTCAGACGAACGTCAACCTATATTTTCTAAACGCGTCTCACGAGTTATACGCTTGCTTTCATCGAGTGGTTCCGAGTCCGCCCTGATTGAGGCGTACACCCGGTCGGCCCACTCGCACGCGATCGAGTCGTCCGTATCGACGAACACCTGCATGAGTCCAGTAGCTTCGTCGTAGCCCCCGATCCCGACGCACTCGTCGAAGATAGCGAGACCGTACGGCAGATCATCACGGTTACGGAGGGCGAGGTGTCCGCGATCGATCGCCTCGCGGGCGCGCTCGGGGTAGGTCTCGAAGAGTTTCTCGAAAATGTGAGGGTGGTAGACGATTTCCGTGTCGGTTTCCTCGAAGATCTGGTCGTGGAATCCACCGAGAACGAGCGGAGCCATATGGGTCGTGTTGAATCCACGGAACGTTTCCGACTCACTGAGCAGTGAGATGAACCGCTCGACCGGTTGGTAGGGATCGTCCGGCTCCGCGAGCGTAACGTGTGCGTCCACGAACGGTTCGAGGACGAACTCCTGGTGGTCCTCACAGATGATGTCCAGAAGTGGCGCGAGCCGGTGGACGGTGCGAACGTTCGCCTCGAAGCGGAGCACCTCGTCGGCGACTGCTTCACCCCGCCCGGTCAACTGGAATCGACTGTCGACCTTCTCAACGAAGCCCTGCTCGTCGAGCCATTGTGTGAAGCGGTGACTCGTCGCCCGAGAGACATCGAGTCGGTCTTCGATCTCCCGACGGTCGAGAGGTTCCGTACGGAGTGCCTCCAGAACTGGCCTGTGTCGCACGATATCGCCGAGCATATCTGTTTCGACACGATTGTCCGCAGCGTCGAGTCGCTGTCCGAGGTACTGCTGGTTTCGTGCGTTCTCGAGCAGGACTGCCAGGATCGGTGAGCCAGGCGGTGGACGTCCGTCATCTGTCGTTTGTTCGTCTTCGTGGAACTCCATGGTACCTACTGTCTTGAGAAAGGATAGCATAGATTGTAACTCTGTCGCGTTCGCGAAACGAGAGGCATCTCACAACCTGAAACTGCGCGTATCACCCTGAATCTGTTTTAGTGAATGAGGCTAACAGCTCTACAGCTGTTCGGATATATATGGCCCACTCGACCATCGACGATGAACGCATCGAACAGTTTCAAACCGATGTACACGGGGACGTGATTCGTCCCGGTGATGCCGAGTACGACGATGCCCGTACCGTCTGGAACGGGATGATCGATAAATATCCGACGCTGATCGTCCGGTGTCGAGGCACGGCGGATGTTATCCGTGCAGTCGAATTCGCCCGCGAGAACGACCTCCGCGTGGCAGTCCGTGGAGGGGGTCACAACGTCGCTGGCACGGCCGTCTGCGACGATGGGCTCGTGATCGATCTTTCAGAGATGAGAGACGTCTGGGTAGATCCTGACGAACGAACGGCGTGGGTACAGGGCGGCGCGACGTGGGCCGATGTCGACCACGAAACCCAGGCGTTCGGCCTGGCGACGCCCGGCGGCGTCGTCTCGAAGACCGGCGTCGCGGGGCTCACCCTCGGTGGTGGGATTGGTCACCTGCGGTGTGCGTACGGCCTGAGCTGTGACAACCTCCGCTCGGTTGATATCGTTACCGCGGACGGGCGGCACCTGACGGCCAGTGCCGACGAGAACGAGGTGTTGTTCTGGGGGCTTTGTGGCGGCGGAGGCGGCCTCGGAGTCGTGACGGGCTTCGAGTTCGAACTCCACCCCGTGGGTCCAGAGGTGGCGACCTGTTTCGTGCTGTATCCGGAAGAGCGAGTGGCCGAGTACTTGCGGGCATACCGCGAATATGTCTTAGAGGCGCCCGACGGGGTTACAACGCTCTCCTCTACCGGCGTGATGCCTGACGAGGGGCTGTTCCCGGTCGATATGGTGGACGATCTCAAAGTCGGCTTTCTGGGGTGTTACGCGGGATCTCCGGAGGACGGCGAGGAGGCGCTCGCACCGTTACGAGAACTCGGCGAACCGATCGCCGACTTCAGCGGAACCATGCCCTACGCGGAGTTCCAGAGAATACTCGACGATGATTACCCGGACGGGATGCGATACTACTGGAAATCGCTTTATCTCGATGGATTCACAGAGTCCGCCATCGACCGGATTCGTTACTGGGCGGGGACCGCACCGTCGCCGCTCTCGACCGTCGACGTCTGGGAGCTCGGTGGCGCGATTACGGATGTCGACTTCGACGAGAGTGCGTTCGCCGGCAGGCACGCGCCGTTCCTCCTCGGGATCGAGGCGAACTGGAAGGATTCTGCGAATGACGATATCAACGTCGAGTGGGTGCGGGATTGTATCGCCGACATGCGGCAGTTCTCCGACGGCTCGTTCTACCTGAACTTCCCGGGCTTCTTCGAGGGCGGCGAGGCCGCGATGGAAACCACGTTCGGGCCGGCATACGAACGGTTGATCGCGTTGAAAGACGAGTACGATCCGGAGGGCCTCTTCGATCTGAATCGGGGAGCCAATTCCACCGTTTGAGCGTGGCCGGAATCGCTCGGTTCCTGCTCGTCGTTACCACTATGGATTGACTCCGAAATGTGAGTGCCGAGGCCACCGATTGATCAGTTTAATGATCGTCTCGCTGAGAGACGAACCGAGGGTCAAACCTGTTCTGTGGATTCCGGCCCCAGTTCGATCTACTCGAGATTCGACGGCTAGTCCTCGGTTTCCAGCACGTCGAGGGCACTTCGTGGTCGAAACATCGGTGTTTCGGAGAGCAGGTGCCAAAGCGAGCGAACGTGTCCGTTCCCGATGAGCAGTAATATGCGATCCGTTTCGTCGGTTGCGGCCCGCCAGAGATTTTCCACGATTCGAAGGTTGCGTTCGTACCACGCGGCGAGCATGCGTGACCCGACGTACCGTCGCTCGGAACCTGCAACCAAACTCGAGAACATCATCTCGTGGTTGACTCGGAGTTGGGCGTCTCGATTTAGAAACCGCAGATGGTCGATGATACTCGATTCGTGAAGGTGTTGCGCCATGGTACGTTGGACCGTCTGCGGATCGGGCAATCCGATATCGAGCTTCGACTGTGCTCGTTCTTGCATGGTCGGAATGTCGATCCCTTCACGTTCTAGTTCATCATCGTCGAAATCGGCCGTCAGTCTCATCGGATAATCGACGGCGTGGACGCGTTCGTGATCGAGTCGATCAGCGAGTCGGAACCCGATCTGGACCACTTCGCTGCGACACTCGCTTACGGGACTGTCGCGGCCCGGGTGAACGGCGTCGATCTCCGTTTCTTCGTCGTACGCAAGTTCACCTGTCCGATACTTCTCGTAGAGGTCGGTTAGGTCGTCCTGTCGCTCCCGGGGACGCTCAACGGCGACTACCTCCGGTTGCGAGGGTTCGAGACGATCGACGAGGTTCGACAGCTCGCGCTGGCGACTGGGAACGAGTACGTCGTCAGCTTCGATATTGATCGTGTCCAGACCCGGGTTGTCCATGTGATAGGTTCCGAGCAGTAAGACCTCGATGCGGCTGTCAGTTGCCTCCTCAGGGCGAGCTGTTGGTCCTTCAGATTCCATACCTGTCGTCGCTGGCCGAGTGACATAGTCTGTGGGAAATCAACCCCGAATCTGGGTCACATTCGTGATGTCAGGGTTCGACCGAACCCATTTTCCGAGACGGATTACATCGAGACTTCAGTCATCCGCCGGTGAAATTCCGGGCGTACTCGTCCCCCAATCGGTGCCGCCCACGATCGCGCTCGGCTCGTTCGTCACGTAGAACATGATCAACATCGTCACGACGTACTTCGTGATCACGTCGAGGATGCTGTACCCCCAGGAGGTGTACGCGACGTCGAGGATCGCGAATCCCTCCACTCCGAGCGCCCACAGGATCGGATAGCCGAACCAGCCGACGACCGTGAGAATTTTGAGCGTGTTGAAGATGGAAGCGGAGCCCGTCACCTCGGCCTCGGCCGACCACTCGACGAGGATGATGTAGACGATCACCAGGAAAAACGTCGAACTCAACACGAACCACCACCAGCGCATGTAGAGGGTGGAAGTCGTCAGTGCGGCCGCGAGTCCGGTGATACACATGGCGATGGTGAAGGCGACCGACGTCAGAATCTTCGTCCAGTTCGAACCGGCGATCATCCCGAGGGCGATCAGGATGAACGGGGTCGAGAACGTCCACGTGAGATACCGTCCCCACATGATCAGTACGCCGTCTTCACCGGCCGTCGTCTGCCCCGCGGCCGGATGAGTGGACGGCATCTCGATGACACTCAACGTCAGACCCGACGCGAGCCCGGTATAACTGGATATCGACACGATTGAGATGAGCATAACCGACACGGCGATCAGTTTCGCTCGGGGATCGGTCAGGGAACGACCGAGATAGACGATCGCGAGGATTGTCGCTCCGGCCAGCGCGATGTTCACCACGAACGATAGCGAGAGGAGCGTATCGTCGTGAACGTATTCGAAGAGTTCCGCCTGCGACGCACCCTGAAACACCGGGTGTTGGGCCGAAGACGGCGTCGGTATCGATTGGAGCATCGTGGAAACACGCTCGACAGCATCGCTAAAATAAGGAGTCGGCGATATCGTCATCGCAATTTTCACTTTCCGAATCGACGACAGAGTAGTGAATCGATTACACGATCGAAATTCGATCTGTTAGAGACCAGTGTCCAACTGTCGTGTCATCGACGGCGATTCGAACGCGACGGTTCGTCGACGATTGTCGTGTCTCTGCTGAACGCTTACTCGTCGCCGCGGGCGGCTTCGAACAGTTCGATCGCTTCCTCGCGGCGCTGGGCGTGATCGACGATCGGAGCCGGGTACGATGGTGCGACAGCGGCTCGGTCGTCGGAATCGAGTTCGTCCCACTCGAGAATCGCGTCCGTCGGCGCGTCCCGTAGCTCCGGGACGTGCGTTCGAACGTACTCTGCGTCCGGATCGAACCGCTGGACCTGCGTCATCGGATTGAATATCCTGAAGTACGGTTGCGCGTCGGCGCCGGTGCCCGCCGCCCACTGCCACCCGCCGACGTCGTTCGCGGTCTCGTGATCGACCAACTTCTCGCGGAACCAGGCGTAGCCCTCCCGCCAGTCGATCAGGAGGTCTTTCGTCAGGAATGAGGCGACGATCATTCGGACGCGGTTGTGCACGAGCGCCTCCGTCCGGAGCTGGCGCATCCCCGCGTCGACGATCGGATATCCGGTTACGCCGTTTTTCCACGCGTCGAGTCCGTCCGGATCGTCCCGCCAGTCGATCGGACGCTCGTACGATCGGAACGGGGCGGTGACGGTACCTGGGTTCGCGGCGAGGACGTGTGCGTAGAAGTCGCGCCAGGCGAGCTGGGATTCGAACGTTTCGCAGGAGTCGCCGGCCTCGGCGTCCGGCACGTCGGCCTTCGCGTTCTCGACCGATTCGCGTACCTTCCTGATGCCGATCGTCCCCCACTTGAGGTGCGGAGAGAGCCCCGACGTGGCGTTCGCTGCCGGCGCGTCGCGACGGTCTGCGTACCGGTAGATCGGCCCATCGCAGAAGTCGGCGAGGCGGTTCCGGGCCGCGCTCATCCCGGCTTCGGGTACGTCGGCTTCGGGCGCTTCGAACCCGAGTTCGTCGCGGGTCGGGAACGGATCGCCGGAAACGTCGGCCAATCGTTCACGGTCGGGTGTCGAATAGATCGACGGCGGCTCTCGGTCGCGCCACTTGTCCCAGAAATACGAGAAGACCGAGTAGTGATCGCCGGCTTGCGTCGTTATCGATCCCGGATCGTAGACGAGCGCGTCTTCGAAGGACTCCGTCTCGATCCCCGCTTCGGCGAGCGCGCGGCGGACGCGCTCGTCTCGCTCCCGCGCGAGTCCCGAGTAATCGCTGTTGAACACGACTGCCGTTGCGCCGCGCTCGTCGGCGATTCTGGGAAGTTCGGTGGCCGGGTCGCCGACGGCGGTTACGAGATCGCTGTCGCGCTCGCGGTACCACGCTCGCAGTTCAGCGAGCGCGTCCAACATGAAGGCCACTCTGGGTGCCGAGGCGTGCGTCAACACGTCGGGATCGAAGACGAAGGCTGGGACGACCGTGTCCGTCGATGCTGCGGCGGAGAGCGCCCGATTATCGGTTGCGCGAAGGTCTCGCCGGTGCCAGTGGACGATCATCGTGACGGGTGCGGGTCGTCGGTATCGAACCGACCGCCGGCGCGTTGTACACCGCCGGTCGACGCGGTTTTACGGGTCATTACTGTCAGCGTCTCTCGACGGCTGGCGTATAATAAGGGCGGTGCGTCTTCGAACGCGTTGTCTCGATCGGCGAACGGGGAAACCCTGTGAATCTGGGCGGTGGCGAGCCGTAGAAATCGGGCGAACCCGCTTTGGTGGTTCGAACCCTAGGTGACTGTATGACCGTCCCCGTTCGCTACTACTGCCCGCGCTGTGAGGCGATCGTCTCCCTCGATCGGTCGGCCTCGCTGGCCGACAAGTCCGTGACGCCGTATCCCCTCGAGGGATGGACCTACGCCGACGTCGGCGGCGACTACGACGCGGCCGACGGCATCCGCATCGTCTGCGGGGGCGGCGAAACCGACGACGAGGGCTGTGGCGAGCCGTTCTACCTGAACTTCGTCCGATACGAAGACGGGCGAGCGGTCGAACCGAAACCGGCGACCGAGCGCGTCGACCTTGCACCCGACGGCCCGCGATGGCCTCACACGCCCGACGGGCCCGGATTGAACTGACCGTTCGGCGCGATGGCCCCAAATCTGGCCCCGAATCGTCCGGGATGCACCGAATGAATACCCGTTCCTCGCTGTCAACGCGGCCCGCCCCACTCACCCGTCGTCGGTCGAGACGTCGCTCATCCGGTCGGAGAAGTCCCAGCTGTAGATCACGTCCGGCTCGATCCGAATGCGGACTTCCTCGCGATCGGCGCTGAGTAACGTGTCGGCGAGGGCGGAGTCGGACCCGCCGAGGTAGCGATCGACGAGGTCGCGCAGGGTCTCCGTTCCGCCGTCGGCGGAGACCGTGGCGGTCCCGTTGCCCCTGACTCCGCGGTAGGGTATCCGGTTCGTCGAGATATCGAACGCGACCGACGACTCTCGCCCGAGAAAGCCGACCACGTCCGCGTTCGCCTGCGTCGCACACTCCAGTCCGCCGTCGCGATGTCGGTACCACAGGGTGACGACCCAGAGCGTTCCGTCGGGTCTGTGCGTTGCGAGGCGGACCGGGACAGTCGTCTCCGCCAGAAACGCGTCGACGTCGTCTTCGCTCCAGACACCGCGAAACTCGGTCATACACTGTCGACACCGTCGATCGGGAAAATGGTACCCGGTACTGTCAAGGTCGGACCGATGTGTCAGCGACCGGGTTGGACGGTGCGTTCGGCCAACGGTGACGCGGCTGCAAACGCCAAACTGTTGTCGGTGATACCCCACAACCCAACAGATGACGTCGGCCCGGATGGAACCGATCTCAGTAACCGGCGATGGCGGGTCCTGTGGGTATCGAGGCTTCGCCCTCTCCTCACTATCGGTCATCGATGGGTTCGTCCTTCGAGACCACTGGCCTCACGGGCCCTTCGCAGACTGAGTCTACCAAACCTGATAGGTCGCCAATTCCCGGCGCCGCCTTCGTCTTCAGGATGGTCTGTTTCGGACCACGAGACGACCGAACCCAACCGCCAGGCAACCCAGCGCGAGCAGCGCGGTGAGCGGTCCAAAGCCGGGAACGGCATCATCTCCGTCGCTCGTCCCGTCAGGATCGTCGACGACGAGCTCGCCTTCGAGGCTCGTTGCGAGTTCCCCGTCGTCCGAGAGCGAGACGGCGACCTCGTACGTTCCTTCCTCCTCGGGAGCTGTGAGCCTGATCTCTGCGGTGTCAGTTTCATCACTGGCGACGTCCACGGTGTCGGCGCCAGCCAATTCGTCCTCGAGGAAGAACTCGACCGAGACCGTTCCGTCTTCGGCGATATTTTCGAGCGTAACGGATAGATCGACTTCACCGCCGGGTTCGACGGGATCCGGTGTGGCCGATACGTCGCCGAGAACCCACTTCGGTCCGCTCGCTATGACTAGGGTTCCAGCTGCTTCGTCGTCACCGGCGCTGACGATGTACTCGAATTCGCCGTACTCCATTGCGGTGTGTAGCGGTACGCCGACGTCGACTTCCTCTCCAGCTGAGACACCGACGCGTTCGGTCCTCGTGTGATTCTCCACCTGTAACTCGACGTCCGCCTCGCCATCTCCATCACCCTCGTTAGCGAGGGTCACGAGTACCTCTCTGTGGGCTCCGGGGGCGGCCGTCGTCTCCACGGGGTCGATACCGGAGATGGTGAACTCGGGCTTCGGTGGGGCGACGACGACTACTTCGCCCGCGACTACGTCACCTACTGCAACGTCGTACGCTCCTTCGTCCTCGAAGGGAACGATGACCGTAATCGCCTTTTCTGATCCGCCACCGATCGTCACGGTTTCTGTCGCAACTGTCTCACCATCGGCGCTAACCTCGATAGTCTCCGTTCCCGTTCCCTGCCCGTCGTTTTCGACGGTCGCGTTGATCGCGACCGATTCCTCCGCGTAGATCTGAGTTGAACCCAACGTCGCTTCGATAACGGATATGTCAGAACGAGAGGGTGGTGACTGTGGAATGTCGACCGCTACCGTCTCGGTATCGGTGCGGTTAGCACTCGAAACGGCGACATCGTGCTCTCCGGCGTCACCCGGTCCAGTCTCCCAGGTGAGCGTCACCGACTCGATGCGCTCGCCGCTGTCGAGGGAGACGGCCGTGTCGTCTATTTCGACTGGTTCGGAATCCGCTGCACGCGCGAGGGTGACGGTCTGCTCGCCGTCTGCGCCCCAGTTCGTGACGGCTACCGTCACCTCCAGGGTGTCACCCTGGTCGATTGGCGAGTTCGTCAGGGTGACGTTCACTCCGAAGAAGGGATCGGAGTCTTCCCATGCGAACACGGGGTACGAGTCCGTGGCGTGCCAGGTGCCGTCATCGTCTGGGAACGCGAAGCCGTCCATGTACTCGGTGGCGTTCGCGCCGGTCATCTCGGCCGTCGAAAGCGCCGTGGCGCCGTCCGAGTCGTCCTGGCCGGTCGTTTCGACGTCCCAGTACGATGCTGTGACGTCGCCGCCGTTAGTGCCGACGAGACCGCCGACCGCATCGTCGCCCGTCACGTTTCCGGCCGCATACGACTGGCTGATAATCGCCCCTTCACCCGTGTTGTGACCGACGAGACCGCCGACGGTGTCGTCTCCGGAGACGTCTCCGACAGCGTAGGTGGTGGTCACCTCGCCAGCGTTTTCGCCGACGAGACCGCCGACGCCGTCCTCGCCAGCGACAGTCACGTTGGTGGAGGACGAGCTGACTGTCCCCTCCAGTGAGCCGACGAGTCCACCGACGGTCGACTCGCCGCTGACGGTCGCATTCTCGAGGTGAACGTCGTCGATGGTTGCCGAGTCGCTCGTCGAAGCGAAGAGACCGACACGGTCCTCGTCGTCACGGTCGATAACGAAGTCCGAAATGGTCGATCCGTTCCCGTCGAAGATACCCCCGAACGGCTCACCGGCGTCACCGATCGGCTCGAACCCGTCGCCGCCGTTGGCGTCCTCGCTGGCCACGTCGCTGTAGCCCGCGGTGTGCTCGTTCAGTTCGTTCGTGACCGTGAAATTGGCGTCGAGATTCTCGCGAACGTTGTCGAGATGGTACCAGTCCTCGACGATGTAGGGATCGTCTGCGGAGCCGTCGCCGCCAGCGTATCGGGTCCGCAGTCCGGGCGCGGGATCCTGGGTAGCGTTTTGCAGGAGCGGGTAGGAGACCACGTTGCCGTCTTCGGGGTCGTCGACGACTCCCCAGGTGTCAGCGAAATCGAGGTCCGTGTTGTCCTGGGCGTTCGCGCCGGTCATCTCGATGGTGGTGAGGGTGGTTACGTTGGCCGCACCGGGAGCATCCCCACCGATGCCCTGGCCGTGTTGCTCCTCGCCATCTTCGATGACGGTCGCCGCCTCGTCGTCCCAGTAGGAATCGATAACGCCGTCAGACTCCCCATTGACTCCGAGGAGGCCGCCCGCTCTTGGATCGTCCCCAAACCTGCCGGGGCCGGTCGCGGTCACATTCCCAGTGGCATAGGAGTTCTCGACAATGCCCCAGTTGGTCCCGACCAGTCCGCCAGTAGTATCTTCGCCTGTGACGTCACTGGTAGCGTAGGAGTCCTCGATGATACTGTCTTCGACGTCCGCGGTGACCGGGTCGTCAATTTCTCCGAAGTTGTAGCCGACGAGGCCGCCCACAGTTTGGCGGCCGGTGACGTCGCCGGTGGCGTACGAGTCCGTAATCTCGGACTCCACTGCCGTCCCTGCGAGACCACCCACGTTCAAGAAGCCACCAGTGATATCTACGTCGACCAGTCCGACGCTCTCGATGGTCGCACCCTGGGTACCGTTAAACAGACCGACACCAGCGAAGGCATCCTCGCGGTCGATGACCAGTGCACGGATTTCGTACCCCTGACCGTCGAAGGTTCCCGAGAACCCGTCACCCGCACATCCGTCCTCCCATGGGTCGAACCCGCAGTCGCTAATTGGCTCCCAGCCCTTCTCTGGGTCGCCAACCAGGTCGTCGTAGCCGTCAGTTTCCTCGTCGAGATTCGCACCAAGTTCGAACTCCTTCTCAAGATGGAGCCGGATGTTGTCGAGGTGGTTCCAGTCCTCGATGACGAATGGATCGGCCGCAGAGCCGTCACCCTCGGCAAACCCGCCGACGGTCACGGTCATCTCGTCTTCGACGCCGTCCGTGGCACTGACCGTCACGTCGACAGTCGCGTCGATTGCACCCGAGAACGTTACGCCATCGAAGGTGGCGACGCCATCTGAATCCGTCGTTTCCGTGTCACTCACGGAGAGGCCGTCGACCGTGACATCGTCGCTGCCGTCGTCGATTTCGTCGATGGAGAGTTCCGCGCCTTCGACCGGGTCACCGGTTTCGTCCTCGGCAGTGACGGTTACTGGCACCGTCTCGCCGATCGCCACCGTCGGTATCTCTTCGTCGTCGATGATCGCGGTTACCGACGCGATACCTGTCTTGATCGTCACGTTCTCGTTGTCAGCGTCGTTCTCGCTCGCCACCGTCACGTCGCCGGTGCCAACGTCGGAACCCTCTGTTTCCCAAGCCAGCGTCACCTCCACTGTGTCGCCACTTTCGAGCGTGGCGGTTTTACTGTCCTGCACGTCGTCCTCAAAGTCGAGTAGTTCAACGGTCTGCTCTCCGTCTGCCCCCACGTTGGTTACATCGGCCGTCACCTCCAGAGTGTCACCCTGGTCGATTGGCGAGTTCGTCTCGCTAATTTGGACACCAAAGAGTGGGTCGGTGTCTTCCAAAGCGAATACGGGGTACGAGTCCGTGGCGTGCCAGATGCCCTCATCGTCTGGAAATGCGAAGCCCTCCATGTACTCGGTGGCATTCGCGCCGGTCATTTCGGCTGTTGAAAGTGGCGTACCGCCGTCTGAGTCGTCCTGCCCAGTCGTCTCCGTGTCCCAGTACGAATCCTCTACATCGCCGGTGTTTATGGCGATGAGCCCGCGACAGGTCTGAATGCACTCGACACTGCCGATGGCGTACGATTCATTCACCTCGCCATCATTGTAGCCGACGAGTCCTCCGACAAAAGTAGAGCCGTTAACACTGGCAGTGGCATACGACTCACTCACATCTTCGTAGTTCTGGCCGACGAGCCCGCCCACAGACTCATCGCCGTCTATATCGCCGGTGGCGTACGAGTGAGTGAGCTTTCCTAGGTTTATGCCGACCAGGCCGCCAACCTTCTCGTCAGATCCGGAGACGTCCACTTTCGCTGACGATTCGAGGATTGTACCCTGGTTATCTCCTACGAGACCACCGACGTTCGACTCGCCGGTGACGGTCGCATTCTCGAGGTGAACGTCGTCGATGATTGCCGAGTCGCTCGTCGAACCGAAGAGTCCAACGTCCGCCTCGTCACCCCGGTCGATTTGCAGGTCCGAAATCGTCGCGCTGTCCCCGTCGAAGGTGCCCTCGAAGTCGTCGATTGGCTCGAAGCCGTCGCCATCGTTCGCGCTCGCTGCAGCCACGTCGTCGTAGCCATCAGTCTCCGAATCGAGGTCGTTCGCCAGCGTGAAGGTACTGTTTGGTGTCCATCGAACGTTGTCCAGGTGGCCCCAATCTTCGATGACGAACGGATCGTCAGCACTGCCGGTACCAGCAGCGAAGGCCTGCTCACCGAAGGCGCCGATTGTCCCGTCCTCCGTGACGTTGCCAGTGACGACCTGTTCGGCAGTATCTACACCGGAGTCGTCGATCTCTTCCCACTCGCCGCTGTCCAGTCGCCAGAGCGAGAGCGTCTCGGGGTCGATCGTGTCTCCTGTCGTGAGCCGCGTTTCGTCGTAGTCGAGTTCGAGCTTCTCGAAGGTGAACTCGTCTGAGGTATTCTCGACCTCGAAGTAGTAGTCAGTTGATTCGACATCGTCGGGGCTCGCAGCGTTCGGTGGGTCATCGACGCCAACGAGACGCAGTCCCGCACCAGTGAACGTCACCGTCGTCTCGCCCGCCGGGGTCGTGAGCTGCTGGTTCTCCACGAACTGCGCAACGTGGGTGAGCTCCAGGTCAGTACCCGGGTCAGTACTCCGGTCAGTATCTAATTTTGTCCCGGTGTTGTGTTGCATCTCGACGGTTTGATCGCCGATGATGGCGATTCCTGCGCGTTCGGGGTTTAAAATTTCCGCCTTGGTGAGCGAGTTGTTCGTCACCGACCAGTCCTCACCAGTACCGGAAACTCGTATTGCGTGGCCATTTTGAGTATCGCTGTGATGAAACGAACCAGCGATGGAATTATTGTCGACAGTATTCGACTCACCGAGAATATCGATGCCAACGCGTGCATGCCCGTAGATTTCGTTATCTGTGACGACTGTCTCTTCGCTGTCAACGTAGATGAGGTCCTCGCCATGTTCACCCAACGTAATTTCCTCACTACCCGTGATCACCGTCTCGGAAAGTATGTTCCCTGAAGACTCCTCAATTTTAATCCCCCTCCAACGCTCGCTCCCTTCAATGACAGAGACGTTAACAGCGTTGCCCAGAATACGATTATCAGCACTTGACTCTTCGAGGAACATGGCGACCTGTGCGTTGGCTGTGAGGTTGTTTGCCTCGAGTGTGCTGTCTGCGGTTCCCGAGAGGTAGATACCCGCATCTTCGACATCATGCGACAGTTCGTCCTCGTCATCCTCACCGTTGTCGACGACCTCGTTACCCGAAATAACCAGTTCCTCGGAGTCAACGACGTACATCCCGCTTTCGTCATTTTCCCTGAGCGTGTTGTTCTCGACGGCCGTGTCTGTAGCCTCAGCGAGGTGGATGCCCCTGGTGGCACCCGCCGTTACCGTATTGTTGGCAATGGTGGAGTCCTGAACGTCCTCGAATACGAGCCCGTCCTCGTCGCTCCCTTCGACGGTGTTGTGTCCGACGGTCGCGTCCGTAAGCTCCGCCATCTCGATGCCGACGTCCAATCCGCTGAGCGTGACGTTCGTGATGGTGACGTTGGTTTGGTCATTCACGACGATGCCCGTGCCGCTGCCGGAGATCGTGTGATCGTTGCCGTCGAGGGAGACGTCATCAGCCTCGATTTCGATGCACTCCCCGCTCGCTTCTATGTCGTCGGTCAGTTCGTAGGCCCCCGCAGTATCGATGGTCTGGCACTGTGGAATCACCTCACCAGCGCCGACAGACACTGCCCGGGTGTCCGTGTGGTTCTCACTCGCAACCGTCACGTCGTCGAGACCACCCTCGTCCTCATCGGTCTCCCACTCGAGTGTTAAATCGGTTGACTCACCACTCTCGAGGGTTACCTCCTCGCTGTCCACCTCGTCGCCGTCGAAGTCTCGCAGTTCGATGGATTGTGCGCCGCCGTCTGGGCCCAAGTTGGTGACGGTGGCGTCCACCTCGAGTGTCTCACCCTCCTCGATGGCCGAGTTCGTGCTGGTGATCTCCACGCCGTAAACGGGGTCGGTGTCCTCCCAGGCGAGGACAGGGTAGTCGTCCTCGACGGCGTGCCAGCGATCATCACCGTCTGGGAATCCGAAGCCGTTCATGTGCTCGGTGGCGTTCGCGCCGGTCATCTCGTCGGTGAAAAGTCCGCCCTCGTCGCTGTCGAAGGACTCGGTCACCCCGGTCGTTTCGGTGTCCCAGTAGGAGTTCTCGATGTTGATACCGGTCGAACCAACCCCGACGAGACCGCCGACATCGTCTCCATCCCCGTCGACTTCTCCGACCGCGTACGTTCGCTCGATGTCACTATTTCCGCCGTAGCCGATGACACCACCAACCGTGTCGTTCCCGCGGACGGTCGCCGTGGAGTACGAATCAAAGAAATCCCCTCTCCCGTCTCCGACTAGTCCACCGACGGAATCTGCATCCTCGTTTCCAATCGTTCCGTTCGCACTCGAGTTCGTAATCGAACTAGTATAACCAGGTGGACCGCCAAGTTGGCCAGCGATACCGCCGATTTCCTCGTTGTCCCCATCAACCGTTCCGTTCGTAAACGAACTCGAATCGATGCTGGCGCCTCTTTGGTGGTCGCCAACAATGCCGCCAACATGAGTGTTTACCCCATCTTGCTCAGAAAAGACTGTTCCCTCGACGGTTGCCCCAGTGATGGTACCTCCGTAATTCCATCCGATAACACCACCGGTCGTCCCTGAACCAGTTACATCGGTGCTCATGGAAACGTCCGAAACCGTTCCATAATTCTGGCCACTGAGACTGCCCACATCGTCGTCCCCTGTAACCGTCGCAGCCTCGAGTGTCAGGTTCGAAACCGTTCCCTCGGAGCCGATGACTTCGAACAGCCCCACGCGATCATCGCCACCGCGTTCGATGGTCAGATTGGCAATCGTCCGGTCGTTGCCGTCGAACGTACCGTTGAACGCGTCACCTTCTACCCTAAAGTCGATATCACCGTCTCCAATCGGCTCGAAGCCGTCGCCATCGTTCCAGTCTCCGGTCTCGTTCGCGTCGATGTCCTCGACGAGGGCGTAGTCATGCTCGAGTCCGTGCTCTTCGATACACTGTAACTGACTCAGGGTCTCGACCTCGTAATACCCGTCGCTGTCCTGTTCGAAGTCGACTCCATTACAGTCGGGTGGAACCGTATCGGCAGCGACACCTCCCATGACCACAAGCAATACAGTCGCAAAACTGATCACACAAATGAATACAGATCGGGCCATCTGGCCCGACATTCGGTGGTCTGATTGGTTCATGACCGCAAAAACCTTCACAGTATCTTTAATCTTACCAATGTTTGATTTGTGTTAAAAATTTCGCCCAGCCATTGCGTGAAACGCAATTTGTGGGCAGACCACCACGCCCTTTCTGCGAGGAGGCTCCTGCCAGATCTTTCGACGGGACCGAACACACCGTCGAGTACCAACAGGTGCGTTCGTTGGTCGGCTGTCTCCTCACCAACAGAGTAAAACGGTCCGTAGCCGACTGTTCAGGTACCAGGAATGAGTCACCACGCGCCGGAGAAACTCGCCGCCGAGGTCTGTACCCGTCGAGGACTCCTCGAGGCTATCTCGGAAACGCAACCCGTCCCAGCAACCGAACTCGAGCGCGCAGTCGATAGCTCCGTGTCGACGATCAACCGGGTCGTCAGTCAGTTCGAACGTGAGAACCTTCTCGAACGGACGGACGACGGTATCGTCATGACGAGGGCTGGAACGGTTCTGTTTTCGGAAACCGAGCGATTCATCGAGACCGTCGACACCGCGAGCGATCTGCAGCCGCTGCTGAGCGCACTCAGCGACGCACCAGTAGACTTCGACACCGACTGGATTTTCGAGTCGACCGTGACGCGGGCAACCCCGAACGATCCGTACGCACCGCTCTCGCGGTACAGCGAACTGTTCGTGGGGGCCGATGAAAAACGGCTCGTCGGTGACCGGTTCGTCGTCCCACAACAGGGTGTCGAGGCGGCGATGAGAGAAATCGGCGAGAGCGTTCACTGTACGTGCGTCTGGAGTCCCGATGCCGTCGACCGGATGGCCGAACAGTTTCCCGACATGATGGAGTGGTCTGCGAAGCGAGAGAATCTGACCGCACGCGTCGCCGAGACTGTCTCACTCGACCTCGCGCTGTTCGACGACCGCCTCCTCGCGTACGGATTCGACCAGACTGGTATCATCTCCATTCTCGTCGACACCGACACCACAGCAGCCGTCGAGTGGGGCGATGCAGTCTTCGAAACTCTGTTCGAAGAGGGCGAGATGGTTCCGATCTGAGCCTGTCGTCGACGGTGAGTGCTGACGCGGTGGTAACGAGTTCGAGAATCGGAGTGTCCCGACGCCTCGTGTCGCCACCCGCGACACAAACCCGGCGTGTAACCGCTCACCGCACTCCGCTCGGACCGTAAAAACGAGCACACGGCCCGTCCAGACGAGCACGAGACCACCTATCGTTCGAGTAACCCGATCGTCGTGTCTCAGTGTTCACCCGACAGCGGCCGGTCGACGTCGGCCGTCTCCGCCCCGCGCCAGGAGTGTTCCGGCGCCCACCCCAGTTCGGATCGGGCGGCTGTCGTCGAAAACGCCGACTCATCCCCGGTAAGCGAACACTCCTCTGGCAGGCGACCCCATGCTGCGTCGATGGCGTCGGCCGTCGGGACGTCGACGTAGTTGTCCGACGCGGTCGCGAGAAAGCGCTCGTGGCCCGTTCGATCGGTCTCGATCACTCGGCGGATCAGCGTCGCCACGTCGCGGACGTCGACGTAGGACCAGAGGCTTCCCGACGGTGCTGGATCGTCGAGATCGAACGTCTCCCTGACGGCTCGCGTTTGGTAGGCGCCCGGAATTTGGACCCACGACGGCTGAACGCTCGTTACGGCAGTACCGTACCGACGGCTGGTCCGTTCGGCGATCGTTTCGCCGACGACCTTCGAGAGCCCGTAGCCGTCCAGGGGTCGTTGTGGGTGTGTCTCGTCGATCGGGAGGTGGGCTAGCGGTCGGGCCTCGTCGCCGAACGTCACGCCGTAGGTCGCCTCGCTCGAGGTCCAGACGACGTCGGCGCCGACTTCGCCGGCCGCCGTGAGGACGTTGTACGTACTCGAGACGTTCGTCAGGAAGGTTTCCGTCTCCCCCCGGTGGCCGGCCCCGGGAACGGCGGCGAGGTGGACGACGACGTCCGGATCGACGTGGGCGGTGATCTCCCACGCCGGCCCCTGTTCGGTCAGGTCCGCGGCGAGGTACTCGACGGTTTCGTAGGGGTTGTGGGTCGGCTCCGAGAGGTCGACGCCGACGATTTCGTACGACCCCGCCAGATCGTCTATCGTCCAGCGACCGATCCCGCCGAGTGCTCCGGTGACGAGCAGCGTCTCCATGGGTATGCACGAGCGGTCGGCTACTTCACGTCACCGGATGCGGCATCTGCGCGCGCGACGCCGATACCGGGATCAACTCCGCCGAGAGTCGGAGGCACTCGACGAACTTACGTGTCGTCGGTCGAGACGTCTCGCATTCGGTCGGAAAAGTCCCAGCTGTAGATCACGTCAGGCTCGATTCGAATGCGGACTTCCTCGCGATCGGCGCTGAGTAACGTGTCGGCGAGGGCGGAGTCGGACCCGCCGAGGTAGCGATCGACGAGGTCGCGCAGGGTCTCCGTTCCGCCGTCGTCGGAGATCGTGGCGGTCCCGTTGCCCCTGATTCCGCGGTAGGGGATTCGGTTCGTCGAGATATCGAACGCGACCGACGACTCTCGCCTGAGAAAGCCGACCACGTCTGCGTCCGCCTGCGTCGCACACTCCAGTCCGCCGTCGCGATGCCGGTACCACAGGGTGACGAGCCAGAGCGTTCCGTCGGGTCGGTGGGTCCCGAGGCGGATCGGGACCGTCGTCTCTTCCAGAAAGGCCCAAACGTCGTCTTCGCTCCAGCGCCCGCGAAACTCGGTCATAACCCGTCCGTCACCGTGCAGTGAGAAAATGGTAGCAGTCGGCTTTCGATCAGATGGGCGAGGTGAGCGTCCCGGCGTAGACCTGCCAGGCGAGGGCCGACTTCGCCACGAGACTGAGGAGGATGTACACTTTCTCGCCGAAGAGATAGCGACGCCAGCGCCAGGTCTCGCGATATTGGAGGATCATATTCACGGCGAAGAGGTTGAAGAAGACGAAGATCGAGACGTAGATGTAGAGGACGAAATCGGGCACTTCTCCCTCGCTAGCGACGATGGAGCCGACGAGTGCGACCGCGATGACGATCCACGGAATCGCGCCGGCGACGACGCCGACGTTGTAGGCCGTCCAGTCGGTCTCGGTCGTCGTCTGGTTGTGTCGTTCCATCACGAGGCCACAGAGGTTCATCACCGCGACGAGTCCGAAGAGGGCGACGAGCGTCCCGAGGTCCCAGATCCCGGCGAGCATGGCGATGACGACGATCATCAGCGAGGCGCTGACCGCGTACTCGTACCACCGATAGGGATTCATCCCGCTGGCCAGGTAGCGGACGTACTGCTCGTAGCGAACGGTGGCGATGATCGCGTGAGCCAGCGCCGAGATGAACAGGAAACCGGCGACGAGCAGCGGGAGTTCGACGTCGATCCACTGGACGGTCGCGGGCGAGAGGGTCTCGGTCGCGACATCGAAATCGTAGCGCGTGCGCGTGATCGGCCACTCGACGGGTTCGGCGAGCAGTACCATCGCGACGCCCTGGACGAAGTGTAACACGGCCATTACGACGTTCCACCGACGAAGCCGCCGATATCGCGGAGCGTCTCGAAGCGGCGACGACGGACCGGTTTCCGGTGGTACGTCCGTCGCGTCGGCGGCCGGTGCGTTCTGTGGTGCCATTGTGAACGACGACCGTACCACAGCTATCGGTGAATAGTGCAGGGTCGAAATCGCGTCGGTCGCGTCCTCGACGACCGGTCAGCGCGGGTATCGATGAACACCGTTGGTGTCGTGGACTGTGATTCGTCCCCGGTAGGTCGTCCGTAGAACCGTCACGGTCGCCGATGCACCACCAACGCTCAGCTCTCGACGGCGCGGAGGCTCCGTTCGACGGCCCGCTCTACGTGTAGGGCCGTCGTATCGAACAGCGGCGTGTCGGGACACGCTGCCTGATCGACGAGCATCTCGATTTCGGTACAGCCGAGGACGATTCCCTCGGCACCTCGCCCCACGAGATCGTCGATAATCGCGAGGTATCGATCGCGAGAGGCGTCTCTCACGACGCCCTTCGTCAACTCCTCGAAGATGATCCGATCGACCGCCTCGCGGTCGGCGGGTTCGGGGACGACCGTCTCGACGCCCTGCGCTTCGAATCGATCGAGATAGAACGAGCCGTCCATTACGGGACGGGTTCCGAGCAGCCCGACAGTATCGATGCCGGCCGAATGAACCGCCTCGGCCGCGACGTCGACGATGTGGACGAACGGGATCGTCAGGGCCTCGACGATCCGTGGGGCGACGCGGTGCATCGTGTTCGTCGCCATCACGACGAAGTCCGCCCCGGCGCGTTCGAGATCGGCCGCGGCGTCGGCGAGTATCGCGCTCGCTTCGTCCCACCGTTCGGTCCGAATGCACCGCTCGATCGTCGCGAAGTTGACGCTCCGGATCACTACGTCTCCGGCGTGGTGGCCGCCGCGTACGTCGTTGATCTGTGCATCGATCGAACGATAGTACTCGCGAGTCGACTCGCTGCTCATCCCGCCGAGAATACCGATCGTCTCGCCGTCAGTTTCGGTCATCGGTGACTGGTGTCGGTCTGTATCGACCGTCTTCGACCGTGGCCGGCCGGCGGTCACGGCGTTCGCTCACCCGTGTTTTTCGCTGTACTGTTCGAGCGCCAGCTCGATCGCGGCCGGATCGTTCGATACCTTTCCGTCCGCGACGCGCATCAGGCCCTGCGGTGAATACGAGTCCGAGTATTCGAAGATGCGATTTACCGCCGACCGCGGAACCGAGACGGCTCGGAAATCAGAGAGCGTGTACAGCAGCGTCGACTCGCTGTCGTCCCAGACATTCGCACTCGCCCACCCCTCGTCGTCTTCGAACGTCGTTTCGACGCGACCGCTTCCGACGTACGAGTCACCCTCACAGAAGAGGACGACGTCTCCCGTCTGCATCTTCTCGAAGTTCGATCGGTTTCGCGTGCCGGGTGGGGTTCCCCAGAGACGCACGCGGTCGGTGCTGTTCAGTGCTTCCGGACGGTCTTCGATCGCGTCGAGGTCGATCGGTGTTCGGATGGAGTCCTCAAAATTCGGAGCGTCGACGGGTGCCAGAAACACGTTTGTCATGTGGATACCGCCCACTTGATGCTTTTTGGTAATAAATTACACGACGAGAGCTGGCGGTCCGTTGACCGATAACTGGTTAGTCAAGCGACTTCGATCACCGATCACTGGTTCGTCGAGACGACTTCGATCACCGATCGATGGTCGAGGACGGTGTCGGCCCCGACCTGGCGATCGGCGCGACAGTCGATCCCGTGGAGAAAGCCCTCGCCGATGTCGGTGTGGAGGTGAAAGGCGAAGTCCTCGGCGGTCGCGTCGGCGGGCAGGAGAAAGCAATCGCGAAACGGTCCCTTCGACCAGTTGCCCGAGGCCGATCCCGGAAAGACGGCCTTCAACTCGAGGACGTCGAAGATCGCCGCTTCGAGGACGTGCTGGACGCCGGTCCCGCTGAATTCGTCGAGAAATGCCCGGATCTGTTCGAGCCCGGCTTCCTGTTCTGCGGGAAGGTCGGAGACGATCTCGAATTCCGCGTCGCCCGGGGTGTACGCGACGGCGTCCTGTTCGGCCGCGTTTTTCAGCGCTTTCTCGGCGTGTGCCGAGACGGGGACGAACGCGAGGTGGTCGTAGTTCGGGTCTGCGGTGATCTCTGCCCAGTTTTCTCGGGCCGCATCGGTGTCCATCTTGTTCGCCGCGACGGTCATCGGTTTGGTTCGCTTGCGAATTTCGTGGGCGAGCGCCTCCCGCTCCGCGGCGTCCCACTCCAGCGGCGCAACCGGCAGGTCGAGTGACAGGACGGTCTGTTTGATCTCCGCTGGCGAGATGCCGAAGGCGGACAGCTGTTCGCCGAGGACCTCCTCGGGTTCGGTGTCGGCGAGGTACTGATCCTCGTAGCGTCTGACTCCCTTCTCTAATATTCCCAGGTACCAGGCGTCGAGTTCGTCCTCGAGGAAGTCGATGTCCTCGCGGGGGTCGTGGCCCGTCGTCGCCTCGCCCTCGGCGTCGGTCGTCCCGGAGAAGTCGACGACGTGGACGAGCACGTCCGTCTCGTTTAAGTCGGAGAGAAACTGATTGCCGAGGCCGCGACCCTCGTGTGCGCCGGGGACGAGCCCGGCGACGTCGACGAGCTTGACGGGGACGAAGCGCGTGCCGTCCTCGCAGACGCCGACGGACGGTTCACAGCGCTCGTCGAACTCCGGCGCCGCACACGGGGTTCTGACGTACGCCTCGCCGACGCTCGGGTCGATCGTCGTAAACGGGTAGGCGCCCTCGGGCACGTCGTTCATCGTCGCCGCGTTGAACAGGGTCGACTTGCCCACCGAGGGCTTGCCGACCAGGCCGATCCGATAACTCATTGCCGGGTTGAGGGCCCCGCCGCCTAAACGGGTTTTGACACGCGAGCGGCCGTGTGGGGTGGTTTCACGGGTCACGTCGAATCGACGGCGTTCACCTCGAGTCGACCCGAACCGATTTCTCGCCCACGCTCGAACGGGTACGCATGTCCGGAATCGTCTTCTTCGGAACCGAGGCTCACGATCGGATCGTCGACTTCTACGTCGAGCAACTTGGCGCGGAGATCTGGCTCGAACAACCGGATTGTACGATCCTCCGGTACGACAACCAGCTCCTGGGCTTCTGTGCGCGCGATCGGGCCGAAACGGACGGGACGATCACGTTCGTCTCCGAGACGAGAGACGCAATCGACGATCGATACGACGCGCTGGCGGAGTACGCCCGCGGGAAACCGGTCGAGAACGAGCGCTACCGGATCTACCAGTTCTTCGCCGACGACCCGGAGGGCCGAACCCTGGAGTTTCAGGCGTTCCTTCACGAGACGGAGCCGATCTAATCGCTCGCACCCGAACTCCTAGTGGCGAAGGTGATCCAGGTACGCGAGCGATCGGTGCCAGGCGCGTGCCGATGCTCGCGCGTTCGCCTCGTGGGTCCCGCCGAACCGGTGACGCTCCGTCGGATCGACGTCGTCGTCGAATTGGTAGGGCACCCGAATCGCGTGGCCGGCCTCCGGGTTTCGGAGGTGCTCGAACGCCCACGGATACTCAGCTTCGGCCAGCCACTCCGCGACGCGGCTCGCGAGGAATTCGGACGGCCAGAGCGAATCCCGCCCGCCAGAAACCAGCAAGACTGGTCCGTCGATCTCCGCTACGGGAATTCTCGTCCGTGCTAGTTCGTCCGTCGGAAGCCGGTCCAGAGCCAGCACCGTGGCCGACGGCTCGCCGTCGAACGGATCCTCGGCCGCGTCGAAGTCATCGGTCGGGATGTAGGGAACCGCGTCACCGTCTCTCGTCCAGGTCGGCCGATTTTCACCGACGCCGTCCATCCACGACGGCGCCGCCCAGACGTAGCCACTCGGCACGTACGCCACGACGACCTCCACGGCGTCGAACAGCGATCCCACCAGCAACGCCGCCTCGCCGCCGCGCGAAAATCCGACGACACCGACGGTCTCGCCGCCGACCTCGTCCCGTGCGAGCAGCCACTCCGCGGCCCGTCCGAACTCCTCGACGGGGACCTCTAGAAACCGGTCTCGCACGCCCGGGGCGCCGAAATATTCGACGCAGAGAACGGTGTAGCCGTGTTCGGCGAGCATCGCGGCGTAGGTCTGTTCGTAGCCGCGAGCGCCACCGCTCCCGTGAAGCACGAGGACGCCGGGGTGTGGGCCAACACCTCGCCCGGGAAAGAGTCGGCCGGTGACGCCGTCCGTCCGAATCGTCGATCCGGCAACGAACGACTCGTCCATGCACTGTATCTTTCCATCGTCGTGATGAACGTAGTGTTTCGCGATCCTCGGTGTCACACGACTCGACGATGGTCCCGATCCGACCGTTTATCTGACCGTCGTGCCAATCTGGCCCATGTCCGATCACAGCGACAGGCTCGTCGTCTACTCCGATCACGTTTGTCCGTTCTGTTTTCTCGGTCGAAAATCGGTCGACGCGTTCGAATCGCAGCGGGACGAACCGCTCGACCTCGAGTGGCGACCGTTCGACCTCAGAAACCGACTGCGTCGCCCGGACGGCACATTAGATCGTTCAGGTGAGAACGGAACGGACGACGCCTCCTTCGAACGAGCTCAGCAAAGCGTCGACCGGCTCAGCGCCCAGTACGGCGTCGAGGAGATGCGATCGATCGACGACGTTTCGGCTATCGACTCCTTCCCGGCGCAGGTCGCGTCGTACTACGTCGCCGAATCGCACCCGGACGCCTGGAGAGCCTTCGACGACGCGATCCTCGACGCGCTCTGGCTCGAGGGCCGAGACGTCGGCGAAGCGGACGTCCTCGCGAATCTGGCCGAAGACGTCGGCCTCGACGGCGACGAAATCCGCGAGGCGGCCACCGATGTCGATCACCGGACGACGGTTCGAAAACGGTTTCTGGCGCCGGTCAGAGAGGACGTATCGTCCGTCCCCCTGTTCATTTACGACGGACGGGCCACAGAGGGTGCCGTCCCGCCCGAACAGCTGGCGCGGCTCGTCGACGGCGTGTGATCGGACCGTTTTCACTCACACCTTTCTGCGATACGACTGAGACGATACTGGTGTCTGTTGAATTGTCAGGTCAATCACTCCTGATCGGTGCTGTCACCGGTAGTACGCCTCCTCGGGATCGTCGTAGTGTTGGACGAACGGGGCCGAAACGGTGCCATTGTCGACCACGAATAGGATTCCCAGGTATCGGTAGTCGGTCTCTTTTTTCACATCAACCGTTTCCCAGTCCGCTCCAGGGATTCGAGCTCTTGCAACGTGGTCCGCTTCGGTGCGTGACCACCCGTCGTCCAGGAGGGCGAACGACTGCTCGGCCTCCGTTTCGAAGTGATCCGGGACCGTGTCGTTGTCTCGTTCGGTCCGTTCTTCTGGGAGGATCTTCGGGGCACGCTGTAGCGTCAGTTCGGTTTCGTACGAGACGCGCTCACCGTCGAGAACCTCGAAGTCGATAGCGTATCCCCGTGACGTATCCTGATTATCGAACACGACAAAATCGAGCATTGGCGTCTCAGTCTCGCTCTCGAAACAGCCTGGCGCCAACACTGCCATTCCAGCGGTGACTGCCAGAAGGCGTCTTCGAGAAGGGTTCATATGAGGACCGCTTTACAGAACGCTTTAACTCACCTGATAATAAGCGTATTCAATCGACACCAGACGTACTTCCAACTCTTAGTTGATCGGGATTCATTCGGGCGGTAACCGGGTGCGGGTGCACGCCGTCTGCCCTGCAGCGTGTCGATCTCGGAGAGGCGACCTGGGTCATCCATCCCCGAGGTCGTCGATGAGGGCTTCGAGCGTCGCGACGTGTTCTTCGAACAGCTCTCGTCCGCGGGGCGTCAGCCGGTACGTGGTGCGCGGTTTGCGATCGACGAACGTCTTTTCGACGTCGATCGCACCCTCGTCTTCCATCGTCTGGAGGTGGCTCGCGAGATTCCCCTCCGTCACGTCGAGTTCCTCGCTCAGCTCGGAGAAGGCACTCTCGCCGTGTTTGTAGAGGTAGGCGAACAGTTGCAACCGGATCGGCTGGTGGACGAGTTTGTCGAGTTCCATCGTCACTGAGAGAGAACGACGTACGACGCGACGGCGTGGAGGCCGAAGAGGATTCCGAACGCGGCGTACCCCCATTCCAGAAGGAATGCGACGTTCGCCATGAGCGGCCCGTAGGCGAGCATCCACGCGCCGCCGGCGTAGAACGCGTACCGATCACGGGCACGCACGTGGTAGGCCCGAAGCGAACTCGCGTGAACGACGTAAGCCGCGCCGATTCCGGAGACGATGACGGCGAACGTTACCGCCTCGTCGACCGTTCGGGAGGCGTCGCCGACGACCGGGTCCATCGCCGCGAACGCGGCCACGATTAGTCCGAACACGGCGAGCGTTTGCACCCACAGGTTCGGGGTGGCGTCGCCCCCGGAAAAGGTGCCAAACCGCCACCGAGCAACGAGTGAGCCGAGCCCCATCAACCCGGCCCACGTGAGGAAGTGACCCCACCGGGTGAGTTCGAAGGTTGCGACCGCCTGCGACCCGAAGGCGGCGAGAACGACCAGCCCGCCGTAGAGGAGCCAGAGCTGAAAGGCCATCGGGTACCGCTCGCGCAATCCCATGGCGTCTTTGATTCTGTCGAGGTCCGCCTGCAGCGCGTCCGGATCGACGTCGGTCTCGCCACTCATCGTGATCCCTCGATGTGGACGTAGTAGTTGAATAGGTCGGTGTAGGTCGGTTCGATCGTCTCGATGGTCCCGTCCGTTTCAGCGACGACGTCCGCCACTTCGGAGACGCTCGTCTCTGCCGGCAGAAAGCCGCGGGCTTCGCCGCCGATCGGAAACAGCGTTTCATCGATCGTGAACGACTCCGCAACCTGCATGGCGGCCCGGCCGCTCACGGTGACGACCGTCGGGACCCGGTTCAGTAATTCGGTCGGTGTGCCGACCGCGGAAATCGTCCCGTCGGGCATGAACGCAATCCGGTCGGCGATGGCGGCGTCCATCGGTCGATGGCTCGAGACGACGAAGGTTTTTCCCCGTTCTTTCCGATCGACGATCGCGTCGTGAAACCGCTGGACGTTCGTCAGATCGACCCCGGCGGTCGGTTCGTCGAGGAGGTAGAGCTCGACCTCACCGCTTAGCACCGTGGCGAATTCCAGTTTCCGTTTCATTCCCTCCGAATAATTCTCGACGAGCGTGTCGAGCGCCTCCTCGATTTCGAGCGATTGGACGTACGTTCGCCACCGATCAGTGAAACGGGGGTGGAGGTCGCGGTAGAACGCGAGATTTTCACGGCCCGTGAGTTTCGGTTCGAGCATCGAATTTTGGAGCATGAACGCGAGTGCGTCGTTCGGAACGGACGATCTCTCGGACCCGAAGATCTCGATCGTTCCGGCCGTCGGCGCCTCTCCTCCGGCGAGACACGAGAGCAAGACGGTCTTCCCGACGCCGTTGGGTCCCATCACCAGCACGATCTCGCCGCGGTCGACGGTCAGGTCTGTCCCCTGGAGAATTCGGTCACCGCCGTCGAACGACTTCTCGAGACCGCGACTCTCGATCGCGACGCTCTCGGACGTCACGGTATCACGCTCCGTTCGTACAGTTGCGTTCGGACGACGACGATGCCGACCGTCAGCGAGACGGCCCCGACCACGGTGAGAAGCGCCAGACCGATCATCGTTTCCGGAACGGCCGGCGGCGTGAGGACGCCGTCGGCGACCAGCTGGTCGGTGATCAACCGGGTAGCCAGCGTGTGCGGCATGAGGTTGAGCAGGAACTCCGGCCCGTGGTAGCTCGACGGGTCGGTGCCGTTGTACCCGGTGAGCATGTAGGCGACCAGCGCGAGGCTCACCGTGATGATCGAAGCGTATCGTTCGTTCCCGACGCTCACGGCGACGCCGATCGCGACGACCATCCAGAAGACGGCGAACGGGACGAGCGCGACGGCCACCACCGCCGGAGCCAGCGGTGACGCGAGCGAAAACTCTGCCCCCGTCAGAAGCGCCACCGGTATCACGGCCAGAAACGCCGTCAGGACCAGAACAGTGCCGGCTATCAACCGACCGGCGAAATCGGCGGTCGGGGCGATCGAGAGCGATCGAAACAGCGTGTAGCGATCGTCCTCGAGATCTGCGCCCAGTTGCTCGCAAAAACTGTTGAGCGCGGCGATGATTGCGCCGAACGTCCCGAAACTGATCGCCATCCCGGCTTTCATCGTCGCGGTTTCTGCGCTCGGGACCTCCGACGGGATGGCCGTGAGGATCGTAATCAGATAGAATCCGGTCGGAAAGCCGATCGTCCAGAACAGCACTCCTTTGTTTCGAAAGAGCTCTCTGGCGTACCTGACGGTGAATCCTCTGGTCTGACGCAGCCACCGGCTTCCAGCACGGTCGGCGGTTCCCGCCGGTCGTACGGAACGGGAATCGGGCTGATACTCTCCCATCTTCGGTTCGACAGTTGATCGGCTCCACAATAAAATTTGCTACTCATTGTACTTTGTTTCTCAAAGCACCTGTCTCACCGCTCCGCTACGGTAACTCGGGCTCGGGAGCTGATCGGCGGTGAGTTGCTAGCCCTCCCATCGGCTGCGATCGGTGCCGGTCGCCACGGCCATCTCGGTCGAATCGTACCCGAATAACCGCAATCACAGCCGTTAACCGGTCACCGTCGAATTCGTAGCTATGTTCCCCGAGCTTTCAGAGTGGTGGCTTGGCGTCGCCCTCGCGTGTCTCGGGGCGCTCGGCTTCGCGGGTCAGTACCTCTTCGTTCGGCTCGGGACCGTCGACGGGGACGTCGACCACGCGGTGCTCATCGCACTCGGGTGCAACGTCGCGATTCTCGCGCCGCCGGTCGCCGTGCGCTACGAACCCCCCTACGTGCAGCTCTTTTCGCCGACAGCGGCGCTCGCGTTCGTCGCCGCCGGCATGGTCGGCATGTTCGCCGCTCGAATTTTGCTCTTTCGCAGCGTCGACGTGCTCGGGGCGAATCTCACGTCACCCGTGGTCGCGTCGAACGTGCTGTTCGCGACGGTGATCGCCGTCGTGGTCCTCGGCGAGCGGCTGACGCCCACGCACGCGCTCGGCATCGTGCTGGTCGTCGCCGGCGTCGCCATCGTGTCGTGGGAGACGGCCGCCGCCAACGGCGGGCGCACGCTCGGGGAGGCCACCGCGTTACTCGCCCTGCCGATCGGTGCGGCCGCGTTCATCGGCGTCGAGCCGATTTTCATCTCGATCGGGCTTTCCGCCGGAACGCCGGTGCTTCCGGGACTGTTGTTGATGGCCGCGACCGCCTCGGTCGCGTTCGTCGGGTACCTCGCCGTTCGGCGCTCGAGATCCGTACTTCCGCCGGTGACGCGCTCGACGGGGTGGCTCGTCGCCGCCGGCGTCTCGACGACGGTCGGCTTCCTGGGCTACTTCGGCGCACTCTCGCTCGCGCCGGTCGTCCTCGTCGTCCCGCTGATTCAGCTCGCCCCGCTCATCGTCGTGGTCGTCTCGTTCGTGGCGTTTCCGCGCCATCTCGAACGGCTCACCTGGCGCGTCGTGGCGTCGGCCGTCGTGGTCGTCGTCGGCGCATCACTCGTTTCGCTGTCCGGGTGAGTCGGTCACCGGGTACCCACCGGCTCGTATCCGTCCCACGTCGAGTTTCGCGTAGTGGACGAGCGTTCCCGTGAGACCGCTCTCGGCGACTCGCCGGCCTGAACTGTCTACTAGCACGTCGGGACAGTAGCCCGTCCGATACTGCCTCGCGAGTCGTCTGCTGTAGGCCGTATCCTCGTTGGGAACGTCGGGAAAGCCGCCCGTCGCCGCGAAGACCTCTCGTCGTATCAGGAAGTTGAACCCGGGAAGGATCGGCCGTCGAAGCCGTGAGAAGACGTGGTTTATCGTGAGCTCCATCAGCCGCGCCCGGGCGGGGCCGGTGATTCGACATCGAGAACTCGCCGCCGCGAGTCCCTCGCGCTCGGCGAACTCGAGCATTCTGGTCAGGTACTCCCGACGAAGGGTCGTATCCGCGTCGACGAACGCGACCCACTCCCCGCGGGCGAGCGCGCCCCCCAGGTTTCGCCCCTCGGCGATCGTCGTTCCGGCCCCGTCGACGACCGTCGCGCCGTACTCGCTCGCGACCTCTGCCGTCCCGTCCGTCGAACCGCCGTCGACGACCAGCACTTCGTACGGAACCATCGCGTCGAGCGCCGCCACGCTCGCGAGCGTCTCTCCCAGATAGCTCGCTTCGTCCTTGGCCGGCACGACGACGCTGACTACCGGCTCTTCGTTCGTCCGTTCGCGATCGTTCGCCCGTGCGAGCTTCCTCACCCGTCGAAATTCGCCCGACCGTCTGCGTTCGCTCGATCGTTCACGTTCGTCCGCCCGACCGAGAGACGTCCGATCGACCATCGATCCATCACTCCACGTCGATCGACGTAAGTACGGGAGGGTCCCCCGAGCCGCGTCACTCGAATCGACTGGCGCTCGATGTGAGCCTTTTTGATCCGGTGGCGTCGAACGTGAGATACCACTCGTTCACTGTCGTCATGAGTCAGTACGAAGTAGTCGTCGTTGGCGGTGGCATCACGGGGGCGGCGAATTGTTACGCGCTCGCTCAGTTCTCGGACGTCGAGCGAATCGCTCTCGTAGAGAAGGAAGCCGACGTCGGGGGCATAAACTCACGACACACGCACAACTCGCAGACGCTTCACTTCGGCGACGTCGAGACGAACTACTCGCGGGACCGGGCCGAAACGGTAACGGAGGCCGCTGAACTGGTCGCGGGCTACCTGGAGCGCGTCGATCCCGATCGGGAGTTTCACCGCGTCCGATCGAAGATGGTCCTCGGCGTCGGCGACGAGGAGGGAGACGCGCTACGCCGTAGGTACTACGAGGAGGGATTCGACGAGCTGTTCCCGAAACTCCGGCCGATCGGGCGCGAGGAGATCGCCGACTACGAACCGGCCGTCGTCGACGGGCGAGATCCCGACGAACCGGTGTTCGCCCTGCACACCCCGGACGGCTACACCGTCGATTTCGGTGCGCTGGCCCGCTCGTTCGTCCGGGAGATCGGAGACACTGTCGACGTCTACACGGAGACGCCGGTGACGGACGTGTCGCGAACGGGGCGGAGATTCGCCGTCGAAACGCCTGCACGCACCATCGACGCGGAGGCGGTCGTCGTGGCGGCGGGTCCGTACAGTCTCGAACTCGCCCACCGAATGGGCTACGGCGAGTCGCTCTCGTTGCTCCCGGTCGCGGGGAGCTTCTTCGCGATCGATGACGGGCCCCTCAACGGGAAGGTCTACACCGTCCAGCGTCCGGACCTGCCGTTCGCCGCGATCCACGGTGACGCCGAGGTCTACGACGCCGACCTGACTCGCTTCGGGCCGACGGCGAAGGTTGTTCCGACGCTCGAACGGGGTCGATACGCGACGATTCCCGACTTCCTCTCCGCGTTCGGTCTCCGCTACCGCGCAATCAGGGCCTACGCGTCGCTTCTTGCCGATCGATCGCTCCTACCCTTCATCCTGCGAAACCTCGTCTACGACGCGCCGCTGGTCGGCCGACGGGCGTTCGTTCCACACGTCCGAAAGATCGTTCCAGCCGTCAGGACCGGAGACATCGCACGCGCTCGGGGGTACGGCGGCGTCCGTCCGCAACTGATCGACGTCGACTCCGGTTCGCTGCGAATGACGGAGGTGACGCTCGCCGACGAGGGAATCGTCTTCAACGTGACGCCGTCACCCGGCGCGTCGGTCTGCCTGCAGAACGCGCGTCGGGACACAAAACGCGTGCTACGCTCGCTCGGCGACGAGTACGCGTTCGACGACGCGGCGTTCGAAGCGGCGACGACCGATCACTTCCCGCGCGAGTGAGCGGTCGTAGGGTCGACGCGTTCGTCAGGGCGTGAACGCTCGGGCGGTGTCTCGACCGCAGGGCTCGACGGCGATCTCGGTGAGTCCGCGACCGGTGAATACCCGGTTCCAGTTGCGATAGTAGAGCGGGACCTCGTCGTCGACGAATGCGACGTCGTCTGTTCGTTCCTCGTCTCCTTCGTTCTCGACGGTGACGAGGAGCGTACTCGTAATTCTGGCCAGTTCGTCGAACACCCACTCGAGATCGGGGTGGAGGTGCTGTAGCGTCTCGACGGAGTAGACGGCGTCGAACTGATCGTCGTCGAACTCGCCCACGACGTCTTCGATCGCCTCGGCGTAGAACGTCCCGTCGTCTGCGAGGTCCGGATAGGCGTCGGCCATGACGGAAAACGCCTCGTCGTTGATCTCGATCCCGGCGAGCGAGCGAAACCCCTCGCGTTGGAGGTGTGCGAGGTGGCGTCCGGCGCTACAGCCGAGTTCGAGAATCGAGTCCGCTGGCGCGAGGTGTTCAGTACAGAGACGGGAGACCGTCTCGCTCCGCTCGTCCGGTCCGTAGTAGGCGTAGTACGCCGGCGAGTACTCCCCCGAGCGGGTCGCCCACTCTCGTCGGACGTCGGTAGAATTCACGTTCGGGTCGACGCCGCCCGTACGTAAAGTGTCGTGGGTCGAGCGATCGGGTCTCGACGCGCTGAGCGACGATCGATCACTCGATCGTACCGTCGAGGACGGTCAGCTCCTCGTCGACGACGAACGTTCCCGATCCGGACGACGTGGTTATCTCAACCGCGAGTTCGAGCGGGCGCTCGGATCGGACGCGACAGGCGATTTCTGTGTCGTCCACTGATTCCTCGAACCCGAGCGGATGGACGTCGAGCCGATCGAGGAGGCGACTCACTTGCGGCTCGAAACACAACGGGACGAGCAGGCTCACGTCGACGATCCAGGAACGCGTCTCGCAGGCCAGTTCGACGCGAGGATCCTCGGTCGGCGGCGCTGATTCCGCCGTCGAGGCCTCGGCGCCGGTGGAATTCGACGGGGAATCATCTCCGTCGAGTACGCCCCGGATCGTTCCTCGGTCGGATCGATTGTCGTCGGCGAAAACGAGTACCTCCGTCGTCCCGGCACAGAACGGACACTGGCCCGAGCCGCCGAGGGCGGCGTGGTGGAGCGTGCGGCGTTCGACCGCCTCGAGCACGTCGTCGCCGGTTCGATTTTCGAGTCCGTTCGCCGGAAATCCGTACGTCAACCCGGGCCACTCGCACGCCGCGCACGCGACGGTGAGAAAGGAGCCTTCGTATCGTCCGATCGCGTCCGCACCGCAGCTGGGGCAGGGCGCGTCGACATCGATCGATTGATCCGTCGACTCCGTCGGTCGGTGCGCGAGGACCATCCGATAGAGGGCGGTCGCACTCGCCGTGGGAACGTAGCCGTCGTCGGTCTTTCGCACGTAGACGCCGCGGAGCCGTTCGAGGTGGTAGTTGAATTTGCCGCTGTCGTTCATTCCCACCGCGTCCATCAGTTCGGAGTACGACTTCGCCGCCGTGTACGCTCCGGCCCACTCGTCGAGCAGCGCCAGCAGGATGTCGAGGCGAATCTCGTGACTCAAAAGCGAGAACGCCGATTCGACGTCGGTACGATTCAGGTCTCCGTCGGTCATGTACAGGACTGATCTGGCTGGAAGTAAGAACGTTCCCGTACTCACGTACCATTTCGCGCGCGACTTGTTGGTGGGTGCTAGCACCACTTGTGAATTCGAGTTCTCACAATCTATACATCAACGTACTCACAACGTACCGGCGTGACCGAACACGCGAGCGGACCGGACGCTCCGGACGTGGGCTACCGTCACCGCCTCCGCCGACGACTACGGCGAGTCGATCCCATCACCCTCTGGTTCGTCGGGTTGCTCGCCGTCCCCGGCTGGTACGTCGACTCGCTCTCGTTCATGCAGGTGTTCGCCCTGTTCTTTCTCGCGCCGCTGTGGTTCTTCGTCGCGCCGGTCGTCGACTGGCTGCGACCGACCGACGAATCCGACCCCGAAATCGATCCGAGAGACTGGATTCACATGGGCGACCGGCGAGAATACGCCGTTGCCTCTCTGTCTCTATTCACGTCGTTTCTCAATCCGATCGTCGTGGTGGGAGATCTCTTCCAGGCGTTCGGCGGGATGATCGCACGGCTTCGCCACGGCGGTTCCGTGCCCGACGTCGAGGCGTACGAGCAGTCGGTCTCCTACCGGCTACCGTTCGAGGGAACCTGGACCGTCGTCAACGGGAGCAGCGAACTCGAACACTCACACTCGTGGGGCTACGTCAACCAGCGCTACGCGTACGATTTCGTCGTCACCGACGCCGACGGCCGCTCTCGACCCGAGGGGTCACCGCCGAGGGTCGACGCCTACTACTGCTACGACGAACCCGTTCTCGCACCGGCGGGCGGCGTCGTCGTCGACGCCTGGGACGCAGATTCCGAGCCGAATCGCGCCGGCGGGTTCTCACACCCGTTGAAACGCGAGATCGCCGGCAACTACGTGACGATCCAGCACGCACCCGACGAGTACAGCGTTCTCGCCCACCTCGTTCCGGCCAGCGTGACCGTCGACGTCGGCGATCGCGTCGAACGCGGACAGCCGGTCGGCCGCTGTGGACACACCGGTAACTCGAGCGAACCGCACCTCCACTTTCAGGTCCAGGATCACCCCGACTTCGCCCTCTCCGCCGGCCGACCGATCGCCTTCGACCACGTCGCCCTCGACGCACCGACCGCGGATGCGTTGCCGGCGACCGGTGGCCTCGACGCGCTATCGGTCGATTCCGCGACCACCTCCGACGAACAGACGGTCGAGCGTCACGAACGCGTGCACATCGAGGTCGGACAGCGCGTCCGTCACGTCGGGCCTCGGGACGGGTCCCCGTCCGACGAGACGGACGAACGGCTGCACGCGGAGTCGACCGTCGACCCCGTCTCATCGACGTCCCCGACGGGTGCTGGGATCGGCGACGCGAGCGGACTCCGTCGAAGGCCCGTCGTCGACCTCCTCAAGCGTGGCGGGCTCGGCGCGTGCGTCGCCGCCGTGCTCTCCTACCTCGGCGGTATCTTCGTCGACTCGACGACGATCGCGGCGGCGATCCTGGTCGTCTCGATCGTCGCAACCGCCTACTGGGCGTGGTGTCGCTTCGGCCCCACCGAGTACCGAACGCGCGTCGGATCGATCGGCTTCCCGCTCGGGCTCACCGGCGGCGGGTTGGTGATCGCTGCGACCGATCTGTCCGGCGTGAATCCGGCGGCCGCCGCCGGTCTCGTCGGCATCGGCGGCTTCGCACTGTACGTCGTCGCCGGCGAGGCGACCAGAATCCGTCTTCACGAGGCGTTCTCGGCCCGGGCGGGCTGATATCCGTTCGCGTCGCCAGACAGTACGTTCATACGACCGGTCGGTCAAGTGGACGGTGGATGGTCTCGACGCGGGTAGTGGTCTACGTCTCGCTCGTCGCCAGCTTCGTGATCGCGGCGGCGAAATTCGTCGCCTATCTGGTGACGGGCAACGTGAGCATGCTGAGCCAGACGTACTACTCGCTCAGCGACGTTGGCAATCAGATACTGCTGTTGCTCGGGTTTCGATTGAGCGAGAAAGGCGCGAGCAAGAAACACCCGTTCGGTCGCGGGAAAGAGCAGTATTTCTTCGCGTTCGTCGTCACCGTCTTGCTGTTCGGCATCGCCGGATTCGCCTCGGTCAGGGAGGGCTACAGTGCACTCGGGACGGCCCATCAGGCGGTCGACGTCAGGATCAATTACGCCGTTCTCGGCGTCGCACTCGTCTTCGAGTCGATCGCGCTGTACAAGTCGGTCCAGGGGCTCCAGCGCGAGCGAGACGCGAAGGGATTCGCCGGATTCGTCGACACCTTTCGCCGGACGAAGGATACGCCGTTGTTGACCGCCGCGACGGAGAACGTCGTTGCCGTCGTCGGCGTCGTCCTCGCGATCGCCGGCGTCTACCTCACCGACGTCACCGGCGACACCACGTACGACGCCCTCGCGAGCGTCGGTATCGGCCTGTTGTTGATGGCGTTCGCCCTCGCGCTCGCCTGGGAGAGTCGCAGTCTCATCGTCGGTGAGGGCGTCACCCGTCGGGAACGTCGCGGGCTATACCGGGAGATCGAAGCCGTCGACGGGGTCGAGCGCGTCCTCGACCTTCGAACGATGCACATGGGTCCAGAAGACGTCCTCGTCGCAACGGACCTCTCGTTCGACCCGTCGCTCGACACCCCGGCGCTCGAGTCGACGGTCGACGACGTCGAATCGGCGATTCGCGCCCAGTTGCCCGAGGCCGATCGCATCTACGTCGAGGCCGAACGAGACGACACGGGGAGCATTCGATGACGGTTGATTCTCGGTCACTACACTGGAGCGATGAACGTTCTTCGCACCCACAACACTCGGTTTCATTGCGCTATCTCACCGTTTTTGGTCGTAGCGGTCGAGACCAACGTGTGAGTGTTTTCGGAGAATTCCACGTTCCGTCCGCCGCGTTCGCCTTACACGAGACCCTGACCGCCGTCCCGGAGATGGCGATCGAGATCGAGCGCGTCGTCGTGACCGACGAGGTTCTCACGCCGTACTTCTGGGTGTCCGGCGTGCGCCCGTCGCAGTTCGAGGCCGCGGCGGCCGACGATCCGACGATCCGAGACGTCGACAAGCTCGACGAGTTTAGCGAATCGGCGCTCTACCGCGCGGTGTGGACGAACGAAGTGCAATCGGTACTGTACATCTATACGCAGATCGACGCCGTGATCCTGGAGGCGAACGGAACCGACGAACGCTGGGAGCTTCGCATTCGGTTCGACGCGCGCGAGGAACTGGGACAATTTCAGGAGTACTGCCAGGAAAACCGGATCGCATTCAACCTCCAGCAGCTATCGGAACTGTCTCAGCCGAAGACCGGCGGTCAGTACGGACTCACGCCCAAACAGCAGGAGGCGCTGGTGACGGCGTGGGAGTGTGGCTACTTCGATACGCCGCGAGGCAACTCACTGGAGTCGATTGCCGACCGTCTCGATATCACCCAACAGTCGCTCGGCAAACGAATTCAACGAGGTCACCGGTCGCTGATCGAGAACACCCTGATCGTTTCTGCCGTTTCTGACTCTCGAGAGACGCCCCCGCACGTAAAGGACTGATAGTACAGTGGGGAAACTCAGGCCGATGGCGCTTCTCGGTACAAATGCAGGATACCCCACTATGGTTACACCGACCGACGCGACAGTCGACGGTCAGGTACTGCTCACGAATCCCGTTCGCCGTCGGATCTGTTCGCTGTTAGCGCGCGAGCGGTCGATCTCGCTCTCGACGCTGGCGTCTCGACTGGTAGACGGTTTCACCGACGGGTCGACGTCGCTCGAACGCATGCGCGTCGATTTACACCACAATCACCTTCCGCGACTCGAAGCACGCGGTCTGGTCACGTACGCGTTCACCCGGAAGACGGTCTCGATTCCGTCCAGCGTGGTATTCGACGACGAGTCGATCGACGGGGAGACGTACGCCCGTTTTATTTGACCGAATGTTCGGTCTTTCGACCGATCCAGCGGGCCCGACGTCGATGACCGACTCTCGAGAACCGACGCCGATCCGATCGACGACGAAGAGATTGCCGAGGCGGAGCGATACGCCCTCAGAAGATGCGCAAAACGGCGACTCGCCCTCGACAGTTACGAAGAGCGGGGATTTGACGCCCTCAGACGAGATCCACGACCGGCAATCGGTTATCGAACGATGGCGGTTCTCGGCTCATCATTGACTCGTTGACTCGGAGACCGTCGTCGATCCCGTCACCGTGGTCGGTGGCCGACGCCACGCCGTCCCGTTCGCGCGGGGGTTCGTATACTTCGCTCGTCGTGGTGCGTGGCGTATGGATCTCCCCTTGCTCGAAGGATCCGAGACGGATCGGTTAGAGGCGCTCAGCGACGGCGTGTTCGCGATCGTCCTGACGTTGCTCGTCCTGCAGTTTCAGATCCCCGACGTCTCGGCCGACCGCGCTTCGACCGAGCTGGCGGGCGCCCTGGCGGACCAGCAGGCGCTGTTTTTCAGCTACCTGCTTTCGTTTTTCGTCGTCGGGATCTACTGGATCGTTCACCACAACCTGCTGCGCTACGTCGACCGACACGACCGTGTGCTGTTGTACGTCAATCTGTTGTTCTTGCTCTCGGTTTCGTTCCTGCCGTTTCCGACGGAGTTACTCGGTCTCTACGGGATCGAACTGACCTGGATCCTCTACGCGGCAAACCTCTCGATCGTGGGATTCGTGCTCGCGATCCTGTGGCGCTACGCGTTCTCAAGGGGGTTTACCAACGACGAGGTCACGGATCGCGTGGGAGATCTGGTCACCCTGAGAATTCTGATCGCCCCAACCGTCTTCGTCCTCTCGATCGCAGTCGCGCTCGTTTCGCTCACCGCCGCATTCTTGGTTCCGCTCGCGATCATCCCGCTACAGGCCCTCTGGGTGCGATACTACCATTGGGACACGGCCGCGGCGTAATCGATTCGACCGTCCGGCGCCGTTACTCGTCCTCGTCACCGAGACGGGACGAGAGCCGGTCGAATCGCTCCTGGGCGGCCTCGCGTCGATCCGTCGACTCCCCGGGCCGGTACTCGAGCGACGCGAGGTCACCGTCGACGTACGCGACGGCGTAGACCGAACCGTCGTCGCGTCCCCCGTCCGGGAGCGTCTCGGCGGGAACGGTCACCTCGTCGATCACCTCGCCGTCGCCTTCGACGAGCAGGACGGCGGTTTCGCCGTCGACGATGCGATCGAGTACGGCGGTCGTTTGATCGGACATACTTAGGTGGACAATGCAGCCGCGACGTGATTAACGTGCCCCCGTGGTGGTCCATCGATCGGGCTGACCGACGACGGATCGATCGGTGCGTGCGACAGCCCGGACGGGGCGATGCCGACGCTCGATTGACCGTCGTCCGTATCATCCGGCTTTGCTTCGAGCAACGCGTCGCCGTCGGTCGGACCGTCGGAGGCGGCGTCGACGGCGATCGATTCGCCGTCGGTCGCGACGACGACGTCGCCGTGGACGCCCGTCCAGTAGGTTTCGATTCCGCGTTCGGCGAACGACCGAAGCACCTCGTCGTGTGGGTGTCCGTACTGGCTGTCGTACGCGCTCGAGATGATGGTCATCGAGGGATCGACCGCGTCGACGAACGCGGGCGTCGAACTCGTCGACGAGCCGTGGTGACCCGCCTGGTAGATGTCTGCGTCGAGCGTCTCGCCGTGGGCGTCGACCATCCGAGATTCTGCGTCCGCTTCGGCGTCACCGGTGGTGAGATACGTCACCTCGCCGTAGGTGATCGTCACCGTCACGCTGTTGTAGTGGAGGTCGGTTCCCGAATCTTCAGTCGGTGGATTGAGAACGTCGACTGTCGCCTCGCCGAACTCGATGACGTCGCCCTCGCGGACCTCGTACAGCGCCACGTCGTGTGCCTCGACGGCGTCGAGGTAGTTCTCGTACGTCTGGGACGTGTGGGCGACGCCGGAGTCGTAGACCGCTCCGACGCCGTCGCCGTGGGTCTCGACGTGTTCGATCACCGCGGCGTGTCCGCCGATGTGGTCCGCGTGGGCGTGCGTCGAGACGAGGTGGTCGATCCGGTCGATTCCGCGAGCCTCGAGAAACGAGATGACGGCCTCGCCGTCGGCCCGCCAGTCACCGGAATCGATCAGCATCGTTTCGCCCGACGGTTCGACGACGACCGTCGCGTCCCCCTGACCGACGTCCAGGTGGTGTATTTCGAGGTGGTCGTCGCCGTCGAGGTCGTCGACGACCGATGGGTCGGCGTCGTCGGTATCGAGGGGTGTTTCCTCGATAAATTCACCGAGACACCCTCCGAGAACGATCAGCGAGCCGACGACGAGTACGAGCGCAAGGCGACGATTCATACCGGGTCTCGGCTCGGGGGGGAAACATATCTTATCGAGAATATCTAAGCTATACGCGCCGAAATTATCCCTTCTTTGTGGGTGTTATCCTATTCAGCTTAGTAAATCTCGGCTACTGGTCTCTAATCTCGTACTTTCTGAAATGGGGTCCGGCGGAGTAGCACGTGCAAGGCCAAGAACCTGGCCGCCCGGTGGTATGAGTCGTACTGATTCGAAACATGGGCCCGCCATCGGACGCACGACAGGAATCGAGCGGCCAGACTAAATCGGAATCCGAGAACGGCGACGGAGACGAGTCGACCGAATCGGAGGGCACTGACGAGCAATCGACCGAATCGGAAACCGAGAACGACGAAGGAGAGCAGTCGAGCGAATCAGGTGGCGCTGGCGAGACGGGCGAGTCGGATGAGTCGTCGGTGGCGGAAAGCGGCGACGGAAGCGAACTCGAATCGATCGAAATCGAGGATGCACAGGAGGTCACGATCAAAGAGGCGCCGAAAGACCAGCCCGACGAGGAGGCGACGATCCTCCACCTGCTTCTGGACGGGTTGCACCTCAACCTGCTCGGACTGGAGGTCCACCTCTCGGAGGTCGATCTCGACGTGTCGGCCGTCCCCGGGGAGAAGCGGTTGCTCGGGAACCTCTTATCGCAGGTGGCGGGACTCGTCGATGGGATCACCGGTGCGGGGAGCGGGCTGATGTCGTCGCTGCGGGGATTACTCGGGAAACTCTCGCCGCGGTCGATCCTCGGCGGACTCAAATCTCGACTGGTCGGTCTCGTCCCGTTCGTCGGCGGGTCGAGCGACGGTGAGGACGAACGCGAGGAGGCGGAAGACGACGAGTCGGAAGATGAGGCAGAGAGCGAAGACGACGCTGACGACGAATCGGCTGATGAGGCCGAAAGCGAAGACGACACGAGCGAGGACGCGGCCGACGAGGGTGAGGACGCTGACGAGGGTGAGGACGCGGCTGACGAGGGTGAGGAGTCCGATGCCGGCATCTTGCGGTCGATCGGCGCGAAGATCCGAGCGACCGCGATGAGTGCCGTACTCGCGCTTCCGTTCGAGCGGGCGCTCACCTGGGTGCTCCAGACCGTCCTGAAACGCGTCGTCGACGAGGCGGACGAGCGAGCGAAGCAGATGGCGGAGACGACCACCGATAAGGCGGAGCAGGCCGCCACGACCGACGGCGGTTGGGAGACGAACGACGAACAGTCCGAAGACGGCCCTGGCGAAGACGCCGCGACGACGGAGGATGACAATGAGTGAAACATCACTGACGGAACGAGTCGACTACGGAGAGATCACCGAGGGAATCGATATCGAGGGCCTTCTCGAGGGAACTCAGTGGGAGGACTCGATCGACGAGGACGAACCGCTCGGGGAGGCCCTCGGCGGCGCGATCGGTGCGATGGTCGGACGGAAAGTCGGCGCCATGGTCGGGCAAACGATCGGCGAGGTACTCGTCGACGAACTCCTGGGCCGCGACGAGGATGACGAGGCCGAAACCGAGGACGGTGACGAAGCCGAGGCCGGGGACGATGATGAATCCGAGACCGAAGACACGGAGGCCGAGGACGATGAGGGGGAAGATGAAGCGGTTGAAACGGAGGATACAGACGGGGAGAGCGCCGAGGACGAATCCGCAGAGGACGGCGAAGACGAGAGCGACGCATCCGACGAGGGTGAATCCAGCGACGACGAGGGTGAATCCTCCGAATGATCGATCACGGACGTGAGATCGATGAGTGATCCCGAGTCGATGACGGAGGTCGTCGTCGAAGAGGCGACCGACCAGATAGACGCCGAGGGACTCGTAAGCGGCGATTCGGTACAGGACCAGATCGACGCGACCGAGGTCGGTCGGACAGTCGGGGCTCGGCTCGGCGAGGTGGCCGGCCGACGAATCGGGTCGGCGATCGGCCGCCGGGTCCACCAGACGATCAGTGAGATCGACGATGAAACCCGGCCACAGGAACTCGGTCGGGAGCTCTCGTCGGCGCTGCGAGACGGCCTGGCCGACGCCCTCGCCGAGTCCCGCGAGCGAGGATCGGTCCTCTCGGCGATCGCCGATTCGCTCCAGGACCGGGATCTGCGCGAAACGGTCGCCTCGGCGATCGTCGGCGGAGACGGCGACTCGACCGACGCGGACGAGACAGACGACGCTGAAACCGACGACGGAGACGGCGAATCGTCGACTGACGAGACGACGGCCGGCGAGGAACCGTCGGACGGAGACGACGGAGCGGACGACGGCGCCGAGCTCGAGCAACTCGATCCGGACGAGGTCGACGCCTCCGACCTCGACGTCTCCGACCTGGAGTCGTTCCAGATCGAGACCCTGGAAGAGTACCTTCGGGCGATCTCGTACCGGGACGCCCAGTCGATCGCGAAGTCGGTCGGTGTTACGGCGAACATCACCCACGACGAGATGGTCGACCGGATCGTCGGGGCCGTCGCGAACGACGGGGAGTGAGTATGGCGGAGAACATCTCCGAAACGGTCGACGAGTTGCTCTCGGCCGCGACGACCGAGCTCGACGACCTCGACGCCGAGGCCGACGACGAGCCTCTCACGGATCTCGACGACGATCGTCGTCAATCGCTCGAATCGCTGGCCGAACGGGCCGAGGAACTGATCGAGACGAGCGAACCGGACGCGTTCCTCGGAGCCATCGGATTCGACGCGGAAGACGGTCCGGAATCGATCCCGGAGGCGATCCTCACCGGCGACGCCGACCGCGTTCACGCGCTCCGAACCCTCCTGGCGCTCTCGCGGCTCGTCCCGGACGAGGCGGACGACTCGGGGATCGACGACGGGGCACTGGAGACGCTCTCGACGCTGGTCGACGCCCGATCCGAAATCGGCTCCGGGCCCGGCGAGTCCGGTGAGAGTGAGGAGGTCGAAGACGAGGCTCCCGAGGCGGACGCGGCTGAAGACGACGGTGACGACACGAGCGAGGGTGACTCCGAGACGGTTGAGGACGATGATGCGGGGATCGCCTCGATGTTACGATCTGCGTTCGACGACGCCGTCGCCGATCTCGACGCACCGTTCGAGACGGACGATGTCGGCCGCTTCGATCGGGACGGTAGTGGCGTGTTCGACGATGACGGGGTGATAGCCGGCGTCAGCGAGGCGGTCGGAGTCGGAGACGGTTCGTCCGACGATGGGATCACAGGCCTCGTCAGCGAGGCGGTCGGTAGTGACGACGAATCGAACGGAGCCGAGGGAGACGGATCCAACGGGACCGAGGGAGCCGAATCGAACGAGGCCGACGGAGACGAATCCAATGGCGAATCCGAAGACGACGGACTCCTCGATACGGGCGACGGTGACGGACTCGTCGGCGGTGACGAAAAGACGTCGGTAGGTTCGGACGAATCGAGGGCGGAACGGACGTCCGTGAGCGGCTACGGTCGATCCGGCCACTCGACGATGCCGGCTCAGGACCGCGCTGATATGTCGGGCGTCGAGCGATACTCGACGATGCCGGATCGCTAGTCCAGGCCATCGGTCGGTCAGTCGGTGCGTACGAGTACACCGGATGTCGAACCTGCCGTGGATGGCATCGCCCATTCGAGCGCCACACTGGCCGCGCGATTCGGGCGGGCTCAATCGACGTCTTCGTAGTCGAGCGCGGCCGAATTGATGCAAAAGCGCTCTCCCGTCGGTTCCGGTCCGTCCTCGAACACGTGTCCGAGGTGACCGCCGCAGGTCGCACACAGTACTTCGGTTCGGTGCATGCCGTGACTCGTATCGAGACGCGTCTCGATCCGGTCGTCGGGCGCGTCGTAGAAGCTCGGCCAGCCACAGCCGGAGTCGTACTTCGTCTTCGCGTCGAACAGGGTCGTTCCGCAGCCGGCGCAGGCGAACGTTCCGTCCCCGTCGTGGTCGACGTACTCGCCGCTGAATGGCGCCTCCGTTCCAGCCTCTCGCAATATCTCGTACTCCTCGTCGGTGAGTCGTTCGCGCCACCCCTCGTCCGTCTCCGGGAGGTCGGTCGATTCCTGGCTCATGTGAATCGATTGGCGACCGAGACCCAAGTGTCTGTCTCCGCTTAGTTGATCGAGATTCCGGTGATGAGGTTCGTGCTGGTACACTCGGGACACTGGCTCATTCGGCCGAGTCCGGGGACGTCGATCCGTTTCCACTCGTCGCTTCCGTCCGGGGCGCTGAAACCGCAGTTCAGACAGCGGGATCGACGTTTCGTCGTGGGAGCGTGGGCCATAGGTGGCGATACTTTCGCGACCGAGTAATGGTTTTTCCGCGCTCTCAGTGAGTGTCAGCTCCGACGGACGGTGCTCTCCGTTTCGCCGAGTATCACGCGTTTCGAAACGCACTAGTAATTATACACCTCCTGATGGTAGCCACCGGCGGACGGAAGGGACGTCCCACATGAATCAGGATCAGAGTAGAGCCGGTCGGACGATTCAGCGAGAGACCGGACGGACGTTTCACCTCGCGACGAGATTGCTGCCGGAGCGAGTGCGCCACCCGACGTACATCCTCTACGGGTTCTTTCGCGTCGCAGACGAGGTCGTCGACGACCCGGGCGATCGGACGCCCGCCGAGCAACAGGCGACGCTCGAGTCGATCCGAGCCGAGGCGCTCGGTCTGATCGAGACGGACGATCCGGTGCTCAGCGCGTTCTGCGACGTTCGTACCGAGTACGACATTCCGGTTGCCGAGGTGGAGGTGTTCCTCGACGCGATGGCGATGGACGTCGACACGGATCGGTACGCGACCGTCGACGAACTTGACGCGTACGTGCGCGGATCCGCCGCGGCCGTCGGGGCGATGATGACCGCGATCATCGACCCGGACGATCCGTCCGCGGCGATGAGCCACGCACACAGACTGGGTGAGGCGTTTCAACTCACCAACTTCATTAGAGACGTTCGCGAGGACGTCCAAGAGCGCGATCGGATCTACATTCCCGAGGAGACGCTCGAAGCCCACGGCGGTTCGATCGAGTCGATCGAACGGCTCGAGTTCGGACCGGCCGTCCGCGATTCGATCGCTGCCGAACTCAGGCGGACGGAAGCGCGCTATCACGAGGGCGTCGCGGGCATTCGATACCTCCCGGACGACTGCCAGTTTCCCATCCTCCTCGCGGCGGTCTGTTACGCCGAACACCACCGACTCGTACGCGATCTGGGGTACGACGTCCTCTCCCATCGCCCGACGCTCTCGCGGTGGCAGCTGGCGCGCTGTCTGGTCCGGACCTGGTGGTACTGGCGTCGCCACGGCGACCCGGAACTCGTGTTTCGTCGCGCGAGCGCCATTCCGACGGACGAACCGGACTCCGCTACCGGGATTCGGACGCGTCTTCCGAGTCGGTGATCGGCGCGGAGACTCACCGTCGGTCGAACCATCGACTCGCGCCCGCTCGCGGATCGTCGATCGGGATTTCGTACCGACCCGTCGAGTGGAGTGCGAGCCCGAATCCGACGGCGATCAACGCCGGAATCACGTTCATGTAGAGCGTGTTGATGAGTCCCCAGAGGACGACGAAGCTCACCAGATCGTCCAGCACGAACGGGCACTCGTCGACGCGCTCGATGAGTCGCCGTCTGTCGAACGCGAGATCGACGAGGACCACGGCGACCGTCGCAGAGAGGACCCATCCGAGGTAGTTCGAGACGGGTACGTCGTAGTAGAACCCGCCGTCTTCGAAGTGCCAGAATCCGACGGCGACGGCGGCCGGATCGAGGACGAGATCAACTGCGACGACGGCGCCGATCGCGAGGGGAATTCGTACCGCGGAACTAGACGCTCGCTCGCCGAGGACGAGCAGCGAGAGAAGGTAGGCGTTCAACGCGAGCGGCACGAAGAACAGCGGCAGCGCCAGCGGAATCGACTCGAACAGCATCGGTCCCAGTCGAACGCCGTACTCGAACGCGCCGTAGGGCCAGTCAGTTCGGACGCCGATCAGCTCGATCGCCCAGGTGTAACACGTCACTGCGGAGAGCAAGACGAGCGCCCGGGTGCCGACCCGCGGCGCGATGCCGACCAGTAACGGCGATCGCATGACGAGCGTGCCAAAGAGGATCAACAGCGGATTGAACGCGAGCGGCTCCGGCAGCCACCCTTCCGCGCTCGCTACTAGCGTGACCGCACCGACGGCCGGGAAGACGACGGCGATCGTCATCCGATTTTCCAGGACGCTCCTCTCGAGGTACCGCTGAATCGCGGCTCTCGACGGACTCCGTTCGATCAACGATCCCGTCGAGCCGGCCTCTCCGTCAGCCATGGACGACCACCCAGAGCCCGCCGACGGTTATCGCGGCCCCGACGGCGGTGTTGATCGCCGGGAACCACCAGTAGGCGCGATCAACCGGAATCGACGTTCCCGCGACGGCGACCGCGAGCGCCGGGTAGACGGCGAGCACCGCGCCCAATCGTAGATCGACGAGTCCGAACGTAACGGCCGCGAGCAGCCAGCACACTCCGCAGTACGCGTACGAACCTCGTTCGCCGAACACCGTCGCCGTCGTCTGAATTCCCGCTCGGCGATCGGGATCGATGTCGGGAATCGCCGAAAACGTGTGCATCGCCATCGCCCAGAGCCAGCCGGCCAGAATCGACAGCGCGGGTGGCTGTGACCCCGAGACGGCGACGAACGCGGCGCCGGCTGGAAGCACGTAGAGCCCGTTCGAGAGCGAGTCGAGAAGCGGCGTCGTCTTGAGGCGAAGCGGCGGTGCGCTGTAGGCGGCGCCGAGAACCAGAAATCCGACGATCCACGGCCACGCGGACGCCGGGAGCGCCAGTGCGAGCGCGATCGCGAGGAGCGCCGACGCCGTCACCGCGACCGGGACGATCCGCTGGCCGCGGTAGCGCCGCTCGCGCCCCGCCTTCTTCGGGTTCTCCGCGTCGATTTCCCGGTCGAAGACGTCGTTGACGCCGTAGAGGTAGACGTTCGCCGGAACGAGAAAGTACGCGAACAGCACCACCGTCGCCGGCGTGATCAGCTCGTCGACGCGAGCGGCGCCGTAGACGACGCCGACGAGCACCGGTCCGGCGAGGTAGAACCAAAAGCGCGGACGGGAGAGAATCGCGAGGTACCGGAGTTGGCCGAGCGGAGTCGTGTTCGCCCCGTTCGGCGACCGGCTGACCGACGAGTCCGTCACGGCTCACCTCGCGTCGTCCGATTCGGCGGTCGATCTAGAGGGAGTCGTCGACGCGACACGGTCGGACTCGCGTCCCTCTCGTCCGTAGTCTGTGCGTACCTTCTCGGCGACGTGCTCGCCGCTTACGAGACACATCGGAACGCCGATTCCCGGCGAGGTGTACGACCCGGTGTAGTAAAGCCCGTCGACGGCGTCCGATCGTTGGCTGGGTCGAAAGATGGCGGTCTGTCTGAGCGTGTGCGCGAGGCCGAGGGCGGTTCCGTCGTAACTGTTGTAGCGTTCGGCGAAATCGGAGACGCAAAACGAGCGCTCGTAGACGATCCGATCTCGCAGGTCGGCGCCCGTGTGGGCCGCCAGATCCGCCAGAACCTCCTCGCGAAAGGATTCTCGCGACGGCTCGTCGTCGGCGAGTCCGGGCGCGATCGGGACGAGGACGAAACACGCGCTGTGGCCGGCTGGTGCGACCGAGTCGTCGGTTCGCGAGGGGACGCAGACGTAGTAGGCCGGATCGTCGGGCCAGGCGGGTTCGTCGAATATCTGCTCGAAGTGGGTGTCCCAGTCGGTCGGCAAGACGAGCGTGTGGTGCGCCAGCTCCGCTAACTCGCCCTCGACGCCGAGATAGAGCAGGTAGGCAGAGGGCGCGTAGGTTCGAGACTCCCAGTAGGCGGCGTCGTAACTGCGCCGGTCGGCGCCGAGCAGTTCCGTCTCGGTGTGGGCGTAATCGGCGTTCGAGACCACGAGATCAGCGTCGATCGAACCGGATTCCGTCCGAACGGTGAACGACCCCGCCGTCCCCTCGATCGCCGTCACAGGACGGCCCGTCTCGTAGGTGACGCCGAGTTCCTCGCCGAGGGTGACGAACGCGTCGATCACCCGACCGATGCCGCCGTCTGGGTACCAAACGCCGAGGTTGAAGTCGACGTGACTCATCAGGTTGTAGAGCGCGGGCGTGTTCGAGGGGGAGCCCCCGAGGAAGACGAGCGAGTACTGGACGAGTTGCTGGAGTTTCGGGTGATCGAAGTAGTCCTCGACGTGGTCCTGCATCGACCCGAGCAACGTCAGGCCGCGCGCGTTTCGGGCGACGTCCAGGTCTATCCAGTCGCGAAGCCGCGGGCGGTCCTCGTAGACGAAGTGTTCCATCCCTACCTCGTAATTTCGCCGCGCCTGAGCGAGGTAGGCCTCGAACGCGTCGCCCGCACCCGCCTCGTAGGTCTCGAACAGCGCCTTCGTCGATTCGACATCGCCGTTCACGTCGATCCGATCGCCGTCCTTGTAGAAGACTCGGTAGTGCGGATCGAGCCGTGTAAGGTCGTAGTAGTCGCTCGGTTCGCGATCGAAGTGAGCGAAAAACCGCTCGAACGCGTCGGGCATGAGGTACCAGGACGGTCCCATGTCGAAGCGAAACCCGTCCGCTTCGAGCACGCTCGCTCGACCGCCGAGCTGGTCGTTCTTCTCGACAACCGTGACGTCGCCGCCGGCCTTCGCGAGGTAACACGCCGCCGCGAGTCCGGCCACGCCGCCGCCGACGACGGCGGTCGACGATCCGTCGAGTCTCTGCATGCGACAACATCCATCAGGTTCGCTTATAAAACTGCGTTTGCAGCTTGGGACGGTGGACGGTACGTCGCCCGCGCGACCGACCTACAGCGTCCGGTCTGCGTCTAGAGCACCCGGTCTGAGTCCGGATCGTCGAGCTCCCAGAGAAGTTCCGGGAGGAACGCGTCGAGGTGATCGATCACGTGCCGGTCCGAGACGCCGAGTCCCTCGCAGTGATCGTGGGCCGACTCTCGCACGTCGACGCGGAGGTCCCCGTCGTCGCGGCTCACCGCGAGCGGAAAGACCGAACACCGCGTCGGTTTCCAGTCGTGGTCGTCTTCGAGGTGGAGCCGACACAGGCCGTCGTCGCCGAGGAATGCACACGCGTTTCCGTCCTCGGAGACGTGCTCGTCGCGGTCTTTCGGCTCCCGCGTGACGAACTTCTCGCCGCGAAAGTCCGTCGTCGTCTCGGCTAAGTTCGCCCGCGCGGCGAGTTCGATCAGGTCCTTACCGTACAGTAAGACGCCGTGATGACAGCACCAGCTACACTCGTCGACGCACTCGAAGGTCAGCCCCGGATCGAAGTCGACGACGACCTCCCGTCCGGGATGGACTTCGACGCGAGGGGCCGATTCCGCCGTCGATCCGGATGGGGGATCCGCGTCGGCTCCGTCACTCCCGTCGCCATCGCTGGTGTACACACGACACCGAAGTCGCTCCCGCGGGAAGTGCCTTTCTGACCGGGTCGCACCCACCGATCGCGGTCGACTCAGTCGTCGCGCCACGCCGCCCCGAGCAGGCCGTACCGGATGGCGTCGACCCGCTCGCCGCCGACGAACGCTTCGCCGCGCAATCGTCCTTCTCGTTCGAAGCCGTTCTTCTCGAGAACGCGGCCGGAACCGGCGTTATCCGCGAGCGTGATCGCAAAGAGCTTCTCGATACGACGCTCGTCGAACGCATACTGGCAAATCAGGGAGACGGCGTCGGTGGCGTAGCCGTTACACCAGTGGTCGGGCGCGATGGAGTAGCCGATCTCGGCGTTCCCCCAGGTCGGATTTTCCGGCGTGAGTCCGATCGTTCCCACGCGGCCGAGTTCGCCGTCCCCATCGGACTCGCCGTTCGATTCACAGATCAGAAAGTTCCAGCCGTCGCCGTCTTCCTGGCGCTCGATCCACTCGCGTTCGCCGTGTTCGGTGATCGGATCCGCGACCGCAATACGCGTCCTGACCCGGCTATCGTTGAGCAACCGTCGACAGAACGCGTTGTCTTCCGATTCGATGGGATGGAGAGACACTCGTTCCCCGGAGAGAAATGCAGGCCCTGGCATGAATTCCGATTACCGACTGGACGTGATAGGCATTACCCTCGACGCGAACGCGCGTTCGGCGAAGCGACGCGCTGGAATCCGGCGATCGAACCGAGCCAACGGATCGTCCTCACTCGAGGAGCAGGTACGTCCGGCCGGCACGACGTTCGAGCGAGACGAGGTGGGTGCCGACGTTCTCGTCGATGAACGTCTGCAGCCCATCGGCTGAGAGCTCCGTCACGTCGACGCGACGCCGTTCGGTTCTCGCGATTCTATGTTCGACCGCCTCGACGGACGCGTCCGCGGATTGCGGTGGGTTGTGGGTCGATTCGTCCTTCAGGACGACCGCGTTAGTGCTCATGACTCTCAGGTTATCCGGAGCGTACGTCAAAGCGACCCGAGCGGAGTGAAAGTGAAAGTACGGGAGTGCGCGGTGGTCGGGTCCTAGCGACTGTGTCGGGAGTCTCAGTGCCGGCGTCCGTCGACGGGTACCCCAGCGGTCACGGGTCGATCTCGAACACGTCGGCTCTCGCATCCGTCGAAACGCCGTGTTCGGCCTCGTCGACGCTTCTCGGCAGTTCGTTGTCGGACTGACCGTATCGGGAGCGCAGGGATGCCGTCAGGGCATCTCGAACGCACGCGCGGGTCGCCCCGCCCACGCTGGTCGCGCTTCCGGAGTACGGGATCGGTTCGCCCGTCGGGTCGTGACCGACGGTAACGGCGTCGGTCGTCGTTCCCGGGAATCCGGTCCGATCGAGGAGCGTCGCGGCCTTCGCCTCCGCGGCGACGGCGAGCAGGTTCGCCAGCGCGCCGTCTCCGAGCGTCCGATCGACCAGAATCAGCAGGTTGACGGTTCCGACGCCCGACGGCGTGTTTCCCGCGCCGGTCCCGCCGTCGGCTTCCCCGTCACCGCTCGCGTCGTCCACGGTCGGTTCGTCCGATCGCGATACGTCCGGCGGGTCCATCGGGAGCGCTGCCGGGTTCGACACCCCCGCGGTCGCGTACACGGTTACGGGGCTGTAGCGAGCCCCGCGGACGTGCGCCATCGAGACGCCCGTCAGCAGGACCGGCCCGGGTTCGTCGAAGCCGGCGGTAGCCAGTTGATCCGACACCCACGTGTGGATGTCCGACGGATTCCAGTCGGTCGGGACCGTGACGTTGTAGGCGGCGTCGGCCGTCGTTCGGCCACCGTTCCAGCCGGTGTGAAGCCACTCCGTGGTGGGCCGGCCGACGCGGAGCACGCCAGCGACGCGGTCGATCTCGTGTGATCGCGACGTAACACCGTCACCTGTCGCGTCGAGTCGACCGTCACCCATCGACGAGCACCTCGAGAACCCGATCGGTCACCTCTCGTGAGCGCACCGCGATGCGAACGTGCGAATCGAGTCCCCGGAACGTCCTGGCGTCCCGGAGCGCGATCCCGTGGCGTCGGGCCCGCTCGAGGACCGCGTCGGGCTCAGCACATTCGACGAGGACGAATGGCGCGTCCGACGCCCGGACGTCGAATCCGGCGTCGACGAGGCCCGATCGCAACCGCTCTCGTTCCCGCTCGACCCGTTCGCGAGTGGCCCGCACGAATTCGTCGTCTCGCATACAGTGGCTGCCGACGCGAGCGGCCGGCGTTCCGAGTCCCCACGCGGGACGAGCCGATTCGAGCAATCGCCTTCGCTTGCCGGCGGCGACCGCGAACCCGGCTCTGAGTCCCGGCAACCCGAACAGCTTGGTCAGCGAGCGCACGACGATCACGTCCTCCCGGTAGAGGGTGGCCGCCGACGGCCGGTCGGTGAATCCGAGAAAGGCCTCGTCGACGAGAAGCGTCGTCCCCGCGCGGCCACAACGCTCGGCGAAGTCGGAGAGTGCGTCGAGATCGGCGACCTCGCCCGTCGGGTTGTTCGGCGAACAGACGATCGCGAGCGAGCACCCGGTCGGCTCACGGTCGAGTATCTCGTCGTGGGGAACGAATCGGGGGATACCGCCGTGCAGTCTGACCTCCCGTTCGTACTCGCCGAAACTCGGGGCCGGAACGAGCACCTCGTCGCCGGGATCGATCGAGACCGCGATCGCGAGTCGGATCGCGGCGAGTCCACCGGCGGTCGGCACGATCCGTTCGGGTTCGACGCCGACGTAGTCGGCCGCGACGCGTCGGAACTCCGGGTAGCCGTCGTCCGGATATCGTTTCGCTGCCCCGAGTGCGCTCCGGTACACACCTTCGACGCCCGCTGGCGTTTTCGGGTTGACGTTCGCGCTGCAGTCGACGACGCTAGGATTCGGGTCGCCGCCGTGCGGAACTCGTCCAGTCGATTCGACGCCGCGTCTGTCCACGATCACGTCACCTCCGGCGAGCGTTCGCCGAATTCGTCCGTCGACTCGGTCACTTCGTCGACGCCGAGGCGATCGCAGACGGCGACGAACCGGTCGCGGACGGCGTCGCGTTCTGCCGGTTCGACGAGCGAAAGGGCGCCGCCCATACCGACGCCCTCTTTGACCTCTCCGGCGCAGTATCGGGCCATCGCGACGTGTTCCCCTCCGTCGAACCCGGGGTCCGTGACCACGAGCGCGAGGTCGAGCCGCTCGGCGGCCGTCCGGAGATCGTCGCCCCGGTCGGCTGCGACGAAGGCGGTCGTCGCGATCGACAGGCCGTCGTCCATTCCCGCGTGACGGACCAGCGCGGCGATGGCCAGTTGCTGCGTGCCGCCGGCGAGCGTCACGTCGATACCCGCCTCGAGCGCACCGGACGCCACGCCGGCCACCGTCGCCTGGACGGGATCGCCCATCAGTTCGACCGCCTCGATGGGTGAACCGGCACAGTCTCCCGGTTCGATCCCGCTGGCGGCGATCCCCTCCTCGACGACGCGTCGCTTGAGATCGACGGGATTCGACCGCATCGACGACGAGACGCCGGCCGGCTCGCCGAGCGCGGTGAGGACGCCGAGCGCCGTGGTCGTTCCGCCCGGTATCGTCTCGCCGATCATCACCGCGTCGTCGGTCAGCGCGGCGCCGAACGCTCTCGCTCGCTCGTACAGTCGGTCGGCGTCGGCGACCGCCACCGACTCCCGGACGTCGGCGCCCGGGTCGGCGTCCAGATCGACGGTCGGCGCGGCCGTCTCGGCCATCATTCCCGCGTCCAGAACGATCGCGGGCACCGATCGAACGTCCAACACGGCTCGCGTCACGGCCGCCGGGGTCACGCATCCGGTCGGCGAGACCGGCGTAACCGGCGAACGGATCGGCGCCCCGTAGACGACGATCTCCGCATCGCCGGACGGGGTGTGGGCCATCAGTTCGGGCGACGCACCGGCCGCGCTAATGCCGTCGATCAGGGCCGTTTCGGTCGACCCTGCGGCGAGTATCAGCCGCATTGTGGTCCTCTCGCGTGGTTCGCTCGACCGCTCACGCGGTCGACGTCGGTCGTCGGTTCGTGTTCGGAAATGTGTCGCCGGATCGATGCTCGCTGGTCACTATCTATCATGTTTCGTCAATCGTGTTCGTCGATGAGTCGCTCGGCGACCCGGCCGTCGGTCGGTCGGTTCACGTTGACCGCGATCGCAGGATCGGAACCGACGTGGACGATCGACCGGTCGCCCGATCCGACGACGTTGAGGCCGGCCGGGACGGTCGAATCGTCGCCCCGCTGGGACCGATCGGTGGAGACGCCGAGTCGGTCTTTGAGCGCGACGGGAACGCAGACCGTCATCGACGGCGAACACGAACCGCTCGCGGCTTCCGTGTCTGTGCGATCGCCTCGGTCGATCAGATCGGCGTACGTCTCGAGGATCTCGTCGATCACGCCGGGGGTCAAAAGCGGGAGATCGGAAGCGGTCGTCAGTACGGGCCGATCGATGCGCGGATCCGCTAGCGCACACCGGAGGTCGTCGACGTACCCGTTCCCCGGCGTCTCGATCAGTTCGACGGATCGGTCCCCGAGATAGTCGCGAGTCCCCGGCGCGTTCGGCGAGACGACCGCGTAGCTCGCCTCGATCGAACTCTCCGCGAGCGCCGCGAGCACGCGATCGACCATCGGCGTTCCATCGACGGGATACAGCGGTTTTTCCACCTCGCTCTCGAGCCTACGGCCTCGGCCGCCGCACATCACGAGAGCGTCCACGCGATCACCCCCAGGTGGATTCCGACGAGCCGACCGATTTCGTTCGCCGCGCCGAACACGTCGCCCGTGACGCCGCCGAGCCGAGCGCGAGCCCACATCCACGGGACCGCGCCACCCGCGAGCGATCCACCGAGGGTGAGCAGTCCTACGACCGCCACGCCCGTCGTCCCGATCGGCGCGAGAATCGGGAGAAGGAGGACCGCCGAGAGCGAGACCAGCGTTGCGGCGGCGAGCGATCGGTGAGTCCCAGATCGGGTGAATTGCGATCCCGTACCCTCGTGACTCGCGGTTGCGAACGCGGCGATGGCCGCCATCGAGAGCTTCGCACCGACCTCCGCCGCGAGCACGACGGTCGCGGCGACGGCGATCGGGACGATAGTCAGCGCCAGTCCGCCGAGCGCAAGCCCGACGACGACGAGCGAGACGGCGAGCAGCGCGCCCACGCCCGTCGTCGTATCTTTGAGCACGGCCCGTCTCCGATCACCGTCCCCGTGGACGACGACGGCATCGCCCAGGTCGGCGACGCCGTCTACGTGGTGGATGCCGGTCACGAGATAGATCGTCACCACGTACCCGAACGCGACCGTGACGGCCGGAACCGCGTCGACGGCGGCCAGCGGGATCGCAGCGAGACTGCCGACGACGAAACCGACCGCGGGAAACACCCAGAGCGACCGACGGAACGCGTCCCAGTCTGCCTCGTTGGCATCTCCCGTCGGGAGTCTGGTCAGAAACCCGAATCCCGCCCGGAGCGCCCCGACTGGACGGGACTTCCTTCCGTACTCGTTCGCACCGCTCGTCACACAATCACCTCGGCGTGGACCAGCTGTGCGACGATCGTCGCGGCGACGGTCAGCGTGACGGCGACGGCGGCACCCAACCCGACCAGCGTGAGCGCCCGACGGCCGTCCTCGACCGTCGGATTCTCCGCGTCGGGATTGAGGACGTAGACGCCCGGCTTTTCCAGTCTGACGCCGAGGACGACGGCTCCGACGGCCATCGGCCAGCCGGCGTTCGGCGAGGGGGTCGCCCTCGCCCACGTTCGGGCGCGTACCAGCGCATCGGGCCGCCCCGCTGCGATTGCAAGCGAGAGCGCCGTGAGGCGTGCCGGAACGATCATGACGAGGTCGTCGAGTCGCGCGCTCGCCGTTCCGATCGGTTTCTCGGGGTACCCGAGCATCGAGTCGAGCGTGTTGACGGCTTTCACCCACGCCGCGACGCCGGCCGCCGCCGACAGCGAGAAGGGCGCGACCAGGACGAACGGGAGGAAGGTGGCGACGAATCCGTCGGAGAGGTTCTCCGTGGCGCTCTCGACCGCCGCGCTTCGGAGCTGGCCCGGTGAGAGATCGTTCGGCTCACGTCCGACGAGCCCGGGGACGACGGCTCGCGCCGCCTCGACGTCGCTCACGGATCGCTCGACGACGGTTTCGGTCAGCTCCAGAAGGGAGCGAAGGCTCGTCGTCACGAAGAGGACCGTCCCGGCGAGGATGGCGGGTACCAGGTAGTGGATCTCAGCAGCGACGTGGACGATCCCCGCGACAACGATTGCGACGACCCCGGGAAACGCGACGGCGACGACGATGCCGAGCAGCCGTTCCGCTCGCTCGCTCACCGACCAGTCACGATCGACCGGGGCGACCGCGGCTCCGAACCAGGCGACCGGATGCAGTCGGTTCGGCGGGTCGCCGACGAGCAGATCGAGCCCGAACGCGAACGCGACGAGCGCGAGCGTCGTCAGCGTCACGGATCGTCCTCGCGGTCGCCGCCGTCGGGGTCTTCTCGTGCGCCCGATCGTGCCGGTCGGTTCGACCCGCGCCGGTCACCGGATCGGAGCCGCGTCCTGGACAGCGATTCGAGCCGGTCCTGAACGCGTGAGAGCGGCGTCTCCGTGAGAAGAATCGGCGTCCCCCCGACGGTCGAGACGCCGCCGTCCGTCTCCGGATCGTCGCCCACGTGGATCAATTCGGCCGGATCGACGCAGAGCGCCTCGGCGGTCGCGACGAAGATCTCGGGGGCCGGTTTTCGCCAGCCACACCCGGCGCTCGTCACGATCGCGTCGAAAATCGACCGATCGACGTCGGCGCGCACCAACGTTTTCGAGACCAGTTCCGGGACGGCACAGTTCGAACAGACGGCGACGGGGCCACGTTCGCTCGCGGCCTCGACGGCCTCGACGGCGCCCGGACGCGTCTCGACGACGGGATCGAACGCCGCAACGACCGCCCGGCGGACGGCGTTTCCTTCCCACTCGACGTCGCGACTGGCGAGCGCGCGGCCGACGTGTGCGGGGAGTGGAACCTCCGCGTATTCGGGCGCATCGACGTGGTGCTCGCGATAGGCGGTGGACCAATCGTCGGGGACCGCGACCCCTCTCGATTCGAGTTCGCGGGCCACGGCGTCGGCCGGATCCGCCGGTCGGTCCACCGCGACGAGCGTTCCAAAGCAGTCGAACGATACTGCCACACGGGTGATGTTAGTCCAAATTCACTTGAATGAATCGGTGGAGGTCCCGAGTCGCCGAAGATGGGCCGCGGACTTTCGGACCTCGGTCGACGCTCACTCGACCGGAATGACGTTCGCTTCGAGCTCTCGCGGGAAGTACGTCAGCCACTCGATTCCGTCGTCGGTGATGGCGATCGTATCGGAGTGACGGTAGCCGTACTCGTCGGTGTAGATGCCGGGCTCGATCGTCCAGACGTGGCCCGGCCGCATGACGGCATCGTCGGCGTCGTACGGGGTGTGTTCGTTCTCACAGTGGTCGCCCCAGCCCCGGTCGATGTACGGCGGTTCGTGACCGTCCATGCCGATGTTGTGGCCGACGTGGTGTTGAAGCAGGTCGGAAATCCCCTGTTCTTCGGCGTACGCGTCGACGGCCTCGTCGACGTCGGCGATCGGAACGCCCGGCCCGAGCGCGTCGATCGCGACGTCCTGGGCCTCGACCATCAGTTCGAAGTAGTGGACCTGCTCGTCCGAGGGCTCGCCCAGAAACATCGTCCGCTCGAGTTCGGAGTGATAGCCGTCGACGTTCGCCGACGCGCCGGTGACGAGCACGTCGCCTTCTTGCAACCGGCGGTTGGCCGTGTGGCCGTGCGGGAGCCGCGTCTGCGGACCGGTGATGTAGCCGGCGAACGCCGGCCCCGTTCCACGCGTGCGGGCGACGTACTCCGACCCGAGGGTGTCGAGCATCGCTCGCGACGCCTCCATCGACGCTCGCTGGCTCACGGTCGCCGGGTGTTCGCCGACTTCCGTGTACTCTGCGAGGTACCGGTGGGCCAGGTTCCCCCATCGGGCCGACTCGCGAATCAGGTCGATCTCGGCGGCCGATTTCTCCCAACGCATTCGCGACACCCAGGACTGTTCGGTCACGTCGACGAAGGCAGAGAGCGCCGGTCCTTCGTATCCCATCGTCCCCGGCGCTCCATCCGCATCTGCGAGGACCGATTCGGCGCCGAGTCCGGAGAGCATCTCGACGGCGATGGCGATCGGTCGCCCGCCGGGGTAGTCGTGGTAGCCGTGCACGGCGTCGATCCGCGGATTCGATTCGACCCGCTCGACCTCGAGGCGCGGGACCGTTATCTCCGCCCGGTCGGGCGTGATCGCGAGCGCGACCGGCCGCTCGGTCTGGATGTGATCGAACCCGGTGAGATACTCGATACTCGTCGCACCGAACCAGACGCCGGCATCGGCCTGGGACTCGGCGATCCGATCTCGAACGCGCTCTAGCCGCCGGTCGTACTCGGCGTCGGGTAGCGTCGTTGCCATGTGGTAGCGAATTTTCCACGGCGCCAAAAGTATTGAGTCGGTGGCAAGCAGTGCGGTCGGAGTCAGCCGGGATCAGATCGAACCGTCCGACCCGCCTTAGCGCTCGTCGATCGGCGTCCACGTTCGATTGGATGCGCCGACGTACCGGGATCGCGGACGGACGATCCGGTTGTCTGCTCGCTGTTCGATGACGTGTGCCGTCCAGCCGCCGACGCGGGCGACGGCGAAGGTGGCGCTGAAGAGGTCGCGCGGAACTCCGACGCCGCGCAGCAACACCGCGGTGTAGAACTCGACGTTGGTCTCGAGATCGAGGTCCGGCCGACGCTCGGATAGGAGGTCACGCGCGACCACCTCCGTCTCTCGGGCGGATTCGTAGAAGTCCTCGTCCCCGCCGTCCTCGGCCCGATACAGCGATTCTGCCGCCTCGGAGAGGACCGACGCTCGGGGATCGCGGACGTTGTACACCCGGTGGCCGAATCCCATCAGGCGCTCGCCGGCGTCGAGTTTCCCTTCGAGAACGGAGCGGACGTCGTCCGCTCGATGCGTCTCATCGAGCATGTCGAGGACCGGTCCCGGTGCACCGCCGTGGAGCGGGCCTTTGAGCGCCCCGACGGCGCCGGTGACGGCCGAGACGACGTCCGACTCGGTCGAGGCGATCGCCCTCGCGGTGAACGTCGAGGCGTTGAAGCCGTGGTCGACCACGGCGTTTACGTACGTTTCGAGTCCGCGAACCTCGCTCTCGGTGGGCTCCTCGCCGGTCAGCATGTAGAGGTAGTTTCCGGCATGTGAGAGATCGGCGCGTGGCTCGGGTGCGCTCTCACCTTGCGTGGCGCGCCAGTACGCCGCGACGATGGTCGGAAGCTGAGCGACGGAAAGCAGGGCGTCGCGTTCGGTCGCTTCTTCGGCCCGATCGTCGTCCGTTCGCGCGAGCGAGGCGCTGGCGATGCCCATCCTGGCTGCGTCCATCGCCGATTGACCCCGAGTCGCCGCGGCCTCGACGACCGACTGCGTCGCCGGCGTAATCGTTCGGTACGCTGACAGTCGTTCGTCGAACGCTTCGAGTTCCTCGGCGGTCGGCAATCGATCTTCGTAGAGCAGAAACAGCGTCTCCTCGAACGTGGCGTTACCAGCGAGTTCACCGAGCGGATACCCCCCGATCGTTAGTTCGCCAGCCTCGCCGTCGATCTGGCTCAACCGTGTCTCATCTGCGACGACACCGTCCAGTCCTTTCCGAACTGACTCGTCCATACCTCCGATTGATCCGCGTCACTCTTTATTTCTCGCGTATCAGAACGTGTGGCCGGTTGTCAAACGGACGTCACCGGCGGTCGTCTTACGCTTTCCGCGCGAACGCGAGGTTGCCGGAGATGTTCTCGATGTAGATTTCGACGACTTCGCCCTTCTGCGCGCCGGGGACGAAGATGGTGTACGATCCCTTTTCGGCGACGCCGTCGCCCTTGCGGCCGGTTCCGGTAATCTCGACCGTGTACGTCTGACCCTCCTCGACGGCCTCGCGGTCTTGCTGCTGGGTCTGGCTCTGCGAGCGCTTCGTGACCGGCCTGAACGCCCCACAGGCGTCACACCGGAGCATGGGCGTCCGATCCTCGCGAACGAGGCGAGTGTCCGGCAGGCCGCACTCAGAGCAGAGTACGTACTCGTCGACGTAGGCGTCGATCGCCGCGTCGAAATCCTGCTGTGAGAAGTTTCCGTTGTACCGGCCGCGCCCGTCCGCGAACTTCCCGCTCGTCCCCAGTTCACGCTGGATGAACCGGTGGATGTGTTCGGGCTCTCGTCCGAGAACGTCCGCGATCTCGGCCATGTTCGTAAACCGGGTGAACGCACCGTCTTTTTGCGGTTTCGGGTCCGGAATGTCGAGGCGCTCGTCGTCGCCTCCGATGTCCGGAACGTTCTCCATCGCTCGTTCGAGACTCGATTCGTAATCCATGTGTGCGGAAAGTGGACCCCGACGTAAAGCCGTTCTGCTCTGTTTCGACGGGGTCTCGGGACTTCACCGCGACCCGTTCTCAGACCGGTACGCTGTTGCGACGACGTCCGGGCCCGTGGAAACGGACCACTTCAATCCTTCGTGGCGCAGACGCGTCTCTCACTGTCGTTCGAGACGCTCACGGCTTTCGCCGTTCGCAACACTGAGACACTCACTGGCGTTCGTGTCTAACATGCGCGGGACAGGATTCGAACCACACCCGAGAACCTGCGCTTCGCGCAGAACCTCGGTTTACTTCGAATCCTTCATCAGATTGCAGTGGCTCACGAGGTGTTCGCCACAGCAATGCGCGGGACAGGATTCGAACCTGCGGACGCCTACGCGACAGCGTCCTAAGCGCTGCACCGTTGGCCACTTGGTTACCCGCGCGCAGTTTTGACTACTCGCCGTATCGAGTAAGAACCTGTCGGTCAGCGATGGGTGACCGACTCTTCGGGCGTCCAGTCCGGCGGGACGATGAAGGTGACGTGCTCGTCGTCCCGGAGCTGGTGCAATTCTGCCGCCTGCTCGGCCAGGGCTCTGTCCTGATAGGGCATCTCGAGCCCGCAGCCTGTACAGACGAGTTTGCAGGTTGGTTTGGACATGGGACGGGTCCCGACGCCACGGTTGGGTTAGACGGGTCTGGGCGCCCGACGGCCGTTAGTAATAGGGTCGTAGCCAACGGAATCCTGAATCACTCGATTTCGGGTTACTCGGTAGCTCTCCGTTGGGATCCGTACGTGAACATTGTGTGCGGGCTACTCGCCGATGGCTACAACCGAACAGATCGATCCACTGAGGGCTGGATTTATGCGCCCACACCTCGTCGTTTGGGACGGATGTACAACGCCAGGGAACGCCTCACCCAGCGGGAGTGGATCGAGGAACTAGAGCACGCGGCCGAACGTCTCGACCTCTCGCGTGACGCACGCTCGACCGCGACCGACCTCTTTCTCTCCGACGTGCCATCGGACCCTCGATCGAAACGAGCCGTCCTGGCAGCGAGTCTCTACGCGGGCGCGTTGATCGCCGGCGACGGCCGAACGCAAGGCGACGTCGCCGACGCGATCGGTGTCTCACGACTTTCGATTCAATCGAAGTGGAAGGATCAGCTCGCGGCCGCCGGCCTCGAACCGCCGAAGTGGTGACCTGGTCGCCTACGTCGCGTCACGACCGGACGTTCGTCCGTCGCTACTCGGCGTGAGGTTCCCGTGCTCGTCGATCTCGCCGTTGACGATCCGGGTGCTTGAGATGATCTCGCCGTCTTCGGCCCGGGTGTGCGGGACGACGACGATTTCGAGCGGGTCGTGGCCGCGTTCGCGGCGCTTTTCGTTGATCCGTTTTCCGCCCGTTACGGTTTCGGGAGAGACGACCAGCGCGTCGAACTGCGGCTCGGTGGCGATTCCAGTCGGCTCTTCGAGCGTGCGGATTTCGAACGATCGGCCGTGTCGGTCGGCGAACGTCTCGAGTTCCGATTCGAGATCCGCGGCGCGGTCGTCGAACGGTCTGACGTACCGATCGACGTGTCTCGTCGCGGGCGCGAGCGAGTCGCTCGTTAACCCGACCGTTACGTCACCGAGTTCGAACGCTCGCTCGAACAATCGTCGGTGGCCGTCGTGGACGGGATCGAAGGTGCCACCGAGCGCGACCTGCATACACGCCACTTTGGGCGGGGCCGTATAAAAGAGTCGAATCGGACGATGGACGGCCAATGCGGCAGAACTGGCCGTTTGACAGTCAAACTGACACGACCTGCCGTCCGTACGCAGTCCCAAACATTTGTAGTCGTACACGCGACTGTCTCAGTATGGGACTCGACGAGGACGCGCTGGAGTATCACCGCATTGACCCCCCTGGCAAACTCGAGATCTCGACGACGAAGCCCACGAACACGCAGCGAGATCTCTCGCTCGCGTACTCGCCGGGCGTCGCCGCCCCGTGTATGGAGATCCACGAGGACGAAACGGATGCCTACACCTACACGGCGAAGGGAAATCTCGTCGGCGTCATCTCGAACGGGTCGGCCGTCCTCGGGCTCGGTGACATCGGGGCGCAGGCGTCGAAGCCCGTCATGGAGGGAAAGGGCGTCCTGTTCAAGCGATTCGCCGATATCGACGTGTTCGACGTCGAACTGGATACGGACGATGTCGACGAGTTCGTCGACGCCGTTTCCATGATGGAGCCGACGTTCGGCGGCATCAATCTGGAGGACATCGCCGCTCCCGCGTGTTTCGTCATCGAAGAGCGACTCCGTGAGGAGATGGACGTTCCGGTGTTTCACGACGACCAGCACGGCACGGCGATCATCTCCGGCGCCGCGCTGCTCAACGCGGCTGACGTCGCGGGTAAAGACCTCGCCGACCTCGAGATCGTCTTCTCTGGCGCGGGCGCGAGCGCCATCGCGACCGCTCGATTCTACGTCTCGCTGGGATGTACCCGCGAGAACATCACCATGTGCGATTCGTCCGGAATCATCACGCAGGAACGGGCGGAGAACGACGAACTCAACGAGTACAAGCGGGAGTTCGCTCGCGACGTCCCCGAGGGCGATCTCGCCGACGCGATGGAGGGAGCAGACGTCTTTGTCGGACTCTCGATCGGCGGGATCGTGAGCCAGGAGATGGTTCGATCGATGGGGTCGAATCCGATCATCTTCGCGATGGCGAATCCGGACCCCGAGATCACCTACGAGGATGCGAAAGCGGCGCGCGACGACTCGGTTATCATGGCGACCGGTCGGTCTGACTACCCGAACCAGGTCAACAACGTGCTCGGCTTTCCGTTCATCTTCCGTGGGGCGCTCGACGTTCGCGCGACGGACATCAACGAAGAGATGAAGGTGGCCGCCGCTCGCGCGCTCGCTGAACTGGCGCGCGAGGACGTTCCCGACGCCGTGGTGAAGGCCTACGGCGACGATCCGATTCAGTTCGGACCCGATTACATCATTCCGAAGCCGGTCGACCCGCGGGTGTTGTTTACCGTCGCTCCGGCGGTCGCCGAAGCCGCGATCGACTCCGGCGCGTCTCGCGTCTCGCTCGATCTCGACGAGTACGAGGCCGAACTCGAGGCCAGACTGGGCAAGTCGCGCGAGATGATGCGCGTCGTCCTCAACAAGGCAAAGAGCGATCCCAAGCGCGTCGCGCTCGCGGAGGGCGACGACGAGAAGATGATCAGGGCGGCCTACCAGCTGGCCGAGCAGGGTGTCGCCGAGCCGATTCTCATCGGGGACGCAGACACCATTCGGGCCACTGCTGGCGACCTGGGCCTCGAGTTCGACCCGACGATCGCCGATCCCGCGGCCGATGACTACGAGGAGTACGCAGAGCGCCTCTACCAGCTGCGAAAGCGCAAAGGGCTCACCCGTTCGGAGGCCCACGATCGAATCGCTCGCGATACGAACTACTTCGGGAGCGTAATGGTCGAGGAGGGCGACGCCGACGCGCTTCTGACCGGTCTCACACACCACTACCCGTCCGCGTTACGGCCGCCGCTACAGGTGATCGGAACGGCCGATGACGTCGACTACGTCGCCGGGGTCTACCTCCTCGCCTTCAAAAACCGCGTGATCTTCGTCGCGGACGCGACGGTCAACATGGAGCCGGACGAGGACGTACTCGCCGAGGTGACAAAGCAAACGGCGGGACTCGCTCGACGATTCAACGTCGAACCGCGTGCGGCCTTGCTCTCCTATTCGAACTTCGGAAGCGTCGACAACGAGGGGACGCGAAAACCCCGGCGTGCGGCGAAGATGCTCCGGGAGGACCCGGACGTCGACTTTCCCGTCGACGGGGAGATGCAGGCGGATACGGCCGTCGTCGAGGACATCCTTCAGGAAACGTACGAGTTTTCGGATCTCACGGAACCGGCGAACGTGCTCGTCTTCCCGAACCTCGAAGCGGGTAATATCGGCTACAAACTGTTACAACGTCTCGGCGGTGCGGACGCGATCGGTCCGATGCTCGTCGGGATGGACGAACCGGTTCACGTCCTCCAGCGCGGCGATGAGGTGAAAGACATCGTGAACCTCGCGGGGGTTGCGGTTGTGGATGCGCAAGAGTAGCGAGGATTGAGCGAGCGCAGCGAGCGAAATCCTCGGAATGTCGAACGGGGAACGAAGTGACCCGTGAGTAGCGAGGCCGAACGCAGTGAGGCCTCGAAAAAGCGAGCGGGGAGGAACGACCCGCGAGTAACGAGAATTGAGCGAGCACAGCGAGCGAAATTCTCGATAGGACGAGCGGTGAGCGTAGCGAACCGCGAGAGCGAGGCCGAACGTAGGGCCCTCGAATACGTGAACGGTGAAACTGTGAATGGGTGATTTGCCGATTGCGTGTTACCCGAGAATCACTCCATCGGTTCGAGGTCGGTCTCCTCGTTCGTCGGGTAACGTGGGTTGGTGCCGACGAATTCGCGCCAGTGTCGGACGCCCCAGATGCCGAGTCCGGTGCAGATGATGCCGGCGGCGAGGAAGACGACGGCCAGGCCGGTCTGGAAGACCGCTTCGGGTTCGTAGAGCGTGTAGGCTATCCCTTCCGTGGCGAGGCCGAAGAGGGAGCCGGCGCCCAGGCCGATGCCGGTCGTAGCGATCAGGATTTGCGTGCCGTCGCGGTCGCGGTTGTCGAGTTTGAGCAGGGCGACGATGAACGCGAGCGAGAAGACGAGGACGTAGAAGGGAAGCCGCGTCGTCACGCCGGAGACGATTCGGCCCTCCCAGATGACGGCAAGTCCGACGAAGGCGGAGGTGAGGAGGACGGTCGAGCCGGCGACGGTGAGAAAGATCCGGCTCAGGACGAGTTCGACGATCCGATCCGTGTTCATACCCTACTCACGAAACTGCGTCCTCAAAAACGTTGAGGGGATCTGGACAGTCGTGACAGCTCACTGATCGCTGCTCGGACAGGAAACATATATGGAACGACTTCGTAGCGGGGGTAGGATATGGCCGAATCGATCGAGCGCTTTGCCGTCTCCGAGAAGGGCTACTCGTTGCCGATCAACGAGGTGTTGACCGGTCGCGGGTTCGTGACTGGCAAGTCCGGCAGCGGGAAGTCTAATACGGCGAGCGTCGTCGCCGAGGAGTTACTCGATCGGGGACTCGGATTGTTGATCATCGACACCGATGGCGAGTACAGCGCACTGAAAGAGCGGTACGAACTCTTACAGGTCGGCGGTGACGAGGCGTGCGACCGCGAGATAACGCCCGAAGACGCGCCGCTCATCGCGGACCTCGCGCTCGAAGAGAACGTCCCGGTGATTCTCGACGTCTCCGGATACATGGACGAGGAGGTGGCCCAGGACGTGATTCACGCGGTCGTGAGGGAACTCTTCGTCGCGGAGAAACAGTACCAGAAGCCGTTCTTACTGTTCGTCGAGGAGGCACACGAGTTCATCCCCGAGCGAGGCGGCGGCGACGACGTCCACAAAATGCTGGTTCGGGTCGCAAAGCGTGGCCGAAAGCGTGGTCTCGGTATCGTCGCGATGTCCCAGCGTCCGGCCGCCGTCGCGAAGGATTACATCACCCAGTGTGACTGGCTGGTCTGGCACCGGTTGACCTGGGAGAACGACACGAAAGTCGCGGGTCGAATTCTCGGTGGTGACGCTGCCGAGAGCGTCCAGTCGCTCGACGACGGTGAAGCGCTCGTGATGACCGACTGGGACGAAAAGATCTCTCGCATCCAGTTTCGACGGAAGAAGACGATCGATCGCGGCTCGACGCCCACGTTACGCGACGCCTACGGGCCGCCATCGTCTCGCGAGGATCACGTCACCCAGCCCGTCGAAGAGGATGATTCTGACGCCGACGCCGCGGACGACGGTGACGCAGAACGCGAGGGAGAGCCGATCGATGGCGAGGCGGAACCGGTTGATTCGGGCGAACCACCGGCTGCTGGGGAATCTGAATCGCCCCCACAACGTCAACCGAGTAACTGGGATCTGGACGACGTCGACATCGAACCTCGCCAACCGTCGCTCGAAGCGGTAGACCAGGATCGGTCGAACCGTTCCGATTCGACGCTCGAGCCCGAAGGCGGAGGGGCGACCTCGGAATCCGCTGAGGATCGTACCACGCGGTCGACTGGAGCCGATATCGATCGCGCCGACGCGTCCGGTGAGACACCCACTCGAGACTCCACGCGTCGAAGACTCGACGAGCCCGACGAGTACGATCCGCTCTGGGAGGTCGCTCAGTTGATCGTGTACACCTACGGGCTAACGGTTGACGTCCACCGACGGGTGTATGGCCGTCTCAGAGGAGCGTACACGGGAGTCTGCGTCTGGCTCAGACGCTCTGCGATCGGGTCGTATCGTCACGGCGGGCCGGGTCGAGTTGAATCGGCGGTCGGCTCGTTCCTCTCGGTGTCGACGATTCTCGTGGCCTATCTCCTTTTGATACTCACGATCGGGCTCTTTCTCCCGATGTGGGTCGCATGATTGGTAGACTTCGATCGGATGCACAGCGAGCGGGTCAGTAGTTCGGTCGGATCTTCGCCAATATCGCCAGCGAGCCGTTTGAGCGGATCAGTCTCCGGCGTGGCGATTCGCTCGCGACGGTGGGAGGTGTCCGTTCGTCGTGGTCTCTATCGGGTCGGGTCTGACACACCGAGGCGGCGTTCTGTGGAGGTGGTCGTACTGTTCTGGGGTGTTCGCGAGCGGGTGTGCCGGGTTCTCGTCACTGTCGATGCGCGCGGCTCTCACGTCGCTAAAGCCCGTGAGCCGGGCGCGAATTCCGCGCCAGTGATTCGCACTCGCCGCCGGAATCGAGAACGGATGTGGTGGCCGCCTGTCCGGGTGCCCGTTCGCCAGAACGGCGGTGTTGACGTTGCTCGCCAGTTTGTCGTGGTCAACAAGAATTCCGACGCTGGACTCGGGCGGCGCTCGTGCGGCGAGTACGTCCAGGCCGAGGTGTAGCGCTCTGAACTCGGCGACGTTGTTGTCCGGCGGCGTATCTGCCATCGCGATTCTGGCGACGGACGTCCCATCGCGTGTCTCGATGACCGCGCCGAGACCGCCACCCGCCTCTCGAAACGATCCGTCGGTGGCGACGTAGAAGTCTCGGTGGTGGGTACGCGGCGGGTGAGCAATGTGCGGTGTCGGCGACTCGTCGAAGAGATCCCGTAGGGCGGGACGGCCATGTATGGCCATACTACCACGTCGGTCGTTGATGGACTTAAATGTGCGGTCGGTTTCGCGGGCAGTGACGTGGACACACTACTGAGTGTCGAGTGTGCGTCTGAAGGTACGACATCATTCAGCCACTTTTTAATTTCGACTTCGTCTATTTGAGGTGGGTATAGGCGTACAGGTGGTTACTCCCCCTCATCCACATCTATGCGGGTATCTCCACGTACACGTTGATCTACAACCACAGAACGTGATGTGTCTTGGCCTATCGGGTGAACGCTGTTCGAGCGGTCGATACTGTGCGTAGTTATTTTCCCACTTGGACGTTTGATCATCCTGGTATCGGGTGTGTATTGTTATTGGTTCTCCTTCCTAAATCCAGTATATATAAATACTGTAGCCACTCATGAAGTGCATATGCAGGGTGCTGACAAACTGACCATGAATCGTCGTGACGTACTCCGGTACACCGGTGGAGTTGCTGGAGCATCAGGGATGCTTGCGATGGCAGGCTGTCTCGGTGGAGATGACGACGAAGAACTGACGATTACACTCTCGCAGTTCCCCGACGTCATCGATCCGCTCGACCACATCACGGGCGATTACTTCGACGTGTACGACCACATTTACGAACCGCTGTTCGACTTCGAACCCGGAGAGGGTATTTTCCCACGCGTTGCGACCGACTGGGAGATCCAGGAGGGTGAGGGAACGACCCACGTCGAAATTCGTGACGACGTCGTCTTCCACAACGGTGACGATCTCACCGCCGAAGACATCGCCTGGACGATCAACCGGACGGTCGACGACGACATGGGTGTCGTCAGTGACATCGGTGCGTTCGGACTCGGATCTATCGAAGGTGCCGAGGCGATCGACGACTACACCGTCGCAATTAACTACGGTGCGGCGCCCGGTCTCGCCGAATTCGAGTTCGGTAACTACGCTCGGGCGATCAACATGGAGTGGGCGATCGAGAACCACGACGCCGAGAACGAGGCCATCTCCGGTGCCGATCCGGAGGACTTCAACGGAACCGGCCCGTACGAGGTCGTCGAATTCACCTCCGGCGAAGAGATCGTCCTCGAAGCGTTCGACGACTACTGGGGCGAAGAACCGCCGTTCGAGCGCGTAACGTTCAACGCCGACGGCGAATCCAGCGGCCGCGTCAACGCGCTCGAAACCGGTGAATCCGACCTGACGATCAACATTCTTCCCGCGGACGTAGACGCCGTCCAGCAGGCTGACGACGTCGAGATCCGGCAGGTCACGAGCTTCCGGAACATCTTCATGCCGATGAAGAACACCGTCGAACCGTTCGACAGCGAGGAGTTCCGTCAAGCGATGAACTACGCCGTCGACAACGCTTCGATCGTCGAAACCGTCCTCGATGGCTTCGGTGAAGCCCGAGGACAGCCAGTCGCTCCCGGAATCAACGGATTCAACGAGAATATCGGCCCGTACGAACACGATCTGGACATGGCCGAACAGCTCGTCGAAGAAGCGGGTTACACCGAGGACGACCCGGCGGAGATCGAACTCACCTGTCCGCAAGGGCGCTACCTCAACGACGCGGAGGTCGGTGAGACGGCTGCGGACATGATCGACCAATTGCCCAACGTCAACTGTTCCGCCAACATCGTCGAGTTCCCGGTCGTCTCCGACGCGAACTCCGCCGGCGTCGATCCGGACGATATCGAACATCCGTTCTACCTGATCGGCTGGGGAACGATTACGGGCGACACGGACTACGGCGTCCAGGGATTCTTCACGATTCCCGACAACCCGTCGCGAACGTTCGATGACGAGGAACTCAGCGATGCGATCTTAGAGAGCCAGCAGATCGAAGATCCGGACGAACGGCGCGAACAGCTCGAGTACGTCAACGAACTCGCTCGCGAGAAAGCACCGTTCGTCTTCTTACACACCCAGGAGAGCATCTACGGCGTCGACGATTCGATCACCTGGGACCCGCGTGAAGACGAGACCATCTACATCTGGGAGATGGAGCCGTAAGCGACGCAAGTTCCACACCGCAAGGCTAATCGGCTTCGGCGGCCTTCAGCAGGCAATTGGGATGTCATTAGGAAAATTTTTACTTCGTCGGATTCTCCAGGGCGTGTTCGTTATCTGGGGGGTTGTGACGGTTCTCTTCGGGCTCAGAGCCGTCTCTCCGGGTGATCCGGCAACCCTCATGCTCGGTGAGGGAGCAACCACCTCGCGGATTGAACGCGTACGAGAACAGGAGGGATTGAACGACCCGATTTACGAGCAGTACTTCGATTACCTGGGTGGGTTACTTACCGGTGATCTGGGGTATTCCTGGCAATCGAGTCGGAACGTCGATGCGATGGTGATAGAGCGGATCCCGGCCACGATCGAACTGGCGATCGCGGCGACGGTCGTCGCGCTCATCATTGCGATTCCACTGGGCGTGGTTTCAGCGACGCGGCGGGGACAGCCCTCGGATTACGGGGCGACGATGTTCTCGCTGCTCGGCATCAGTACGCCGAACTTCTGGCTCGGGCTGATGCTCATCTTACTTCTGGGTGTCTGGTACGGCATTCCGTATCCGAGCCTGTCGGGGGTCAGCTTCTACAGCTTCCCGACCGGCCGCCGGGCCGTTAGCTTCTCCGATGCGTTGATCGCGATGTTCACGCAGGGATCGTTGAACGAGATGCTAACCTGGTTGCGCCACATTACGCTCCCGGCGCTCACGCTGGGAACGTACTTTACGGCGCTCATCACCAGACTCACGCGAAGTGGCATGATAGACGAACTCGGAAAGCCCTACGTGACCGCGACAGAGGCGAAGGGTCTTCCCGGCGTTCTCGTTCGCTACAAGCACGTACTCCGTAACACGATGATCCCGATCATCACCGTCCTCGGCTTGCAGATGGGGACGTTGATGGGTGGTGCGGTCATCACCGAGACCGTCTTCAACTGGCCAGGTCTCGGACTCAGGCTGATCGACGCTATCGATATTCGCGACTGGCCGTTGATGCAGGGTATCATCCTCTTCATCGCCATCGCGTTCGTCGCGATCAATATCGTCGTCGACGTAATCTACCGATATCTGGACCCACAGGTGAGAGACGAATGATGTCAGATCGCGTCAAGTCGAACCTCAAAGCAACGTTCTGGGAGAGCTTACTCCCGAAACTCGGATTGGTACTTCTGGTTGCGATCGTGTTCATGGCCATTTTCGCGCCGTTTCTGGCGACCCACGACCCAACCCGGACGGGCCACTTCGACGAACAGAACGCCCAGTACCCGCCGATTGGACACGAGTACACGACGTCGTCCGCCCAGGACGGTGAAGTCGTCCAGATCGAGGTCCAGTCGACGCGCGAACACGTGCTCGGAACGAACAACGTCGGTCAGGACGTCTACTCGCGATTCGTTTACGGTGCTCGGGTCTCGTTGATGGTGGGCATCGCGGCGACGCTACTGGCGCTGTTTATCGGCGTGCCAGTCGGGCTGGTCGCCGGCTATTACGGCGGCCGCGTCGACGACGCGTTGATGCGAATGGCCGACATCATGTTGGCGTTTCCGGCGCTCGTCCTCGCGCTGGCGTTAATCGGGGTGTTCGGCTCCAGGCCGATCTGGGTCGCAGATCCCATCGTCAGGGCGTCGACGTCCGACTGGATCCCGAACATCTTGATTCCGCGTAGTGACCACATCGCCACGATGCCGGAGTCGATTCCCCTTCCAGGGACAGTGACGATCGTCGCTGCTCTGGTTATCTGGGTCTGGTTCGCCCGCGTCGCCCGAGGGGAAGCACTGTCGTTACGTAACACGGAGTACGTCAAAGCTAGTCGTAGTTACGGGATGAGTGACCTGAAAATTCTCGTCTCACACGTGCTTCCGAACAGTTTGACGCCGATCATCGTCCTGGCGACCATCCAGGTCGCGGTCATCATCCTACTGGAAGCGTCGTTGGCGTACCTCGGCTTTACGGGAACGACGCTCTCGTGGGGCTACGAGATCGAACGTGGGCAGGATTACTTGCGGACGCGCCCGTGGATTTCGATCTTCCCGGGGATCGGTATCATGCTCACGATAATCAGCATCAACCTGCTCGGAGACTGGTTCCGGGATGCACTGGATCCGAACATGGGAGGCGGCGAGCGAGGTGTCTAATATGTCAGATTCAATCTTACGAATTACCGATCTCTCGACCCGGTTTTTCACCGGTGAAGGGCAAGTAAACGCGGTGTCGAGCCTGGATCTAGACGTTGGTCGAGGAGAGGTGTTCGGCATCGTCGGCGAGAGTGGGAGCGGAAAGAGCGTGACGGCGCTTTCGATCATGGATCTGATCGAATCGCCGGGCGAAATAACGAACGGGTCGATCGAGTACCGAAACGAGTCGTTCGCCGAGCGAATCAGCGACGAGTACCCGGACGCCGTAACTGGGGCGTACGTCGATCTCCTGGACATTCCGCGGGAACTGCGACGGTCGTTGCGCGGAACCTCGTTCAGCATGATCTTTCAGGATCCCGAGAGCAGTTTCAACCCCAGTCTGACCGTCGGCGAACAACTCGCCGAAGCGGTCGAAGTCCAGCGACGGGCGAAGGCGAATCCGCGCTCGACGCGCGCGAAGACGTCCGGCGACGAGTACTCGTTCGGATCGTACATCCTCTCGACGGTCCTCCCGTCGAAACGGTACGTGACCGAGGCCAGTCGCGAACGGGCAATCGAACTGCTAGAACTCGTCGGTATTCCGGATCCCGTTCAGCGCGCCGATCAGTATCCGAACGAATTCTCCGGCGGCATGCTTCAGCGGGCGATGATCGCCCAGGCGCTGGCCGGCGAACCGGACGTTCTGATCGCCGACGAGCCGACGACGGCGCTGGACGTAACGATACAGGCGCAGGTGCTAGACCTCCTGTCGGAACTGCAAGAAGAGACGGGAATGACGATCGTCCTCATCACGCACAATCTGGGCGTCGTCGCTCGCATGTGCGATCGCGTCGGCGTGATGTACGCGGGAGAGATCGTCGAACGCGGTCCGCTCGAAGCCGTCTTCGACGAGCCCGTCCATCCGTACACGAAGGGATTACTCGGCAGTATTCCGGATCTGGACGAGACCGGCGATCGGTTGAATCCGATCCCCGGTAACGTTCCCAGTCTCCTGGATCACGAGATGGACGAGCGCTGTTACTTCGCCGACCGCTGTCCGAAGGCGATGACCGAGTGTCTCGAAAAACCGCCCGCGTTCGAGGTCGGATCGTCGGGTGCCCATCAGACGCGTTGTTATCTCGCCGAGACCGAGTACTCTGAATCCCGGGCGTTGCCGTCGGCGCATTTCGCGACCGACAGCGCGAGCCAGACCCAGCAACGACAGGTCGCGACCACCGATGCGGAATCACACTCGGTCGGTGAAGACACCGGGCGGGACGTCGAGACCCAACCTGCAGGCGACCAGCCGACCGACGGGGGTGAGTCAGAATGAGCGACGAAGGTGGACGAATTCCGATCCTCTCGGTTCGAGAGCTGCGAAAGTACTTCTTCGAGCAGAATTCGGTAATCGACCGGCTACTGGGCAACGAACCGGTCGCCGTTAGAGCGGTCGACGGAGTGAGCTTCGATATCGAACAGGGCGAGACGCTCGGTCTCGTCGGCGAGTCCGGTTGTGGGAAGTCGACCACCGGAGAGACGATTCTCAACTTGCAGTCGCCGACGTCCGGAACGGTCGAATTCAACGGGGAGAACGTCTACGAAATCGATCCGTACAGTCCACCGGTTCGAAGCCTCCCGATCCACACCATCGTCTTCTCACTCGTGCTGGGGATCGCTGCGGTGGGTCTGATCGCGCAGGGACTGTTGGTGTTGCTCGATTCGATCTTCGTCGATCTCGGGTTCGTGCCGTCGGTATCGACCGTACAGAGCGTCGTTAGCGAACTGTGGCTGCTGGTCGGCCTGGCGCTCCTTCCGGCCGCGTACGGATTGCTTCGACAGCGCATCTGGGGGTGGCGTCTTGCGGTGTGGACGCTCGGTGGCGCGCTCGTCGTCTCGCTCGCTACGTTCGTAACCGTCCCGCCGATTGGGGCGGTAGCGACGCTGGTCTCGGTCATTGGCGTCCTCTACGCGCTCAGAATCCGTCGGGTGTTCTACCGTCCACCGACGTTTAGACGTGACGCGGCGATCCTCTTTCAGGATCCATTTTCGAGTCTCGATCCTCGCCAGACTGTCGGCGAAATCGTCAAGCAACCGCTGGTCACTCACGATTGGCCCTCGTCCGACTCGACGATCGACGCGGTCCCAGTGGTCACCGCGGACGGGATCGCACAGACGGACCTCTCGGTGACCGTCGACGACGACGTCGATACCGTCCTGGATGCCGATGACGGCACGGTCTCAGTCCCGGTCACCGTCCGTACGGGAACGACCGGCGAGACGATCGAGACCACCGCAACCGACGTGGATTCGGTCTTTTGTTCCGCACCGAAGGGCGTATCGACGGCGGTCAAAACCCGCGACCGTTCAGTGATCGTCGAATCGTCCGGGGACGTATCCGACCGTCGAGACCGGGTGATCGTCGTCGAGGTTCCGACGCAGTTGCGAGCCTCGATCGACGTCGCCGGAGAGTCCGTCTCGGTTCACGTGTCGACCCCGACGGACGACGAACTTCGTGCGTATCGCGTCCAGTTCCTCTTAGAGCGCGTCGGCCTCTCGGCGGACCAGATCGATCGATACCCACACGAGTTCTCCGGCGGGCAGCGCCAGCGCATCGGCATTGCGCGGGCGCTCGCGCTCGAACCGGACTTCGTCGTTCTCGACGAACCGACGAGCGCACTGGACGTTTCGGTCCAGGCCCAGGTGCTCAACTTACTCGACGATCTGCAGGACGAACTCGACCTGACCTACCTGTTGATCAGCCACGATCTCTCCGTTATTCGTCACGTCTGCGACCGGGTTGCAGTCATGTATCTCGGTGAAATCGTCGAGATCGGCCCGGCGTCGGAGCTGTTCGCCGAGCCGCGACACCCGTACACGAAGGCGTTGCTGGAGAGCGTTCCCCGTGCGTCGACCGACGAACGAGATCGAGAACGTGAGACCATCTCCGGCGACGTCCCGTCGCCACGAGATCCGCCGAGCGGCTGTCGGTTCCGAACCCGGTGTCCGAGCGTGATCCAACCGGCGGAGTTATCGCTCGATCAATCGAGTTATCGCGAGGTGATGGACCTTCGCCAGCGGATTTCGGCGCGAGCGCTCTCGCTCGAAATCGCGTACGAAGAAGCCGGTGTAGACGGCGACGAAATAGACGACCTATCGGAGAAAGACCGTGTTGCAGTAGTCGACGCGCTGTACGATCGCTTCTTCGAGACGGAACTTCCCGATCCCGATCGAACGCGGGTCCGCGAGGCGCTCGAGTACGTCGTCGAGGACGAGTGGGACGAGGCCGGATCGGTACTCAGGTCGCGATACGAGAGCATCTGCGAGACGACGAATCCTGCGCTCGAAGCCGAATCGCATCCGGCCGCCTGTCACCTGCACACTGACGCGATCAAGGAACCGATCGAATCGCCGGTTAGCTCGGACGACTAGGCTTCCGATCTGTCAGACCGCTCGAATCGAAACCTCTACCCGTCGACCACACCGACGGTTCGCCGTGAGCCAGTATCGATCGATCGGATTGTTTCTCGCGCTGGCGGTCGCCTGGGGGTCTGCGTTCGTCGCGATCGACGCCGGACTCGAGCATCTCCCGCCGGTTCTCTTCGCTGCGGTACGGTACGACGTCGCGGGCCTCATCATGCTCGCCTACGCGGCGTACGTCGTCGACGATCCGTTCCCTCGTAGCCGCGGTGCGTGGCTGACCGTCGCCGTCGGAGCCGTCTTGCTGATCGCAGCGTATCACGCGTTCTTGTTCGTCGGCCAGCAACACACGACGGCGGCCGCGGCAGCGGTACTGGTGAGTCTCTCACCGGTTCTGACGACCGGATTCGCGCGGCTCCTCGTTCCGGAGGACGCGCTCTCACCGATCGGTGTCATCGGCGTCGCCGTCGGCCTCCTCGGCGTCGCGGTGATGGCCCAGCCGGATCCCTCGGAGCTCTTCGCGACCGACACCGTCGCCAACCTGCTCGTCTTCTGTGCCGCAGCGGCGTTCGCGCTCGGGAGCGTCCTGACGCGGCGTATCGATGCGGAACTTCGCATCGAGACGATGGAAGCGTGGTCGATGATCGGCGGAGCGGCTCTTCTCCACCTCGTGAGCCTCGGTCTGGGTGAACCGATCGAGCCGTCTGCCTGGCTGCATCCGGAGGCGCTCGGAGCGATCGTTTATCTCTCGGTCGTGGCCAGCGCCATCGGCTTTCTCGTGTACTTCGATTTGCTGGAGCGGTTGGGTGCCGTCGAGATCAATATGGTCTCGTACGTCGCCCCGGTCGTCGCGGCGGTGGTCGGCTGGCTGTATCTCGGTCAGTCGGTCGACGGGCCGACGGCCATCGGATTCGGCTGTATCTTCGTCGGGTTCGTCCTCGTCAAGCGTCGTGCGATCCGACGAGCGCTCCGCTCGGCCCAACGGTAACGTCGGTCGAATCGCGCCACGTAGGTATAAATTGAGACGACCGCGATCTACTGGAAGCCGATGCGGCTGCCGCGACGTCCGGTGACCGGGTCGCGGGTGCTGCCGCCGCGGAACTCCTCTTCGATCTGTTCGTAGTACTCGAGGATGTCCTCGGTGATGGTCGGTCGGACGTTCTCCAGGGCCTGTCTGAAGTGGCGCATTTCGACGAGGTCTGCCTCGCTGTCCTCGCGAAGCGCTTCGATCGCGGCCTCGCGGGCGATCGATTCGAGGTCGGAGCCGACGTAGCCTTCGGTGATCTCTGCGATCTCGTGGAGGCTGACGTCGGCCGCCAGCGGCATGCTCTCGGTGTGGATCTCGAGGATTCGCTCGCGCCCTTCGGTGTCCGGTTCGCCGATCATGACCAGTCGGTCGAATCGGCCGGATCGGAGCAGCGCCGGGTCGATCATGTCAGGTCGGTTCGTCGCGCCGATGACCATCACGTTGCCCATCTCTTCGAGCCCGTCGAGTTCGGTAAGCAGTTGATTTACGACGCGCTCTGAGACGTTCGACCCGACTTCGCCGCCGCGTCCGGGCGCCAGGGCGTCGAGTTCGTCGAAGAAGACGACCGTCGGCGAGACCTGTCTCGCTTTACGGAACGTCTGGCGGATGGCCTTCTCGGACTCGCCGACCCATTTACTCAGTAGTTGCGGCCCGCGAACCGAGATGAAGTTGGCGTTCGTCTCGTTGGCGACGGCCTTCGCCATGAGCGTCTTTCCGGTTCCGGGCGGTCCGTAGAGTAAGACGCCAGCCGGCGGGTCGATACCGAGCCGGTCGAAGCGTTCGGGGCTGTTGAGCGGCCACTCGACGGATTCTTTGACCTGGTCTTTGGCGTCGTGGAGGCCGCCGACGTTGTCCCAGGAGATCTTCGGTAGTTCGACGAGAACCTCCCGCATCGCCGAGGGTTCGACCTCGTTTAACGCGCTCGCAAAGTCGTCGCGTTTGACGATCATCCGATCGATGAGCGTCGGGGGAATGTCCTCTTCGTCGAGGTCGATCTCCGGTAAGTACCGACGGAGGGCTTTCATCGCCGCCTCCTTGGTCAGGCTCTCGATGTCCGCACCGACGAAGCCGTGGGTCTCGTCAGCGAGCGCAGAGAGGGTGACGTCGTCGGAGAGGGGCATTCCGCGGGTGTGTATCTGGAGAATCTCCTCGCGGCCGGTTTCGTCCGGAACACCGATTTCGATCTCGCGGTCGAACCGTCCGGGCCGACGCAGCGCGGGGTCGACGCTGTCGACGCGGTTCGTCGCGGCGATGACGATGACCTGGCCGCGGGCTTCGAGGCCGTCCATCATCGTCAGCAGCTGGGCGACGACCCGACGTTCGACTTCGCCGGTGACGTCCTCGCGCTTGGGTGCGATCGAGTCCAGTTCGTCGATGAAGATGATCGCGGGCGATTCCTCGCTCGCGTCCTCGAAGATCTCTCGTAGCTGTTGTTCGGATTCGCCGTAGTACTTCGAGATGATTTCCGGGCCGGCGATCGAGAAGAACGACGCCGAGGTCTCGTTGGCGACCGCCTTGGCGAGCAGGGTTTTACCGGTTCCTGGCGGACCGTGTAAGAGCACGCCCTGTGGCGGCTCGATACCCAGCTTCTTGAAGATCTGGGGGTGTTTCATCGGGAGCTCCACCATCTCCCGCACCCGCTGGATCTCGTTCTGGAGGCCACCGATATCCTCGTACGTGATGCCGCCGCCGGTCTTCTCGAAGCCGGAGATCGGCTCTTCGCGCAGCTCGACGTCGGTGTCCTCCGTGATGAGAACAACGCCTTCGGGGTCGGTTTCGACGGCGATGAGCGGAATCGCCTGCCCGGGTGATCGCATGAACGGGTGGTTCGTCGAGGACATGACCGGGACGATGTCGCGACCGACGACCGGCCGCTTCAAGATCTGGCGTTTGACCATACCGGCCGCGTCGGAGCCGAACTGTACCGACGCCTCTTCTGGCGGAGCGAGGACGAGCGAATCGGCTTTCGTCGCCTCGGCCTTCCGGATTGTGACTCGTTCGCCGATACCGACCTCGGCGTTCTGACGCGTGAACCCGTCGATTCTGACGGTATCCGTGTTCCAGTCCTGCCGGTCGGCCCGCCACACCTTCGCGGCGGTCGTATCTGCACCTTCGATCTCGATGATGTCTCCGGGACTCAGCTTCAGGTGAAGCAACGTGTCCGGGTCGAGTCGGGCGATACCCCGGCCCGAGTCGTTCGGGTACGCTTTCGCGACCTCGAGTTGCACTTCGTTCATGATTTGCGGTGGACGCTGTCGTTGTTCCGGCAGCCCGCCGGATAGCTCTTTCCCTCGCTGTACGCTCCGTTCGCACTCACACCCCGTACTCGGACGTGAACGCCCTTAGCGTTATTGCCCTCACGTGCTTCGTGGGAATCAACGAAACGCACCGTCTCAATTTCTCTCGCCCTCGGTAGTATCGGACGGATCATCCGGTGTGTGGCCGTTCGATCGTTCGCGTCGGGGTCCCGTTTTGGCGGGATGTCGTGGTTGCTCAACGTGCCGATTTCGTCGGGTGGATGGTCGGATCGATTCGACGCTCGGGTCGAATGCAGACGGGAATCGACAGCTGCCGATTTATTTATAATGGGTCGGCTATCTACGACAGATGCATCGTATTTCGCTATATCAAAAAATTCTCTCCTGGGTGCCCTCGTTGAAGCCCAATTCTGGCGTTTTGAGACGTCTATGGGCTGTTTTCGGAGGAATCGATGGGCTCCGCTATACTTGTTCGGCCCGTATATCGGTTAATTTAAATCCAATTCGCGATTCGGGGTCGGTCGTCGAGAGAGTCGGTCACCGGTCCGTGTCGTCGTTCGACGTCGACTGCGCACGGTGCTCGGCGAGCGCCTCGTCGATCGACAGCTCACCGCTGGCGACGCGGTGGGCGAATCGATCGTCGATCGCGCGATCCGTCTTTCCATGCCGGCGAGAGCGATCTTTGATCAGCTGTAGTTCGCCGTCGGTCGGCTCGATTTCGCGTTCGTCGATCGGTTCGCCCTCGATGCGGGCGATATTGATCGCGGCGACGACATCGCCCATCCCGCGCGTACCGGTTCCGAGATAGGGCGTCGTCGCGGTTTCGTCGACGAGTTCGACCGGGACGTCGAGATCGTTGATGAGCGAACTTCCCTGGAGGCGGGCGCCATCACCGATCCGCACGATCGGGTCGGATACGTCGGTCACCTCGGATTCGATCACCGACGGGGCTTCAGACAGCGCCACCTGGTAGACGGCGGTTACGATGTCGTCGACGAGCACAGCGATCCCCGGTTTTCGTCCGGGGTCGACGCCGACGATGGTCTTGCCCTCACCACCCCGAGTGAGCGTTAGCGCGCGATCGACCAGCGCTCGCGCCGGTTCCGACTCACCCGAAACGACCGGACGGTCGACGTCGCTGAACGTCGCTTTCGATCGCCTATCGGTGATGATAACTGCCGCGTTCTCGGGAACGTTCTCGCCGACTTCGATCGTCGTGAACACCTCGTCGCGATCGCGTAGCTCGCCGACGACGTCGTGATACAGTTCGAAATCGGCCGTTGCGACGACGATCACGCGAGTCACTTGGCGGGCCGTCGGAATAAACGTGTACGCATCGATAGCGGTGAGAACAGGCGCGGAAATTTGACGGGGGCGAAACCACCTTCACGTCCGACGGGGTAGCAACCGTATCTCGATGGTAACGGTCAGTGCGGGTGCGCGATTGCACGTCGGCTTCCAGAACCTCTCGCTGGCACACGATCGCCTCTACGGCGGGATCGGAATCGGCCTCGACGAGCCGCGGGTCCGCGTCGAGGCCCGCCGAGCGGAGGCGGTGTCCGCCCCTGACGACGTAACGCGGCGATACGCGAAGCGGGCGATGTCGGTACTTTCGGTCCCCGGCGTCGCGGTGGAGGCGGTCGATCCACTCCCGCGACACGTCGGGCTAGGAAGCGGGACGCAACTCGCGCTGGCTATCTACGTGGCGACGGCTCGGGCGTACGAACTCGAGCCGACGGTGAGAGCGCACGCGCCCGACCTCGGCCGGGGCGGTCGCAGCGGCGTCGGCGTCGCGACGTTCGAATCCGGGGGATTCGTCGTCGACGGCGGACACCCGTCGACGCGTTTTACGACGGCGCCACCGGAGCCGGGCGAGTGGGAGGTTCCGCCGACCATCTCACAGCTTCCACTGCCCGACTCCTGGCGCTTTCTCGTCATCCTTCCGGACGCTGATCCGGGGCGTAGCGGCGAGGGTGAAGACGCGAGTATACGGACCGTGGTCGAGGACGCCGAGCCGGCGATCGCCGACGATATCGCCGGCGTCCTGACCCGACGGCTGCTTCCGGCAGCCGCGAACGGACGACTCGACGCGTTCGGCGAGGCGATCGAACGGATCGGGCGGCTGAACGGACGCTGGTACGCCGATGTTCAGGGTGGCGTCTATCGCCCGCCGGCCGGCCGTCTCGTCGACGCGCTCGAATCCGTTCCCGTGCTCTCCGGTCTGGGTCAGTCCTCCTGGGGGCCGGCCGTTTACGGGGTGACCGACGAGACGCACGCCCGAGAGGCCGAATCGGCGGCTCGAAGAATCCTCGAATCGCTCGGATGTTCCGGATCGGTTCTCATCTGCGCTCCGGCGAGAACCGGTGCGACGGTCGACGATTGACTCTCAGGATGGCCACGCCAGCCACGGTCGCTGCCACAACAGGTATACCGACCGTTTCTGAATAGGTAGTACATGGACCGGATCCCCTTCGGCATCTCCAGACTCGACGCGACCATCGGGGGTGGTGCGCCAGCCGGGAGCGTGGTTCTCCTCGCCGGCGACGTGGGTGCCGGTGCGCGGGAGTTCTGTTACACGAGCGCCGCCATGAACGGCCTCGCGGCGGCCGATCCCTCCCAATTCGAACTCTACTACGGCGATCTCGAACCGGCCGCGACGCTCCCCGGTTCGGTTCACTACGTCTCGTTTACTGACGAGCCGGCCGCCGTCCTGGACGAGATGCGATTTTCGATGGCGGACGACCTCGTCGACGCCGCGTCGGACGAACTGACGGTGACGGACCTCGCACAGGAGTACTTTCAGCTGACCCCCGTTCCGACGGATTGGTACGCCGAAACGACGCCGGATATCAGAGCGCTCGGCGAGTCCCAAAAGCGAAGAGACGTCCTCGAGGTTCTCGGTGAACACCTGACCGCGAACGCGCCCGGAAACCTCGTCGTGATCGATTCGCTCACCGACCTGTTGATCGACGTAAACGACGACCGCGGCCCGACGAGGTTAACATACTTGCTAAAGGGACTGTCACGGGCCACCTATCGCTGGGGCGGACTCGTTCTCCTACTCGTCAATACGGATTCGATCGACGACCTGACCCTCGGGCGGCTCAAAGACGCCGTCGACGGAACGCTCTCGTTCGAGTGGGAAAGCGGCGGGTCGGAACGTGCCCGAACGCTCGTCGTCGAAGAGTTTCGCGGCGTGCTCTCTCGGATCGAGAGCGAAAACATCGTCCGCTTCGAAACGGACGTTCACGACGCCGGGTTCGACATCAGCAACGTCAGAAAAATCCGATGATGAACGGGAACATTGTGCGATATCATCTCTCGGTTCGTGGCGCAAACGCCCCGGTACCGGTAAAATGGCTCGAATCGAGCGATGAGTCGGTACCAATCGTTAATAGGCGACCACGTGAATCGATTTTCAATGGCGAGTGAGCCCCGTGACGACGCGACGGTCTCGATTTCGTTACCCCCGGAGGTGGCCGAGTGGGTCGACGAGCGGGCCGATCATCACGGGGAGTCTACCGCTGAGGTGTGCCGGCGCCTGGTCGTCGCCACCCACACGGTCGCGACGGACGAGACCGATCTGAACCTGGTTACGGAGCGTAACCTCGAGTCGGTCGCCGCCGATATCGACGAGCAGCGCCGCGAATTCGTCTCCCACGTCGAAGACGTGCGCGAACGGGTCGTTCAGGTAAAACGGGACGTGGATACGAAGGCGCCGTCTGGCCACGAACACGACGAGTACGCCACGAAAGATGCGCTCCAATCGGTCGCGCAGGAACTCTCCACGCTCGAGAGCGAACTCGAATCGGTCGCCTCGCGCGCTGACGAAGGCTTCGAGAACTTCGAATCCGTCCTCGAACACGCCGTCGACGAACTCGACTCGCTCGGGGCCCGATCGGCGACGCTCGCACGTGCGATCCTCGAGTTACGAGAGTGGCGGACGGATGTGGCCGCGGCCGAACAGCGGCGGGCAGCGACGGATGCGATCAAGCTGACCGCGAATCACCGTGGTGTTCGCGACGCCGACTGCGAGGAGTGTTCCGCCAGCGTCGACGTCTCCCTGTTGACCCGGCCGGCGTGTCCGCACTGCGGAGCGACGATCGTCGACGTCGAACGCCGCTCGTCGATTCTGCGGCCCCACCGCCTCGTCGTCGGTGATCGCCCGGCGCTCCCTGACTCCTCGGAGTCGACCCGGCCTGATGAGACGCTACTTGAGGCCGCCGAGAACGACGGATTCGACCTCGATTCGGAGGCACCCGACGATGGATGATCGTGACGACAGGCCCGAGTCGTTTTCGTACGCAGAAGACGTCGAGGAAGGCGACGAATCGACCGATGCGGGCGCTGAATCGGACGATCAACGGTCGACCGACGGCGACGCGGCCGACGACTCACCGTTTTCGACGCTGGCGGCCCGCGTCGATTCGAGCAGACAGTCGGGCGGGGTCGACGAACAGGCCGCCGAACGCGACGAAGTCGCCTCGTTCTTCGAACGCGAATCGGTCTCCGAAGTCGACGCCGATCGCCTCTGGGCGCAGGTCGCCTCCGACGAGTCGGCAGGGGGAAGCGACATTCAGGGTCGATCGGTCCGAGAGATTTCGAAGCGAACCTACTGCCACCAGTGTGAGCACTTTAGCGATCCGCCGGCAGTCGGCTGTACGAACGAGGGAACCTCGATTCTCGAACTCGACGATATCGATACGTTCGTCGTGGCCAACTGTCCGATCGTTCTGGAAGAAGAGTCGCTCGAAGATCGGTGAGTGCGGGTGGGCGATCACAGGCTCTCCGCCGACACCCGATCGCTCGAAAGAGTGTCTCTCGATGTCGCTCGACCCGAGCGGGAGGTTTTTCTGCGACCCTGACGAGTGGCCACCCATGCAGTTCTGTGAGGAGTGCGGATCGATGATGAAGGCCGACGGGGACCGGATGGTCTGTACGGGCTGTGAGGCGGTCTCCTTGCGCGACAAGGACCAGGAAGCGGCGTTCGTGAGCACGGACACCCAGACGGGGGCGGAACTCGTCGAATCAGATGCCTCCGCGAACTTCGAGGGGAAGCCGATCGCGTCTGACGTTCGCTGTGACGATTGTGGGAACGACGAAGCGTGGTACACTATCAAACAGACGGGCGCCGCCGACGAGCCGCCGACGCGATTTTTCAAGTGTACCGAGTGCGGGTACCGATGGCGCGGGTACTCCTGAATCTGGCGATGGACGACGGCCGCTCGGTCGGTGTTGTCACAGCGGTCGCGGTCGGTCGGTATCGGCACCGTCGGAACCGAGACCGATAACGTTTTTCGGGTTCCGGCGTACTTCACCTCCGTGAAGCTACGCGGGTACGTCGCGGGCGACGTCATGACGCGAACGGTGTCGACGAGCGCCGGCGAACGCGACCTCGCGGACGTCCCGCTTCGGCCGCGAGACGTCGGATCGGACGGCGACGAGTCGGATGATGACGGCTCGGTCTCTACCCTGACGCTGTGGGGGTCGTGGGTCGAGACGGCGCAACTGCTCGAACCGGGGATGGAACTCGCCGTCACGGACGCCGAGATCGACGAGTACGACGGCGAGATGACGTTTTCGACGTCGCCGGAGTCGTACGTCGTCGTCGAACCCGACTACCTCGTCGACGTGACGGATGTTCGGAACTGGGTCGAGTGTCCGCGACTGTACTACCTGAACAAGCTCTCGGGTGTCCCGCTCAACTACCCCGTGGTCAAGGGGACGCTCGTTCACGAGGTGTTCGGCGACCTGCTCCGCGGTCGCGACCTGGAGGAGTCGATCGACGCCAGGATCGAAGAGCGGGCACTCGAACTGGGTCTGCTCGGTGAATCGCCGGAGTCGGTCGCGACGGACGTCCGAGACAACGCAGACGCGATCGAGGGGTGGCTCGCGCAGGGTCGGTTGAGCGACGACGACGAGTGGCGATCCGAGCGTTTGCTCATCAGCGAGACGTTCGGGCTGAAGGGTCGAGCGGACGCGATCAGACGCGGCGCGCCGGTCGAACTCAAGACGGGAAAGAACCTCCGCAAGGAACCTCGATTCAAGGACAAGGTCCAGGCGGCGCTGTACGCGCTCGTCCTCGAAGAACACGGCGACCCCGTCGATACGGGGACGTTGCTCTACACAAAGAACTCGGCGCTCGACCGGAACGAGGAGACGGGTGATCTCACGCCGGCGAAGGACTTCTCGATGGGTCGAGGACTGCTCGAGTACGTGCTCAGGCTGCGAAACGAGGTCGCGGCGATGGACGCCTCGGGTGGCGTGCCCACCGGCCACGAGGCCGATGCGAAGTGTGAGTACTGCTTCGAACGGGACGCCTGCATGGTCGTCGCCGGTCGACTCGATCAGGAGTCGAAAGCCGGCACGATCGGCGAGGCGCTCCCGGCCGAAGAGCGCGCCCACTTCGAGCGCTTCTATCGCGCGATCGAGGCCGAACGACGCGAGATTCACCGCGAATACGTCAAGCTCTGGGAGCAGACGGCCGACGAGCGTGCAGCCGACGACCGGGCGATCATCGACCTCGAGTTCGTCGACGCGACGGAACTGGCCGAGGGTCGCTGGGAGCTACGCGCCAGGCGGACGGCGACGGACACGTCGAAGATCCGCGAGGGCGATCTGGTGCTCGCGAGCGACGGCGATCCCGTCGGGCCGAACGCCGAACTGGCGAAGATTCGTCGACTGGACGAAGACGAGATCGTCCTCACGGCGGCCGAACGCGTTCCAGTCGAGCGACTGGACGTCTATCCGAGCGAACTCACCACCGATCGGTTGCTCACCGCGCTCTTCGATACGGTCCTAAAGAGCGACGATCGCCGGAAGGACGTCCTCTTCGGTCGGCGCGACCCCGAATTCGTCGACCCCGACGAGACGTTCGTCCCGAACAACGACGCACAGGACGAGGCCGTTCGGCTGGCCGTCGGGGCGAACGATTACGCGCTCGTCCACGGCCCGCCGGGGACCGGAAAGACGTACACGATCGCGAAGACCGTCGAGGCGCTGCTCGAACGGGGCGAACGGGTCCTCCTCTCTGCGTTTACGAACCGGGCGGTGGACAACGCGCTCGAGGCCGTCCTCGACGCCGGTATCGACCCGGATCGCATCGTCCGGATCGGGACCGAGAGCGGCGTTCGCCCGGACATGCGCCACTTGCGGTTCGATCGAACGGGCGATCCGGCCGATCGCGTCGCCGCGCTGAACGACGCGTCCATCGTCGCCGCGACGACGGCGTCCTGTGGCTCGCGCGTGATGAACGAGCAGACGTTCGACGTCGCGTTAGTCGACGAGGCGGCGCAGTTGACCGAGCCGGCGACCTACGCCGCGATCTCCCTCGCAGATCGGTTCGTCCTCGTGGGCGACCACCAGCAACTGCCACCGGTCGTCCAGGCCGAAACCGTCCCGGACCTCCCGGATGGACCAGCTATCGAGGACGGTGCCGGTCCGTCTTCGTCCGACGGGGATCGATCGAATCCGCTGACGATCTCCCTGTTCGAGCGCCTGGCCGACGCGACGCCCGAGGCCGGCGTGCTCTTGAACCGTCAGTATCGGATGAATCAGCGAATCCAGGCGTTCTCGTCGAACGAGTTCTACGACGGGGCGTTGCGACCCGCCGCGCCGGCGGTCGCCAGTCGAACGCTCGACGACATCGAGGGTGTCTCCCGTGACCGTCTCCCGACCGATCTTCGCGATCCCGTCACCTTCCACCACGTCGAGGGCGACGACGAGGCGTACACCGACTCGGTCGAAGCCGCGCAGATTGCCGAACTGATCGACACCTACGGGGACGCCGGTGTCGATCCCGGCGATATCGGCGTCATCGCCCCGTTTCGGGCGCAGGTGAGCGAGATCGAACGCCACGTCCCGGAGTCCGTCGCGGTCGACACCGTCGATCGGTTTCAGGGTTCGAGTAAAGAGATCATCGTGGTTTCGTTCGTCGCCAGCGACGACCTGGAGGGGCCGATCTTCGAGGATTACCGCCGGCTCAACGTCGCGATCACCCGCCCGAAGCGCGCGCTCGCCCTGGTCGGCGACGCGTCTGTTCTCGAAACGGATCCGGTCTACGAACGGTTACTCGCCTGGGCCAGATAGGAGCCGGCGACGCCACCGAACGTTCCGTTCGATTCTCCGGCCTACCAGTCGACGTCGTGCGAGGCGAGTTCAGACGACGACCACGATCCGCGCCAGGTGACGCGCAGGCCGGTTACGTGATCGAACTCGTCGGCAGCGAGTTCGACGAGTTCCGTTCCGTCGTCGAGGCTTCGCCCGTCGAGTGCGAACGCGACCACGTCGGTGCCGGTTTCCTCGTCCGTCCCGTTCAACGCGCCGTCTTCGACGACGGCGTTCTCGACGAGCCCGACCGTGAGCGTACTCCCGTCGCGGACCGCGCCCCAGTCGTCGAGAGTCGCGTTCGCGTCCAGGCCGCCGATACCCTCCAGTTCGAGTCGCAGCGTGTCGCCGGCGACCGTTTCGTTCCCGCCGTGAGCGAGGTGGAACTGGCGGTCGGCTCCCTCGCCGCCTTCGGTCCACTCGAAGTCGACGTCCGGTGCGGGATCGGCCGCGATCGCGCTGACCAGAATGCCGACGGCGATCGCGAGTACGATCGTGACGATCATCGCGAGCGCGAACCCGAACGCGGGCGAGACCCCGCGCTCGTCGGTCGAACTACCGTCGGTGCGTCGGGCGTCGGAGACCATCGATTGTGGGGTTCCACACCGGTTGCGGCGCGGAGGCTGCTCGGTTCCACGATGGCGCCGTCTCGGGAAGTACGTTCGTTCCGTATCGAGCCGTGAGTCGTCGATCGATACGGGTTATACGGCCCGCTCTTCGACTCAGTCTCTCTCCGCTGGGCCCGCCCACAGCGGATAGAGGTCGTCTTCCGGGACCTCGTCTATTCGTTCGGACCCGATCTCGACGATCTCCTCTCCGGTATCGGTCACGACCCCGATGCTGGCAGACTCGATCCCGGCCGAGCGGAGTTCGTCGAGGCGACCGTCCGCGGCGTCGGGTGGGACCGTCGCGAGGAGCGCACCGGAGCCGAAGATACGGAGCGGGTCGACGTCGGCGGCCCGACAGAGCGTTTCCGTCTCGGGTCTGATCGGGATCGCCTCGCGATCGATCTCGAGACCCACGCCGGCGGCCGCGGCGAGTTCGACGAGTCCGGCGGCGACCCCGCCCTCCGTCGGATCGTGCATGGCCGTCGCGTCACGTCGAAGGATCTGAGCGGCCGGGGCGACGGAGATTTCGTCGACGAACGTCAGGGCGGCGTCGAGGGCCTCGGTCGGGGCCGCGAGCTCGTCGGCGAAATCGCCGGCCAGGATCGCCGTCCCTTCGAGGCCGGCCGGTCCCGCGATCACGACGCGGTCACCGGGTTCGGCGCCGCCGGTCGGGACGAACCGCTCCGTGACTCCCATCGCCGTCAGCGAGAGGATCGGTCGATCGAGCGCGTCGACGTACTCGGAGTGGCCGCCGACGATCGCGACGCCGTGGTCGCGCGCCGCGGCGTCGAGGTCGGCCGTCACGGTCTCGAACGCGTCCGGAGCGTCCGGCGGGAGGAGACAGACCACGGTGAGCCACGCCGGGTCGGCGCCCGCCGCGGCTACGTCGTTGCAGGCGACGGCGACGCCGAGCGTTCCAGCCTGATTCGCCGCGAGCGAGATCGGGTCCGAACTGACGACGAGCGTCCCGGCTGGAACGTCGATGGCCGCGGCGTCCTCGCCGAGCGCCGGCCCCTGTCGGACTCGGTCGTCGTCTGCGCCGGTTCGGTCGAACGCGTGAGCGGTCAGGTCGTCCGGTCGCACCTTCCCGGGCATACCAACGCGTGGGGCGACCCGGCGCTTGTAGCTGTCGCTCGATGGGAATCGGTCGGCCCGGAACCGTCGATCACCGACGCTGGACGTCGGCGACGGCCTCGCGAAACGCGTCTGGTACCCTGGTCGGTCGGGTCGTCTCCTTGTCGATGACGACTTGCGTCACCGTTCCCTCGGCCAGGCGGGTGCCGTCGCGCTTGCGACCGACGCGGTAGTCGTAGGTGACGCTCGAATTTCCGATTCGGGAGACGCGAATCTCGTTTTCCAGAACGTCTTCGTACGCCGCGGAGGCGCGGTAGTTCATCTCCGTCGAGACCACCCGGGTGGTCCAGTCGGCCGTTTCGATGTACTCGCCGCCAAAGCCGATCTTCCGGCGGTAGGCGGCGACCGACTCGTCCTGGTAGGTGACGTAGGTGCCGTAGAAGACGATCCCCTGCAGATCGGTCTCGGCCAATCGAACGCGGTTTTCGAACACGGAGAGATACGCGTCGTCGGTTCCGTCGTACTGGGCCGTCGTCTCGCCCGAATCGTCCGCCATACTCACGCTCCGGCCGGCGGGACGAAAGACCTGTTGGAGCCGAGAGCGTTCCGGTCCGTGATCGCTATGCTCGTCGGCTCAGTCGTCGATCGCGACGCCGCGGGACGGATCGTCGTCGATCTCTGAAACGACGCGGTCGTGAAAGGACTGGAGGGCCGCGCTCTCGTCTTCGGCGAGGACGACGTCGCTGGCCGAGAGCGTCGCGAGTCCGAACGCTCTGGGTGTCGGCGAATCGAATAGCGCTCGCTCGACCACGAGGTCGCCGTGATCGATGGCCGCGACGATCGATTCGATCTCGTCGACGTTCAGTTTGTCCTCCAGTATCTCCCGGTAGGTTTCCTCGACGACGGCGAAGTCGTCGAGCTCCTCGGCGAAGCCGAGCAACATCTCGCTCGAAACCTGCTGTTCGCTCGCTGACTTCTCGTATCCTTTGTACCGCTTGAGTATCATCAGCGAGCGCGTGGCGTTGATACGGAAGTAGCGCTGTAGCAGGTCCGTGTCGGCGATCGCGGCCCGGAGGTCTTCGCGGACGTCCGTGGGGTCGAGATCTCGGAGAATGCCTGCGACGTCCACTTTTCGGTTGAGCGGCATCGAGAGGACGAATCCGTTGTCCGCGACGGCGACGCGCACGTTGGCCGTCGCCGCCTGGGCGCAGTGATAGGCCAGCAACCGGGAGAGCCCGTCGTTGACTCGGCGTCCGTAGTTCGAGTGGACGTAGTAGTGACGTTCGTACTCGTCCCGGTCGCGCTCGACCTCGACCGAGAGACGAGCGGGCGTCGAGACGCTCTTCGGGCCGCCGTATCGAAGCTGGTGGTCGTACAGGCGCGCCAGCGCGCGCACGCTGTCGTCGCCGAGCGGGAACTCCCGGAGCCAGGCGCGAACACGCGCGGGGCCGCCCGCTTCGTAGTGATCGAGCAACTGCGCCTGGAAGTCCAGGATCTCGCGGCCCAGATCAGTCGAGAGCGGGAGCCGTTCGGAGTACCAGGAGGGGACCGTCGGCCTGGCGCGCGTTCGGTCGACGTACACCTTCGATCCGCGCCGATAGCGGTACTCGAAGTGCTCGCCGCCGAGGACGAAGACGTCGCCCTTCTCCAGGGTGTCCAGGTAATCCTCGTCGAGTTGGCCGACCCACTCGTCGGCCGCCCGGGTGTGGACGTTGCAGGTGAACGAGTCGGGGATCGTTCCGATGTTGGTCATGTAGATCACCCGGGCGAGTCGGCCGCGTTTGCCGACGAGCGTCTCGCCGACGGGGAAGTCGTCGTAGTGATATTCGCCGTCTGGCGGATCGTTCTCGTCGCGCCAGATCTTCGCGTAGACGTTGCGATCTTCGAGACCGGTGTAGGCGGCGGTGAGGTATCGAATCAGTCGCTCGTAGTGCTCGTCGTCGTAGTTTCTGAACGGGTAGGCTCGCCTGAGGATGGCCCTCACCTCGCTTTCTGGCCGAACCTCGGCGATAGCCATCCCGTAGACGTGCTGGGCGGCGACGTCGTGGGCGTTCTCGGGGATCGAAACCGAGTCGACGAATCCCTCCTCCGCCTTCGCGAGCATGACGGCGCACTCGGTGAGTTCGTCCCGATCGAGCGCGATGACGCGACCGGCGACGGTCTGGCCGACCCGGTGGCCGGCGCGACCGACTCGCTGGAGGAGCGCGGCGACGCTTTTGGGCGAGCCGACCTGGACGACCAGATCGACGTGGGGCATGTCGATACCGAGTTCGAGCGAGGTCGAGGTGGTGACGACGTCGAGGTCGCCGGATTTGAGCTGTGCCTCGACATCTTGGCGGACCTCCTTCGAGAGGCTGCCGTGGTGACAGGCGGAGTTCCTCTCGTTGTAGCCCGTCTCCGACGACCCGGGAGCGGGCTGCCCGCAGTCGTCCGTCGCTTCGTCACTCGGGCCCGCCTCGTCAGCCGTCGGCCCATCGCGAGCCGGATACCGTTCGCGCAGTTCGTGTAGGACGCGTTCGGCACCCGAGCGCGTGTTCGTAAAGACGAGCGTGTTCGTGTGCGCACCGATCAGTTCGTGAAGGCGCGCGTAGAATCGATCCTGAACGACGCCGCGGGGCGTGTTTATCAGGTCGTCCGTCGGACACTCTAGTTCGAGATCGAACTCGCGGGCGAAGCGCGCGTCGACGATCTCACACTCCCGGGGGCCGAGCGCGGTCGGCGTCCCGTCGACGGTCTCGGTTTCGCAGCCGACCAGAAAGTCGGCGACGTCTTCGAGTGGATCGATCGTCGCCGAACAACCGATTCGCGTGATTTCGCCGTCGGTCATCGCTTCGAGGCGCTCGAGGCTCACCGAGAGGTGCGTCCCGCGTTTGCCCGCCGCCAGCGAGTGAATCTCGTCGACGACGACGTACTCGACGGTTCGTAACTTCTCTCTGAACTTCGGCGAGTTGAGCAGGATGGCGAGCGTTTCGGGGGTGGTGTTGAGGATGTGCGGCGTCTCGTCTAACATCGCCTGGCGCTCGGATGAGGGCGTGTCGCCGTGGCGGATCGCGTGGCGAATCTCGCCGACGTCGTCGCCCCGGTCTTCGATGATCGATTCGATACCCTCGAGGGGGACCGTCAGGTTCCGATGAATGTCGTTCGCGAGCGACTTCAGCGGCGAGACGTACAGACAGTAGACCGAATTGTCGAGCCCGTCGTCTCGCTCGCGGTCTCGGCGAAAGAGTTCGTCGATGATCGCACTGAAACTGGCGAGCGTTTTACCAGACCCCGTTGGCGCGCAGACGAGCGTGTTCGTCCGTTCGTGGATCTTCGGAATCGCTTCGCGCTGTGGTGGGGTGAAAAATCCGCCGTTTTCGGGGACGTACTCGCCAAATTCCCGAATCCACCACTCCTGGACGGCCGGCTCGAACCGCTCTAAGACGTCCCGATCGGCGAGCGCCGCGTCGGGGTCGAACGGCAACTGCTCGTCGGGAACGACGAGCCCTTTCCCTGCCATCGAGGTATCCTGCGTCGCCGACGCGTAAGAGGGTTGGCCCAGTGCGGTGAAAGTGAACTGAGACAGCCTTCACGGTCGATCGTTCGGCAAAGATGGACCTGATACCCCGCGTCGACGGCGTCGGCCTGCGCTGCCAGCGCTCTTGCCCGACACAACGTTTTTCCACGACCGACGCGCAGTTTCGCGTATATGCAGGTGACCTTTCTCGGAACCGGCGCCGCCATGCCGACGGGCGACCGGTTCCAGACCGGTATCCTCGTCCAGGAAGGTGATCGAACCGTCCTTGTCGATTGCGGATCCGGCGTCCTCCAGCGACTCCAGCAGTCGGGCGTCGGCTACGAATCGGTCTCGACCGTCCTCCTCACGCACCACCACTTAGATCACGTCGCGGACCTCCTTCCGCTGATGAAAGCCCGGTGGCTCGCCGGCGAAGAACACTTAGAAATCGTCGGACCCCAGGGGACGAAAGGGCTCGTCGACGACCTGCTATCTGCGTTCGAGTACATGGACGGCCGACTCGACCTGCAGGTCCGCGAAGTCGTTGCCGACGACACGTTCTCGGTCGCCGGGTTCGACGTTTCGTCGTACGAGACGCGCCACTCCGTCCCGTGTCTGGCGTACCGGTTCGACGACCGGTTCACCTACAGCGGCGACAGCGAGGCGTTCGCCGGGCTGGCGAACTTCGCCGACGGCTGTGCCATCCTCGCACACGACTGCGCCTTCCCGGACGACGTCGACGTCTCGAATCACCCGACGCCGAGCGAACTCGGGGCCGCCCTCTCCGACGTCGAGATCGGTCGGGTCTACCTCACGCACCTCTATCCGCACACGCAGGGGCGTCACGAGGAGATGCGTCGCTCGATCGGCGAACGCTACGACGGCGACGTGCGGTTCGCAGAAGACCTCCAGCGCGTTTCGATCGAAGCCGAACGTCGATAACTGTCGTTCGTCGAACCCGCTCCGTCGCGACGCCTATTGTAACCGGTAGCGAAGTGACGCCGAGTCGCCTACTGTAACCGGTAGCGAAGCAACGCCGCGACGCCGCCCAAGTTCGACAGTTGCTGGCCGGGCGGGAACTCGGAGGAAAAGACCGTCACCTCCCCGCCTTTCTGCTCGGTCGTCCGGACGAGGGAGTCGACGTCGACGTCCCACTCGCGGTCGGGGCCGCGTTCTTTCCGAAGCCGATCGTCGAGGATGAGCAACCGCTCGATCGCACCGTACTCGGCGGCCTTCTCCACCTCGTCCGGGCCGTAAGCCGCTTTCGCCCCCTCGGCGATTCGCCGTGTGAGTTCGTCGATGGCGTCGGCTTCGGCCTCGATGCGCGTCTCCTTCTGGACGTCCGCGACGGCCCCGCGTTTTAGCACCTCGTGGACGCCGCGGTCGCCCACGCTCGCGGTGTCGACCATCGTGATCAACTCGGCCACCTCGCTCGCGTTCTTCTCGACGTACTTGTAGGCGTCCTGCTTGGTAAAGCCCGGCCCGGCCAGGATGATCGCGTCGACGTCGAGTCGCCGGAGCACGTCGGTGAGCTCGGCGAAGAGCGAGGTGCGGTCCTGTGCGTCGTCGTTCTTGCCCGTCGAGCCGGTGATCGTCGCGCGCTCTTCGGTTCCGTACTGGGCGACGCCGTGGACGTGCGCGCGGCCCTCCTCGACCGTCGCGATCGCCACGTCAGGATTCTCGGTCGCTTCCTTCGCTTCTTCGAGTCGGCGCTCCTGATCGGGTTTCCAGTACTTCTCGATCGAGAGTTCGTCGCGTTCTTCGACGTTTAACGTGTGGTGAAACCCGAGCTGATCTTCGCGCGAGCAGGCGACGATCTCGCCGCCGACGCGCAGTCGATTTGCAAAGCGGTGAAACTCCACGTCGTCGACGGCCAGCGCGACCCACATGTGTTCGCGTTCGCCGCCCGTGTCGCGCAGCTGCTCGTCGGAGCGCTGAATTCGGCGGGTCGTATCGCCGGCGACTCGGTCACCCGGTTCGAGGACGTACTGGAGGTGCCAGAGGTCGTCGACGCTCTCCGGGACGACGGTCAGGCGCTCGCGGCCGCCGTCTAACCGTTCCCGGTCTCTGATCTGCATGGGCGTTCGTTCTCGGAGTGGCGATAAGTGGCCTGCGATCCGATCAGTCTCCGCGCATCTCGGCCGATTCCGGTACGTACGACTCGTACACCGACTCGAGGACCTTCCGCTCTGCCTTCCGCAAGTGCTGGTGAAACGTCGGGGCAGCGATGTCGAGCGAGTTAGCCACAGCTTCGCCGGACGTCTCCCGAGGCCACTCGAAAAAACCGGCGAAATAGGCCGCGTCCAGGGCCGCCCGCTGTCGGTCGGTGAGCGACGCCATCGGCTGACGTCGAATCTGCGAATCGTCTCGACGACGCGCAACTTGTTTCCTTCGGTACATCTCCGCACCTGGATAGGTTGCGTCGACCACTTCGATCACCTGGTGAACGTCTACGTTCGGAGCGAGGCGAATCCGGAGGCGATACTCGCCGTTTTCTAGCACGGCGCTGTCGACGTATCCGCCGATCGACGAAACGACCGACCGAACGGGCGGTTCTCGCATTCTGAGCTCGAATTCGATCGGATCTCCGTCAGACCGAACGGTGATCGATTGCCAGTGTGGGAGGTGTTCGACGAGTTCGTCCAGACTTTCGCGCGCATCGGGGCTCGCCGTCCCGTAGACGAGCAATTCGTTCTCGGCGACCGGTACCGAGTGCTCCAGCGTGACCGTCCCTTCCATCGTCGCGCTCGCGTCGAACGCCGCGAAGACGTCTCGCACGTGAAACTCGAGTTCGACGAGTTCGTCGCTCATCAGCGCGCGTTTGCGCTCGATGGCGGCGATGGCGTGACCGACGACCTCGCCGAGCTGGCTGACGATCCGTCGTTCCACCGCGTCGAACGCGTTCGATCGGTCGGCGTAGACGCCGAGGACGCCGTAGGTCGTTCCGTCGTGGACGATGGGAATCGACGCGACCGACCGAAACCCGTACTCAGCGGCGGCCTCGCGCCAGGGTTCGAAGCGAGGATCGTCGTATACGTCTCGGACGACCTGCGTCTCCTGCTCGCGAATCGCGGTCGCACCCGGTCCGCTGCTCCTCGGGTCGTCGGGATCCATGGATATCGTGATCTCGTTCGCGTAGCCGCCCGTCCCCGCGGCCGCACGCGGTTCGAACGTCGTCGTGACCGAGTCGACTTCGGCCACCCAGGCGAACTCGTAGGCCTCGGAGGCGGCGAGCGCGTCGCACACGGTCTGTTCTATCTGCTCGCGCGTCGATCCCTCGATGACGTGCTCGGTCACGTCGCGGACGACCTGATTCAGGTTATTCAACGCGGTCAGCCGTTCACGCTGGCGTTCGAGTTCGCGCTCGCGCTCGACGCGTTCGCCGACGTCGCGGACGACGCCGACGCGCCCCGTGCGGTCCCCGCCGAGGTCGATCTGGTCGAACCGACTCTCGACGACCGACGTGGTGCCGTCCGCCCGTGAGATGTCTTCTTCCAGTACGGCGATGTCCCGCTCGCCCGATTCGAGTTCTCGCTGGAACCTGTCTGCGATCTCGACGAACTCGTCTCCGAACACGAGTGTTCCTTCGCGTCCGAGTAGTTCGTCTCGATCGTAGCCGGTCATCGCCTCGAATCCGTCGTTTACCATCGTGAACCGACGATTCTCGTCGAGGACGTAGATCCCGTCTTCGACCGTCTCGACGATTCGCTCGTACTGTTCTAGCTCGCGTTCGCGTTCCTTGCGCTCGGTCACGTCCGTCTGAACCGTGACGAACTGGACTACCTCTCCGTCGTCGTCGGTAACCGGTGTAACGACCTGGTGGACCGTATAGCGATCTCCCGACGCGTCCCGGATGAGGACCTCGTCGGAGTGCTGGTCTCCCGGTTCGAGAGAGTCGAACCGTTCCGCCCCATCCGTTCCGCTCACAGCGGCGTCGAAGAGCGACGGCCTCTGACCGACCGCTTCGTCTCGCGAATAGCCGGTCAACGCCTCGAAGGCCGGGTTGACGTACGTGATCGTTCCGTCTGGATCGGTCATGTAGATGCTGTGGCCCGCGGCTTCGACCGCCCGTTCGAACCGGGCCAGTTTTCGTTCCTGTGCCTTCCGCTCGGTAATCTCTCGAAAGTAAACCGATAGGCCGGTTTCGGACGGATAGATGGCGTTGTAGAACCAGCGATTGGCCGGATCGTAGTAATCTTCGAACGTGACCGGTCTTCTGGTGTCTCGCGCCTCGTCGATCGCTCGGTCGAAGGCGTCGGTGGTGGTGACGATATCGTGAAACTCCCTGTCGATATCCGATTCGGCGACTCCCAGGACGGACGCCGCCTTCTCGTTCAGATAGCGAAACCGGAGCTCGTCGTCGAGCGCGTAGAACCCGTCGGAGATGCGGTCGAACACCTCTTCGAGTTCGTCGGCCAGCTCGTCACGCTGGCGTTCGAATTCGCGCTCGCTCCGTTTGAGGTCCGTCACGTCCCTCGCGGCGACAACGATCCGTTCGAGTTCGCCGTCGTGGTACACCGGCTCCGCGGTGAGCGAGAGCCACCGACGCGTACCGTTCGGCCCCTCGTGTGCGATGAGTTCGTCGGAAACCGGTTCGTCGCCTTCGATCGCTCGTGTGACCGGGTGCTCGCGGAGGGGAATGGGATCGCCATCGGAATCGTAGACGTCGAACGCATCGAAGTCGAACGAGTCGACCGTCGACGCGTCGATACCGAGGCGATCTCGCGTTCGAGAGTTGATCCGCTCGATCGAGCCGTCGGGCCGGAAGACGACGAGTCCGATCGGCGCGGTCTCTAACAGCTGTTCCGTGAGGTCGCGCTCGCGTCGGAGCGAACGCTCCCGCTGGCGCCGCTCGGTCATGTCGCGGGTAACCTTGACGTAGCCCTGGAGCGAACCATCGTCGGCTTCGATGGCCGTGATCGTCACGTTCGCCCAGAACTGCGAGCCGTCGGCTCGAACGCGCCACCCTTCGTCCTGGATCGAGCCGTTCCTGGCCGCTTCAGACAGATTCCGCTCTGGCCGCTGGGCGGTCCGATCCCGTTCGGTGTAAAACGACGAGATGTGTTCGCCGACGATTTCGTCGGCTTCGTAGCCTTTGATCTCCCGTGCACCGGCGTTCCAGGTTCGAACGTATCCGTCCGGATCGAGGGTGAATATCGCGTACTCCTCGACCGCGTCTATCAACGAGTGGAGTTCGCGGGAATCGGTCGCGAACTCCGTCCCCGCAGCGGACCGATCGCGGTCGACCGCTTTCTCAGCCGGTCGCCACCAGACGCGGGCGTTCGCCCCGACCTTTTTCGTTCGAAGCGACTCACGCTCTACGAGTCGTTGAAGCCTGTCGTAGGTGCTCCTACGGCCGAGATCGAGCCGTTCGGCCACCTCGGGCGTCGTTCGTGGTTCTCCCGACGTCTCGAAAACCGACAACGTCTCTGAAAGCGCGTCGGGAAGCGCGTCGCGTTCCATCTATCCTCGGTCGAAGTCGGACCGCCATCAGTCTTCCGTCGATGGAACCACTATCGGAGCCAGCAGCGCAATCTTACGATAGAGTTACACCGCTTTACCGAACTGACGGCCTCTCCATTCACTAATTAGCAACAATCATCTCGACGTGACCTAATCAGTTCTAGTCCACCCTTATCCGGTAACGAGTACTTTCGAAATGTAGACCGGCAATAGCTGGTCGAACACTACACCAATGTCACATACGTCAACCGAGAAAATCGGGGGAGAGTCCACTACGCTCTCCTCGAGCGATCGACACCGCCTTCTGGTCTCGGAGCGACGACAACAACTCGTCCAGATTCTGAACGGTACTGACACCGCGACCGACGTAACCACGCTCGCAGAAATCATCGCCGAGCGGGTCACCGAACTCGATGCCGGTAGCAGGGAGGCGATCGATCGTGTGAAGATAGAGTTACACCACGTTCACCTACCGAAAATGGCCGAAATGGGCACTCTCGCCTACGATCCACAGAGTCAGCGTGTCCGTCCGTACCAATCGGCTCTCGATTCGATCGATGACGGAGGCGACGCCTGAAGCTGTTTGTGCCAGAGATTGCACCGCTCCCCTGTCAGAGGCGGGCACCGTACCTATCCCATCAGGAAGGCGTAATCGTACCGACCATCACGGATTTTGCTCTGCGATCCGACTACCGCCCGGCGGGAGGAAGTGCTGGATCTGGTCGGGACTGGCAACCTTCCGAACGAACGACTCGTCCGTAAAGCGCTCGCGGAGTTCGCGATAGACGCGTTTTGCCACGTCACCTTGCGCGTACCGCCCCGGTTCGACCGCGATGGTCGTCACGGCCCGGTCGGAAATAGCCGAGGGCGGTCCGCCGATGACCCGCGTCCAGGGTTCACACTGAATCCCGACGGCGACCCCGACGGCCGTATCGCGGTGGTAGGTTCGGTCGCCCCGAATCGCGAAGCCACCTTTTTCCAGGTACTCTCCGCTCTCGGGCGTCTTCGTCACCTGATCGGCGTCGACGGCGTAGACGTCGCCAGCGTACCGTCCGTCCTTCCAGACCGACGCGTAGGAGACGGCGAACTGGGCGGCTTGTTCGACGCTCGTGTCCGGGAATTCGATGTCGGGTCGTGCGCTCTCTCCGGGATCGGTCGCCTTCAACACCGTGACCGGACCGCCGTGTGCCTGGGTGTGAAACACCCGGTCGCCGGGTTCTAGGTACTTGTTCACCAGTTCCTCGTTCTGATCGGCGTTTCGTCCCCCGATGACGAGGAATCCGTCGCTCGTGTGAACCCACCGGAACCGGTCGTACCAGGGTTCATTCTCCCGAATCGGGATCGAGGTCATCGACAGCCAGTCGGCGTCGGATCGTCCGTCGTCGTCCGCCTCGACCGCGTCGTCCTCATCGTCGGCTTCCCACCCGTCGCGACGCGCACGCACCGCTTCTAAGGCCTCGCGGGTCTCCTCGATCGCCGCCTCGGCCCCCGCCTTCTTCTCCGCGATGCGCTTTGCCTCCGTGTAGCGCCGATCGGCGTTCTTCTCGACGCCCTCGTCGGCGACCAGCGGAATCCGTTCGCCGTCGATCTCGACGGTGACGCGCCCGTTCGCGCCGTCGACGTCGACCACCGCTTTGGCCGCCTCGATACCTCGATCTGCACCTTCGGCGAACCGCGCTTCGATCTCCTCCCACGGCGTTCCGTCCGCACGGGCCGATCGGACCGTCTGTAAGATCTCGTCGACGAGGCCGTAGTTCGCGTACAGCGCCTCCGCTCGCTCCCGTTCGGCCTCCGCCTCGCGGTCGAACTGTTCGATCGCTCCCTCCTGTTGGTCGATGATGCGTTGTTGTTTGGCGATCTCTTCTTCGAAATCCGGTCGCTGGCTCCCGGGAACCGGTTCCTCATCGGCTCGTTCGAGCCGGAAGAAGTACTCGTCTAAGGCGTCGGTGAACGAGTCGAACGCTTCAGGTTCGAAGCCGGCCGCCCGGTGTTCCTCGAGCGGAAACGGCGTAACGTCGACGACCCGTTCGATCGGCTCGTCCGCGTCCGCCGACTCGGCGGATTCGTCGCGCTCGACGTAGAGTCGCGGCTCGAACGCGCCGGTTCTGACGTCGATCGAAAGCCGCTCGATGGCGCCGTAGAGGCGGTCGTACGTCGCTTCGTCCGCGTCCGCGATGTCGGTCGTCTTCTCCACCCCGGCGCGCGTGCAGACTTCCTCGGCGTAGAGGCCGCCGAAGTTCAGTTGCGTGGCGAGCGTCCGCACGACGTCGGTGTCCGAATCGTCCATGACCCGGTCGAACGCATCTCTCGGAACTTCGAGCGGATTCACCCGCGACTCGGGGAACTCGTACAGCGAGCCGGGCGCGACAGTGCGAGATTTCAACCGGATCGTCTCGAGCGAGTCGACCACCTCGTACTGCTCGTCAGTAACGGCGACGTTCCCCTCGCCGAATAACTCCACGATCAGTCTCGTCGTCCCGTCCTCGCGGTCGAAGACGAACTCCAGGATGCGGTCGAATTCGAACTGCGAGACGTCGGCCAGGTCGGCCCCCGAGAGTCGATTTCGAAGCATCTTCGCGAACTCGGGCGGCCGCTCCGGGGCGTCTGGGACGCGGTCGGGCGAGACCGTGTGCACTCGCTTGGTTTCGCCCACCTCGACGAACAGCTCGACCCGGCCGCGATCGAAATCGCGGAGTTTCAGCCGGACGAGATCGTCACCGTAGAGGTAGGCCTTGTCGACCTTCGCACCCTCGTACGTTCCGAGTTCCGCGACGAGGGCGGCGAGGTCGACGCTCGAAAGCTCCCGCTTTGGCTCCATACACAACACTGTCAGGCCGGACCAAAAAGGGGTGTCGCTCCGCGGACGAACCCGAAGACGGCGCAGACGCAATTTCGACGACGTCCACGGGCCGCCGCTCGGACGGTTTTGGCCTCAGAGTGACTTACTCACGTACGGCCCGTCTTGGTGGTAGCCGAGCTTCTCGCGGTAGTACTCGCGGGCCCCGATGCCCGAGATGACGGAAAGCTTCTCGAAGCCAGCGTCTGCGGCCATCGACTCGGCCGTTTGCATCAACTGCCGTCCGTAGCCCTGGTGCTGGTGCTGGCCCTCCTCTCCCGCCGCGCCGACGCTCACCTCGCTGCCGTAGACGTGGAGTTCACGAATCAACGCGGCACCGTCGAGTTCCGGCCTGACCGGATCGTTCGGAAAGCGCAATCGGCAGAAGCCGATCAGCAGGTCCCGATCGAAATCCTCGATCGAGATGAAGTGTTCCGTCCCACCGCAGGCCTCGTAGCTCATCACGTCCAAGTCCGCCGTCTGCGGCTCTTCGTCGTTCATGCCGACCTCGCGACAGCGGATGCACTCGCAGGTCCAGCCGTGTTCGTCCATGCGCTGTCGGGCCAGCTGCCTCAGGTTCGACTTCCAGACGCCGGCGTCGATGAAGTCGGCCGGGATGTCCCGCTGGACGCGCTGGAGGCGGGTGTATCGGGGGATGATCGACTTGATCTCGGCGACGAGGTCGGCCGCCTCGTCGTTCGTCAACGGCTGGTACTCGTCGCGGTGCCACCAGTCGTAGGTGGCGGTTCCGCGAACGACGAGCGTCGGATAGATTTTGAGGTAATCGGGTTTCCACTCCTCGCGCTCGAAGAGCTGCCTGAAGTCTTCGAGGCACATCTCCATCGACATGCCGGGCTGGCCGGGCATCATGTGAAACCCGACTTTGAACGCCGCATCGCGCAGCCGACGGTTCGCGTCGATCGACTCCTGGACGCCGTGGCCGCGGTGCATCTCCCGGTTGATGCGCTCGTAGGTGGTCTGGACGCCGACTTCCACCTTCGTTCCGCCGAGATCGAGCATGCGATCGATCTGTTCGGGATCACACCAGTCGGGCTTCGTCTCGAACGTCGTCCCGATGTTTCGGATGTCGCCGGTCTCGTTCTCCGCGATCACGTCCTCGAGGTAGCGCCACTCGTACTCGTCGGGACCCTGGGCGAAGCTCTCGCCCTCCGCGGGTTCTGGCTCTTTTTCCAGGTCGTAGTCGTTCATCGCCTCCAGCGCGCGCTTTACGAACCACTCCTGGTAGTCGTGGCTCCGGGCGGTCATCGTCCCGCCCATCAGGATGAGTTCGACCTTATCGACCGGATGGCCGATCTGGCGAAGCTGTTCTAGGCGCAGGGTTACCTGTCCGTACGGATCGTAGTCGTTCTGGACACCGCGGGCGGCCGCCGGTTCCTCGCCGGTGTAGCTCTGGGAACTCGAGAACTCCGAGTCGGGGCCGCCGGGACAGTACAGACACTTTCCGTGGGGACACCGCTCCGGGGAGGTCATGATCGCAACCGGGGAGACGCCGGAGGCCGTTCGAACCGGCTTACGCTGGAGGACCGATTCGAGCGCCTCGCGGTGTTCGTCGGCCGCGAACTCGAGGAGCTCCGAGTTCTTCGGTACCTTTGGCGCGGAGTGTTCGGAACAGGCCTCGAGCTTCGCCGACTCGACGTCCTCTCGTTCGATCTCGCCCGAAAGGATGCGCTCGACGAGCGTGGCACAGACGCGTCTGAACGCTTCCGTCTCGGTCGGGTCCGTCGACTCGATACTCACTACCACTAGCTGGTGGTCGATTCCGAATAAGCGTGTCGGACCCGCGAGCGTGCTCAGCCGAGCAGTTCGCCTAACGCCTCGATCGCCGCGTCTTCGACGGCATCGCGCTCGCCCTTCAAGAACGCGACGGAGCCGTCGGAGCCGCCGACGGTGTGGACGCCCGCGTCCGGGACGGCGGACTCGATCGCCTCGCCGAGGTCGCGGACGTCGATCGGGTCGGTCGTTCTGACCGACAGCTCCGCCTCGTCGACGCCGAGCGTCGCGAACGGACCGTCCGTCCGGTCGCGTTCGCGCCGGTGGAGTTCGTCGAGGAGGAGATCGGTCGGCGGGAAGTCGTACCGGTGCGTGTAGGCCGCCGTATCGAGAACCGTGACGGTGACGCCGTTGATGCCGCGGACGGTCGTGTTTTCGCGCGCAGTTTCGAGTTCGGTCGAGAGTTTATCGCGGAACTGATCGGCGACGTGGGCGGCCAGTTCGCCCGCCGCGTCGAAGAGCAGGTCCGCGATCAGTTCCCGCTTGTCGTTGTACGACTGGTAGTGCGCTTCGAGCGCGACGGCGTTCCGTCGGTCGGCGAGCGCATCAGCGTCGTAGCCCACTTCGGCCGCGAGTTCGACGTAGGCGTCGGGGGGTGACTCCCAGTAGCTAAGCGCGGGTACGTGGGCGAGATCCTCGCGGACGTCGTCGTTGACGCTCGCGGCGAGCGTCGCGGCGAGCGCCGTCGTCGTCAACGAGTCGTCTCGTTCGGTCGGCGTGACGGCCGTGGAGACGACGTCGGCGGCCACTTCGTCCGCGACCGAACTGTCCACGACGAGTCGATCGGCGCCGTACTGGGCGAGTAGTTCGTAGGCGTCGACCGACTCGGCGGTCGAACCCGCGTCGACGAGGATGACGAGCGGGAGCGCCTCACCGTGGCGGCTGCGCGCGTCGAGCATCGCTGAGACGTCGCCCGTCGCGTCGTCCATATCGTACGCGTGGCCCTCGAGCGGGCGACGGTCGACGTAGTGGTAGACGGCGTCGTCGCGCGTGTGCTTCTCTCGAATCAACGGCAACAGGGCGTGTTCGATCGCCGCGCCCGCGATGTAGCCGTCTGCGGTGTCGCTGTGACGGATAACGACGGGTCTGGCCTCCATGACGGCGCGACGGATCGTCGTCGCGGCGTCGGTCAGTTCGGATTCGAGCGCGCCGACGCCGTCGTGGCCGCCGAGTGGCTCGACGCGAACCGGTCGAGCCTCGGCTTCGACCGCTTCTTCGTGGCGGGTGAGGACGGCGTCCCTGTCGTCGTCGGTCAGGACGGTGAGCGATTCCGTCTCGATCTGTAGATCGCCGTGGTGGTTTTCGACTTCGCCTTCGAGGGCGACCGCGTCGTCGACGTCGACGTCCGGGTAGGCGCGAACGCCGGCCTCCTCGAACGCCGCACACTCGATCGTTCCCGTTTCGTCGCGCAGTTCGAAGATCGTCGGGCCGCTCGTCTGGCGGACGCCGGCGACGACACCTTCCAGCCTGACGATCGCCCCGACCTGATCGTCGATGGCGTCGACGGTCGTCCGCGCGAGCGTCGCGTCCGCGCTCGCTTCGTCGGGTTCGGGTACGGTAGTCGAGCCGGTTCCCGACGGCGCTTCGGCGGTCGCGCCGCCTTCGTTCGCCCCGTCACCCGCCGAGGGAGCAGCCGTCGCCGTTTCCGCCGTTGCGGTGGTTTCCGGCTCGTCTACGTCCGCCGTCGACTGTTCGGATTCAGCTGAATCCTCGTCTTCGAGTCGATACTCGCCGTCCGGGTCGTCGACGATGACCCCGCGGAACTCGTCTTCGGATTCCCGAATCGACCAGCCGAGGTCGACGTTTCCGTTGTCTCGCACGTCAAGGACCTGGACGAAGACCGAATCGCCGGGCTCCCAGTCGAGACTTTCGAGTCGTGTATCGAGTTCGCTACGGTGCAACAGGCCGGTGACACGCGGGCCGATGTCGACGAAGACGCCGAAGTCGGCGTAGCCGTCGACGGTCCCCTTGTAGTATCGTCGGGGAGTGAGCTGTGAGGCTCCGGTTCCACGAAAGATGAAACAGACGTCTTCTTCGTGGAACTCGCAAACCTCGCCATCGACTGGCGTGTCGCAGATGATGCAAGTACCCATCTATTCGGGTAGAGTGGGTTGAGCGTAAAACGGTTGTCGAAACGGCGCGGCCGCCATTATTTCGGTATTTATGGCGTATCAGTCTCTCTACTCCTCAAATACGGGTGATTCATCCTCGAGTGTTTCGATATCGCTTACCAGCGAGTGAACGTCGTCGGGAAAGAGCGAAACTTCCACCTCGTTTCCGTCATCGTCGACGAACTCGAATTTGACCCGTTTGTCGCCGAATTCTCGAGCGGAGGCCGTCTCGACGTCGAACAGCTTCACCGTGGCTGATTTGTTCGTCGGTCCGACGTTTTTAATCGATCCGTCTTTCAGTTCGACCATGAACGGCTCGATGTCGAGTGCGAGCATGTTCGCTCGTTGTCCGGCGACACCCTAAAACGCACGCTCCGTGATTTGGCTGGTCACGAAGAGCACCCGATTCGATCCGATTCGATCGATTTCTCGTAGTTTTATGGGTGGCGTTCGCCAAGTGGCGCGTGACCATGGAACTCACCTGGCACGGTCACTCGACCTGGCACGTATCGGTCGGAGAAACGTCGCTCGTCGTCGATCCGTTTTTCGACAACCCGAAGACGTCGGCGACGCCCGAGGACGTCGACGACCCGGACTACGTCCTGTTGACCCACGGCCACGCAGACCACATCGCCGACGCCGGTGCCTTCGCCGACGCCACGCTCGTCGCGACGCCGGAACTCACGTCGTACTGTCAGGAGGAGTTCGGCTTCGAGGACGCGGTCGGCGGAATGGGGATGAACTTGGGCGGGACGGTCGTCTGTGACGACGCCCACGTCACGATGGTCAGAGCCGACCACACGAACGGAATCATGACCGAGTACGACGTCGACGCCGGGATGCCAACCGGCCTCCTCGTCAGTGACGGCGACCCGACCGACTCCGGAACGACGACGTTCTACCACACCGGCGATACCAGCCTGATGAGCGAGATGCGCGACGTGGTCGGCGCCTTCCTAGACCCCGACGCGGCGGCCGTCCCGATCGGCGACCACTTCACGATGGGGCCACAGCAGGCGGCCATCGCCGTCGACTGGCTCGGCGTCGACGTCGCCTTCCCGCAGCACTACGACACCTTCCCGCCGATCGAACAGGATCCGGCCGACTTCGTCGACGCCGTCGCAGAAACCGGCTCCGAAGCCGAGGTGACCGTCCTCGAGGCGGACGAACCGGTCTCGATCTGAACCGACCGCCCGGACCGATACCGGAATCGAACGGTTCGTCGATCCAGAAAACAACGTTTACACCCCGGGCCGTCGATGGTTCGACTGCTATGTCAAAGAACGTGACCACGACGTCCGAGGAAGGCTACGTAGCGACGACCGAGATCCGCGACTTCGACGTGACGCTCGATTCCGGCGGCGAAGAGGGGCCGGACACGCTCGAGAGCCTGCTCGCGTCCTACGCGAGTTGCTACGTCCCCGCGCTTCGCGTCGGTGCGAAACAGCGCGACGCCGGCGAACTCGGTGAAATCACGATCGAGGCGACCGGCGAACTCAACGACGACGACAAACTGGCGTCGATCCATTTCGACATCGAAACCGACGCGGACGTCGACGAGGAAACCGCGAGCGCGGTCGTCGAACGAGCGAACGAACTCTGTAAGGTCCACGACGCACTGAAGAGCGATCTACACGCCGAAATATCGTTCTGAGTCTCGTGACCGCGGACGAGGATCGGTGACCGCTCGTTTTCTGTGAACCTGCCGTTCTGTTAGCGGATTGTACGACCATCGTGTTCATTATCATAAGCTGCTCGCTCACCGACCGTTTCGTCCGAAACGATGGGTATTCGAGGGTCGGTTTTTCCCCGCTGGGTCGCGAAGTATCGCGCATGTCCAGTCTACGCTGGGTACATCTCACTGACGAAGAACGAGTCGATTTACTGGGAACGGGTGGTATCGGAGTCCTGTCCTTTTCGACCGAACCGGGCGAACCGCCGGCCTCGCTCCCGGTTTCATACGGCTACGATTCAGGGACCGACTGCCTATATTTCCGGCTTTCCTTTCCGCCCGGATCGAGTAAGGAGACAATCATCGATAACCCGGTGTCGCTCGTCACCTACGACGAAGTGAACGAGGGGTGGCACAGCGTGGTCGCGACGGGCAGGCTCGAAGAGCTGACGGACCTTCCGTACGAATCGGTCGCCGTACAGCGGATGTGGGCGATCGAAATTCCCACCGTCGACGTGTTCGATCGCCCCCGATCGGAGATCGAGTTTCACGACTTCCGACTCGATCCGGACTCACTGACTGGGAGGAAGTCTGTATCGTAGGGACGAACGCACCCGGCAGTTGTGTTCGTAGCATTGAAGCGAACCGTGAGAGCGTACACGGGGCGCTGTCTCCACCAACCGGTATTCACTATCGATGCGTATTGTCAGTCGTCTCGATGGGTTCTGCAATCAACTGAGTACCGTGACGGTCGTCGTCAGGAGCAGCGATCGTCACTGACCGCTGTCCGAATCGACGCTGCGGACGCTCGCTCGTCGGATTCGACTCGCCCGCGTGGGAAACTCTCTTAGCCGTTCCCGAAGAACGTCCGCCTATGACCGAGTGGACCGACCACATCGTCGGCGAGCGGATGAGCCTGGACGGAGAATTCTCGTCTCGCGTCGTCGACTCCCGGTTTACGAACCAGGAGTGGTCGCTCATCATGACGGCGACGGAATTCGAGATCGAAGACGTCGAGGACCCCGAACGGGCGAAGATCGTCGCCGACACGGAGAAGGTGCCACACATCCTTCCCGAGTTCGATGCGATGCGATCCCAGGCTGGGGCGATGGGTGGCCAGCCAACGGGCGACGCCGGCGGCAGTGGCCTGTTCTCGTCGATTAAGTCGGCGATCGGCCTCGGTGACGACGGCGTCTCGGAGGAAGAACTACAGGCCGCAGACCGACTCGCGCAGGAGTACGCCAGTCGGCTTCAGGGCAAACTCGTCGCGAACGGTCGCTGGGACGAGATACGGCAGTTGGCTGCCGGAGAGGAGGCGTGAAAACTGCGTTTCGTGGATCGTTTGCGGGTTCGACTGACCGCGATCGGAGCGGTCCGACGGGGCGTTCGTAGCCGGAGAACCTTTAGGCTGGCACGCGAGTGTACCGGTATGGATGAACCGGTATCCACGACGACGTTCAGCATCGAATCGGAAACGGGGGACGGAGACGACGTAACCCTGCCGACCGGGCTCGTTGACCTCCTCGCCGAAGGTGAGCAGTCGCCGTCGGAGACGGTCGGCGACATCGTCTTGCTCTCGTTCGCCAGTCGCGCACATCATCTCGTTCACCACGGCGACGGTGCCGACGACGAACTCGAAGCGCAGGAAGCACAGATAATGGACCTCTTCGAGGAACGGTTCGGCGTGAGCTACGCCGATGCGACCGGTCACCACCACTGAGTCGTCGGACGGTCGCCTCCAGGCCGGCTCCGTTCGTATCGAGTGTCGAAATAACGATTGCCGTGTTCTTCATCTTCGGATCTGAAACCTCTTCAGCCGTGACATCGTCCGCTTCGATCACGTCACTCACGCCTGCCACCTCGTCCATCGACTCGGAGAACGCCTCGTTGTACACGCGTGCGCACATGAGTACGCACTCGCTCTCAGTTAACCACTCACCACATCGAAAGTACGCACTCGCTCCTCGACTTCGATATATCTCGCCACCGCGCATTCGAGCTCTATTCAACCACTCGTAAACCGAAGATATTACGTCGGTTTACGCGAGAGGTCCGGGCATGTCTACCGATTACGAGCGCCGATCCGTCTCGCTGGTCCCCGGCGCGGTCGTCAAGCCGTTCGCGAGGGCGGCGCTGCTGGCTGCGTTGACCGGGGCGACCGCGCTGTTTTCGATTCCGATACCGATCTCACCGGCACCGCTTACCTTACAGGTTCTCTTCGTCTTCCTGGCCGGGCTCTATCTGGGACCGATCTGGGGGCCGACGGCGATGGCGCTGTACCTGGCAGCGGGCGCCGCGGGTGCACCGGTTTTCGCCGGTGGAAGCGCCGGATTCGGTGCGCTCGTCGGAGATACGGCCGGCTTCCTCTGGTCGTATCCCATCGCCGCGTTCGTTATCGGTGCGATCGTTCACGGTCGGGCTGGGATCGGACGCCGTGGGATCGATCCGGAAGCGACGGGGATCGACCGCCCGGGCTTCTTCGAACGATCTCAGGTCCGTAACCCGGCGGAGGTCGGGACCGTCCGTCTCGTCGTCGCGCTCGTGATCGCGACCGTCATCATCTACGCGATGGGAGCGACGTACGGGATGTGGCTACTCGCCCTCTCGCCCACCGAGGCCCTCGCCCTCTACGTCGCCCCGTTTCTCATCGGTGAACTGATAAAAATGGTCGCCGCCGTCGCCGTCGTGCGAAGCGAGATCGTCGATCCAACCTGACTGTCCGATGATCGAATTCGACGACGTCTCGTTCGCATACGGCGGGGCGAATATCCTCCACTCCGTATCGCTCACCATCGATGACGGCGAATTCGTCGTTCTCGTCGGCCCGAACGGAAGCGGAAAGACGACGCTATTGCGCCACACCAATGGGCTACTCGAACCCGCCGACGGACGCGTTCGAGTCGACGGAACGCCGGTCGCCGCCGATCTCGTCGCGGCCCGCTCGGCCGTCGGCATGGTCTTTCAACACCCACGCGACCAGTTCGTCGCCGCGACCGTCGCGGCCGACGTCGCGTTCGGCCCGGAGAACCTGGGACTCGAACGTGACGTCATCGACGATCGCGTCGAACGCGCTCTAGAAGCCGTGAACATGAACGGACGGGGTGACGAACGAATCGACGAACTCTCCGGTGGCGAGCAGTCGCGGGTGGCGATCGCCGGCGCGCTCGCGATGGCGCCGTCTCACCTCGTCCTCGACGAACCCTTCTCCGGGCTGGACGATCCCGCCCGCCGCTCGGTTCGCGAGCAACTCGCGTCGCTCTCGGCGTCTGGTACCGGCGTGATCGTCTCGACGCACGACCCGGCCGAGGTGATCGACCTCGCCGATCGCGTCATCGCCATGGCCGACGGACACGTCGCTATCGACGACGAACCCGACCGGGCGATGGCCGAACTCGCCGCGAGCGAGATCGGCGTTCGAACCGGATCGGAGAGATGATGCTCACCTACGAACCCGACGAAACGTTCGCACACCGCCTCGACCCGCGATCGAAGCTCTGCGTTCAGGTGGGATTTGCCGTCGCCGCGATCGGCCACACATCGTTCGTCGCACACGTCGGACTCACGGTTCTCGCACTCGCCACTCTCGCGTTCGCCGGGATCTCGATCGGCCGAACACTGGTCGCCTACCGGTACATCTTCGGCTTTCTCAGTATCGGGGTCGTCGTCTCTGCGGTTACGCTCGGCTCCCCCTGGATCGACGTCGACGACGGACTCACCACGGCGAGTGCGGGCTACCGGGTGGGATTGATCCTCCTCGTTAGCGCAGCTTACGTCCGCTCGACGCCCGTTCGCGATTCACAGGCGGCGTTTCAGCGAATCGTTCCCGGCGCACCCGGACGCTTCCTCGGACTCGGCGTGTCGCTCGTGTTCAGGTTCTTGCCCGTTCTGCAAGCCGATTTACGGACCGTTCAGGCAGCGATGGCCGCCCGACTCGGATCCGAACGGCCAGCGCGCGATCGGGCGGCGCGAGTCGGTGCCGTCGGCCTCTCGCGAGCGTTCAGCCGGGCCGACCGACTCTCCGTCGCCTTGCAGGCTCGGTGTCTGTCGTGGAACCCGACGCTTCCACCGCTTCGCTTTCGGCCCCGAGACTGGCCCGTCTGCGGTCTCGGCGTGGCGCTCGCCCTCTCGCTCTTTGTCTAACGACGCGATGTCGGCGAGGACTTTTCTCACCCTTCGTCGTAGACTTTCGTGAGCTATGAGCCTCATCGCCGAGTACGAACTCGAAAACCCGATACTCGCCGACGCACGAGCCGGCGTTCCAGACGTCGAGTACGACGTCGTCGACGAGTTCGTCTCCGACGATGGAACGTCGATCATCACCGCCTGGGCTACCGGCTCCGAACCATCGCTCGAACGGTTCGACGAGTCCATTCAAACCGATCCGACGGTTTCGAACGCGTGTCGGCTGGCGAACGTCGACGGCCGTCGGCTGTACCGGGTCGAACTTGCCTCGGATGCAGAGCGCGGGTTGACCTACCCCGTCGCCGTCGAGCTAGGAATCACGTTCCTGCGGATCTCGGCGACCGGTGAGACGGTACGGTATCGCGCGCGTGTACCTGACCGCGAGACGTTAGTTCGGTACCGAGACGTCTGTGAGGACCGCGATCTCGAATTCACTCTCGTCGGACTGTATCGCGACGGCGCCATGGACGAGGCAGACGGGGCGCTCACGTCGCGCCAGAAGGAAGTGCTCCGGGTCGCCTTCGAGGCCGGATACTTCGCCGTTCCGCGCCGGACGACGCTTTCGTCGCTCGCCGAATCGTTCGACGTCTCCGAACAGGCGCTCTCGGCGACGCTGCGACGCGGCACCGCGAACCTGCTCGCGGAGACGATCGCCAGCGACCTCGAACCGACCGGATCGACGTCTGAAGCTTAAAGCGTTGAATGATCAACCGTCGCACCTACCCGCTATTCTCCACTACTGGATGGTAGAGTTCTCGATGTTCGCAGACCCTGACCACTCCATTGCGATCGACGGTTCGCACACATTCCCGTTATCTCCCGACCAAACGGCGACTCAAGGTGTCCTGAGCGCTATCTCGTCCGCATCGGGGCGGCCACTGCTTCCCGACGATTCGAACGTTGCGCTCCCGCCGCTCTACGACGCGATCGATCCCGAAGCGCTCGACGCGATCTTCGAGTTTCGCGACGGCGACCGCCCCGACGTCACTCTCTCGTTCGAATACGGCGATTGTCGAGTTACGGTTAGCTCGAACGAGATAACGATCGACGGATCCGAATAAGTACTCGCTACCTACGACTCGAACATCGAGGGAGTCCCGATGACGACTCACCGCTTCCCGCACTCGCGTTTCGGACCAGCCGTTTAGCTGGCGCCTCTTATTCGTCTGTTCTCTCCGACTGCGCATCGCTGCTCACGAATTGTTCGCAGCAGAAAGCCAGTGGTGTGGATTGTGAACTACGTCGAGACGGTCACCTCACTTTCGTTCGGCGCTGCGACTCGCCTCGTTCAAATCCCTCGTACACGTTCAGCTGCTCACGAATTGTTCGCAGCAGAAAGCCAGTGGAGGGATTTGAACCCTCGACCTAATCCTTACGAAGGATTCGCTCTGCCGGCTGAGCTACACTGGCGCGGCGTCAGAATGTAGGAGCGAACGCCGTCATAAGGATTGCGAATCGCGTCACCGCGGCGCCCGTCTGAGCCGGACGTCGAGACAGACGTTGTACTCGTGCGGGGCGTACGATCTGACGACGTGCTCGGTCTCGACGGTCACGTCGTAGGCGGGTTCTGCGGCGCCCCTGATAGCGCGTTCTCCCGGTCCGAAAGGGTCGTCTTCGTGCTGGATATCGTAGTAATGGATCACGCAGTCGTCGCCGGCGATGGCGACGGCCGCGTCGAGAAACGCGTCGGCGCTGTGGGGAAGATTCATCACGATCCGGTCGGCCCAGTCAGCGTACTCGGCGGCCACCTCGCGGACGTCCGCGTCGATCGCCGTGACTCGCTCGCCAACATCGTTGCGTTCGGCGTTTTCCCGAAGGTACTCGATCGCACGTTCGTTGACGTCGACGGCGACGACGGTGGCCTCGCGCGCCGCGGCGGGAATCGCGTACGGTCCGACGCCGGCGAACATGTCGAAGACGCGTTCGCCCGGCGCGATCTGTTCGGCGATCCGGTGGCGCTCGGTGGCCAGCCGCGGCGAGAAGTACACCTCGGCCAAATCGAGCGCGAACTCGTGGCCGTACTCGCGGTGAACGACGTCAGTGCCGTCGCCGGCGAGCACTTCCCAGTCGCGAACGCGCGTTTCCCCTTTGATCTTCGAGCGTTTGTTCAACACGGTGTCGACCGGCAGGTCGGACTCGACGATCGCGCGGGCGATCTCGCAGGCGCGCTCGGGATCGTCCTCGTCGACGATCACCGCTCGGCCTAGCCGCTCGTAGGAGGGCTCGTCTCCGAGCAGGTCGGCGGGCGTCGTCTGCGTCTCGCGCTCGGGCGCCGCCCGGTCGACCACCGCGAACTCGTCGGGAATCGCTGCCGGATCCGAGACGGGGATGTACAACCACCCGTCCTCGTGGGTGATCTCGTAATCCTCGGCCACGAGGTCGTCGCGAGCGAGTTCCCGGCGGGTCTCCTCGCCGGCTTCGCGCCGCACTCTCACGCACGCAACGTCCATACCCGAACTCGTGGGCCGGCACTTCTAACGGTATCGTTTCGGGGTACCGACGCGACTCCGCGAGCCACGGACATTATAGGTCGTCGCCCGAACGGTCACGCATGGCAGACGCCACTCGACTGACGACTGTCGATACGGTCACCGAGGCCGGGTCGTGGCTGTTTACGGTTCGCGACGCCTACGGCGAACCGGACGAGGCGATCCTGGTACCCTGCGACGACGACGTCGAGGCGTGGATCAACCGGTGTCCGCACGAGGCCCAGCGACTCGACGTCGGCCGCGGCGCGGCGATCCGCGACGGCGAGATCATCTGTCCCAGACACGGCTCGACGTTCGACTCCTGTGCCGGGACGTGTGATAACGGCGAGGCGGAAGGCACGCGACTCGTCCCGGTGGACGTGACCGTCGAGGACGACGAGATTTACCTCACCGATCGGGCGGTCACGTTCGACCACGAGGGCGGAATCGAGGCGAGCGAAGACGACGATGACGACGTTCCCTCTTCGACGTCGCACATCGGGTTCTGAGGCGGGCGGAGGTGAGCGGGGCCGACTGTTTTGGTGGTGGGGGACGCGATGACTGGTATGGAGTACACCACGCTCGGTGAGACCGGATTGTCTGTCAGTCGGATCGGACTCGGAACGATGAACTTCGGCTACGACGGCGACGGCTGGAAGTTAGACGAAGCAGAGACCCGAGAGATCATCGAGCGAGCGATCGACCTCGGCATCACGTTCATCGACACGGCGAACGTCTACCGCGACGGCGAGAGCGAGTCCGTCGTCGGCGACGTGATCGCCGACTACGACCGCGACGACCTCGTGATCGCGACTAAAGTCTACGGATCGATGGACGACGACAATCCCAACGCGCGCGGACTCTCTCGAAAGGCCATCGAGCAGGAGCTATCGAACTCGCTGGATCGACTGGGCATCGAGGCGATCGACCTCTACCAGATCCACCGCTGGGATTACGACACGCCGATCGAGGAGACGCTTCGCACGCTCGACGACGCGGTCAGACGAAATCGGGTGCGCTACATCGGCGCCTCGTCGATGTGGGCCCACCAGTTCGCCGACGCGCTCCACGTGAGCGACCGTCTCGGGCTGGAACGATTTGTCTCGATGCAGAACCACTACAACCCGGTCTATCGCGAAGAAGAGCGGGAGATGCTCCCGCTCTGTGCAACGGAAGGAATCGGCGTCATCCCCTGGAGCCCGCTGGCCAGGGGGTATCTGACCCGACCGCACGACGCGTTCGAGACGACTGCTCGCGGCAGCGAGGAGGCGAACAACCGCGGCGACAGACACGAAATCTACCGGGCCGGCGGCGGCGAGGAGATCAATCGCCGGATCGAGGAACTCGCCGACGACTACGGCGTGACGATGGCCCAACTCACGATCGCCTGGCACCTCCATCGGGCGCCCGTGACGGCCCCGATCGTCGGCGTTTCCAGTATCGAGCACCTGGAGGAAGCGGTCGAGGCGGTCGATGTTTCGCTGTCGGATTCGGACCTCGAGTACGTCGAAGAACCGTACGAACCCGTGGCGATATCCGGTCACGAGTGACCGTTCGCGATCGGCGATCGGTACGACTGTACGGCGTCGGATCGATCGGTATCTCCGCCCGCCCGATACCAGCACCTATTCCGATACGCTCCGTCTCTTCCCGACCGTGACCACCGAGCGCCAACTGGTCGATAGTGGAACTGAGTGGGAAGACGCCGTCGGCTACTCGCGCGCCGTTCGAGCGGGCGATACCGTCCACGTATCGGGGACGACGGCGACCGACGAGAACGGCGACGTCGTCGGCGTTGGCGATCCGTACGAACGGACCTGGTTCGCACTGTCCCTTGCGACGGACGCCCTCGAAGCTGCGGGCGCTTCGACCACCGACGTCGTTAGAACACGTCTTTACGTCACCGACGTCGAGGACTGGGAGGAAATCGGGGCCGCGCACGCGGAGTACTTCGCCGATGTCCGCCCCGCTGCGACCATGGTTCAGGTCGCGCAGCTGATCGATCCCGATCACCTCGTCGAGGTCGAACTCGAGGCGATCCGAACGGACGAGTGATTCCGGGCTCATCGTATCGATCCGTATCCGTCAGCCTAAGATACCCCGCACCCACGTTCGAGTATGCTCACGTTCGTCGGACTGGGACTCTACGACGAGACATCGATCACCGTCGAGGGTCGGGACGTGCTCTGCGAGGCCGATCGCGTCTTCGCCGAGTTCTACACCAGCGAGTTGATCGGAACGACCGTCGAGGCGCTCGAAGCTCACCACGACGTCGAGATCGAGGTTCGCGACCGCACGGGCGTCGAAGTGGACCCCGACCCCATCCTCGACGCGGCGGAAACCAGTGACGTCGTCTTCCTGACCGCCGGCGATACGATGATCTCGACGACGCACGCCGACCTTCGGCTCCGCGCCCGAGCCCGCGGAATCGAGACGCACATCGTCCACGGCATCACCGCCCAGACCGCGGCGAGCGGACTCACCGGACTGCAGAACTATCGATTCGGGCCGTCGACGACGCTCCCGTTCCCGCGGGCACACGGTGCCGACGGCTTGCCGGCGAGCGTCACGAATACGATCGACGACAACCGCGACCGCGGATTGCACACCGTCGTTTACCTCGACATCAAGGCCGAGGAGGGTGAGTACATGTCCGCGGACGTTGGTGCGGACCTCCTCGCCGCAGCGTATCCCGATCTCGTCGCGGTCGTCGTCGCGCGGGCCGGCTCGCCCGATCCGCTCGTCCGGGGCGGTCGACTCGACGCGCTCGCGAACGGATCGTACGGCGACCCGCTTCACCTTCTCGTCGTTCCCGGGACGTGTCACCTCCTCGAAGCCGAGGCGCTCGAATCGTTCGCCGACGTCGATCCGGAGCACCTCGACGTCGCCTGATCGGCATGTGACGATGTCCGACGGCCGATGCCGGGTACGTCGTCGGTTCGACCCTGATATCTCGGCTACGGAACTGATGGATTGAAAGAGGTGGGGCGTATATTCGAATTTTCCCAAATAGATGGGAAGAATAGGAACAAAATCTGAAGCGAGATACGGAATCTACTTTGTGTTGGACTGTCAGGGTGAGACGATGACCGAGCTGCCACTCGAGGCGTACTACGACCTGACTCAGCTCACCGACATCTCGATTTCTCCGTCCGGTGATCGCGTCGCGTTCGTGACGACCGAATTCGAGGCGACCGAAGAGACGACCCACTCGTCGCTGTGGGTGGTGCCGACGGACGGATCGCGCGACCCGCACCGACTCACGCAATTCGGGTCCGCCTCGGAACCGGCCTGGAGTCCGGACGGATCGCGACTGGCGTTTCTCGCGAGCAGGGACGAACCGATCGCCCAACGCGTCGGCTGGACGGACCGTGGGGACGATCCTGAGACGGATTCGACGGACGAGGAGCCTTCTGATGCCGAAGCGGCGGGGGACGACGAACCCACCCAGCAGGTCTGGCTCTTCGATCTGGAACGTGGCGGCGACGCCTATCAGCTCACCGATCGCGAGGACGGCGTCGCGTCGTTCGACTGGGAACCGGACGGTACGAGGCTCGTCGTCGGGGCCCGAGACCCGACCGACGAGGAACGCGAGTACGTAGAGCGACGCCGAGAGGGTGGGCCGATCGAGACGACGCGTCTACAACACAAACTCGACGGCGTCGGCTGGACGGACGACGTGACGGAGTACCTGTTCGTCGTCGACGTCGCCGACGGCTCGATCGACCGCCTCGACGACGCGTACGGAGGCGGTGCGTTCCAGGACCTGACCGGTCTCGAACCGGCGTGGGGGCCGACCGGTCGTATCGCGTTTACCTCGTGCCGTCACGAGAACCCCGACGACACGATGAAGCGAGACGTCTACACCATCGAGCCGGACGGGACGGACCTGCGACGTCTCACTGACGGCGAGTACAACCACGGACAACCGACCTGGTGCGATGACGGCTCGCTCGGGTTCACGCGCAGCGATCCGGAGAACTGGTACGAACCGACCGAGGCCGTCGTTTACGACGGCGAATCGACCACGTCGCTGACGGAAGATCTCGATCGGACTATCGCGCGCACGGCGACGCTCAACTGGGTCGACGAGGCGCTCTACACGTTACTTGCCGATCACTCACAAACGAGGCTCGTCCGGGCGACCGTCGACGAAGGAGTCGACTGGTGTTTCGAGTCCCGTGGAAGCGATCGGGCGCTGCTCGGACTCGACGTTTCCGACGATGGATCGACGGCGGCGCTCGCCCTCTCTCACCCGCAGGACGGTCACGACGTCTACGTCGTCGACGTCGACGAACTCGAATCGTCACGGGCGATCGATCGGACCGCGGACCTCCCGACGGACGACCCTGAGACGCTCGCCCGACTCACCGATCTCAACGCCGACCTCCGTCGGCAGTGTTCGATGCCCGACGTTCGACGAGTCGAATGGGAGTCCGATGGCTGGACGATCGAGGGGATCTGCTACGCCGATCCCGAACTCGACCTCGAGTCGGGTGACCACCCGCTCGTCGTCGCCATTCACGGTGGCCCGCTCTCGTACGACGAACCCATCTTCAGCTTCGCACACGCCGCGCTGACGAGTCGCGGGTACGTCGTCTTGCGGCCGAATTACCGGGGCGGGACCTCGTTCGGCCGAGAATTCGCGAACGAACTGTACGGACAGTGGGGGACGACCGAAGTGGCGGATGTCGTCGCCGGCGTGGAGGAACTAATCGGCCGGGGCTGGGTCGATCCGGACCGTGTCTTCGGATACGGGTTCTCCTACGGCGGGATCTCGCAGGGCTATCTCGTCACCCAGACCGATATCTTCGCCGCTGCCGCACCAGAGCACGGTATCTACGACCCGTTTTCGTGTTACGGAACGGGCGACAGCCACAACTGGTTCGAATCTGAGTTCGGACTGCCGTGGGAGGACGCCGACCGCTACGAGCGCGTTTCGGCCATCAGGGACGTCGACTCGTTGACGACCCCACTCTTGATTACTGCCGGCGGAGAGGACTGGCGGTGTCCGCCGAGTCAATCTGAGCAGCTCTACGTCGCGGCGAAAAAGCAAGGTGTCGATGCGAAACTGATCGTCTACCCGGACGAACATCACAACATCGGGGATCCGGATCGGGCGATTCACCGGCTTCGTGAAATTTTGGCCTGGTACGAAGCGTACGATCCCGCTGTCGAGGACGCGTAACTCGGATCTCGATTGTACTCACACCGGTCACACCGGAACTCGGTGGTGCCGGGATACGACTACCGGCTCGACCGGCCCATTTCCAAGCCGCTAAGTAGCCTGCCCGGCGCCTGTAAGCTACGTACACTCGATGGCGCTCTCTCCGAACGATCGATCGATCGCCGGCTTTACGATGACGGGCCACGGCCTCGTCCACTGGTTCGAAACGTCGATTCCCATCTTCCTCGTCGTCTGGCTGGCGGAGTTCGACGTCGAGGTGGCCTTACTCGGCCTCGTCGTCGCCGCGGGCTACGCACCGTTCGGCATCGGCGCGCTCCCGGCCGGCATTCTCGCCGATCGATTCGGCACAAAGAAACTCATCGTCGCTTGTCTCGCCGGGATGAGCGGTTCGTTTCTCCTGCTGGCTCTCGCCGACTCGATCGCCACGATCGCGGTCGGCCTGATCTGCTGGGGGATAGCCGCGAGCATCTACCACCCGGCCGGTCTCTCGCTGATCAGTACGGGCGTCGAGGAGCGCGGAACGGTCTTCGCGTGGCACGGCATGGCGGGTAACGTCGGAATCGCGCTCGGCCCGTTCGTCGCGGCGACGCTGCTCGTCGCCGGTCTCTCGTGGCAGTCGGCCGCCGCGTTACTTGCCATTCCCGGCCTCCTCGCGGCCGTCTACGGCCTTCGGGCCGACTTCGATCCCGCGGCGGCCGTCGATCCCGACGTGAACGCGGGCGCCGACGAGGCGCTCTCGCTATCGGAATTGCTCTCGAATTCCCGTGCGCTCTTCGCTAGCGCGTTCGCACTGGTGTTCGTCATCGTCACGTTCGAAGGGCTGTTCTACCGCGGCATGTTGACCTACCTTCCGGAACTTCTCCACGGATCGGCCGCTCTCGGCGCGTTCGACCCTGGCCCGACGCTAGAGGGCATCGAACCCGCCGACTACATCTACGTCGGTCTGCTCGTCGTCGGTATCGCCGGCCAGTACGCGGGTGGACACCTGACCAATCGGGTGCGTCCCGGCGTCGGTCTGCTCGCCATCTTCGCGATCCTCGCCGCGCTAGCACTCGCGTTCGTTCCCATTCTCTCGCTCGGCGCCGGCGGGACCGCTGGTCTCGTCGCCGTCGTCGCACTCAGCGGCGTCTTCGGATTCTTCCTCTTCGCCATCCAGCCGTTCTACCAGGAAGCCGTCGCCGTCTACACGCCGCCGGATGCTCGCGGCCTGTCGTACGGGTATACCTACCTCGGCGAGTTCGGTCTCGGAGCAGGTTCGATCGCGATCGGCGGTATCGTCCTTGGTATCTCGACACCCGCGTTCTTGTTGACGATGGCTGCGTTCGCCGTCACAGGGGCACTACTCTCGTTGCTTCTCACCGTCGGTCTCGACCGTCTGTACGGTCGGGATGCGGCTGTAGAGACGACTGCGAAGAATTGAGTACCGATCGGACGGTTGATTCCGAGCGATCCGCTCAGTTGACGTCGTAGCCAGCGTCCTCGATCGTCTGACCGATCACGGACTCGTCTACCGTCGAGGGGTCGTGTTCGACGGTTACCTCGCCGGCCTCGTGATCCGCGCTCGAATCATCGACGCCGTCCAGTTCGTCGAGTGCGTCGACGACGTTCTGTTCACAGCCACCACAGGACATTCCATCGACCGAAAGCGTCGTTCGGGGCATAGGGTTTCGTACCGGTGGCATCTGTTTGAGTGTGTCGTTCCCGGTGACGTGGGTAGGTGGGATCGGTCGTCGACCCGTTCGATCGTCGCCAGCGTGCCGGACGCTTTGCCGGAGTCATCCGCTTTGTCGCAGTCTCACGAAGCGTTCGCGTCGCGTTCGAGGTGTTTTTCGACGGCGGCGACTTTGTCGGACGCGGAACCCGAACTGGTCCGTTTATCGTCGATTTTGACGAACGTGCTCACCCGGTCTGCGTCGATAGACTCGTGGGCGGCTTCGACCGCGTCGAGTAACTCGCCGATCGAATCGGCTTCGATCGTCGTTCCCATCGGTCCGACGTCGTACTCGAGTCCCGTCTCGTCGATCGCTTCGACCGCCCCGGCGACGGCCTCGGCCATACTCTCGTCTGTCGCCGGTGCGGTGCTGAGAAATCCGATCACGGTCATGGAGATTGGTACGATTCGGGCGTTCCTAAAACCCGCGGCTGTCCAATAGGTACGGGTGAACGCGAGCGGTCCAACGGTCAGTCGGTCCGGAAAACGAACGAATCGAATAGGGTCGTCGGTAGCGTACCCCTACGCCGGTCGCTCGACCTGCGGCGGTGGATGAATGTGGATCTCACCGTTCGCGTAGACGTAGACCTCACATTCGAGGGCGGTGAACGCGACGTGACCGCCCGTGCGCGGTTCGCCGTCGGATTTGGGGCTGAAGATTCGTTCGAGTGCATCCGGGTCGACGCTGTCGTACAGTGAGAACTCTCCCTGGGAGACATCGACGTCAACGACCGAGGTGAGTCCGTGGACGATCGTCGTCAGCAACGTCGCGCTGCCGTCCGGATCGTAGGCCAGCTCAAACCTGTCGTTCGTCTCGTCGTACTGGAGTTCGCTCGTTTCGTTGGTGCGGGTAATTTCAGTTTGCATTGGCGGTACAGGATCTGCGTTCGCTCAACCTTCCCTACCCCATCGGGGTACAAAAGGTAATCGGCTGTGACACGAGTCACCACCCGTGAGTGTTCCGGTATGGTACCGATTTACCGCTCGGAATCGGGCTCGGTTCTCGGTACATCCAGCCACACGGCCCCTCCGGGTTAAACTGAGGGTTGCACTGGCTTGCCGTCCGTCGATCATCCATTCCTCGAACGAGTCGATGCGATCTTCGGTGGGAGTGCGCGTAAACCAGCCCTCCCCCATTGCCGAGTTTACGCGAAAGATTCACCGAGGGTGGTCTCTCACCACGGATATTCACGCTGCTACGCAGTGCTCACGGTTTTGTCTTCGGAGAAGTGCGCTGGCTGGGATTTGAACCCAGGTTGTGACCATGGCAAGGTCACGTGATACCACTACACTACCAGCGCCCTGTTGCAGTTTCAAATAGTTCCCGGGGAGGGTATAAGGGTTGCGAATTGACTGGCGAACGCCCCGCGGTACCACGGTTCTTCTCGAGTGGGATTCGGCCCCTTCTGGTGAGAATCGGCGCAATGGGGCGCGTACTCCCGGCGCCTGCCAACACCGTCCGCTCGTTCTGACTGTGTCCGTCTGTACCACGTTTTCGGGGGTGTGAGGCCGTCACAGCCCCGAATCAATTCGCCACCCTTTTAAGACCTTGTCCGCAAGGAATCGCTACAGTCTAGTGACGAGGCGCCGAAGCGCCACGGCATGACCGTCAGCGTACTCGTGCCGTCGTCGATCGTCAGGGAAGCCGAGGACAAACGCGAGGCGACTCGCAAACTCGGATACGTCGCCCGCGCGGCGACGATCTTCCGGGCGGACCGATTGATCGTCTTTCCCGATCGGGAAGGCGAAACAGGTCGGTACGACGGCGGGTTCGTAGAAACCGTACTCCGGTACGCCGCAACGCCCCCGTACCTCCGAAACGAGGTCTGGGACATGCGGGACGAACTGGAGTACGCGGGCATCTTGCCGCCGCTCCGCGCCTCGGAACGGACCGGCTCCGAATCGGACGATTCGGGGTCGTTAAGACGAGGGATCGTGACCGAGGTCGGACCTGAAGGCCGCGTCCGGGTCAATTGCGGAACGCAACACCCACTCTCGCTCAACGTCCCGCCAGAAATGGCGGTCGACGAGGGAGAACGCGTGACCGTCAGGATCTCTTCGCGACGACCGGTCCGGGCGAAGCTCGTCGACGAGCCCCTTGCGGGGCTGTCGATCGAGCGGACGGACCTATCGGCAGCGCTCGGCCGTGAGGACGCCGGCGTTCGCATCGCGTCGTCTCGCTACGGTGAATCGCTCACCGTCGGACGACTCGAGACGCTGGCCGGACGCGTCGATCGCGACGGCATGACCGTCGCGTTCGGGGCGCCCGAGAGAGGGCTGCCGGACATCCTCGGAATCGAGGAGTCACGTGTCGGCTCGCCGTCCACCGGGGACGACGAGGCGACAGACGGAGTCGAACCCAGCGCCGATCCGGGGTTCGACCTCTGGCTGAACACGGTTCCGAACCAGGGCAGCGAGGTCGTGCGAACGGAGGAGGCTCTGTTCGCCACCCTCGCCTGCCTCTCACTGAGAGCGTGATAGAATGCCACAAAAACACGCACCACGCAAAGGCTCACTCGGATTCGGTCCACGCAAGCGGGCGACCAGCGAGGTCCCGCGCTTTCGATCGTGGCCCGACGACGACGGACAGCCGACGCTCCAGGGCTTCGCGGGCTACAAGGCCGGCATGACCCACGTAGTGACGGTCGACGACGCCGCAAACTCGCCGACCGAAGGGATGGAGACGACCGTCCCGGTCACCATCGTGGAGACGCCGCCAATGGCCGTCGCCGCGCTGCGAGCGTACGAGGAATCGCCATACGGACACCATCCCGTCGCCGAGGTCTGGGCGAACGAGCTCGACGACGAGCTCGATCGCACGCTCGACCTGCCCGGCGACGAGTACGACGCCGAGGCCGCTGCGGACGAGTTCCGCGCGGCGCTCGACGAGGGTCGCGTCGACGACGTTCGCGCGATCACGTACACGAAGCCGGCGGACATCCCGTCGATGCCGAAGTCGAAGCCGGACGTCATGGAGACGCGCATCGGCGGCGGCTCGATCGACGAGCGCGTCGAGTACGGGCTCGAGCTTATCGAGTCCGACGGCGGCGCTCACGCCATGACTGACGTCTTCCGTGCCGGCGAGTACGTCGACACGAGCGGCGTCACGAAGGGGAAAGGGACTCAGGGTCCCGTCAAGCGGTGGGGTGTCCAGAAACGAAAGGGCAAGCACGCCCGCCAGGGCTGGCGTCGACGGATCGGTAACCTCGGTCCGTGGAACCCAAGCCGCGTCCGGTCGACCGTCCCACAGCAGGGTCAGACCGGCTACCACCAGCGAACCGAACTGAACAAGCGCCTGCTCGCCATCGGCGACGGCGCCGACGCGACGGTCGACGGCGGCTTCGTCAACTACGGCGAGGTCGACGGCCCGCACGCGTTGATCAAGGGCTCGCTCCCCGGGCCGAACAAGCGACTCCTTCGCTTCCGCCCGGCGATTCGACCCGGAGACCAGCCGCGCCTCGATCCCGAGGTGCGATTCGTCTCCACCGCTTCGAACCAGGGATAATCTATGGACGCAACAGTACACGACCTGGACGGCGGCGAGGCGGGGACGGTCGAGCTCCCGGCGATCTTCGAGACGGAGTATCGCCCGGACCTGATCGCCCGCGCCGTGCGCGTCGCCCAGGCCAACCGATCTCAGGCCTACGGTGCCGACGAGTTCGCCGGTAAGCGAACGTCGGCGGAGAGCCCCGGCAGCGGTCGGGGACTGGCCCACGTCCCGCGCCAGAACGGACGCGCCCGACGCGTCCCGCAGGCGATCAGCGGACGAAAGGCCCACCCGCCGAAAGCCGAGGCCGACCGAACAGAATCGATCAACACGAACGAACGAAAACTCGCTACTCGGAGCGCCATCGCGGCGACCGCCGATGCAGACACCGTCGCCGAACGCGGTCACGTGTTCGACGACGACCTCGATCTGCCGATCGTCGTCGACGACGGATTCGAGGAGGTAGCGAAGACACGAGACGTCGTCTCGTTCCTCGAAGCGACCGGGCTCGACGCGGACATCGAGCGCGCAGACGAGGGGCGATCCGTCCGTGCGGGTCGCGGAACGACACGCGGTCGCAAGTACAAGCGACCGAAGTCGGTGCTATTCGTCACCGCGAGCGAGGCCGGCCCGTCGAAGGCCGCCCGCAACCTCGCGGGTGCCGACGTCGCGACGGCCGACGAGGTAAACGCGGAAAATCTCGCACCCGGCGGACACCCGGGCCGATTGACGGTCTGGACCGAGTCCGCGCTTGCGGAGGTGAGCGAGCGATGAGTACGCTCATCGACTACCCGCTGGTGACCGAGAAAGCGATGAACGACATGGACTTCGAGAACAAGCTCCAGTTCATCGTCAACCCCGACGCGACGAAGCCCGAGATTCGCGACGAAGTCGAATCTCGATTCGACGTCGAGGTCGTCAAACTCAACACTCAGCTAACGATGAAAGGCAAGAAGAAAGCAACCGTCACGCTCGGCGAGGACGACGACGCACAGGAAGTCGCCTCCAGAATCGGGGTGTTCTAGATGGGGCGACGCATCCTCGGACAACGACGCGGACGCGGTACGTCTACGTTCCGCGCACCGAGTCACCGATACAAGGCGAACCTCTCGCACAAGCGATCGGAGGATTCGGACATCGTTCGCGGAACCGTCGTCGGCATCGAGCACGATCCTGCCCGGTCTGCGCCGGTCGCGGCCGTCGAATTCGACGACGGCGATCAGCGACTCGTGTTGGCGCCGGAAGGAATCGCGGTCGGTGACGAGATTCAGGTTGGCATCTCCGCGGAAATCGCGCCCGGGAACACGCTCCCGCTGGCGGAGATTCCCGAGGGGATTCCGATCTGTAACGTCGAAGCCAAGCCGGGTGACGGTGGGAAGTTCGCGCGCGCATCGGGCGTGAACGCGGATCTGATCACCCACGACCGGCACGCGACGGTCGTCCAGTTGCCAAGCGGCGAGGTCAAACGCCTCGACCCGAACTGCCGCGCGACGATCGGCGTCGTGGCCGGCGGCGGCCGAACGGAGAAGCCGATGGTCAAGGCGGGGAACAAGTACCACAAGATGCGCGCACGGGGGACGAAGTGGCCCCGCGTTCGTGGCGTAGCCATGAACGCCGTCGACCACCCCTTCGGTGGCGGCGGTCGTCAGCATCCCGGTCGTCCGAAGTCCGTCTCGCGGGACGCTCCGCCGGGACGAAAGGTGGGCGACATCGCCTCCCGTCGAACGGGACGAGGTGGTAACAAATGAGTCAGGATTACCGTACCGGTCGCGAGGGTGAGTTCACCTACCGCGGCTACACGCTCGACGAGTTGCAGGAGATGGAGCTCGACGAGGTCGCGGAACTGCTACCCGCACGCAAGCGGCGAAGTATCAAGCGCGGGCTCTCGACCGAGCAGGAGAAACTGCTCGAGAAGGCCCGTTCGCGAACCGAAGAGGAGACCGCGAACAACCCGATTCGCACGCACCTGCGCGACATGCCGGTGGTGCCGGAGTTCGTCGGTCTGACGTTCGCCGTCTACACTGGAAGCGAGTTCGGCCGCGTTCGCGTCGAACCCGAGATGATCGGCCACTACCTGGGTGAGTTTCAGCTCACTCGAAACTCCGTCGAACACGGACAGGCCGGTATCGGCGCAACGCGCTCTTCGAAGTTCGTCCCACTGAAGTGATCGTACAATGGGAATCAACTACTCAGTCGACGCGGATCCGGACGCCACCGCGAAAGCGATGCTCCGGGAGCGTCACATGAGCCACAAGCACAGCAAGGAGATCGCCCGGGAGATCAAGGGCAAGACGGTCGGCGACGCCCAGACCTACCTGGAAGCCGTCATCGACGGCGAGCGATCGGTACCGTTTAAGTCTCACAACAGTGGGACCGGACACCGCTCGGACATCGACGGCTGGGACGCCGGTCGATACCCCGAGAAGGCGAGCAAGGCGTTTCTCGACCTCCTCGAGAACGTCGCCGCCAACGCGGAGCACCAGGGCTTCGACGGCGAAACGATGGAGATCGCACACGTCGCCGCCCACAAGGTCGGCGAGTCGATCGGCCGCAAGCCGCGGGCGATGGGCCGTGCGACCGCCTGGAACACGCCGCAGGTCGACGTCGAAATCGTCGTCACACAAGCAGAAGAGGAGGGTGATGCCTGATGGCAGACGAACACCAGTTCATCGAGAACGGATTGCGCCGCTCGCAGATAGACGAGTTCTTCGCCGAAGAACTCGGCCGTGCCGGCTACGGCGGCATGGACGTCGCTCAGACGCCCATGGGGACCCAGATCGTCCTCAAAGCCGAAAAGCCAGGGATGGTCATCGGCAAGGGCGGTGAGAACATCCGGAAGGTGACGACGGCCCTCGAGGAGAAGTTCGACCTCGACGATCCGCAGATCGACGTTCAGGAGGTAGACGAACCCGACCTGAACGCCCGAATCGTGGCCGACCGACTGGCTAACGCCCTAGAGCGAGGCTGGTACTTCCGCAAGGCCGGTCACACGACGATCGACCGTATCATGGACGCCGGCGCTCTCGGCGCCGAAATCGTTCTCTCCGGGAAAGTCACGGGCGCTCGCTCGCGCGTGGAGAAATTCAACCGGGGCTACATCAAGCACAACGGCGAGCCCGCCGAAGAGGTCGTCGACCACGGCCAGGGCGTCGCCGTCATGAAGCTCGGGACGATCGGCGTCAGCGTCAAGATCATCCCGCCGGGTGCAGAGCTTCCCGACGACTTCCAGGTCCACGACGACCTCGATCCCGAGGACGTCGTTCCCGACGCCGTCGAAGCGAACGAGGGCGTCGAGGAACTCCTCGAGACGGCTCCCGAAGAAGACGAGACCGAAGACGAGCCCTCCGAGGACGCCCCCGAATCTGACGAACCGGAACTCGACGAAGAGGTCGTCGAGGAAGTGATCGAAGAGGAAGTCGTCGAAGAGACGGTCGAAGAAGAGACCGAGGCTGACGCGGACGAAGCCGAGGCGGCCGCCGACGAGGTCACCGAGGATCTCGACGAGGAGATCGAGGCCGAAGCCGAAGAGCTCGTCGCCGAGATGGAGAGCGAGGCCGATGACGACGAGGGAGGTGAGAACTGATGGCGATCTTGCACGTCGAGGAGATTCGCGACATGACGCCGGCGGAACGCCAGGCCGAACTCGAGGATCTCGAGACGGAGCTGCTGAACCAGAAGTCCGTTCTCGCCGCCGGTGGTGCCCCGGAGAATCCGGGACGCATCGGCGAACTCGGACGGACGATCGCGCGGATCAAGACGATCCAGCGAGAGGAGGGCGACCTCGAATGAGGTCCGAAACCCGAACGGAAAACGACACAGTCGACGCGTAATCATGCCACTGACACCCGAAACGCTCGCGCGACACGAACTCATCGGCCTGCCGGTACGGGTCGTCGATAGCGACGACGCCGGTCGAGTGGGTATCGAGGGTCGCGTCGTCATGGAGACGACGAACACCCTCCGAATCGAGTGCGTTTCGCCCACGGAGAAACGGTGTGGCGGCGGTGAAGCCGCCGACAGCGAGACTCGGGTGGTCACGGTACCGAAGGTGGGAACGACGTTCGAATTCGCGATCACAGATGACGCCGCCGGGGACCGAAAGGCCCCGGGGACCGCGTCCAAACTGGCCGACACTCAACCTGTGGAGCGAGCCGAAATCGCTCGCTGTGCAGACAGCGCTGGCGAGGGCGTGGCCTACGTTACGGTCGATGGATCGCGCTTGCACGAACGACCGGCCCGCCGTACCGAAACGGCAGGTGATTCACCATGGCAATAGGACTAGATGTACAAACCCCTCCGGAACCAGAAAACCCGGAGGAATACGACTACGAGAAGTGTCCGTTCTACGGCGAACTTCCCGTTCGAGGACAGGTCCTCGAGGGAACCGTCGTTTCGACGGACATGGACAAGACCGTAGTCGTCGAGCGAGAGTACGACGTGGCGGTTCCGAAATACGACCGCTATATGAAACGTCGTTCGCGCATCCCGGCACACGTACCGGGCGTGCTCGAACCGCTCTCGGTCGGTGACACGGTCAAGATCGCAGAGACCCGACCACTGTCGAAGACGAAATCGCACGTGGTCGTCGAAGTAACCGACGAGGCAACCGCCGAGGACGTCGCCGAGCTCACGCGTCAGACCGAACCCGAACGCGAGCTCTCAGCCGAAGACGTCACGGAGGATGTCGAAGCCGAGACGAACGAGGGTGAGCAGTGATGGAGGCGATCAAAGCCGACGTCACCCAGGGACTCGTGAAAGGGTCGCTCGTCACCTGTGCCGACAACACCGGCGCCCGCGAGCTGAAGGTTATCAGCGTCGCCGGCTACCACGGCACCAAAAACCGCCAACCGAAGGCGGGTCTCGGTGATAAAGTGACCGTCTCCGTCACGAAGGGGACCCCGGAGATGCGCCGTCAGGTGCTCGAAGCGGTTATCATCCGTCAGCGCCAGACCGTCCGACGTCCGGACGGGACGCGACTGAAATTCGAGGACAACGCGGCGGTCATCATCGACGAGAACGAAGAACCCCGCGGAACGGAGATCAAGGGACCGATCGCCCGCGAAGTCGCCGAGCGATTCGGCGCCATCGCGAGCACGGCAACGATGATCGTATAGAACCATGAGCAAACAACCACGCAATCAACGAAACACGACGACGCACGCACCGCTACACCAGCGAGGCGTGCAGTTGCACGCGACGCTCTCCGACGAACTCCGCGAGGAGTACGGCACGCGTCGAACGCGCGTCAACGCCGGCGACACGGTCGAAGTGATGCGCGGCGACCACGCCGGAACGGAGGGTGAAGTGCTCAGAGTTTCGCTTCGCGACGGCGTCATCAACGTCGAGGGCGTCACGGTCGAGACGGCAGACGGCGAGGAAGTGCCGCGCCCGCTCGACGCGTCGAACGTCCGCATCACGAACCTCGACCTGAGCGACGACCGACGCGAATCGCGACTCGAAGACGAGGGTGATAGCGAATGACACGACACCAGAAACGACTCTCGGTACCGAAATCCTGGCCGGTCGAGCGAAAGACCGCCACCTTCACGGTGAAGGCCGGGGCGGGCCCACACGGCGAGGACGGCGTTCCGCTGCTCATCTTGCTGCGGGACGTCCTCGGATACGCCGACAGCCGGAAGGAAGCGCGATACGCGCTCTCGACGGACGCGGTGCTCGTAAACGGTGACGAGATCAACGACGAAGAACGGCCGATCGGGATGTTCGATATCCTCGCATTTCCCGATCGAGACGAGTACTACCGCATCTTCCCCGACGAGGGTGGCCGCCTGACGCTGACCGCGATCGACGCGGACTCGGCCGAGAGCCGCCTGGGGAAGGTCGAAGGCAAGCGCCAGGTCACCGGCGGGGTGACTCAGCTCTCGCTTCACGACGGCACCAACGTGACCGTCGAGGACGAGGCGACCTACAGCGCGAACGATTCGATCGTCGTCGACAACGAGTCGAAGGAGGTCGTCGCCCACTTCCCGTACGAGGAGGGCGCGCTCGTGACGGCCGTTCGCGGCAACCACGCCGGCAAAGTCGGCGAAGTCGCCGAGATCGACGTCACGCTCGGAAGCGGCTCGAACATCGTCCGGGTCGACCCGGTCGACGAGGCCGCGACGGACGAACCGTTCGAGACCGTCGAGGAGTACGTCGTCGTGATCGACGAGAACTTCATCGAGGGAGGGGCCGCTGACTCGGAAGACGAAGGTGATGACGAATGAGCGACGCCGAGACGGCCGAGGACTTTCACGCGATGCGCGAACCGCGCGTCGAGAAAGTTGTCGTCCACATGGGCGTCGGTCGCGGTGGCCGCGAACTGGCGGACGCCGAGGACATCATCGAGGACATCACCGGTCAGACGAGCATCCGGACGCTCGCCTCGGCGACCGAACCGGAGTTTGGCATTCGTCAGGGCGAGCCGATCGGCACGAAGGTCACCCTGCGCGGTGACGCCGCCGACGAGTTCCTGGCGCGTGCACTCGAGATCGCCGATCTCTCGGCGAACCAGTTCGACGAGACGGGCAACTTCAGCTTCGGTATCGCCGAGCACACGGAGTTCCCGAGCCAGGAGTACGATCCCAACATCGGGATCTACGGCCTGGACGTTACCGTCAACATGGTTCGACCGGGCTATCGAATCGCAAAGCGCGAACAGACCACGCGGTCGGTCCCGTCGAATCACCGATTGACGCCCGAGGACGCGATTCCGTTCCTCGAGGCGAACTTCGACGTGGAGGTAGACGATGAGTGAAAGTGAGAACGAACAAACTGGCGAGCACGCTGCAAAGCGGACGGGACAGCGAGTGTCCTGTCAGCGCTGTGGCCGCAACCAGGGCCTCGTCGGCAAGTACGATATCAATCTTTGCCGACAGTGTTTCCGGGAGATCGCTCGCGACATGGGATTCAAGAAGTACAGATGACAGGGAACGACCCACTCAGTAACGCGCTCTCGGGGATCGATAACGCCGAGGGAGTTGGCCATCTGAGCCACGAGGTATCACCCGCCTCGAACGTGATCGGTCAGGTACTCGAGGTCTTCTACGACCACGGGTACGTCGACGGATTCGAGTTCGTCGACGACGGTAAAGCCGGTCGGTTCGAGGTCGAATTGAACGGAGCGATCAACGAGTGCGGCCCCGTCAAGCCACGCTACAGCGCCGGTGCCGACGAGTTCGAGAAGTGGGAGAAACGGTTTCTCCCCGCTCGGGACTTCGGCACGCTCGTCGTCACGACGAGCGAGGGCATCATGAGCCACTACGAGGCTCGCGAGCGCGGCATCGGGGGCCAGGTGATCGCGTACGTCTACTAGAACAATGGCACGTACAACACTCACCATACCCGACGACGTATCCGCCGAGGTCGACCACCTCGACGTGACGATCGACGGCCCGGAGGGGACGGTCACCCGCCGCCTCTGGTACCCGAACGTCACCGTCGATGTCGACGACGACACGGTGGTCATCGAGAGCGACCGCGACGACGCCAAAACGACGGCGACCGTCGGTACGTTCGAGAGCCACGTTCGAAACGCCTTCCACGGAGTGACCGAGGGCTGGGAGTACGAGATGGAAGTCTTTTACTCTCACTTCCCGATGCAGGTCTCCGTTCAGGGCGACGAGGTCGTCATCGAGAACTTCCTCGGCGAGAAAGCACCGCGACGAACGACCATCCACGGCGATACCGAGGTCAGCGTCGATGGCGAGGCCATCACGCTCTCGGGGCCGAACAAGGAAGACGTCGGCCAGACGGCGGCCGACATAGAACAGTTGACCCGCGTTAGCGGGAAGGACACGCGCGTCTTCCAGGACGGCGTCTACATCACCGCCAAGCCGACCAAAGGAGGTGCCTGATTATGGCAGACGATGAACCGGAAGACGGTGTCGAAGAATCGATAGACGAGCCGGACGGCGCCGGCGAAGATGTCGAAGAATCGGTCGACGAAGACGTTGCAGAGTCGGTCGACGAGACCGAGGCGGACGACGACTCGACCGATGCCGACGCCCCGGAGGGTTTGGAGGACATCTCCGGCGTCGGTGCGAGCAAAGCCGATGCGCTGCGCGATGCCGGCTTCGAGACCGTCGACGACGTCAAGGAAGCGTCTCAGGACGCCCTCGCCGACGTCGACGGCATCGGTATGGCACTCGCCGCTCGTATCAAGGCGGACGTCGGCGATCTCGAAGTCGACGAGGAAGCCGAAGCCGAAATCGAAGACGAGGCCGAGCCGGAGCCGGAGGCAGAAGACGTCGAGACGGAACTGCGTCCGCGTGGTCTGGTCGACAAAGAGCCGACGCTCACGGACGAGGAGGCTCGGTTACTCGAACAGCGACACACTGAGGGTAAGCCCCAGTTCAACCGGCAGGATTACCACAAGAAAAAGCGGACGCCGGAATCCTGGCGTCGACCGCGCGGTGGACTCTCGAAGCAGCGCCGCGGTATCAAGGGCAAGGGCCCGAAGGTTCAGTCCGGCTACCGAACGCCGACGGCCATTCGAGGCAAGCACCCGAGCGGCTTCGACGAAGTGTACGTCGAAAACCCGGACGACCTGGAGGGTGTCGACGGTGACACCGAAGCCGTCCGAATCGCCTCGTCGGTTGGCGGCAGAAAGCGCGAACGCATCGAAGAACTGGCCGAGGACGCCGACATTCGCGTCCTGAATCCGACCTACGTCGAAGTGGAGGTAGACGAATGACGGACCTGAGCGCACAGAAACGACTGGCGGCCGACGTACTGGACGTCGGCAAGAACCGTATCTGGCTCGACCCCGACGCCCAGAGCGAGATCGCCCAGGCGATCACGAGAGAGGAGATCCGCGAACTCGTCGACGACGGCACGATTCGTGCCGAGGTCGCTCGCGGTAACTCTCGCGGACGCGCCCGCGAACGAAACGCCAAGCGCGCCTACGGACACCGGAAGGGTCCGGGCAAGCGCAAGGGCAAGAAGGGCGCCCGTCAGAACGAGAAAGAACAGTGGCGAAATCAAATTCGGGCTCAGCGACGCAAGCTGCGCGAACTCCGCGACTCGGGTGAGCTCACGCCCACCGAGTACCGCGAACTCTACCGGAAGGCCGGTGGTGGCGAGTTCCGCAGCGTCCGCTACATGCTGACCTACATCGAAAATGAATACGGTGACGACTAATGGCAACAGGACCACGATATAAGGTACCGATGCGACGTCGCCGGGAGGTCCGTACGGACTACCATCAGAGGTTGCGCCTGTTGAAATCGGGCAAGCCCCGCCTCGTTGCGCGAACGAGCAACGCACACACCAGGGCGCAGCTGATCACTCCCGGACCCCAGGGCGACGAAACACACGCAAGCGCACACTCGAGCGATCTGGCCGAGTACGGCTGGGAAGCGCCGACGAGCAACCTGCCGGCGGCGTATCTAACCGGCCTGCTGGCCGGCACGCGCGCCGTCGAGGCGGGTGTCGAGGAGGCGGTCCTCGACATCGGTCTCAACACGGCGACGCCCGGTAGCAAGGTGTTCGCAGTGCAGGAGGGTGCGATCGACGCCGGTCTCGAGATACCGCACAACGACGACGTTCTCGCAGACTGGTCGCGAACCCGCGGCGAACACATCGCCGAGTTCGCGGAGTCGCGCGACGAGCCGCTGTACGGCGGCGACTTCGACGCGGCCGACCTGCCGGAACACTTCGATACGGTACGAGAGGCGATCATCAATGAGTAACGGCTACGACGACGGGTGGGAACCCGTCACGAGATTGGGACGAAAAGTACAGGAGGGCGAGATCGACTCGATGTCGGCGGCGCTCAACTCCGGGCTCCCGCTGAAGGAACCCGAAATCGTCGATCAGCTCCTTCCGGGGCTGTCGGACGAAGTGCTCGATATCAACATGGTCCAGCGGATGACTGACTCCGGTCGGCGGGTGAAGTTCCGCTGCGTGGTCGTCGTCGGCGACCAGAACGGCTTCGTTGGCTACGCCGAAGGCCGTGACGACCAGGTCGGCTCTGCGATCCAGAAGGCGATCGGGATCGCGAAGCTGAACATGCTGGAGGTGCCCCGTGGATCGGGTTCGTGGGAGGATCGATCGGATCGCCCACACTCGCTGACCCATCGGACCAGCGGCAAGGCTGGCTCGGTCGAGGTCGAACTCATCCCAGCACCGGAAGGGCTCGGACTGGCCGCGAGCGACACCGTTCGCGCGGTGCTCGAACTCGCCGGAATCGAGAACGCCTGGACCCGAAGTCACGGAAACACTCGGACGACGGTGAACCTCGCGAAGGCGACGTTCAACGCACTCGAGAACGCCTCGAAATCTCGCATGCCCGCTCGCCAGTCGAGCGGCGAGGAAGCTGAGGTGGCAGAACGATGAAGGCTATCGTTCAGCTCCGTGGCGAAGTCGACCGGTCGGATGCCGTCGACGACACGCTAGCGATGTTGAACGTTCCCGAGGTCAACCACGCGACGATCGTCCCGGACACGGACGCCTATCGCGGAATGATCACGAAGGTTCACGACTACGTCGCCTACGGCGAACCCAGCGCGGACGTACTCGCACTCGTCCTCGAGAAGCGAGCCGAACCCCAGGAGGGGCGCCAGTCGGACGTCGACGAGGCGTGGCTCGCCGAGCACACCGACTACGACGACTTCGAAGCGCTGGCGGAGGCACTGATCGACGGCGAAACGACGCTTCGCGACGAGGGTCTCTCCCCGACGCTTCGGCTCCACCCGCCACGCGGTGGCCACGCCGGTATCAAGAAACCGACGGGAGAAGGGGGCCAACTCGGAAAGCATACAACGGAGCAGATTAACGACCTGCTAGAATCGATGCGCTAACCATGACGAGTAAAAAACGACGCCAGCGAGGTTCGCGAACCCACGGCGGCGGCACGCACAAGAATCGACGTGGTGCCGGCCACCGGGGCGGACGCGGTCGCGCGGGCAGATCCAAACACGAGTTCCACAACTACGAACCGAAGCACAAACACGGCTTCAAGCGTCCACAGGACGCCCGACCGGCGGTCGAAGAGATCGACGTTCGGACGCTCGACGAGGATGCGATCCTCTACGCCGCCGAGGGTCTCGCCGAAGAGACCGACGACGGCTTCGCGATCGACGCCCGTGACGTCGTCGAGGACGGTCACGAGGTTGACGTCGTGAAGGTACTTGGCTCGGGTCAGGTACACGACGCGCTCGAGGTAACGGCGGACGCCTTCTCGGAGACCGCACGCGAGAAGATCGAAGCCGCAGGCGGGACGGCAACGCTCACAGAGCGTGCCATCGCGGCCGCCGAGGAAGCCGAGACCGACGACGAAAACACAGAGGACTAAGATATGGGCTGGAAGGAAGCCGCTGAACCGGTTTTGACGCGCATGCCCACGGTCCGCAGACCGGAGGGACACGTTCCCTTCAAGCGAAAGCTAATGTGGACCGGGGCGATCCTGGTACTGTATTTCTTCTTGACTAACATCACGCTCCTCGGAATGGCCGAGGGTGGTGACGACCTCTTCGGTGAGTTCCGCGCGATTCTCGCGGGTGAACAGGGGTCGGTCTTGCAGGTCGGTATCGGGCCGATCGTCACCGCCAGCATTGTCTTGCAGCTGCTCGGCGGGGCGAACCTGCTCGGACTCGATACGAACGACCCGCGGGATCAGGTTCTCTACCAGGGTCTGCAGAAGCTGCTCGTCATCGTGATGACGGCGTTGACGGCGGCGCCGATGGTCTTTGCCGGTGAAGGCTTTCTTCCACCCGCTCAGGAGCTCGTCCTGGGCAGTCTGACGTTCGGACAGACCGGCGTCCAGACGATCATGTTCTTACAGATCTTCATCGGCGGGGTGTTGATCCTCTACATGGACGAGGTCGTGAGCAAGTGGGGCGTCGGCAGCGGTGTCGGACTGTTCATCGTCGCCGGCGTGAGCCAGATGCTCGTCGCCGGATTCCTCTCGCTCGAACAGGGAGACGGATTCTTCTACAACTGGTGGTTGATCCTGACCGGCGAGATCCAGATCGGTTCGATCGTCGGCGGCGACGGTCTCTACACGTTGCTGGTCTCCGAGGGGATGATCCTCGCGTTACTGACGACGCTACTGATCTTCGCGATCGTCGTCTACGCGGAATCCGTCCGCGTCGAGATTCCGCTCAGTCACTCGCGGGTGAAGGGGGCCCGGGGTCGGTTCCCGGTCAAGCTCATCTACGCGAGCGTCCTGCCCATGATCCTCGTTCGCGCGCTGCAGGCGAACATTCAGTTCATGGGACGGATCGCTGACAGTCAAACGACCCTTCCCTCCGCCCTCGGAACCTACAGCGACGGCGAGCCCGTCGGCGGCTTCTTCTACTACACCGCGCCGATCTACTCGCCCGACGACTGGATGTGGTGGGAAGCCGGCGTCACCCAGGAGGCCTGGCAGGTACTCCTTCGACTCAGCGTCGACCTCACTTTCATGGTGATCGGTGGGGCCATCTTCGCGATCTTCTGGGTCGAGACGACGGGCATGGGTCCGGACGCCACGGCAAAGCAGATCCAGAACTCCGGGATGCAGATCCCCGGGTTCAGACAGAACGTCGGCGTCGTCGAGAAGGTCATGGAGCGCTACATCCCGCAGGTGACCGTCATCGGCGGTGCGCTCGTCGGTCTGCTCGCCGTCTGGGCGAACATGCTCGGAACCATCGGCGCGGTCACGGGAACCGGCCTGCTGCTGGCCGTCTCCATCACGTACAAGCTCTACGAGGAGATCGCCGAAGAGCAGATGATGGAGATGCACCCGATGATGCGCCAGATGTTCGGCAAGGAGTAGCCTCTGCTCACTCTGCGTATTTTCCGTTCGATTATTCTCTCGACTCACATCGGTTCGTTCGTACAGTCGTCTCTGGAGCTGGTTCGTCGGGTCTGTCGCTCCGTTCGGTCTTGCGACGAGTCCTTTTTATCGACGATTATCGGGGGTATTATACTTTCGCAAACGCAGCGTTCAAAATAGTTTACGAAACAGGTAACCGGACGATCGACGAGGCGGTCGATCGCGTCCTCTCGGGCGAGCAGTTGGATCGGCGTGACGGACTCGCATTGATCGCACAGCCGGTCGACGAACTCGCCGCAGCTGCGAACGACGTCCGGGCACACTTCGGCGACGACACCGTCGACGTGTGCTCGATCGTCAACGCGAAGGCCGGGAATTGTGCCGAGGATTGTGAATTTTGCGCTCAATCCGTCCATTTCGATACCGGGATCGAGACCTACGACTTTCTCGAACCTGACTCGGTTCTCGAGGCAGCCAGGCGCGCCGAGCGCGATGGCGCACAACGATTCGGGATCGTCGTCGCTGAAAAGGGTGTCTCGAAAGAAACGCGACCGGACGAGTGGGCGCAGGTACTGCGATCGATCCGGCTCGTTCGCGACGAGACTGCGCTGGAGGTGGACGCTTCGCTCGGGATCTTGGACGCAGGAAGAAGCAACAACACTCGCCGAGGAGGGCGTCAATCACTACAATCACAACATCGAGACCTCGCGGCGATTCTTCCCCGAGGTAGTGGCCACTCACTCCTTCAAAGACAGGGTACATACGCTCGAGGTCGCCAAGGCCGCCGGCATGGATCTCTGTGCCGGCGTGATCCTCGGGATGGGCGTGTCTCCGACCGACCGAGTCGACGCAGCCGTTGCGCTCCAGGAGATTGGAATTTCGTCATTTCCGGTGAACGTGCTCAATCCCATTCCCGGAACGCCCCTGGGCAATCGGTTCGGCGATTCGCCGGCGATCACGACCGAGGAACTACTCGCGACGATCGCGGTGTATCGGTTGTTACACCCCAGCGCGACGGTGCGGTTGACCGGGGGACGCGAGGTGATGCTGGATGTAGACGAACAACCCGTCCATTTCGCACCGGTGCTGACGGCTTATTGATCGGCGACTACCTGACGACGGAGGGGCAGTCAGCAGCCGCTGATCTCGAGGTCATCGAACGAGCCGGATTGAAACCAAATATGGACAGAAACCGATTCGATCCTGAGTCGGTTCGAACGCGTGCTGAGACCGAAGAATCCGACCGCGGTGTCGCCGATCCGGGTTCGGTTCTTTTCCAGCCGTAGCGTCACTCAGACACGCACCGGGTGCTGAGTAACACGAATCTCACACCAGAGAGCGTCCCTCGTTGCGCCCGGCCAGTCTCGACGCTAGACCGCTCACTCGTCTCTGCCATGCTCCACAGCGGATTGACATCCTCGAAACGGATCGACGTCACACTCCGGATCCGGTTACGTGAGCGGCGCTAGACGGATGAATTGGAAGTGAGAGCGAATCGGATCCGAGAATGATCAAAACGGATCCGAGTACGCAAACGGTTTCTCGAGACGGTGACGGCCGGGGTTATTGAATCGAGTACCCTGCGGCGATCACGAGCAGGAAGACCATGAAGACGGCCACTAGCATCATGTAGGAGATCGATCTCGGTTCGTCGACCAGGTGCTGGTAGTAGCCGGCGATGAGCAGTGACTTGATCACTGCCAGCAACATTGTTCCACCCATTGCGGTCGCATAGCCAAAGTCGAAGGTGAAGAACAGGAACTTGCCGGTCCCCAGCGCCAACAGGATCACGTAGATGATCGTGTAGGTTTTGACGCTCGTCATTGAAAGTGACTCGGTGAGGCGGTCACTTATAGCTTCCTCATGCGGTTCGTCGGGGCATACGACTCACTGGAATCGACCGTTTATCGACTCGACGAATCATCCAGTTCGGGCAGACTTCTCGTCGAACGGCGTCGCTCGCCAGTCGGTTCGTACGACGGATTTCTCCTCGCCCCAACGAATCGTCGGATCGAAGCGAGTCGCAGCGAGAAAGAGACCGGAGAATGCCGGTCTTACATCAGGTAGAACAGTGGGAAGAGGATGACCCACACGATGTCGACGAAGTGCCAGTAGAGCCCGAAGAATTCCACCGGCCGTTCGTCTTCGAGGTAGGCGTCGATCGTGTAGATGCGGTAGAGCATGAAGCCACCGACGAGCAGCCCGAAGATGACGTGCAGAGCGTGCAGGCCGGTCGTGACGTAGTACAGCGAGTACTCGAGGCCGCTGAACCAGTAGTCGCCCTGGGCGAACTTGCCGCCCCACTCCCAGGCCTTGACGGCCATGAACGCGAGTCCGAGCATGATGGTCGCGCCGAGACAGGCCATCAGCCCCTTCTTGTTCGAGCGTTCGGCCATCACGAGCGCGAGGATGACGGTGAAGCTCGAAGTGAGCAGGATGTAGGTGTTGAGTAGACCCGCCCAGGTGTAGTCCGGAATCGGTTCGAACGTGAACCAGCCGGCCCAGATACGCATGAACAGGTAGGCGCCGATGACGGCACCGAAGACGATGACGTCAGACGCGAGGAACACCCAGACGCCGAACTTCGTGTTGCCGACGCCTTCGAACGGCCAGCGCTCGGCGACTTCCATCTCGGGTGCGTTGAACTGCTCTTTCCCGAACATGAATAGGGAGTACGAGAGGAACCCGATCCCACCCAGGAAGAAGGTGAGATAGACGTAGTTCATGTCGGCGAATCCGAGGATCTGATCGGCATTGACGTTCGACGAGACGTCTTCCGTCCCGAGATGCGCTGCGATCTGATCGCTCATGAGTTCGACGACGACGCCAGTCATGCCGGACATGCCGAGGAACATGATGAACGTCCCCAGCCCGATCATGAACGGCCAGATACTCGCGTGATCGGCGTGCTCGCCCTCGTGGGCGTGTTCGTCACCGCTAGCCCCGGTCGATTCCGAGACGGTCGCGTCGACGGTCGCTGTTCCGCCGTCGGTGGCCGCCGTTCCGCCATCCGTCGCCGCGCCGGCGGGGTGGGCGCTCGTCTCCTCGACGAACTCCAGTGTACCGGAGGCGTAGCTCGGACGACCCGGCCAGTTGTCGAGCGGCGGTGGCGAGGGGATCGCCCACTCTGCGGTCCGCGAGTACTTCCACGGGTTGTCGGGCGCCTTCGGCCCCCAGATCAGACTCCAGGCGAAGTTGGCGAACATGATCAGGAACGAGAATCCGAAGACGAACGCCCCGATCGTGGCCATCTGGTGCCAGATGAGATCGCCCCCGCTGTAGTGGAAGACGCGTCGCGGCGTCTCCCAGGTGAGAAACATCGGGAAGTAGAGCAGGTTGAACCCGATGAAGTAGGCGGCGAAGTGGAGCTTACCCGTAAACTCGTGGTACATTCGACCCGAGATCTTCGGCCACCAGTAGTAGAGACCGCCGACGAGTGCGGTGACGCCCGAGACCATCACGTAGTGGAAGTGAGCGACGACCCAGTAGGTGCCGCGGAACTCGTAGTCCAGCACGACGGCGCCGAGGAAGACCCCCGTAATACCGCCGAGGATGAACAGGACGAGTGCACCGAGGCTAAACAGGAACGGCGTGGTAAACCGTACCCGTCCTTTGACCATGGTGTAGATTAGCGCGAACACCATCAGGTCGAACGGCAGCGAGATCCCGATCGTCGTCGCCATGAACAGTGTCTTGACCTCGAGGTTGATCGTGGTCAAGAACATGTGGTGCATCCAGACGAGGAACGACTGGACGGCCACGAGGATCATCGAGATGATGACCCACTTCCGGCCGACGAGTCGGCGACCGCAGAAGGTCTGGAACGTCTCGAACATGATCCCGAGCGCGGGGAAGAAGACGATGTAGACCTCCGGGTGACCGAAGAACCAGAAGAGGTGTGCCCAGAGCAATCCGGACCCCTGGTCGGTCGCGAAGTACTGCGTGAGCATGACGCGATCGATCGTGAGCATGATGAGCGCCGCGAACAGGGCCGCGAACGCAAAGAGCATCATCCACACCGTCAGGAGCCACGACCAGGTGAAAAGCGGCATGTTCCAGAGGCCGAGTCCTTCGGCCCGCTGGCGGTGGATCGTCGTCAGGAAGTTGATCGTACCCATCGTGATCGAGATGACGAACATCATCAGTGCGATGATCGCCATCGTCCCGCCGACCGAGGCCTCAATTACGGCCCCTGGCGTGTACATCGGTACGTTCAGCGGAGCGTAGATAGTCCACCCGCCGCTCCAGGAGCCGCCCTGGAAGAACGAGATGAACAGCAAGACGCCCGAAAACAGGTACAACCAGTAGCTGAGTGCGTTCAGGCGGGGGAACGCCAGGTCTTTTGCCCCGATCTGCAGCGGGACTAAGTAGTTCGCAAAGCCGGTGGCGATCGGTGAGAGGAACCAGAAGACCATGACCAGGCCGTGCGTCGTCACCGACTGGTTGAATTCGTTTCCGCTGAGAAGCCCGGTACCTCCGGATTCCCAGAGGTGAGCCCGAAAGATCAGGGCGAGAATCCCGCCCAGCAGTAAGAACACGAGCGAGGTGGTGAGATAGAGGATACCGACGTCCTTGTGATTGGTCGTCACCAGCCACCGCTTGAGCGATCGCTTGGGTGGAAGGTCACTCATTCGTCCTCATCCTCCTCGTCGGTGTCGTTGTTCTCTTCTTCGTCGCCATCGTTTTCTTCGCCATCATCGTCTTCGTCATCTTCTTCCTGGGCGTCCATGTACGCCTCAAACTCGTCTGGCGTCGAGTCAATAGAGAGTTCGTCGGCGCCGAGTGCACTTCTGAACTCGCTCATCGCGTCCGCTTCGACGACCGCGTCGAAGAGGTCGGCGTCGATCACGACGAGGTCGTGTTGCATTCCGCTGTGACCGTCCCCACAGAGTTCGAAACACTCGACGGCGTTCTCGTAGACCCCTGCATCGTCCGCGACGAACCAGGTGTTGTGGTACTCGCCCGGAATTGCGTCGGCTTTCACGCGTTCCTGTGAAATGCCGAACGTGTGCCAGACGTCGGTCGCGGTTACGTTCACCTCCACCGGTTCGCCTTCAGGGATGACGAGTTCGTCAATCACGGTGAACTCGGTGTCTTCGTAATCGTAATTGTACGTGAACAAGAACGCCTCAGCTTCGACGTCGATCTGTACGTGGTCGTCTCCTTCGAGCTCGTCCGGGCCGTCTTCGACGTACAACAGCATACCGTACGTCCAGATGATCAGCGAGACGACGATGATCGCGCTGAGACCGAACGAGAGGAATAGTTTCTTTCCGCCCTGTCCACCGACCGGTAACTCTCCGAGTACTGGACGGTCGTCTGCGTAGGGGTCGTCGATCCCGTCGGCGTCTCGGTACTTGTACGCGTTGTACATGATGTACGAGACGACGACGATACCGACGAGTGTCCCGAGTCCGAGAAAGACCAGGAAGATCAACTCGAACACGTCAACACGCGTCTGCAGCATCGGAGTCAATAGTTCGGCGTAAATTGTGTTCACCTCGATTTATCGGGTGTTATTGTCGGACGATGTTGGCCGGGTGCACTTATCTATTTGGGAACGCTCCTGATTCACTTCAACGCTCCATCGTGCGTGCCCAGCCAGGTCCTTGTACACCACTTTGGTGGCCTGGTCTTGGTTCTATCGTTCTCGATTCGATCAGTACTGTTGTTTCGCTGTGTAGTTCTGGCCACGACCGTGAGCGTAAGATCGAGGCTGAATAGCTCCGTCAACCGCGATACCGATCGGACGCATCGATATAGCCAAGGCGGTCGAGCGCTAACTACGTGTATGCCTGAAGAGGTCTTGTTCAAATTCGAGCGACGAATGGATCGTACGGACATTGCCGCAGCGCTTCGTAACGTCGCCGATTCGCTCGACAGCGGCGAGCCGGTCACGGTTTCGTCGGGTGACGAATCCATCACGATGGATCCGCCAGCACAGCCGACGTTCGAGATCAAAGCCGAACGGGAGTACGAGGACGGTTCGCCCGATGAGTTGAGCATCGAATTCGAACTAGAGTGGGACGAGGGCGAATCAGGGGCCGATACCGCTCCCGGAGACTTGCAAATCGAGTGAGTTACGCTGGGATACACAGACACCCGCCGACACGTGTACGACCCTTCGCCCATTTCCGTCTAGTCCGTTCTCCGTTTCGGACAGATGATACTCTACGTACGAGCGGGTTCCCAGCGTACTCGGCCAGCCCCTGGAAACTGATTATTCGTGGGGCGAATGGTTTCTTTACATCTTTAAGCACCGACGGTGAACCTCCCGTTATGAGTGATCCACGGATTCTCATCCTCGGTGCACCGGGCGCCGGTAAGGGAACACAGAGTGTGAAGATCGCTGACGAATTCGGCGTCGCACACGTTACGACCGGCGATGCCCTCCGTGCGAACAAGGATATGGACATCTCCGATCTCGGGTTGGCGTACGATACCCCTCGTGCGTACATGGATCGAGGGGAGCTGGTTCCCGACGCAGTCGTTAACGCGATCGTCGAGGAAGCGCTGTCACAGACGGATGGGTTCATCCTCGATGGCTATCCCCGCAACATGGATCAGGCCGAAGAATTAGATGAGATGACGGAGTTAGATGTCGTGCTCGCACTCGACGTCAGCGAAGGGGAACTGGTCGATCGACTGACCGGCCGCCGCGTCTGCGCCGAGTGCGGGTCGAACTACCACGTCGATTTCGACCCGCCGGACGAATCCGGCATCTGCGATGCGTGTGGCGGGCAGTTGATCCAGCGCGACGACGACACAGAAGAGACCGTCAAAGAGCGCTTGCGCGTCTACAGAGAGAACACGAAGCCGGTAATCGAGTATTACGACGATCGCGGGACGCTCGTCCGCGTCAACGGTGAGCGTCCGCCCGAAGACGTCTTCGACGAGGTCGAAGAGACGATCGAGTCGGTCCGCTAAGCGCTCTCAGCGAATCGATTTCTCGACTCAACTGGTGCTCGATCAAACTGTGGACGAACAATTATTACCGGGACAGCAGTCCACTCGACTGAGAAATCGTATCGTCGTATCGTTTCCCGGGGCGATTAGGAGATCTCGATGACACCGGTTCCTGCTTCGACGGTCGGTCCGCCAGTGTCGTACTCGTCGTCGGAGTATTCGATCGATGGCGCGCCGCTCACCCCTTCGAGTCGATAGTCGTCGAGGATCGCGTCCGGATCGAGATCGATGTACTGCCCGCCACCGTCGACCTGGACGAACCCGATGACGTCGTTAAAGTTGGGGTCACCGGTACCATACAGTTCGTCGTTGCGGTAATTCTCAGCGATGTCCCAGGCGGCCAGGTTGCTTTCGGTCTGGTTGTCCGTATCGAGATTGTACTCACCGTCATAATCCTCCCCGTAGGTGGAGACAAGTCCTTCGTGATCCATTGTGACTTCCATCATGAACGCAAAGTCGTTTTGTCCGAGGGTTAGTTCACCGTCGATCAACTCGATATCGTCGGTGCCGTCTTCGAACACCTCCTGGATGTTTCGTTGACGGTCGTACCCCTCCTCAATGTCTGGCAACTCGTTCCGGTCGGCGTCTCGCGTCATAACGAACCCAGCATCGGCATCAATCTCCCCGCTGGCGACGTCGACGGTAATCGGTTCACCGAATTCTTCACAATTGAAGTGGTTGTACTCTCTTTCTTGCCATTCGTCCGTCCCAGCATACTCCCATCCTGTTCTTAACCAACTAGAATAACATTCCCAATAGGTCGCTTCGATTGTTACCGATCCTTCCTCTATCTCTTCCTCTAAGCTGTAGATGTGCTCTTGGGTACCGAAGGTGTTCAGATTAAAATCCTCCATTTGTTCACCGATCTCGGTTTCGTGAGGGTCCTCGTACGCGATTTCTTCGATTGACCCGTCTGGAAGGAACCGATAACGTGTATCACCGACAACGGCGGAGGCCGTGACTGGAGACCAATATTTGACCCACGAACCCTGATCTTGGTCATAACCCTCCGCTGATATCTCCGTCCCGATAATACTGACGCTCACGTTAGACGGCTCGGTGATGATCACCTCTCCTGGCCCACCGATTGCCCCGTCTTCGATTTCGAACGAGCCCTCTCGCACGCAGGCCGACTCGTGAAGATTACACATCGATGTGCCAAGGCCATCGTTATCGATCTCGATCGTGTACGTGTAGTTCGCGTCGGGGAGGACGCTCCGGTTGAAATCGTACTCGATCGTCGTTTCGTCCCAGGGATCGAGTTCGACAGTTTCGTCCCACTCGGCAATGGGGTCGGGAAGCGAATCATCGTTACTTTGGAGTGTCATCGTTGTTTCCACCGGTGCAGTGAGTTCCCCGATGTTCGTCACGTTTAGTCCAGCGGTCGTGATCGGCCCCTCGTCGGTCATCGAGAGGTCGTCGATCCGATAAAATGCGTTATCCGGGAAGGTTAGATAGAACGAGCCGCTAGCGTCGCTATCGCTCGTCGAGACGGTGTAGTCGTACGCACCGTACCGGTTGATGTCGTTGGGTTGATTTCCAGGCCCTTCGGTTGGTATGTCGAACGACTCGACGTCGAACGTTTTCGTAACCGATTCGCCCGGTTCCAGTTCGTCGATTTCGAACTCGCGGTCGTCTGCGTCCGCCGCCGGGATTTCGAGTGTGAGATCGTCGCTCCCGGTCACGTGGCCGGTGTTCGTTACTTCGGCATCCAATTCGAACGTTTGGTTGCCTCGATACACAACCATCCAGTCGGCCGGTTCGACATCGGTAACCTGGAAGAAGGCGTCCGGTTCGGCGAAGTGCTCGATCGAGAGTGTAACCGTCTCGGCCGACTCGTCGTGGTCGACGGAGACGTTGTCGTACGTATCCGCGTAGAACGCACTTTCGAGGTGGGTGGCCCACGCGTCGTGGTAGTCACTTTCGATTTCGATCTCCAGATGTTCGTATCCGCCCGCTAACGCCCGTTCGATTTCATCTGATTTCGCCGTCGTCGCCGATTGGTTGTGATTCATCGCCGTCACCGATCCGTGCTGCTCAACGGACGTGAACGAAAGGAAGTTAAGACTCATCGTTTGCTCTGCGAGCGGGGTCTCTGGGCCCTCGCCGAAGCCGACGTCCGGTGGCGTGTGAATTCTCGTCGTCCCGTCGCTTAGTTGAAAGACGCCCCCGCTCTGGTAGCCGAGGCGCCGATCGTCGAGTTCGTACTCGAACGATCCGAGCGGATCGATCGTGACGGTTTCGTCTTCGCCATCGTCGTTACTCAGCGTGAGCGTGACCGATCCGTGATCGCGTACCCCCGACTCGCAGGGAATTTCTTCCTGGGTGTTCGCTCGAAGCAGCGTTTGGACGTTGTGGTCAGTTCGATCCAGACACGAAAGCGCCTGTTCGGCTTCCGATTCGGATTCGACCGAATCCATCAACATCATTCCTGCCCCGGCCACCAGTGCCGCCCCGATGAAGACCATTCCAAACAGTAGAATTATCCCGACGACAGGTGCCACACTCCTGTCGTGTCCCCCGCTTTGTATTGGGATGGATCTTTCTTCGTTTACCCCTTCGTCCCCCATGTTCTTTGAACGCTTTGTTCTTCCAATCTATAATGATATTGCGAAGTTTCTTACTATATTTTAGATAATGTATTTGAGTAAGGGGAAATTTTGATAAATCGGACTAGTGGTCCGAAGTGTTTCGATGAATGCTGCCGGTACAGTCGGCTACTGCGTGAGAACCCGATTCTATCGTGATTTAACCCGCTGCTGGCCGTGGCCACCTGGGTGAGAGTACGTCTACAATTGTGCGTACCAACCGTGAGAACTGGTTCGGCCGTTATCCGATTATCAGCTCGTCGGAGCCGACGCCGATGTCGACGCCGCCGTTACCGTTTCCGTCGCCCACGCCATCGGAACTGCCAGGGCTCACGTCAATTGGTTCGCCTCCCTCGTCAACGAATGTACCGCTGTATCCGTAATCTGCTTCGGATTCGCTATTTATTTCCACGTGAACTAGCATGTCGTTGAAATTCGGATCCACGTCGTACTCGTCACCGACCGCCAGATCCCAGTACTCGTCTGCCGTTAAGTATTCGGCATTGTGTATATACGGACCAGTATTGTGTTGGGTTGGGTGATGGGTTAACTCGAAGACGAACAGGTATTCATTCTCATCGAGCCCGAGTAGTGCGCTGTCGTTATCTGGATCAGACGGATCTGCATCCGTGACTTCAATGCCAACCTCTTCACGCTCTAGTAGCGTTTGTGGATCCAGTTGGAAGTCCAGGCCAGGATCGAGATTCGGTAGGAGGTTATTTTTCTCACTCAAGACTCTAACGTTTGTTTCGACTACATCTCTGTCTGCGGTTAACTCTACTAATGATGATGAGTCTGATCTATCCACCTGGTTTGTATCGCACGACCGGTGAAGTCTTTCACCGTCAGACTGGCCTTCACTCCAACTGTGACAATGGAGGTACGATTCTCCTTTGACCATCAAACTGATCCGTTCATCTACAGTGAAGCTGTGATTGTATATGGCCAATCTGTCGCTGAACTGGTTCAGATTCTCGCCGTGCCACGGGGCGTCAACTGGCTCCGGTTCACTTTCTCCATCAAGTGGCTGCGTGTAGATCGTCGCAAACGCCGGGACCCAATGGACAGTACTTCCAGACGTACTCATTTCGGTGCCAACGACCGAGACATCGACCTCCGTATTACTTTCAATACACAGATTGTCACTATCGTCATCGTCGTCGGTACAGCCGATCGTACTGTTGAAGTCACCGGTGGCGACGGTATTGGATCCGTTTTCGCCGATAACCTCGATTTCGAACGCGTGCTCACCCCTGATCAGATTCGACGCATCGATAGTCCACGTTGCGGATTTCTTCTCACCGAATGCCCGGTTTTCGAGGATGAACGGATTCTCATTACCGAGATTGTATGGATCTGATTCACCCGATTCGGTCTGCCACAGTGAGAGTTCGACCGATTCGTCGGTCGCATTCGTCGCTCCGACGTTGTGGATGTCAGCGGTGACCGTGACGTTCTCGGAACTCTCGTCTAGATGCGCATTCGCATTTCCAGGAATCAGGTGTGGGCCTTCGGTTTTCGCGTAATAGAAACTACCCCGGGGATTTAGGTCGTCTGACTCAGTTTCGAACCAGTACTCGTACACCTCACCGTATTCGAGGGCGAGAGTTGCCTGTTGCTGGCCGAAATTCTCGTCGAAGTGTACTATCGTCGATTCGCCGCCGTCGAGCGTTTCGGTCTTCGAATCGATCTCTTCACCGTCGACCTCGAACGTTATCTCTTCGGTCCCTTCGACGTCTCCGACGTTTTTGACCTCGACGGACGCGTTCAGCCAGAGGCTTCCTGGCCCCGTTGGGCCTTCAGACGGATTCGCGACGATCACGTTGTCTTTCCCGTCCACCGCGGAAGGTCCGCTGAATCCCTTGTCTTCGACGATCTCGAACTGGGCGGGTTCTGGTTCGATGACGTCCGTGATGTCGACTCGAACGGCGCGGTCTTCGTCGATTGGGAACTGATCGGGGGTGGTGTCGATCGACACTGAATCGTTCGTCATCGCGGAGGTGAGGTGGCGCTCCCACGCGTCGTGGTAGTCGCTCTCGATGACGAGCGAGAGGTTGCCGTAGCCGTTCGAAACGGCTTCATCGTGGGCGGATCGAATCTGTTTGGCCACGTCGCTGTCCGGTTCGCGATTCAGTCGCTGGGGGGTATCGGAGAGGGCGTCTTCGGTGATGGTGACGACGTTGATGAGCAACTCGTCGTGGTACTCGAAGGCGGGTTTCGAGAGGACGCGGGCGTCATCGCCGTTTAGTTTCCAGCTACCGCCGGCCTGGTAGGCGTAGGTGTGGTCGGCTCCGGCGTATTCGATCGCGCCGAGCGTCGCGTTTACCGTAGGGTAGTCTTCGGTCAGATCGGTGGCGGTTCCGGAATCGTCGTGCCAGACGAGATAGAGCTGTCCGTCGGGGACGAACTCTCCACCCTCACAGGGGAGTTCGTCGACAGTGCTGTAGGTGAGGACCGTCGAAATTCGGTGGTCGGTCTCCTGCAGGCACGTCTGGAGGGTCTCTCGCTCGGAGTCCGATTCGAGCGAGTCCATGAGCGCGAGACCGGTAACGGCGAGAATCGCCGCTCCGATAAACACCATCCCAAATAAGAGGACGATTCCGACGATCGGTGTCACGCTTCGTTCGTACGTCTCGTTCGATCCGTCTGGCTCCGTTCCTGTTCCTCGATCCCCCCTCATACGCGTTCACACAACGACCGCACATCATATAATGATATTGTTCTATATTAGGAATTAATTTACTAGTATACTTGACCTAATGACTTTGGTTTCTTCGAGAGTTTTGCTCCTCAATGCTGGAAAGTCGGATTGTAAGTGGAATTTGGCCAAAATAACCAGGTCTGTGGGGTTCCGTTAGTGTGTACCTTTCGTCCGCAGCACCGACCACTCATTTCACCGATAGAGCGGGAAACCGGTGTGATGACGAGTGAACTGGCCAATCGGGGAGAAGATCGAAGAGTCGAATCAGTATCGGCCGCACGAATCATCGTTCGGGCCACTGGTGGCTACATCGCGTCCAAGCGTATCTTCTCGTCAGGTCAGTTGGTCACGTCCAGGCCGAACACGGCCACGTTGAGGTACGTGATGTGCGGCGGCGGCGCGTAGCCCTCCGGATACGGGTCGATCGACGCGTCTTCGAGCGACTCGTGGTGTGAGAAGTCGAACGCGGCGCTCTGGCCGCAGATGGTTGAGCCGATGATCGAGCCGGTGAAGCTGGCGTTCGCCTGGAATGCGAACTGGTACTGATCGGAGTCACAGCGTCCGAGCCGATCCTCGTACTCCCACGAATCCTGATCGCTCGCGGCGTAAATCACGCCTTCGTACCGCGGACTTCCCTGATTGATGCTGACCGACATCTCGGAGGTGCCGTATATTTGTATCAGCGACGCGTCGACGTCTTCTTCACATGGTTCGACGCAGATGTTTCCGCCGTTCTGGATGTCCAGGTGGCCCGTCGAATAGATCTTCAACTCGTTTCCGTCCTCGTAGTCGGTGACGGTGATGAAATCGGTGACGCCCGCCGACGAAATCGAGCCGTCGACGATGATCGTCACGTTCCCGTCGGAGAGGTCGACTTCGTGAGATCCGCCGTACATCGCGTCGGCGAGGTAGGTCCCGTTCGTGAAGGTGGCGTTGTGGGTCTGGTCGAGGGTTCCGTATTGTCGGTCGATTTCGAGTGAGCCGTCGTTGGCATCGTCGACCAGATCGTCGATGACGTCGTCCATCGGGCGCAAGTGTCCGTACTGTCCGTTTTCTTCGATCTGGTCGGTGTGACTTCCACCCGGGGCACTCGTGTAGGTCGCGCCGTGATCCAGCGCGTCCTCGAACGTTAGCGGGCCGAATTGAACCGTGACGGATTGGTTGTCGTGATCGACGTCACGTATGACGCCCTCTCCGCCCTGCGTCTCGAAGTAGGACTCCCAGCCGCGGTAGTACGGACTCTGGATCGTCATCTCGACCGTTTCGTCTTCGACGATGTTCGCCTGGGGGACCGGATCGGTCGTCGCTCGGTCGATCGACACGGGCCCGGAAGAGAGGTCACGTTGTTCGGTCACCGTCGCGATCGGAAGCGTCAGCGTTTCAGTGCGAGCATCGTAATGTACCGGTGGCGAAGAGAGCATTCGCGTCTCGTTCCCGCGTTCCGCCCAGACCCCGCCCGCCTGGTAGGCGACGACGCTGCCGTCTTCGTGTTCGTACTCGATCGCCCCGATCGTCTCGAACACGTGTTGTTCGTCCCCCCACTCGATCGAGATGTTCCCGGCGTCCGTCTTCGTGATCGCCCCCGAGTCACCGACGTCGAACTCGAGTTCTTGAATCCGCTCTCCGTCCACCGTCGCCGAGGACATGGCGTGACTCAACTGGACGAACGATTGTTCGATCCGCTCTTTTTCGGCGGACGCTTGCGTATCCGAGACGACGCTGCCGCCGACGAGCAACAATCCCAGCGCGGAGATTGAAACGAGGCCGAGCAACATGACGACGCCGAGTACTTCCGCCTGCGACCGGGAGGCTTCGGTCATTGGTGGTCGACACAGCCTGTCCCGGAGAGTCATGGTGTCGAGAACGATTTACATGATATTAAGTGATATGAGTAATCGCTTAATTATCTTCGTTTAATTTACCCACTTGTCTTATATATCATGGTGTTGGTCCCGCTGTCAAACCTCATAACCGATATCCTCGCACCGCTGGCTATAGTTCCCCTCTTGGCCCGTCCGTAGAGCGGCCGCAACAGCTGGGACGGATCAATCTATATGTGGGTGGCTACCAAACCACCTGGCATGCGGGTCATCATCGTCGGTTACGGTCGGGTCGGACGTCGAACCGCTCGAATCCTCTCCGAAGAGGGCCACGAGGCGGTTATCGTCGAGCGCAACCCGGACCGAGTCGAACGGGCTCGATCGGATGGATTCGAAGTGGTCGGCGGAAACGGCGAAGAAGAGGCGGTTCTGCGCGAAGCCGACGTCGAATCCGCGGACGCAATCGGCGCCTTCACCCCGGACCTCAACACCAACTTCGCCGCGTGTATGGTGGGATCGCATCACGGCTGTCGAACCGTGTTGCGCATCGACGAGGACTACCGAGAGGAGATCTACGAAAAGTACGCAGAAAACGTCGACGAGATCGTCTACCCCGAGCGCCTCGGGGCGGCCGGTGCCAAGACCGCCATGCTGGGCGGCAACTTCAACGCGATCGCCGACCTCGCGGCGAACCTCCAGTTACAGGTCGTCCAGGTCGAATCCGAGGCGCCGGCGGTCGGAAAGCGACTCAGCGAACTCGATCTGCCGGAGGGTGTCAAAGTCTACGCACACGGTCGACGACCCGAGTCGCTCACCATCCCCCTCCCGGGAACCGAACTCCAACCAGGTGACGAACTCGCCGTCATCCTCGATGTCGGTGCGTCCGACTCGCTTCGCTCACAGCTGTCTGCGCCGTCCTGACTGGGGTCGATGACTCGCTCGTCGATCGGTTCTACTGGACCGTCGATTCCCAGCGACCCGATTGTCCGCTACGGCTCGTTTCGAAACACCAGCACGTTCTGGTGGACCATCGACGGAACGAACGCGTACGGATACCCGTAGACGTGGAGATCCTTCAGTGGATCGTACCAGATCAGGTTCGCTTTGAGCGTGAGCGAGGTCCCCTCGTCGATGGCCCGCGAGAGGTCGGCCGAGAGAAACTCGTAGGACTGGTCTCGGTACATGTCGCCGATGAAGACGACTGCGTATCCGTCCGGGACGAGGGCGTCGGTAACCCGGTCGAAGCAGCTACTCATCTCCGAAAGCCACGCGTCTTTCGTCGCCCACGAACCGTCGTCTCGCTCCCCGTCGAACGAGTCGAGTTTGCTCTCTCTCGTCTCGCGCCGATTTCTCGTCTGGGCTACTTCGTCCATGTGCCAGTACGGGACGTCGGTCAGCAGGAGATCGATCGACGCCGATTCGACGTCGTCGATCAGGTCGCGACAATCGCCGTGGCGGAGGTCCTGTTCGGTGAGTGGCGCTTCCCCTCGCTCGCGTCGCTCGCCGTTTTCCTGTTCGAGCACCGTCTCGTAAATGTCGATCCAGCGTTCGGTGCGTTCGAAGCCGATCGCTTCGCGAATCCCCGTTCCTTCGTGTTCACAGAAACTCGCCCCGAGCAGGGTGCCACCGACGCCGGCGAACGGATCGAGAATGCGGTCGCCGGCCTTGCTGAACCGTTCGATCAGGTCGGCACACAGCCGCGGCGGTTTTTGCCCGCCGTGTTCGCTTCGCAGCTCGTGCTGGACGTCGGGCGGATACCGCTCGGTGATCACCGATTTGGTGGCGAACTTCCACTCTCTTCCCGTGAGGTCGTTGACTCGATTTCGCTCGTCGTAGATGCCTCGGCCGTCGATGTGTGTCTGGTGATCTGCGAGCGTCCTCGATTCGGTCGTCGCGTCGCCAGCATTCGATGCGGATTCGTCTTCCTGGCTCTCGTCCGGGGTATCTTCCGCGTCGAGCGAGCGACCCCGGTCCGATTCGTCCATGGCCAGGGTGGCGGCTCCGGTCGTAAAAACACTCCGGCTCCGGTGAGTTTCAAGTTTCCACGGGGGAAGCGGTCGAACCAGGTAACACGGATGTTAGCTGGATACATTTGTACGACGCGTTCGTACGTACACGCGAACGATGAACATGCTCGTCGACGGAGAGTGGCGAACCGATGCGTTCGAATCGACCGACGATTCAGGCGCGTTCGACCGCCAGGAGACGACGTTTCGAGACCGAATACGCGACGAACCCGGTGCGACGTTCGAACCGGAGCCCGGTCGCTACCACCTCTACGTCTCCTACGCGTGTCCGTGGGCTCATCGCACCCTGCTAACGCGACGGCTGCTCGGGCTCGAAGACGCTATCTCCGTCTCCGTCGTCGATCCGTACAGGGGCGAGGACGGTTGGCAGTTCACCCCCGAGAAAGACGGCTGTACGCCGGATCACATCCACGGGTCGTCGTACCTGCGAGAACTATACACGCGCGCAGATCCCGACGCAACTTGCCGGGTGACGGTCCCCGTCCTCTGGGATACGGTCGAAGACACGATAGTGAACAACGAATCGCGCGAGATCATGCGGATGCTCGACACCCAGTTTACCGACGTTGCTCGTCGTGATCGAACGCTTCTGCCCGATAGTCTCGACGATCGAGTCGACGCCGTCCTCGACGAGATATACGAACCGATCAACAACGGCGTCTATCGGGCGGGGTTCGCGACCAAGCAGGAGCCCTACGACGAGGCGATCGACGACCTCTTCGACGCGCTCGACCGCTGGAACGACGTTCTCACAGAGCAGCGGTATCTGGTGGGTGAGCGTCTCACCGAGGCCGACATCGCCATGTTCACCACACTGGTCCGTTTCGACCGCGTCTATCACACTCACTTTATGTGCAACGTCGAACAGGTCCGGGATTACGAGCACCTCTGGCCGTACCTCCGGGATCTCTACCAGACGCCGGGCGTCGCCGAGACCGTGAACATGGACCACATCGTCGAACACTACTACACGACGCACCCGGACGTCAACCCGAATCGGATCATCGCGCGCGGACCCGACCTCGAGTTCGACGCTCCGCACGACCGAGATCGGCTGTCTTCGGTCGATCCGTTGGTGCCTGACGCCTGATCGATTCGAATTCTCTCTCGCGTTTTTCGACCAAACGGAGGACCCAATTCGACCGCCGCGATCGGTCACGTTTCGATAAGTATTATCACGTCAGGTGGTATGTGTCGAGGTATGCCATACAGCTACGAACCACACTACTTTGAGGATCTCGAGATGGGCCAGACGTTCGAGAGCGCGGCGCGGACGATCACCGAATCGGACTTCGTCTTTCACTCGATGTTCACCGGCGACTGGACGGAGCTGCACACGAACGCCGAGTACTCGGAAGACGGACCGTTCGGGGCCCGGATCGCCCACGGTCCGATGACGTTCATCGTGGCGACCGGGCTCTTCCAGCGGACGGGGATCGTCGAACGGACGGTCGTCGCCTTCCTCGGGATGAACTACATGGACATCCCGAACCCGCTCTACATCGACGATACGATCAGCGGCGAGTACGAGGTCACCGAACTGCGCGAACTCGACAGCCGCGACGACGCCGGCTACGTCGAGATCGACACCACGATCACGACGCAGGACGATCGTTCGGTCTTCGAAGGCGACATGAAGTTCCTGTTCAAACGCCGCGACGCGGAGTAACGCCCGACGGCTCACCCGGCCAGCGGTCCAAATTCCGCACAACGCGCCTCGAGGATCCCGACGAGCGTGCCGAAGGCGGGCCCCGGTCGAACCGTCCCTCGTCGCCGGTCGTACGTGACCACCTCGGCCTCGTCGAGTCTCGGGAGGTGATCGTGCGAGAGCGCCGAGAACGCGTTTTCCCGATCCTGATCCCAGGGGTTCTCGTATTCACAATCAGCGATCAGTTCCGCCAGTTCCATGGTCGAGAGCGGACGGTCGAAGTCGTTGAGGACCCTGACGATCAGGCGGTGGCGCCGGTGGGAGAGCAGCGCGTACGCGCGACTTTCCGGTATCGACTGGGAGGGTCGTTCGGTCATGGTCGCCGGTTTCGGGTTTCAGTCGGACGATATTGAACAATCGCGTCCTTCCAACTCGGCGGTATCCATCCGGACGGTCGTTCAATTCGATTCGAATCGTTCAAACCGTTCGTAGTTACCCCGCAGGTCCGACCCTGTATACCCGTCAGACCGCAATCGGCTCACTCCAGCGCTCGCTCCAGCAACGTCGCCTCGGCGCGTCGGAGCCGTTCGAGAAACGCAGACTTCGAGACGCCCAGGGCGTCGGCGACGGTCGCGGCGTCGTTCGTTCTCGGGACCTCGAAGTAGCCCATCGCGTAGGCCGTCTCGAGGGCCTCGGCCTGACCGGCGGTGAGATTCCACCGCGAGACGATCGGCGAATCGTCATCCTCGCCGAGCGGCGTGAGCCGAACGAGCTGGACGCCGACCGTCTCTCCGGCCGTTTCGAGGACGTCCTGGAGCACCGCCTGCCCGACGACCGCGCCGACGTGGCGTTCGGACCCGTCGCGGTACCGAATCGATTCGACGAGAAATCCCCGATCGATCAGCCGGTGGACCACGCAGCGCTCGGTCGACAGGCAACGAAACGTCGTTCCGTCGTCGCCGACCGTCCGGTGAAGGTACCTGATCCGGTCGTCGCCGTCGAGGACGTCCGCGACGGCGTCGGCAGTCGTCGAAAAGCGTAGGAGCGTCGTTCCGTCGTCACGGGCGAGCGGTGGCGCGGCGTCGATCGGCGCGTCCACGGCCGCCGACGCGTCGGCGAGCGGACAGCCGTCGCCGGTGACCCGGAACTCGACGACGAGACACTCGGGGATCATGGCCGGGGTCGGAGGGGTCCGGGGATCACGACCGCGCACCCGAATCGGCCGACGCTGAGCGCGGTACCGTTCTCATCGCGACTCACACCGCTTGCTCGGCGCCGTCCCGTCGTCCCCAGGCAACCGGTTCCGATCGTCCGAACCGACCGCCGAGCAGGCGCCAGAGGAGCCAGCCGACGATCGCGACGGGAAGTAGTGGTAACAGAAGGAGTCCGATCCCGATCCCCACTATGTATCCGAGAATCGACATCTCTCTGTTCGGGCCGTACCCCGTCGACTGGGATACCGGTGTCGTCATACCTGAGTGTAGCTCCGTTCGACTATTCGGTGTTTCGGTTCGACGGCCGTCGGTTTAGCGTCCCGTCTCCACCAGGTCGGAGAGCGCCTCGAGCGACGTGATCTCGTGGGCGGGAACGGCGTCGAGTTCGTAGTCGATTCGGTGGTCGCGACGGATGAACGCCGCGTCGATGCCGACCGCGTCGGCTGCGGCGACGTCCACCCGACTATCCCCGACGTAGAGGGGATTGTCGGCGCCCATCGTTGTCACGGCCTGTTCGACGTAGTACGGCCGCGGCTTCTTTCGACGGATGCCATCGAGCGTTGGTTCGCGACCGATCCACGGATCGAACCGGTGGAGTTCGAAGTGGTCGACGATGTTGCCGATCGTCTCGTGCTGGTTGTTACTGACGATGGCGCGCGGAACGTCGATCGAATCCAACGCCGCGACGTCGTCGTACAGCCGTTTCTGGCCCGATCGAATCGCGTCCAGCTGCGCGTCGATCGCGGCTCGTTCGCGAGCCTCCCAGAGCGTCGCCGGTTCGACGTCGTGGTCTGCAGCGATCGAACGCAACGAGTCGATCGTCGGCCCGATCAAGGTCTCGACGTGTGATCGCGGCGGATCCGCGACGCCGACCTCCTCGAAGGCGGTCTCCATCGCTCGTTCGAGCACCGGCCGTTCCGTCGGCGTGGTCAGCACGCCGTCGTTGTCGAACACGAGCGCGTCGTAGGCCTGCATTCGGGGGTACGTATCCGTTCGAGCCGTATCGGTGTTGCGTTCGATGCGGCTCGACGAACGCTGATTGAGTGAGACCGATAGGTCACACGCGTCGTCTCTCAGTCGTGACTCGCCGACTCCGCCCACTTTGCGTCCGCCAGGGTCCGTTGCACGACGTCTCGTCCGACCGCTTCGGCGAGCGCTTCGAAGCCGGTCCGTTCCGTGCGGTCTGCGGCGTTGGCCACCAGCCGGGAGACGATGAATTCCGGCGTCGATCGACCGAGCGAACCGAAGCGCGGCTGGTAGTCGACGATGAGTTCGAGGTCCGGGTTCAGCCCTTCGGCGAAGATGCCGTCGACCCGGGCGGCGTCCGGAAGCGGCTCTAGGTCCTCGGCCAGGTGCGTGACGAACACGCCGAGTGCGTCGCGGTCGACCGTGAGCGTGACTAGCCCGTGCAGGAGATCCGCCGCGCTGCCCGGTTCCGTGATCGCTTCGAACTCGTCGACGAGCATGAGGGTCCGATCGTCGCCGGACAGCGGTGGAACGATGGACTTCAGCGTCGACTCGAGCACGCCGGCGTTGAAGCTGGCGTGGCGCCGATGGAAGACGAGCGAGTCGACCGGCGTCACCTCGGCGGAGTCGGCGGGTACGGGCAGGCCCATGCTCGCCAGGACGACAACCTGACAGAGCGTTTCGAGCAGCGTCGTCTTCCCGCCGCTGTTGGCCCCGGTGAGGACCGAAACGCGTTCGGTGCCCGGCGTGCCGGCCGCCGCCGATGCGTGCTCGACACCGTGGTCGCCCAGCGCGTAGGTCACCGGCTGGACCGCTTCGTCACCGGTCGTCGCGAGTCGAAGGTTTCTGGCTTCGACCACCGACACGGCCGGGGCATCTGGCGGTGCGAACGCCGGCCTGGTGCAGTCGAAGGCGTCGGTAAAGCGGGCCAGCGAGAGGACCAGGGCGATCTCGTCGACGGTCCCGATCGCCGTGTCGACGGCCTCGCTGGCCGCCTCGACCGTTTCGTCTAGGTCCGTTCTGACGCGTTCTTCTCGCTCGTCGATCGACGACTGGAGCGACACGCGCAGCGATCGAAGGGTTCCTCCCACGAAGTCGCCGGCGTCCGCGGCCTCGCGCGGCATCGCCTCGCGGACTTGCTCGATCGTCACGTCCGTTTCGGCGAGAAGGCGATCTTCGAACGCGTCACGAAAGCCGTCGACGTCGTGGACGCCCTCGTCCCGAAGCGCTTCGACGAGTTCGTTCGTTCCGGCGTCCATGTTGTCGATCGCTTCCCGGGCCGACCGAAGGCGATCGAGTTCGTCGTCAACCTCGCGGCGTACCCGACCGTCTTCGACCGCTCCCAGGGCGCTGGCGGCCGCGGCGAGCGTCTCGGGATCGAGGTCCGATAGCGGTGCGAACGGACCCGTCTCGAGACCGAGATCGCAAAGTTCGATAGCCGTTTCGACGGCCGCTCGCTCGCTTCCGTCGTTCGAATCGTATCGATCGTACGACGCGAGAATTGCGGTTTGCGTCGCATCGCTCAACTCGTTCCAGGCGTCCAGCGCGTCGAACACGTCGTCGAGGCGCTCTTCCATCTCTTCCCGTCTCGTCAGCGGCGTGAGAACGCGAATTCGATCACCCGCCCGTTCGGTCAGGGCGTGTTCGACGACGACGTCGAGGACGTCCTTGTACGCCTCGCGCGCGTCGGCCGTCGCGAGCGTTTCCATCCCGGCGCCACCCGTCGCCCGCCGGAGGATGTGCGTCGCCCGCCCGCGCGTGAGGCCGGCGTCGGTGAGCGCTCTGACGTCACCGCGTTCGATCGCGCTACTGGCCCGTTCAGCGCCGAGTTCGTCGACGAGTCGAGCGCGGGTCTTCGGCCCGACGCCCCAGTACTCCTCCAGTCGCATGGTCGAGGCTATTCGGGGCGGGGTACAAACGTGATTGGATCCGCGGTGACGCGTCGCTATCGTCGTCGGGACGTGGGTAGGGGAAGGGCGGGATGGTGTCCCGCCCTGGCGTGAGAGACATGAGCGCACTCGAAGCGGGGGCGAGTCCACTTTGAGTACTGGGTACGAACCCCCGGCGGGCCGGTGGGCGCATGGTGGGCGGAGCCGAGGCCGCACCCGACGCGGGGCGTCCACCCCGCACGTCGAACCTCCGCTTCGTGCCCTATTGTTATGAGATGGCTGGGGCCGTCATCGTCCGCGTAACGGCTCCCGGATCGAACCGAATCGGGCGGCTGTCGGCCGTCTCCGTCCGAATCGCTGGTCGCGGTGACGAGGTCGGAGTAGCCGCCCATTTTCGATCGGTATGGTGTGCATTCGCCCAGAACTTCGCCGGCGACGGTCGTCGAGAGTCCGTCTCAGCACCGACGCGGCCGGTATCGATCGCCGACACTGGGACCGAATAACCGACGACCCTCAGTCGATCGTACTCCGTCGGTAATCTCCCGATTTCGATCGGTTCCCGGCGAGTACCTGCAGGATAACTACGTCTCGATCCGGTCTCGGTTCGGGCATGATCGAGTGTACCAACTGCGAGACCGCCCAATTTCTCCAGATCGTCCGGAGTCGGGTCTACTTCGAGGACGGCGAGGTGATCAACGAACTGTCCGAACGCTACGAGTGTACGCTCTGTAACGCGACCGGAACGTACGCTCGCTCGGACGACAACGACGTCGAAGTCTCCGGCGAAATCACGGTGACCACTGAACGACCACGATACGCCTGAGTCGCGCTTTTTCCGGCGCGTTTCGACGGTCAGTCGATTCCTGATGCCGGTTCGATTCGTCACTTCGTCCTGCGGTCACTCGTTCGCGTTCTACTCGTCCGATTCGGTCGCGCCGTGTGCGGCCGTTGTCCTGTCACCGCTATCGTTCTGTGGAAACCCACCGTCCGCGTACTGACGCCTGGAGACCGCCTGCGCTCGTTTCGATCCGTCCCACTCCTCGAACATTCCATACCGATTCATCGTCTCCATTCCCGCGATCGCCGCCGAGAGACTCAGACCGACCAGCGGGACGTCGGCGACCGTGATGATGACGTCCGCTCGAAGCACGGCCCCGTCACGAAGCAGGACGTCGACGAGGTCGACGAGCGCGTCGTGTTCGGTCGTCGGTTCCACGGGTCAGTCCTCCGCGTCGTCGCCGGCTGTGTCGATCGACGGTACGAACGAGTACGGCGGCCAGGGGCCGGTGAATCGAACGGTGATCCCGTCGCGGTCGGCCACGGAGTCGAGCATCGAGCCGACGGCGTCGATCTCGGCCTCAGACGCCAGGACGGCGTACCGACAGACGGGGTCGCCGCCCGTCTCGGGCGATCCGGACGACGTTTCGTCGCTCGCGCCGTCGCCGGGACCAGCGGTCCCGTCCGAGTCGGGAGAGCCCCCGTCGAGCGAGATCGAGGGAGTTCGATCGAGAATCTCGAGCCGATCGACGAGGGGATCTAGCTGTTCGCGGATCGCCGACGCGAGACGGTCGTCTCGTCTTCGACGGCGCTGGGCGACGCGTTGCTCGAACTGACGGCCCATGAGGTGGGCCCGCCCCTCGGTTGCCCCCTCGATTTCTCGTTCCAGTTCGGCGAGGTCGTCGTCTTCCTCGACGATGACTTCCGTGGGGATCGGCTCGGTCCGCCGTACGTCGATGCGGTACTCCCGGTTCCCCCGGAGCGCTTCGAGCGCTCTACGGAACGACGACCGTTCCGCTTCGAGCCAGTCGGTGAGCGTCTCGTCACCGCCGGAAAGTATCGTATCGAACTGGAAGGGGATCGGCGTGCCAAAGCGCTCCGTGGCCGCGTCGACGACGCGCTGGTGTCTGACGAGCCACTTTCGGACGACGTGGGGATTTGCGGAGTCGTAGAGTTCGTCACAGGCGTGTACCACGGCACCGAGCGCTGGCCCACCATTGTCGGCGATCACCGTACTGTCGGCTCGTCTCGCCGATTCGCCTCCCGCAGACTCGCCGGAATCCGGGCCTGGCTCATCATTCGAGTCGTCCGGCGGGTCCCACCCGACGGTGGTGACCGAGACCGGTTCGTCGTCGACGCCTTCGGTCTCGAATCTCGCCGCTCGCTTCGGATCGTCGACGCGTACGACGCAGTAGAGGTACCGCCCGTCGTGGATGTCAGGGCTGTTCGACGACGGGGTCGGTGCGGCTCGTTCTTCGCTCATCTGCCACCCCCGTCGACCGCGTTCGAATTATCGTCTCCCTCGAGTACGGACTCGTCGAGGCGCTCGATCGCGTTTTCGACGATTCCGTCGAGCTGGCCGCGGAGCCTGTCCACGTCGTCGCCGATGTCCTGGTCGGATTCGATCTCGCGGATCTGCTCGTCGATCGCCGCGAGCTGTCGACCGAGTCGGTCGACTTCCTCGTCGGTCAGCCGACCGGATTCCATGCGACGAATCGCCTCCCGTTCGAGCGCGTCGACGAGGATCTCGACGACGGCCAGGACGAGCGTCATGAGCCCGTCAGCTGCCGACTCGCCGTCGATGTCGATCGTCGTCATTCGGCTTCGTCCTCCGTCGGCTCATCGGTGTTTTCCGCCGATTCGTCGGCGTCGTCTTCGAATACGTCGAGCGTCGTCGACTGTTCGACGCGTCGCCGTCCGTCTCCGTCGTCACCGGGCGTCTCCGGATCGGGGGTGACGTTGACGCCGCGCGTCGCGTCGATCGGGACCCGCGGACGATCCGACTCGGCAAGGTCCGGTTCGTCGACGGCGGCGGCGAGTCGGTCCATATCGGTTCCTTCCGGAAACGCGAGGCCGTACTTCGCGGCGGTTTCGAACGAGGCGATCGCGGCACGGACCTGAATCCCGAGCAGCTGGGTGTCGCCGATCGAGACCGCGATGTCGGCGTTGACGACGAGTCCCTTCTCTAGCAGTAGTTCGATCACGTCCGCCAGATCGGCCTGCCGTCGGCTCGGCTGGAACTCGCTCATCAGTCGTACCCCCGTCTCTCTCGTTCGCGTCTGAATCGATCGCCGTAGATGTGCGTTCGCGTCGGCGCGTCGGAGTGACGGACGGTCCGCGGCATCGTCGCGTAGTTTGGCACCGAGGCGACGTCCCGACGGCCGGAACTGATCGTGGAGACGGCGGTCGGGTTGCGCGAATTCGGCTGCGTGTCCTGCCGTCGCATCCGCTCTCGATTCTCCTCGACGACGCGCTCGAACGCCCCGTGCGTTCGCAGGAGTCCGTCGCGAAACTCGTCGATCCCGTCGATCGCCTTCGCCTGTATCACCTCCTGGTACGCGCCGAGGTTGCCGCTCTCGATGTCGACTTTTTCTTTCATTTCCTCCGCCGCGACGTCCGCGACGTCGTCTACGTCCGTCTCGACGAGTTCGTCATCGTCGTCGAACAGTCCGTCGTCCTCGTCGTCACCGACCATCTCCTCTCCGTCGAGCATCCCATCGTCCTCGTCGGCGAGTTCGTCCGTCGCGTCGTCGATTTCGCGCACAGAGTCCCACAGATCCGTCAGATCGATCGACGAGAGGGTGCGACCGAGGTCGATCGACCGGATCACCTGCCGGAGCTTCACGACGTTCGCGTCGTCTTCGTCGTCCAGCGCGTCCGGGATTTCACCTGTCTGGATCGCCTCGCGAAGCTGGCTCGCATCCACCGCGTCGGGAAGCTCGCTTATCTCGATCGATTCGAGGACGTCCCCGGTTTCTGTGAGGATCGTCACGATCGCCTCGACGTCCTCGCGAATCGATTCGATCGTTCCCTCGTCGGACGCTTCGCCGAGGACCTCCCCGATCCCCGAGTCGGTGAACGATTCGATCGTCGATTCCGCCTCGTCCAGTCGGTCTGCGAAGTCGTCTGTCATGGATGGGTCGTTCCTCGCTGTAGGGCCGTCTCCGGCAGGTTCGAAACCGCGTTTCGCTGTCCTGGCTGGCGTCCGATCACGACCGAAGGACGGATCGATTCGGTTCGATCGCACCGCCCGTCGATTCGACTCGTCCTCACGCTTTCACCTCCACGCGACCGCCCGAGAGCCACTCGCGTACTTCGAGTGCGACGTCGAGTTCGGCTTCGAGTTCCTCGCGGGTTCGTTCGTACTCCTCGTCGGACCGCTCGCCGAGTTCGTAGAGGAGGCGATTTTCGGCGATCTCGTCCTGGATCGCCTCGACGTCGTACAGCTCGTCGAGCGCCGCCGCCCGGAGCGCGTTGGCTACGCCGACGATCGGCCGAAACAGGAGGTCGTCGACGACGATCATTGCTGTGCACCGATCCTGACGTCGACGAAGCTGTACGGTGCGAACGGACCGGTGTACCGGACGAGTACCTCCTCGTGTTGCGATTCGAGCCGGCCGACGGCTTCGTCGAACGCGTCGCGTTCGTCGCGCCGGACGAGGTACGAGCGGTTCAACACGAGTCGGTCGCTGTACAGGCCGTTCTCCGCGACGTCTGCGGCGATCTGATCGAGTTCGTCGGCGACCGTGCGTCGGACGGCGTCGTCGTCGACGCCTCCTCCGGGCGGTCTGACGACGGTCACGCCGAGTTCTTCGGTCCCTTCGATCTCTCGGAGGGTCCGTTCGAGCGCGCTGCTGGCCCCGTCGAGGACGTTCTCGACCGTCACCTCGTCGCGAAAGACCATCCCGTATCGCATCGGAACGACGGTCCGGCCGCCGTCCGTCGTCATCAACTCGCGAAGAACGTCGTCGTGTCGTCGGACGTTTTCGTCGCTTCGCTCCGGCGACGCCGTCTCGATGTCGGAGACGAGCGCCGCGACCGAGCCGTTCTCGATCGGGTAGACGCGCTCGCCGTCGCCGACGCCGTCGATCGGCCGTTCGATCGTCTCGTCGACGTCGACGACGCCGTAGGCGTACGGTCGCGTCACGTTGATCCACCTCCGGCGGACCTGCTGGTCCGCGTCGATCGGTTCGTCGTCCGTAATTCGCTCGGTTTCGGCTCGAACGCCGTGCGAGCACCTGCGTGGGTCACGGGTCGCGACTCCAACGTGACGGCCCCTTACCATACTGCTTGCACGGGCCACGTCAACGGTGATACGTTCCGCTGCGGGAGTTGGGGTGCATGACAAGCCCACAACGACGACCGGACTCGTCGAGTCTCGCAGAGGTGCTGGATCGAATCCTCGATAAGGGTGTCGTGATCGACGTCTGGGCGCGCATCTCGGTCGTCGGGATCGAACTGCTCACCGTCGAGGCGCGCGTCGTCGTCGCGTCGGTCGACACCTTCTTGCACTACGCAGAGGAGATCGCGAAGATCGAACGGGCGACCGCCGAAGGCGATCTAGAAGACTTAGAAGAACTCGACGTGGAGACCAGGCCCGAGTCGTCGCCGGTCTCGGCGCAGGAATCCTCGTAGTGACGCCCGGTGTAACCAATCCCTACGATGGCACAGGCTACGACGCAGGACGACCGCTGCATCGCGCTCACCGCATCGGGCGAGCGGTGCGCACGGTCGGCCGGGTCGGGCGACTTCTGCTATCAGCACGACGAGAGTGATCCAACCGTGAGCGAAGCCGAAACCGAATCGACGGAGGAGGAATCGACCGACGAAGAATCGGAGAGCGAATCGGGCGAGCAAGAGACGACGGAACCGGAGGAAGTCGAGGTGACCGTCGAGACGGACGACGAACGCATCGAGGGCTTGCTCTCGATCAGAGAGGTCGTCCGCTCGACCGCCGGCGATCTGGTCGGCCACCCGTTCGACGGCGTCTCCGAAATTTCGGGAGCCGAGGACGGCTGGCGTGCGGTCGTCGAAGTCGTCGAACGAAAGGCCGTCCCCGACACGCAGGACGTCATCGGGCGCTACGAGATCGAGCTGGACGAGGACGGAACCGTCGTCGGCTACCGACGAATCGATCGCTACCGACGAGGTGACACGGCGTCGTTCGACGCGGTTCGGTAGATCGGACCGCCTTGACGGCCGCTCTCGTCGCCGCGAGGAAGCCCGCACTCGTTGCTCTCTGGACACTCGCTCGCCGACTCGTCGCACGATCAGAACACTCACCAATTCCGACGGTCTTACTGCAACTATGAGGCTCGTTCACGGCGTCCGCGTTCGCGGGGTCGACGTCGACGACGAAACCCGCTGTCGACACTACGACGGACCGTCCGACGTCGTCGCGATGCGGTTCGGTTGCTGTGAGTCGTTCTATCCCTGCCACCGCTGTCACGACGAGCGGACAGACCACGATGGCCAACCCTGGCCGCGCGACCGGTTCGACGAACCGGCCGTCCTCTTTGGCGTCTGTGGCTCGACGCTCACACCGCCGGCGTATTTCGACGCCGATCACCGCTGTCCGGACTGCGGGGTGGAATTCAACCCCGGTTGCGCGGCTCACCGTTCGATCTACTTCGAGGAGTCCTGATCAGCGACGATCCGGCGGTGAGTGCGAAAGACTACCCGTTCAATCGTCGCTCGGGGCGACTGACGGCTCAACGCGTGTGTGGTTCGCCCCGTCAGATCCGTCGGCCCGGTAGGCCGATTCGACGCCGGGGGCAAGCGAGTTGACGATCGTTCGCCCGTCGCGCGTCCTGTCGACGATGCCGGCCGATTCGAGCGCCGAGAGGTGGTGGGAGACCGTGCTCGGATCGAGATCGAGCCGGTCTGCAACCTGCCCGTTCGGGACGTCACCGAGTTCGATCAGGGCGGCGACGACCCGTCGCTTCGCCGGTTCGCAGAGCGCGGCGGCGAGTTCGACGTCGTCGACGTTCGCCGGATAGTAGCGTCGTTTTCCGTTCTGCTTCTCGGTTCTGACGAGCGATTCCGACTCGAGCACCGAGACGTGATGTCTGATCGTAGAGAGCGAAACGTCGTGGTCGACCTCGATCGCGGAGAGATACCGGCCCGGGTCCGCTTCGATCGTCTCGAAGATGGCCCGCCTCGTCTCGTGTTCGAGCGGGTCCGAGTCGTCGTATCGGCTGTAGCGAAAGAGGCCGAACGGGAGCGTGTGCCAGGGAACCGACCCGAGGCGGTTGGCGAGGTGAGCCAGGCGGCCGAGGTGGCGACCGACGTGACCCCCCGATCCGGCCATGCCGGCCCCGACGCCAGCTCCCGCCCCGGAGCCACCTCCGACGAACGCACCGATACTGAGTAGCCCGAGGAGGCCGGTGGCGATCGTGGATCCGGTGTCCGGACCGCCACCCATCGGGTGCTCGTCATCTGCCGACCCATCGGCCGAACGATCGGGCCGTTCGTCTGGTTCGAGTTGCTCGTCGGTGTCGTAGAAATGCAGGTCCGGAGCGGTGATGACGCCCGCTTTCGAGCGGGCCGACGTGATGACTCCTGTGAGATCCCGAGTCGTTCCGAGCAGCACCGATTCCTCACCGAGCAATTCGACAATTGCGTCCTGGTAGAATCGATCTTCGTCCAGGAGCGATCGATCCTCGTCTACGAGCGTCGACGCGGTGTCCTCGACGACCGAGTCAGCGTCGTCCGTCGCGTTCTCGATCGTCGAACCGGTGTCGTCGATCGGATCGAGAAGCGACGCGTCGTCGTCCGAGTCGGCTTCGTCCGTCGACTCGTCATCGGGTTCAGAGAGGGTATCACCGGTTTCGTTCTCGACCGTGTCGGTGAGGTCGTCGGTTTCGTTCTCGATCGTGTCGGTAAGGTCGTCGGTGGAACGTTCGACGATGTCGGCCTCCGCGCTGTCTCCGCCGGCTGTCGCGATCGCGCCGGTAACCGCGATCGTCGCCACAAAGAGGGCGGTGACGAGAATGACGCTGGCGCAGACGCGTCGGCGTGACGACGCTCCCATTGGTTCGCTCGGGACATTCTCGTTCCCTGTAATAGGTTTTCTCCTCGAATTCGGCGAACGCGAGGTCGCCTATAACCGGACAGGGTCCGAATCACGGCTTTTCGCTCGAGGAGTCTAATTTGGCGCGGGTCGTCCGGGTGAGACGTTCTGTCGCGGGTCGTCCGGGTGAGACGTTCCGTTTTTTACTCCGGTGTGCGCGATGAGAATGCTATTGCTCGTCCGGTTCAACGGCGAACGGGCTGGCCGTTTCCGTCCAGGGCCAGCCGGGAAGTCGCTCCTGGAAGCCGGCGGCCAGCGCGGCGTCGAGATCGTCGATGCCGGCTGCCTCGTCGGCTGTGCCGTGTACGTGAATATCGGCGTAGTGAAACGTCGCCTCGCCGAGGGTACGCAGCGGCTGCGTGCCCGCGATGGTCGCGGCCAATTCGCGACCGAGGAGTTCGTCGACGACGAACCCGGGATAATCGCCGTCGACGTCGAGGTTGCGCAAGAGGCCAACCATCGCGGCGACGTTCACGGCCAGATCACCGTCAGCGAACACCTCGTCGACCGCCTTCCGATACTCGTCTCCGGTGACGTGTGCGACCTCCGTCTCGAAGTGGTCGCCCAGTTGGTCTCGAATCTGATTTATCAGTGAGACGATTCGGGGGCCACGCTCGTACAGCCAGTCTCGCTCGGATTCGACGCGGGTCGGCGTGAGTTCCATGACACCGCTTTGGGCGCCAGGCCCCTCACGTTTGCGAAGGCTTTTATAGCCCGGGCTGGCTATCTCCGATAAGCGGGTTCTCGTTTGTCCTCCCGTACGGAAAGGACCGAACCCTGTGAACGTATTCGTCACCCGGTCGACGATAGTACCACGATGATTCGAGAAGGGACCTCCTGCGTGGCAGACGCCTCGTTGGGCTGTCTACCCACCACAACCGTCCACCCGTTCGTGACGAGTTCGAAGCGGCGACTGTCGACTCACACAGCCGATTCGACGCCTCGTCCGACGGCGCCCTCCCGGGCGTCTCGGACCCCCGACCATCCGTACACCATATCAACTTCACACGTGCGATTATGAGTACCGTAGAGCAGCAACTCGACGATTTGAAAGCAGAGATCACGAGCGAAATACCGAACGACATCACGGTTTCATCGGTGAAGTACGAGGGGCCGGAACTCGTCGTCTACACCCACGATCCGAAGAAGTTCGCCCAGCAAGGAGACCTCGTCAGAACGCTAGCGAGTAAACTGAGAAAACGGATCATCATCCGACCGGATCCGACCGTTCTCTCGCGACCAGAAGAGGCGCGCGAACAGATCCTCGACGTGATTCCGGACGAAGCCGGCGTCGAAGACCTGGATTTCCACGCCGACACCGGAGAGGTCGTGATCGAGGCGGCCAAACCGGGAATGGTCATCGGTCGACACGGTTCGACTCTGCGCGAGATCACGCAGACCGTCGGCTGGACGCCGGAAGTCGTCCGCACGCCGCCGATCGAGTCCTCGACCGTCTCGAACGTTCGTAACTTCTTGAAACAAGAGCGCGACGAGCGCCGAGACGTCCTGGAACGAATCGGTCGACAGATCCACCGCGAGGAGATGTCGGACGACGAGTACGTTCGCATCTCGACGCTCGGGTGCTGTCGCGAGGTCGGACGCGCGTCGTTCATCCTCTCGACGCCCGAGACGCGGATCCTCGTCGACTGCGGCGACAAACCCGGCGCCGAAGGTGAAGTTCCGTACCTCCACGCGCCGGAAGCTTTCGGCGCGGGCCCCCAGTCGATCGATGCGGTCGTCCTCACCCACGCCCACCTCGATCACTCGGCGTTCATCCCGCTCTTGTTCAAGTACGGCTACGACGGCCCGATTTACTGTACGGAACCCACGCGCGATCTGATGGGGCTTCTCACCCTGGATTACCTCGACGTCGCGGCGAAGGAGGGCCGGACGCCGCCGTACGAGTCGGAGCAGGTCCGCGAGGCGATCAAACACTGCATTCCGATCGAGTACGGTGACGTGACGGACATCGCCCCCGACGTCAAAGTCACGTTCCACAACGCGGGTCACATTCTCGGCTCCGCGGTCACGCACTTCCACATCGGCGACGGCCTCTACAACGTCTGTTTCTCCGGCGACATTCACTACGAGGACACGCGCCTGTTCAACGGCGCGGTCAACGACTTCCCTCGCGTCGAAACGCTCGTCCTGGAGTCGACCTACGGCGGTCGCAACGACTACCAGACCGACCAGGGTGACGCCGAACGAAAACTCGTCGAGATCGTCAAAGAGACGTTCGACCGCGGTGGAAAGGTGGTCATTCCCGCCTTCGCCGTCGGGCGCTCCCAGGAGATCATGCTCGTCATCGAGGAGGCCATGCGCGAGGGCGATATTCCGACGATGCCTGTCCACCTAGACGGGATGATCTGGGAGGCGACGGCGATCCACACGACCTATCCGGAGTACTTGCGTGACGATCTGCGAGATCGGATCTTCCACGAAGACGAAAATCCGTTCCTCGCCGACCAGTTCAACCACATCGACGGCGGGGAAGAAGAACGTCAGGACGTCGCTGACGGCGACCCTTGCATCATCCTCTCGACCTCGGGGATGGTCACCGGCGGGCCGATCATGTCGTGGCTCGGCCACGTCGGGCCCGACCCTGACTCGACGCTACTCTTCGTCGGCTATCAGGCCCAGGGGACGCTCGGTCGGCGCATCCAGAACGGCTGGGACGAGATACCCGTCTCCGATATCGGTCGACACGACCGTAGCGGGAACGGGCGCGGCACGCTTTCACTCAACATGAACGTCGAAACCGTCGACGGCTTCTCCGGCCACGCTGACCGGGCCGGGCTCGAGAACTTCGTGAAGACGATGAACCCACGGCCGGAGAAAGTGCTGTGCGTTCACGGCGACGAACGCTCGGTCCAGGACCTCTCTTCGGCGCTCTATCACGAGTACAATATGCGCACGTTCGCCCCCAAGAATCTCGAAACGTTCCGGTTTCTCTAGTCGCGTCTCCCGATTCGATCGACTGTCGATCCGAGCGCCGAAATTATTATCCCACGAAACCGACTTGCTGAAGCGGTGCGGATCCCGCGAACGCGTCGTTACTCGCCGACGCTCGCACGAGGATCGAGCGAGACCGTCGCGAGATCTTCGATCAGATTCGCGAGAATACAGGTGGTGGCGAACAGTGCGGTGAGCACCATGACGAGTTCGATCTCCCGGTTTACAATCCCCTGGTAGGTGAGCAGGCCGACGCCGGGCACCTCGAAGACGACTTCGATGACGAACACGGTGACGAGCAACACGCCGATGAGTTCCGCGACGAACAGCGAAAACAGCGGGAGCGCCGCGTTTCGGAAGACGTGTCTGGCGACGCGTGGCGAACTCGACCCTTTGGCACGGACGAGTTTCACGTACTCTTCTTTGAGCGCCTCTCGAGTTTCCGCCCTGGTGTAGCGAAAGAACCCGGCGACGAGGTGCGTGGTGAGAACGAACCCGGGAAGCGTCAGCCAGAGCAGATTCGATGTGCTGAATCCATCATCGAGTTGGTACTCGGACGGAAACCACGACGGATCGAGGTCCTGGAGGGTGTAGAAGATGACCGCCGCGAGAAAGAAATTCGGCAGACTGAACAGGACGTACATGCTGGAACCGGTGAGCCGGGTGTGCCAGGCGCGCGGTCGGCTCGCCGCCACGTAGCCGGCTACCAGCGCGAGACCGAATGCGAGCAGCGCCGACGGAATCACGTAGGCGAGCGTGATCGGCAGCGCCGTTACAACCGCGCCGGCGTTCGACGCTGATTCGCCGATGATGGGATCGCCCGCCCAGACCGAGGCCGTGTTCGACTCACCCCACTCGAATCTGAGAAACGATCCCATGAACTCGACGTACTGCTCTCGGAGCGGTGGTTCGTCCGCCGCATCCGGCGGGGCGTGTAAACTTCTCGCTTCGGGGTCGGTCGTCGACGAGATGAGCGCGAACATCGCCGAGACGACGACGAGAACCAGCCCGCACGCCCAGGCGATTCGCGCACCGAGAGCGGAAAGCAGCGACCGGGAGGGCGACATAGTCCACAATTCCGTCATATTTTATAAATATGTGTCGGTGACACGCGCGCCGCTCGTTCGGGTACGCCTTCGGTCGTCACACTCGTTTTGCCGCTCCGTGGAGGCTCGTTTCACGATCTACCGCGCTGATGTGGCAAATTAGCTATAGAATCAATAACCATTTATGGAAGGAGTCGCCTCGTACGATCAGTCCTCCATGGTCGACGTGACCGACGTTACGGACGAGATGTTCGAGGATTCGACCTACGGCAGATACCGATGGCTGGTCCGCCCGGTGTCGATCGTCGGCGTATACGCGCTCATGTTCGCGAGCATCGCCGTGTGGTACGACCCGGAGACGGCGAGTCGGGTCGAGTGGTTCGGACTCGACGTGTACCTGCTAGAGTGGATCTCGTTATTGTCCGTCCTCATCGTCGTTCTCGTCGTCGGCCCGGCCGTCGCGAGGCGACCGACGGCGGTTCGACGATTTCTCGTCCGGTTCGCGCGGGACCGCGTCGCCCTCGTCGCGCTACTCGTGCTGTGCTGGGTGATCGCGATGGCGTTTTACGGCGAGTTCGTCGTCGGACGGGAGGTACAGTTCGATCCGGCCGTCTCCCACAACCCGCCGGTCGGGTTCTCCGCGGAGTTCTGGATACCGAACACCTGCGTCGGGACCGAATCCGACGGCTCCTGTTACGGCACCCTCGAACACCCGCTCGGAACCGACCGATCCGGTCGAGACATTTCACACGCCGTCACGCAAGGGATCCTGACGAGCCTGCAGGTCGGCGTCTCGACGGCCGTCATCGCCGGCGGACTCGGAACGGTCGTCGGGGTGACGGCGGGGACGCTCGGTGGTCGCGTCGACGACGTCCTGATGCGCCTGGTCGACGTCGTCACGTCCGTCCCCGCGTTCTTCGCGTACGTGCTGGTGATGATGGCGCTCGCGACGGGTCGAACGCACGTTCTGCTGGTACTCCTGTTCGGACTCTTCAGCTGGGGTGGATTCGCCCGTCTGGTGAGAAGCGAAGTGCTTCGGGTGAAAACCGAACAGTACGTCGAGTCCGCGCGGGCGGCGGGTGCCGGAAACCTCTACGTGGTCAGATACCACGTGCTACCGAACGTGACGACCGGCGTGTTCGTCCCCATCGTTACGCTGGTCCCCATCTACATGCTCGCCGAGGCCGCCCTCTCGTATCTGGATTTACTCCACACGCACGCCTACACCGTCTCGCTGGGCGAGGAGATCGCCGACGGATTCGATCAGCCGTACGGATACTGGTGGTACGTCTGGTGGGACGCCGTCGTGCCCGCAGTCGCACTGACCCTGTTGATACTCTGCATCTTCCTCGTCGGCGACCGAATCAATGAACTGGTAGACCCGCGAGAATCGTGACGCCTGGATGGGACCTCGACGTCCGAGCCGCGCCGTGACGGCGTGTGACGGTTCCGCACGGTCGCTGGTCGGACGAATTCGCCGTCGAGTGAACTCGACGGGCACCACTGGCCGATCCGCCATCAGGTCGCGTCGGCCGGATCGACGACGGAACCCGTCTCCTCGGTTACGCCGATCCGGTCGCACGAATCGTACAACGGACAGGCTTCAGGCCCGTCGAGACACGCCGGGGTCCTGGCCGAACAGAACTCCCTGCCGAACTGGATCATTGCAGTGTGTCCGAACCCGCACTTCTCGGGTGGAACGTCCGCTTCGAGCGCCTCGCGAACTTCCTCGTGATCGGCGTCCGGCGGTGTGAGTCCCATCCGCCTGGAGATGCGGTGAACGTGCGTATCGACGGGAAAGACGCCGTCGCGCCCGCCTGCGAACAGGAGCACGCAGTCGGCCGTTTTCGGTCCGACGCCGCGGACGTCGAGCAGTTCGGACCGAACCGTCTCGGCGTCCGTCTCCGTGACGAACGCGTCGAACGACGCGGCGGAGCCGAACCGTTCTACGATCCACTCGGCGGCTTCGGCGATCATTCGTGCCTTCTGGTTGTAGAGGCCGGCCGAACTGATCGTCTCGGCCAGGGTTTCCCGGTTCGCAGCGGCGAGCGATGCGGCGAGGTCGTCCCCGTCAGAATCGTATCTCTCGATCAACGCGTCGTGAGCTGGTTGACTCGCGACGTCGCTCGTGTTCTGACTCAATATCGTTCGAACGAGACACGTAAACGCGTCCTGTCCACCGTAGGCTTTCTGCCAGTACCTCTCTCCGAGGGAGTCGACCACCCGTTCGGCGCGGGTGTCGGCCGTCGCCGGTTCGAAGACGCGGGCCGCTCCACCGCCGTCGGACCCGCCGCTTATGTTTTCGGCCGGTTCGTCCGCGGTCGAATCTGTCGATTGGCTCGACGCGGATCGATCGCTCATACGTAGACGAGGGGCCGACGATCAAAATGGACGTCGATTTCTCAATTGACTTCCCTCCGTCCGTTCACGCGCAGAAAACGCGACGTCTCACTCGCGGGCGCCGCGGTGCGACGACGGCCCGTCCGGACTGCCGTCGGTCGCGTCTTTCCACTCGCCGATCCCGGACGGATCGAGGTGAACGTGGGCGTCCCCGACCGGTTCGAGGGCGCGCGTTCGTTCGACCAGGGCCGTTTCGATGTCGTGGGCGTCCCGAAGCGGGAGGTCGCCGTCAACTTCTACGTGCGCTTCGACTTCGAGGACGGTCCCGTCGTAGTAGACGACGAGGTCGTGGACCCCTTCGACCGCCGGATGTGAGAGTAGCGTTTCTTCGACGACCTCCCGATGTCCCTCGGGGGCCGCCGTTCCCGCGAGGTACCCGACGTTCTCGCGACCGATCGAGACGCCCTGGTAGATGACGAGCAGGCTGACGAGCCCGCCGGCGATCGGGTCGAGCGCCGGATACCCCATCATCAGCCCGAGAATTCCGACGAGTGCGGCGAACGACGTGTAGAGATCATTTCGGCAGTCTGCGGCCAGGGCGGCGAGCGCCGTCGATCCGATGGTCGCGTTGATCGCTGCGGTGTACCGGTAGACGGCGTACATCGTCACCATCGCGAACGTAACGGCGCCCAGCAAGGCGTAATTGAACGTCCCCGACGCACCGGCGAGCAGCCCTTGCGTCGATTCGAAGAACAGGCTCGCGCCGAGTACGACGATCATCGCGCCGACGAAGAGGGCGGTCAACGGCTCGATCCTGGCGTGGCCGTGCGGGTGGCTGGCGTCGGGATCGTCGAACCGGCTCTCTCCCCAGACGAGAACGACGACGCTCGCGACCAGGTCGCCGATCGAGTGGGCGGCGTCGGCGACCAGCGCGACGCTCCCGAACGCGAGACCGGCCGCTCCCTCGACGATAATTTTCGCCGCATTTCCGATCACGTTCGCCCACGACGCGCGGGCGAACCGCCGACGCTCGTCGATGTCCGCCACACCGTACTTAGATTCAATCTAAACTTCAGTCTTGTCGTTCGGGTGGGCAGACGACGAGTCGGACCTCGGCGTCGGCGCCGTCGGCCAGCGCGTCGACGAGCCGTCGGTCGACGCCGTTCGCCGCCATCGACGCCTCGACCATCACGGTTCGGTCGTCGACGTACTCGCTCGTTCGACCCACTGCGCTGCGGTCGTCGTCGAACGTCAGCGCCGGGTCGCCGCGACCAGTGACCGTCGCCTCGTACCCGTTCGCGCGAATCGTCATCGAGATCGTCGCCGCCTCGTCTCGACAGGCGTCGACGAACGTCGAATCGAAGTCGGCGGGTGCGCGATCGGCCTCGATGGCGAGGATGCAATCGCCCGCCGGGGTCAGAAAGTCGTCGGTGGTCACCTCGAACGTGCTTCCGTGTCGGGCGGAGACGTTCTCGTGACCGCGCGCTCGAATACGTTCGACGCGTCGTGTCGTCGGCTCACCGGCCCCGCCTTCGCGGTCGTCGCTCTCGTCGTACATGGTCGAACGTGTGGCCGGGTCCGAAAAACGGAATCGATACGATCCGGCTCCCCGTCGACGCCTCGGTCGTCAGATCAGGCTGGCGCCGTCGAACTCCCCGCGACGATACTCGACGTTCATACACTCGAGTATCGTCGGCGCGATGTCGAGGAGATCCGCGTCGCCGATCGAGGCGTCCGGATCGTCGATGTAGAGGGCGGCGTCGTCGAAGCTGTGCATTCCGTTTCGGGGTCCGGTGTCGAAGACCGGTCCATCGCCGTTGAATCCGGATTTGAGGTCGAAGCCCTTGGCCGGAATCGCGACGAGGTCCGGGGCGATCGCGTCGTGGTCGCCGCGAAACGCCGCCTCCTTTTCGACGACGCGCTCGACGACGGGCGCTCCGTTCGGGCCCTCGAGCGATTCGAGCATCGCGGCGAGTTCGTCGCGTACATCGTCGTACTCGTCGGGCGAGACGGAGCCCCGCGGTTCGCGCCCCTCGAGGTTGAGATAGAATCGACCGGGAATGAACGAGTACGCGCGCGTTTCGTCTGCGATGTCGTCTAGTTCTTCCGGCTCGTCGGTTCGGTAACTGAGCCAGCCCTCCTCGGCGAGCCACCGGTTGCAGTGAACTTCGTACTCGAGGGTCGTGAATCCGTGGTCGGACGCGACGATCAACGTGACGTCGTCGGGAAGTGACGCTCGGATCCGGCCGACGTACTCGTCGACTTTCTCGTAAAACTCGAGGAAGTCCTCTGCGTACGCTCCATCCTGCTCGTAGTCCCGATAGAGGAAGTGATTCACCCGGTCAGTCGTCATGAAGACGCCCATAAAGAGGTCCCAGTCGTCGGCGTCGAGGTAGTGTTCGAACGCCTCGAATCTGGCGTCTATGGTCGCGTGAGCGTCCTCGACGAACGCCTCCTTGTCCGACTCGTGACCGAGCCTCGGATCGACGTCGATCCGGTAATCGATCGACTCGAGGTAGCGAGCGACATCGTCCGGGTGAGAAGCGGCCTCGAGTTCGGGCGAGAGGAATCCAGAGACCATCCGCTGGAGCGTTCGGTCGGGCGGGAACGTTACGGGAACGTTGAAGATGGAGGCGTTTCGATTCGCACGCTCGACGCGATCCCAGACCCGCGTCGCCTGGACGTCCTGGCCCATCGGGACGTACGTGTCGTACGTGCCGGTTTCGCGATCCTGAAACCCGTAGACGCCGGTCGACCCGGGGTTGACGCCGGTAGTGAGCGCCGGCCAGCACGCGCTCGATTCCGGCGGAACGATACTCGTAATCTCGCCGGCCGCCCCCTCGGCTGCGAGTGACGCGAACGCTGGAAACCGATCGCGGTGTCCGTCGAGAAGACTGAACGGTACACCGTCGATACCGATGAAGGCGACTCGCGGATCGTCATCCCCACGCAACCGGTCGAACAGACCCATGCAAGGGCGTAGTTCGACTGCCTACAAGAAGGTTCGTCTCAAGACACTATTTTCGAGAATAGGTTACCCCGCCATCGGCTCGCTTCGAACGGGGGACGTGGTCTGTCGGTGTGTACACCGACGTCGACTCTCACTCGTCCGCGTTCCGTTCCCACTCGTCCGGTTCGAAATTCGTCGGAACGACCGTGGGATGGGCCATCCCCGCTCCGTCTGGGGGCCGCGTGATCTGGTCTGAACCGTTGTAGGCGGAGCGCTGATTCGTTGCCATGGCTGAACGAACGGGATCACGGCCTAAAAAATTACTCATAATCATAATGTATCGGCCCGATTCGGTGGATAACTCGTGTGTATGAGTGATGGCCCTGACGGACTGAGCCACCTCTCGTGGCTGACGACCGGGCTGACCGGCGGTCGTCTGGCGCTATACCTGGGTCTGCCAGCCCGCAGTAGGAAGGGATTTTACGATCCGCTCGATTGCTTCACCTGATGGCATCCCTCGCTCCCGACCGAGTCCCATGGGTGACGGCCGTTCTCTCGGTCATCTCGCTCGCACTCGTCTTTGGCGCGGCCGGCGGACGAATTCCGTCGTCGACGGTACCGAACGCGCCGACGGCGGTCCTCGAGTTCATACCCACCGTAAACGTCGCAATTAGCGCGCTGGCGATACTGACGATCGCCGCCGGGTGGCGTGCGATCCGTCGGCGACAAATCGAGCGACACCGCCGGCTGATGGTGATCTCGGTCGTCCTGTTCGCGACGTTTCTGCTCTTTTATCTCTACCGGCTCGTCGCCACCGGTGGTGCGGCCGGGTTCGACGGCCCGCAAGCAGTCTACCACTACCTCTACCTGCCGGTGCTCGTCGGGCACATCGGACTGGCGATGGTCTGCATTCCGCTGCTGTACTACGCCCTGTTGTTGACGGTGAGCCACGAGGTCAGGGAGCTACACGGGACGGCCCACGCGAGGGTCGGACGAATCGTCGCCCCGCTCTGGATCACCTCGTTCGCGCTCGGGATCGTCGTCTACCTGCTCGGAACCGTCCTCTACTGAGCGGCGTCGGTTCAGACAGTCGCGTCGAGTCAGTCGTCTGCCTCGATACCGGAATCGATCGTGGGGCGGGTGACGTTCCGATCGGTCTCTTCTCCCTCGATATCGTATGGATACTCGCCGGTCACACACCCCAGACACAGATCGTCGCGAGCGGTTTCTAGCGCCTCGGCGACGGTGTTCGTCGAGAGATAGGAGACGCTGTCTGCGCCGATCGTTTCGGCGATCTCCGGCACCGACTTATCGGACGCGATCAGTTCCTCGCGCGTCGCCATGTCGATGCCCATGTAACAGGGTGCGACGATCGGCGGCGCACCGATCCGAAGGTGGACCTCTTTGGCGCCGCAGTCTTTGAGCAAGTCGACCAGCTGCGTCGACGTGGTCCCACGAACGATCGAGTCGTCGATCAGGGTGACGGTCTTGTTCTCGACCGTGCTCTTGATCGGGTTTAACTTCAGCCGAACGGCGCGCTCGCGTTCGCCCTGCGTGGGCATGATGAACGTCCGACCGACGTAGCGGTTTTTCATCAATCCCTCGGCGAACTCCGGACCGGTCTGTCCCTCCTCGCGAGGCGCTCCGGCCGCCGTCGTCTCCGAGGCCGCTTCCGCGTATCCGCTCGCGAACGCACGGCCCGAGTCCGGGACGGGCATCACGACGTCCGTTTCGACGCCGCTTTCGGCCCACAGTCTCCGTCCGAGCTCGCGACGCGCTTCGTAGACGAGGTGACCGTCGATCACCGAGTCCGGTCTGGCGAAGTAAACGTGTTCGAAGAAGCAGTGGGCCGTCTCTTCGGTCTCGACGAGCTGGTACGAGTCGAAGCCGGAGCCGTCGGGTTCCAGGACGACGAGTTCCCCCGGTTCGACGTCGCGGACGAGCGTTCCATCGAGCGTGTCGATCGCCGCCGACTCGGATGCGATGGCGTAGCCGTCGTCCAGTTTTCCGATGCAGAGCGGACGATTACCGCGCGGGTCGCGGACGCCGAGGACGGTGTCGTCGTGACAGATCGTGAGCGCGTAGGAGCCGTGAATGCGGCTCATCGTCCGCTTGACGGCTCGAATGAGGTCCGCCTCGAGCAGGTTTCGCGCGAGGTCGTGGGCGATCACTTCCGTGTCGCCGTCGCTCGTGAACGCGTGACCGAAGCCGGCGAGTTCGTCTCGAATTTCGTCGGCGTTTACGAGATTTCCGTTGTGTGAGAGCCCCAGCGACCCGCTCTTGAACGAGACGGAAAACGGTTGTGCACAGCCCTTATCGACGCTTCCGGCGGTCGGATAGCGGACGTGTCCGATCCCGGCCGAACCGGCGAGCCTCGCGAGGTCGTCTTCGTCGAAGGCGTCGCCGACGAGGCCCATCTCGACGTGGCTGTGTTGTTGGAACCCGTCGTGCGTGACGATGCCCGCCGACTCCTGGCCGCGGTGTTGTAACGCGTAGAGCGCGTAGTATAGTGGTCTCACTGCCTCTCGCTCGTCGAGGCTGACCCCGACGACGCCGCACTTTTCGGTCATCCCCGTCCGGAGGGGTGTCTCGCCCCGCCCGTCAGTCATGTACGCCTCTTGCGAGTCCAGGCGATAAAAGGCTCCGTATTCGCTCGCGCCCGACGGTCGATCGAGAGACAGCGCAGCGGCTGTGTAGAAAACGTCGACGAGAAGTGAACCACTCGGTCAGTTGTCGCCCGCTTTGCCCTGCCAGGCGTACTCACGACGCTTCGCCGATTTGCCGAATCCGCACGCCGAACAGCGTTCTTTCTTCGTGTGATACGACGCTTCGCCACAGCGACGGCATTTGACGTGAACCGTCTTGTTCTTTTTACCCTGGCTCGGGGTTCCCTTTCCAGTCATGGAGTAATCGACACGACGTTATCGCCGCGTATAATCGTTGTGTCTTCGGTCGACGCCGTCTCGTCGTCTGCTACGCTCGCGCGCGAGAGGACCAGATTCATGTGCTGGTCGTATCCGTCGAGTTCGCCGGCGTACTCTTCACCGCTCTTTAGCCTCACGGTGACGGGTTCTCCGAGTGCGTCTTCGAGTACGTCGAGTGGACGTCCGCTCATACGCAAGAGGGCATGCACGGTCCACTTAACGATACCGGTCGGCTTCGACCGACGGTGTCAGCCAACGGCCGAGTTGGTCCGATCCGGCCGAGCTATTCGACGAAGCGTCGACCGTAGCGATTCCGACGACGTCACGAACTCGACTCGAGTTCACGAATCGAACGCTCCAAAACGGCTAAGGTCCCGCTGGTGGACGCCGCACGTATGGGTGAGAAAAAGTTCACTCTGTTCGAGTTGCACCTCGATGGAGACACGCAGTTCGGTCCTCGGTCGCTCCCGGATTTCATCGCGACCGGCGACGATGCCGACGCGGAGACGGAGGGTGTCGGGACGTCACCGATGGACGAAGACGAGAACGACGACGGGGGCCGCTCGGTCCTGCCCGTCATAATCGGACTGGTTGCGCTCGTCGGCGTCGCGTTCGCGGTCCGAAAGTATCGATCCGACGACGGTGCGGAGGAGATCGAAGATCGGGAAGTCGTCGTCAATTGAAATAACGACAGAACCCTTTTGAGCCGTCTACCCGTAGCTGGTGGCGTGAACCTGTATCGGAGCGTCCGAACCGTCGCGTCCGCGTCGGGATCCGGTGCGATCGACTGGACGGCGACGGCCGACGCCGCGAAGGCGGCAACGCCGCCGGGATCGATCGAGCTCGACCCCGGCGAACGAGCGGCCTACCGGACAGACGTTCTGGACGCCCGACGCGAAATCGAGGACGTCACCGACTTCGAATTTTCGCTGCCGGATACCGTCGAAATCCAGAATCGACACCACTGGATCGACGCGAACGTCGGTACCTTTCGTCGCGTGATGTCACCGGTCGAACGCCACGTCGGCGGATTTCACCGACTCTCGCGGACGGTCAACACGGCGACGATGACGGTCTTGCTCTCGTTTCTCGGCCGGAACGTTCTCGGCCAGTACGACCCGCTCTTGCTCGCAGAGAATCCGGATCGAACGCACGCGCTGTATTTCGTCAGACCGAACATTGTGCGCGTCGCCGACGAACTGTCGATCGAGTACGATCGATTCCGACGCTGGATCGCGTTTCACGAGGTGACCCACGCCGCCGAGTTTACCACCGCCCCCTGGCTCTCTACCCACCTCGAAGGACACGTCGAGACCGGTCTCGAAGCGCTCTCGTCGGGTTCGTTCGACACCGATGCGTTTCGCGCGTTAGACGAAACCATGACCGTCGTCGAGGGCTACGCAGAGTTGTTGATGGATCACGCGTTCGACGACGAGTACGCCGATCTGCGGCGAAAGCTCGACGATCGACGATCCGGCGGCCCGCCGCTACAACGACTCCTTCGACGGGTGCTCGGGCTCGGGTTGAAGCGCCGCCAGTACGAGCGAGGCAAACGCTTCTTCGAAACGGTTGCGGACGAGCGGTCGCTCGCGTACGCCGGTCGCGTCTGGAGCGGGCCGGACGCGCTTCCGACCGGGGCCGAACTGGAGGACCCGATCCGATGGATCGAACGACTCGACGCGTAACGTCCGTCGAATGTCCACGTCCCTAAAGCATTAGGTACCACAACTACGTAGTACTCCTCGGTATACTATATTGGCACCAGTAGTGGGGTGCCTGCCTCTGACATCGGCGGCGTAACACCCGCCATTTTCGAATACTCAACACCCTCCGTGGAGAAATCCCCGTGGTCGGTGACGATCGATCCGGCCGGTTTCTCGGCCGGACACTCCTCCCTGTATACGTTTTCGTCTCACATGAAGCCGCGATCGACTTCGTCGGCTTCGACCAGCTCGTCGAGTTCGGCGTTCAGTACCGACTCGGCCTCTTCGAACTGCTCGCTCAGTCCGTCCAGCGCGTCCGGTCGGTCGAACTGATCGTACGCCATCGGGCCGAACGCCGGACTTTCGAGGGCTTCCATCACGTCGTCGAAAAAGTCCTGCGGGGTCGTCGGAGCGTCGGCGTGGGTCTCGACGACGGTCTGCAGCCGATTTGAGACCGTTTCCGCGTGCGATTCGTCTGTCGGCGGCGTTCTGACGGCGAACCGACTGCCGGGTTCGTCCGTTGGCAGGTAGGCGTCGATCTCTTCATCGACTCGCCGTGCGACCTTCGTGCCACAGCCTTCGACGCGGTAGGGATTCTTCGCGTACGTCTTCAACAGGTAGACGCCGGCCCGAGGGTGGGCGAGGTAAAGGTCTTCGCCGATTCCACCCGAGCGATCACCGGCGACGGCACGCCACGAGGAGGGATCGACCGACTGCTCGGAGACGTCCGCTAACAGATCCTTCCACTCTCGTATCCGCATGACGGGGAGCTAGTCCCCGGGACGAATGAACGTATCGATCAGTGAATCGTACGGGTTGTCGTCGCTCACCGACTCTCTCAAACGGGAGGTATTCCGCCGGCGGAACTACTGGTCAGATTTACTAAATACTGGCGACGGACGGCGGTTCACTCGACGGTCGGTACCGGAACCGATTCGAGTACGCTGTCGATGATCTGGGACTTATCGACGTCGTTGACCGTGGCGTCGGGGGTTAAGACGAGTCGGTGTGCACACACCGGTTGGGCGACTCGCTTGATGTCGTCAGGCGTGACGAACTCGCTCCCGCGCAGCGCCGCGTACGCTCTGGCCGCTTCGAACAGGCGTTGTGTTCCGCGAGGTGAGACGCCGATCTCGACGCGTCCGTCTGTGCGGGTTTTGCGGGTAATTTCGACGATGTACTCGAGTAGATCCGGATCAGTTCGGACCGACTCGGGCACGCGTCTGAGCGCTTCGACGTGTTCTCGCTCGAACACGCGCTCGACGGAGGGGCTCATCGTTTCGCGGTTCGCCCGTCGACTCAACAGTTCGACTTCGCCGTCGGCGTCGGGGTAGCCGAGCGACGTCTTGACGAGAAACCGGTCGACCTGCGCTTCGGGCAGTGGGAACGTCCCTTCCTGTTCGACCGGGTTCTGCGTCGCGATGACGAAAAACGGCTTGGGGAGGGGTCTGGTCTCTCCGGCTACCGTCACCTGCCCCTCTTCCATCGCCTCCAGGAGCGCCGCCTGGGTCTTCGGCGGCGCGCGATTGATCTCGTCGGCCAGGACGATGTTCGCGAAGATCGGTCCCTCGGTGAACTCGAACGAGCCGTCGCCCTCGTTGTAGATGTGCGTCCCGGTCACGTCCGACGGGAGAAGGTCGGGTGTGAACTGAATTCGGGAGAACGAGAGGCCGAGCGCGTCCGCGATCGACCGTGCAGTGAGCGTTTTCCCGGTCCCGGGGACGTCCTCAAGCAGGACGTGGCCCCGTCCGATGACTCCCACCAGTACGTCTTCGAAGAATCGTCGTTCGGAGATGACGGCGTCACCGAGCCGATCGATGACTTCCGTACACTCCTGATTCGCCTGTGATACGTCCATGTCGGTTCGTCGAATCGTTCGCTGATAGAAGTTCCGATTCGAGTGATACAAATGCACACGATTTCCGTGACTCGCCGGGAATCGAAACCCATAACAGTAACTGGGGGGTACTCACTGCTGAGCCGAGATAGCCTAGCCCGGCCAAGGCGGCAGATTCGAAATCTGCTGTCCTCACGGACACGGGAGTTCAAATCTCCCTCTCGGCGTTCTTTCACGGCCAATATCGAAGAGCGCCCAGTGCATCTATACGAAGAGGCGTCCGGCGAATCGGCGGCCGGCCAGTCGGTACCTGTAGCGAACGATAGGACGCGGTCTGTCGGAGTCAGTGACGAACCAGTCGTAGCGGTCGGTGACGAATCGGTTCCTTTTCGTCGTCCCGACGAAAGTCACGGATATGGACCCACGCAAGCGAGTCGGAATCGCCGCGATATGGTTCGTCGTCGCGGCGCTGGTCGGGGTGACGATGGCCGTCGAGGACCTGTCGAGGACAGCAATCGCCGTCAGAGTCGTCGCGATCGGGCTCGCCGTCTTTCTCGGATTCGTCTACCTGTTAGACCCGTGGGGCGTAGCCAGCCGCGACCTGTTCGAGCCGAGTGAGTGATCACGCTTCGTCTTCGACGAGTTTGACTCGATCGCCCGGCTCGACGCCGTCTGCGCCACCGGCAGGGAGTTCGACGATCTGATCGCACTCACTTCGCCCGTAGCCCCGCCAGGGAGTCAGTCGATCTACTCGAACGACCTCCCCTTCTCTCACCCACAGGACGTCGAGCGGGACGAATACGAACAGCATGTGGACGTCACGGTTCGCGACGGTCCCAAACCGAAAAACCAGGGCGTACGAATCCGGTAGCGACCGGCGAAACATGAGTCCTCGCGTCTTCGAGAGCAGCGAATCGGCCGTTTCGACCGTCGTCGCGAGCGCGGTCGGCTCGCCGTCGCCCGGTTCGTGTACGAGACGCACAGTTTCTGTCCGTCCGGTATGTCTATAAACGTACTGACCGGATCGGCTGGGTTGCAGCGTTGAAGGTTTACCAACGTGATGGGTGTCCCTGGCGCGGACGATGCGCGCTGGTAGTGCCGAACGAGGTCGACTCTCCACCGATCGACGAACGGGGAGACTGAAGAAGTTGTGGAGCTACCGGTTAGCTATCGAGCGAGAACGTCTCTCCATCGTCGTCGTCCGATCGGTCCCAGGTGGCGTTTCCGTCGGTGATTCCGTCGGCCCCCTGTTCGGGCGCCGGTTCGTCTTCGTCTGACTCGACCGGTACCGCCTGGTCGTCGTCGAACGTGAACTCGTCTCCGCCGTCGTCTCCGTCGCCTTCGGGATCGATGTCGAGTAACGAGTCGTCGACATCTGCGTCGGTATCGAACCGACCGAGGGCCTCCGAGAGGGCCATCGCCTGCTCGGTGAGGTCGTTGGCCGAACTCGATACTTCGGTCATCGCCGTCGTCTGCTCCTCGGCCGCCGCGGCGACTCCCTCCGCTTCCGTCGTCGTCTGTTCGGCGATCGTCGCCACCTCGTCGACCATGGCGACGACTTCTTCGGTCGACGCCGCCTGTTCTTCGGTCGCCGCCGAAATCTCCTGGACGCCGTCGTTGGTCTCCTGGGAGTACTCGGCGATCTCTTCGAGAGCGGAGACCGTTTCGGCTACCAGCTCGCCCACCCGTTCGATCTCTTCGGCCGTTCGATCGACTTCCTCGGCCGAGCGCTCGGTCTGGTCCTGAATATTTTCTAGCTGTTCGTCGATCTCTTCGGTCGCGGCCTTGACGTCCTGGGAGAGTTCTTTGACCTCCGCTGCTACGGCGGCGAATCCGCCGTCGTCGTCGCCGCCGGCCGATCGGGACGCCTCGATGTTCGCGTTGAGCGCGAGCATGTTCGTCTGCTCTGCGATCTCCGCGACGCGGTCGACGAGCTGGTCGACCTGTCCGACGTCCGTTTGGAGCTGTTCGAACTCGGCGACGACGGCTTCGCGCTCGTCTTCGAGCACCTCGACCGCGGCGATCGCTTCGCGGGCTGCGTCGCGACCGTCTCGTCCTGTCGTCGCCGTCCGTTCGGCCACGTCGGCCACCTGATTCGAGGAGGCGGCGATCTCTTCGGTGGTGGTCGAGAGGTTGTTCATCTCGTTGTCGACCGATCGCAGGGAGTCGTACTGCTGGCTCGCCCCGTCGGAGATCTCCTGGACGGAACTGCTGACCTGCTCGCTGGCCGATCGAACTTCTTCGCTGGAGGCGGTCACCTGTTCGCTCGCGGTCGCGACCTCCGTCGCGAACTGGTTTAGGTTCTCGACGGTCGCTTCGATCTCGGTGAGCATCGAGTTGAAGTCGGATCCGATGTCGGCCATCGTCTCGTTGTCCGTCGAGTCGGGGTCCATTCGGACGGTGAGGTCGCCATCTGCGGCCTCCTCCATGACGCCACAGTAGCTCTCGGCAGTTCGTTCGAGGTCCTCGTTGATCGCCTGGACGCGTTCTCGTTCGGCTTCAGCTTCGGCTCTTGCGTCTTCGGCCTCGGTAATCTGAAGCTTCAACTCGTCTCGCATTTCGGCGAATCCGGTGTAGAGCCGGCCGATGTTGTCGATCCGCTTCGTCTCGAACTCGACGTCCAGGTTTCCGCTCTCCATCTCGGCTACCTTCCCCGTGAGTCGATCGATCGAGGTCGCCGTGTTTCGACCGATGACGGCACCGATCAGACCGATCAGTAAGATGCCACCGAGCGTCGCGTACATCCCCCACTGATTGACGGTGTTGACGAACCCGTAGGCGTCGTCGGTCGACGTGTGTGAGAGGACCGTCCAGCCCATGTCGGTCCCGTGGTAGGCGCCGACGTATTCGTTCGTGCTGAAATTGTACGGTTCGTCGTGGAGTGCTGTACTGCCGCTGCCGCTGTAGACGTTCGCACCGGTTCGGTTTTCGTCGTCTCCGCTCGTCGCATCCGCGAAGAATCCGTCGGGATCGTCGTACGATACCGGGAACGATCCGTCCTCGGGGACGAGTCCGCCGTCGAAGCCGGCCCGGGGGAGCATGCTGTTCGCGACGATCTGGGCGTCGTCGTTGACGATAGTGACGATCTGATCCCCTTCGAGTCCGGTCCCGTACTCCGCTAAGTTCATCGTGAGGATCAGAACCCGATCCGAACCGCGGATGCCGACGTGGTAGGCGAGGACCGGCTGATCGTCACCGAACGTCGGGTTTACGTTCATGTACGGTTCGGTTCGCTCGACGTTCAGCGTTCGTTCCGAATCGAGTTCGGCCGCGTCAGGGAAATTGATGTCGTCGAGTCGTTCGGCTCCGCCCGCGGTCGATGCCAGGACCTCCTGGCTGATCGGGTCGACGTAGTGTGCTTCTTCGAAGTCGAACGTGAGATCGTCGAGGAAGCTCTGTATGGCCTCGGGATCCTCGGATCGCAAGACCGGCGTTTGTGCGATGTCGTGGGTTATTCCTTCGTTCTGCGTGTTCCAGGTGTCGAGCATGGTCGCTTCCTGCCCGGCCTGATTCACCTGCGTCTCTAGCGTCCGTTCTTCGACGCTGTCGGTGATCATGGTCGTGCCAAGAAACCCGATGAGTCCGACCGAGAGACCCAGAATGAGAAGTGCGATTCCGAATTTCAGTGCGTAGCTCCGGCGAATTTGCGCCGGAACGATAGTACGTAATTTACCTATCATGTAATCCCCCCGTATACTGATAGAGAGAGGAGTGTTCAGGTAGGAAAGTGTTTTGGCCGAATCCGGCGGTGAGACCGCAGGGTATACTCCGGGTGGCGCGGGATGGCGATCGCGTTCGGGTCGGGTTCGACCGGCCCGACGGACCGGATGCCCACCGGTTGGTTTATACGTGGGAGAATTGCCCACGGCGGAACTCACACGATATCGCGTTCGGACTCGACCAGTAGTCGACCGCGGCCGCGTCGTCCCTGGTCGCGGTACCGGATCGCTGTCGTAACTGAAATGGTCTCTCGGGACCGACGGTGGTACCGAATGAAGAAGACGCCCCGCGGAACGGCCGTCGGCGTCGACGATCCCTACGAATTCGTCGACCGGTGTGACCACCTCACCGACGACGGCCGGTGTCGGCTGGCGATCGAGCGGCCACACCGCGACCCCGAGTTCGCTCGCGATCGAGCGTCGTCGTCCTACCGGTGTCACGTCGTCGACCCGGACCAGCCGCCGGAGACGGGTGCCGACTCGCTCGAGGCGGACTCGACGCTCGAGTGGAATCGGTGTCCGCACTTCCGATGTCGCGTGAGTGATCGAGAGTGCGTGCGATGCGGGCTCGAAGAACACCGAGACGCCCACTCCTCTGCTCGCCCGCTCCTCGAAGAACACCACCTCTCGTACGCCGCAGACGACGATTCGGTCGGCCACGAGATCACGGTCTACCTCTGTCGGTGGTGTCACGCGAAGACGCACAACTCGTGGGCAAGGCTCACGGACGACGTCAATCCGGATCCGGAGGCGCTCGCCGCGCGCGAGGAGCGACGGAGTCGGGAACTGTCCGAACTCGCGTTCGAATCCGCTGCCGAACGGTTCGACTCGGACGGGTGAGACCCAATCGCCGTCGATCCGTGTTCAATCTATGATATCACCGATCCGCCTGGGTTCGCCGGAGATGTCGGGATGCTCGGCGACGATCTGTAGCACTTCGTGGTCGGTAACGTCGTAATAGGGTTTCTCGATCGCCTCCTCGACGAGCGATTTTTCGAGGCGGAACTCGGTTCCCTCGTAGACGACGTCGACGCCGTCATCGTCGAATGCGAGCGTGGTCATGATCCGGTCTTAGACTGGTGTCCACAAAAACGAGTCGTCTGCGTCGGATCGCTCCACGGGGTTCGTCTGCCGGACGTCTGACGCCAGTTTATTACTCGGGAGACAGTGCAATCGAGTGTGACGCTCCACAGCGACCCACTCGATACTCTGGTCGTTCCCGACGGAACCGAAGCCCAGGAGCGTGATCTGGTGACCGATGGTGACGTTCTCATCGGCGGACGCGCGACGGTCGAATTCGGCGTTCGCGGTCGAAACGTCGTCGCCGGCGAAGGCGTCCACTTCGGCGGCGCAATCGAAGCCGAAGGCGATTGTCGGCTCGACATGTGGTGTGACGTGGCGGAGACGATTCTCGTCGGCGGAGACGCCTACCTCGGCGAGCGGGTCCACGTCGGCGGCGAGTTGAAAGTCGCCGGCGATCTCGACATCGGCGACGACGTGGACATCGAGGAGGGATTCGAGGCGAACGGCTGGATCGTCATCCGTAATCCGATGCCGACGATCGTCCTCCTGTTCGTCTACCTGAAACACTTACTCGTCGTCGGCGAGGAGGAAGCGGCACAGCGGTTCATCGACGAACTGTTAGACGACGAGGGGCAGGACGAACCGTCGGTCGACCCGCTGGTTATTCCACAGAACGCGACGGTAAGCGACGATACGTGGCGCGTATCGACGCCGGCGCGTATCGGTGACGACTGTCGACTACACGGAAACATTCGGGCGAAAGAACTCGCGGTCGGTCACGATACCGAGATATTCGGGAGTCTGCGCGCCAGAGGCGACATAGAGGTCGCGTCGGGAACGACCGTTCACGGTGACGTCACGACCCGGGACGGAACGATCACGCTGGGTGAAGACGTTCGCGTACTCGGCGACCTCTCCTGTGGCGCGCTCGAACTCGGTACGCACGCGGCCGTCGACGGAACGATGCGAGCTGCCGGACAGATTACCATGCAAACCGACGTCGGCCAGGTTGATTGACCTGCTTCGCGGACGAATAGACACTGTCGAGTTCGCTCTCTGGAGTGTGGCTATTACTACCCCTCTTTTCCACCGGTCGGAGTGGCGTCGATGTGTCGCTCGCGACCCGGAACCGTCTCGCGAACCCCGATTGTAACCCCCGCATCTTATTAGTGACTCCTTCGAACGGGAGAGATGAGCATGGGACGAGCGAACACGGACCGAACGCGGGGGAAAGCGTGAGATCGGTAGTACTGACGAAGGGCGTCCCCGACTTCAGCGAGGGGGCCGTCTCTTTCAACGAGGAGGGACACCTGGAACGCGGTAAGACGCCGACAGTGATGAACCCGAACGACAAGTTCGCGCTGGAAGCGGCGTTACAGACGCGCGTTCGCCACGGCGGCCACGTGAGCGTGATGAGCATGGGTCCGCCAGGCTACAAGGAGGTGCTCGGCGAGGCGATGGAATCGGTGTACGCCGACGACCTCTATCTGCTCTCGGACAGAGAGTGTGCGGCGGCCGACACGTGGGCGACGGCGATCACGATCAGCGCCGCCCTGGAGAAGTACGAGGAGGAAGTCGGTGAGATCGACCTCCTGTTTGCCGGTTTCAAGACGGCCGACGGCGAGACCGGACACACCGGCCCGCAGACGGCCTGGGCGATGGGATGGCCGATGATCACCCACGCACTCGCGCTGGATATCGAAGACACCACCGTTCGTGCGAAGCGACTCGTCGAAGGCGACGTCGACGAGATCGAGACGGTCGAATCGTCCACGCCGAGTCTCATCGTCGCGGATCCGGAGTTCGAACCGACCTACCGAAAGGCGTCTCACCGCCTCGAGCACAAGCGACTTCGCCAGGAGACGAGCGAGCGGGCGGCCGACTACGAGGAGCACCTGACGATGTGGGACCACCAGGACATGAACCTCGATCCGGACTACATCGGCCTCGACGGCTCGCCGACCATCGTCTCGTCGGTCGATCCGATCCCGAAGGCGCCTTCCGAGCGCGAAGCGACGATGGTCGACCCGACAGACGCGGACGGAATGTCTCGGGTAGTAGACGAACTCGCCCCCTTTGCCGGAGGTGACTGAGTATGGTAGATCCGGATGCGTTTACGGTCCCGGAACTTCGCGACGAACTCGAAACCGTCGACGACTTAGCGGAGCTAAGTGCTATACTCGAGGCCGAACGCGACGGTCAGGACCGGAAAACCGCCCGCGAGGCGATCGAATCGCGGATGGACGCCCTCCGGGAGGCGGGTGAGGTCGACGAACCGGAAACCGAAGGCGAGTACGAAGAAACGGCCGAAGACGTCGGCGAGGACGCCGAGGGCGAGGCCGTAGACGAAGACGAATCGACGGATGATGCCGACGATGGGGACGAGCCGGAGGGAGACGAACCCGACGAGGACGACGGCCTCTCGCACCCGACGCGTGATAAGAAGCACGTGCGGGCGCTCCAGGGTGGCCACTACGAGGATATGTGGGTCTACTGTGAGACTCAGCAGGGCGAGTTACTCGACGTCTCGAAGGAGATGCTCGGGAAGGCGCGCGAGCTCATGGACACCTACGCCGAGGATTTCGGCGACGAGGAAAACGTCGTCGCGTTCGTCATCGGCGACGATTGTGCGGAACTCGCCGAGGAGGCGATCACCTACGGCGCGGACGTCGCGGTCTATCACGACGACGACCGCCTCGAACGGTTTATGAACACGCCGTACACCCGCGTCGCCGCGCACATGGCGCGCGGGCAGGGTACCACCGAGAGCACGGACTGGCGCGACTACGACGAACCGCGGTACATCCTCTTTCCGGCCACGAACAACGGCCGCGACCTCTCGGCAACCGTTCAGGCCGAACTCGACTCCGGTCTCGCGTCGGACTGTTCTGACCTGTTCATCAAGCCTGAAAAGGTCTCGAATCCCGTGAAGACGGGCGAACCGGGCGTCAAGAAGACGTTCGAGAAGACGCTGCACATGAAACGACCGGACTTCTCCGGGTTCGAGTACTCGACGATCCTCTGCATCGACAACCCCGACCGGGACTTTCACCCGCAGGGAGCGTCGGTCATCCCCGGAACGTTCCCCGTTCCGGACCCCGATCCGGACCGGGATGGCCTCGTCGTCGAGCACGATATGGAACTCGACGACGAGTGGTTCGGCGTCGAGATCACGGAGCACGACACGTTAGACGAGGGCGTCGACCTGACCGGACACGAGGTCGTCGTCTGTCTCGGTCGCGGCATCGGCGACGACCCGACGCGCGGAATCGAACTGGGACTCGATCTCGCCGACGCCTTCGACGACGCGGCGTTCGGCATCACTCGCGGCATCGTCACCTCGTCCTACCAGTTCGACGGTCACGTCGAGACGTACACGGCTGAAGAGCGACAGATCGGTGAGACGGGACAGGTCGTCTCGCCCGACCTCTACATCGCCGCGGGCGTCTCGGGCGCCGTCCAGCACAAAGTCGGGATGGACGAGTCGGAGACGATCGTCTCGATCAACACGGACACCGACGCGAGAATCTGTGACTTCTCGGATTACTTCATCGAGGGTGACCTCTTCGAGGTGCTCCCGCGGCTGACGGAGGCGATTAAGAGCGGCGAACTGACGATGGATGCGGTGACCGACGGAGGTGAGCAGTGATGTCTGGTGACGGAGAGTACGAACACTACGAAGCGATCGTCGTCGGCTGTGGTCCGGGCGGGGCCGCGGCCGCGGCGCGATTGGCCGATCACGGTATCGAAACGCTCGTCGTCGAACGCGGCGTCGAGGCGGGCTCGAAGAACGTCTCCGGCGGGCTCATCTACGCCGAGGAGTCTGCGCCCTACACGATCGACGACCTCTTCGACGGCTTTCGCGAGGAAGCGGCCGAACGACCGGTGACCGACTACGAGATCCACAACATCGCCGGAAACAAGGTCAAATCGTTCTCGCTCACGGACTTACACGAGCACGATACGGACTGGTGTGACGCCGTCTTGCGGCGCAAGATGGACTCCTGGCTCGAGGAACAGGTCCACGAAAAGACCAGCGAGACCGGCGGCGGTGTGCTGACCGACGTCCGCGTCAACGGGCTGTTGCGCGAGAACGGCGAAATCGTCGGGATCACCTGCGACGAGCTGGATCCGATCACGGCCGACGTGATCGTCGCGGCCGACGGCGTCAACTCCGAACTGGCTCGCGACGCCGGGTTGATGGACTGGGACGAACCCGACGAGTGGTTCCAGGGCGTTAAAGCCGTCGTCGAGATGGATCCAGACGAGATCGAAGACCGGTTCGACGTCGGCGAGGACGAGGGCGTTGCCCACCTCTTCTCGGGCGACCTCTTCTCGGGCGTCAGAGGCGGTGGATTTCTCTACACGAACGAGGAATCGGTCTCGATCGGGACCGTCTTCCACCTCGACAGTCTCGTCGCAGAGCGAGCCGAACCGCACGAGCTGCTCGACGCCCTTCTGACGCACCCGCTCTGTGCCCAGTGGTTCGGCGACGACTACCACGAGCGCGAGTACGGGGCGAAGCTCGTGCCCGACTCGAAGAAAGTGGCTCATCCGTCGCCGTACAAGGGGCGGCTGCTTCTGGTCGGCGACGCCGCCGGGCAGATGCAGGCCCAGGGGCCGATCATCAAGGGGATGAACCACGCGGTTACGGCCGGCGCGCTCGCGGCCGACGCGTTCGCGAGCACCCGGTCGAATCCGGCCGCCGACGCGGCCGGCCGGAGCTACGTCGACATGCTCGAAAAGTCCGGAACGATGGGCAAGCTCCGACCACGTCGGTACCGAGCCGCGAGCTTCCTCGGTGAGCGGAACCTGGTCGAGCGCCTGACCAACGGGCTCTTGACCTCGCGAGTCGGCCGATTCGCGGCGACGAACCGACTCTCGGAACGACTCGTAAAGCGGGCGTACAATTCGCCGTTCATGGTGGGGATGTTGCCCGACACGAGCACGGGATACGTCACCCTTCCGACGGTCCTCGGCGAGGAACTCGGTCGAACGATCCAGTGGGAGTCGTCCGTCGAACCGCCGTCACTCGAAGCGCGAATCGGCGATCTCACCTACGATACGGACGTCGGCAACCCACACATTGAACTCCTCGACGAAACGTACGAGGCGAGTGGGGCGGCCGTCGCGGCCTGTCCGGTGAGTGCAGAAGACTTCGGCGGTGGCTGTTATCGATCAGAACTGGTCGAGGTAAACGGCTCTGAAGAGCGAATGGTGAGCCTCGATACGCAACCCTGTGTCGAGTGTGGGACCTGTGCGATCGTCGCCGACACGGCGTGGGAGCATCCGAGCGGCGGAAAAGGCGTCGAGTACAAACAGGGCTGATCGCTTCCTCTGGCGGGACCCAGTTTTCTATGTCTCACGGATCACAAATCGCCGCATTCGCCCGTCAAGCAGCGCGAGATCGTGCGCGGGTTCGAGAGCGAGCCCTCGGCGAGTGCGATCCGGACGAGGCCGAAGCGTACCTTCGTGACGGGGCCGGTCGGGCGATATGGCTGTACGTCGAAGGCCGGACGGGCGGCCGGCTCGTTCGGTTTTCGCCCGCGGAGTTCGACGCGCTAGAGCGGGCGATGAACGACTGGTTCGAGTGTTACGCCCGGTGTTACGGCGTCGAGATCGACGCGTCGTTCACGCTCCGGGAGGCCGCGGAGTTGTTACTCGAGACGCGCAATATTCACGACGTCGGTCAGTTGCTGACTGGCGTCCCCGATCGGTCACCCTGAGCGGTTTCCGGCCGACGTGGTGGCGACTGAACCGATGTGTATTCCGTCGATCGGGAGCCGGTCACCGAACCAGCTGTCGCTCGTCGATCGGTGTGTCTTCGAAAATTGGTGTCGACTGAAACGCTAGAGCGGCCGTGTTACAGGCGTTCGACGTTCGTCGCGCGGGGGCCCTTGGGGGCCTGTTCGATGTCAAATTCGATCTCGGTGCCTTCTTCGAGGTCCGGGCCGCCAACGTCTTCCATGTGGAAGAAAACGTCATCGTCCGCGTCGTCCGTCGAAATGAAGCCGTAACCGCCTGTGTCGTTGAAGAAATCAACTTTACCGTTTGCCATTGCGTCTTAGGAGAGAGTCGGGGCACGGATAAGGGTTGCGTGGGTCGTGCTCACGTGCGGGTACGTCCGGTGACCAACCGGCTGACTCGGTTCGTTCGAACGTTCGATTGCGGTCGGCCCGGTGCGTTCTGACGTTCTATTGCCACCGATTCGGTGAGTTCGGGAAGTCTGTCGTAGTCGACTTCGTTGAGTCTGCCGTCGAACGGCCGGTTCAGTGTTCACGAGACCGTGTCAGTCGCCAGTTCGAACTCCGATTGCTGTGGTGTCGTCTCCGTCGGGTGCGGCGGGGACGGATTCGAGCGCGCGGTGTGCGTAGAACGCGACGGAAAAGTCCTGGGGGCTCGGGATCGCACAGGCCAGCCAGCCGAGTGCGAAGGCGGAAAAGAGGGGCTGTTCGGGCGAGGGGGCCAGACCGGAGAGCGCGAGGCCGAACACCGGAATCGCGAGCGCGAGCGGTGCGAGGGCGGCTACTTTTAGCGACCAGGCAGGTGTGGCGGCCGTCGGGTTCGGGTGGACGACGGCCCAGGGGCAGCTCGTGAGCCAGCGGAGGGGGGACGAGTCTCGGTCGGGGAGGAACGTCACCGTGTACTCGGTACCTGTCAGGCGGAGGACGCCGGCGTGTGCCCACTCGTGGGCGAGGAGGCCGGAACCGACGCCGGCGGCGAGTACGGCGACGAGCAGGGCGGTTGTGGTAGCCATCTGAAGGTGCGAGTCACGGCGGTGAGGGTGTCCACGCGACCGTGTACCTCGCATCGGATGGTGGTGGTGGGACTGAGAAACAACTCGGGGTGTTCAAATTGCGACGTTAAGTACGTTGTTCGGTTCGAAAACCGAACTATCCGGATTCGATGAGAACGGTTCGAACCAGTGTGCAGTGGCTCGTCGCTGGCTGTGATCGGTACGAATCGGTGCAGGGAACGTCCCGGTCGATCTGGTTACCCGTCGGGATCCAGTTCGACGGTCGTGAGCGATCGATCGAGGTGACAGATTTCGTGCGGTGGATCGCCCTCGATACGTACGACGCGGGCCGACTCACCGTGTTCGACTCCGTTCGGTTCACAGAGCGAGTGACTCGGGCATTCGACGTACGGACACGGCCCGGCGAGCGTCGCCGTGGCTCCCGCGAACGTGCCGTCGGTTGGGACGTTCGCCCGCACGGTAGTCGATTCGACTTCGACGGCGCGAACGCCCTCGTCGTGGACCGCACAGGGGAGCAACTGGGCGTTGTCTCTGACGTCGGTGACACGGTATCGCCGCCCGACCTCTAGCGTGAGACACTGGCTTCGGTAGGGACACCCCGCACAGGCCTCGGCTTCTCCCTCGTAGACGAACTCCGTCCCGGGTTCGGCCAGGCGATCACCGAGGAGGGTGATCGTAGACATCGGCCGACCTACTCGGTCCGGAAGGTTAAGCCCACGGGTATTCCATCGATGTCGACGGCGAGTCGCCTCACAGTACCCGCTCGCTCGGCGTCGCTAGCAGCCCCCAGCCGAAACAGAGGAGACCGACGAAGACGAGAAACACGCCGGCTGGAGTGACGGCGTAGAGGAGCGGAACGCTGAGTCCGAGACAGATACCGCCGAGATCCTTCGCGGAGCCGCCTGGATCGTACCCACAGGCCGGACACGGTTCGACGTCCGGCGGGATCTCTTCGTCGCAGCGACGGCAGACGTACATCCGCTTGAGAGTCGGTGATCGACGCTAATGAACGTCCGGGTCAGCCGAGCGGGGCCGTTAGTTCCGTCCGGTCAACTCGTCTAGCCGGTCTAGGTAGTGCTCGCGGGGAATCTGATACGCCTCGCGATAGTCGAGTTCGCCGTCGGCGAACCGGGCGAGGAGCGAGCGGGCGAACGATTCGGCGTCCGACCGGGACTCGAACCGGTGCACGTCGTCGACGTACACCTCCGGTTCGAGGTAGAGCGTGACGAACCAGTCGTCGGTCGTCGTGCGATCGGTCGGGTTCTGTCCGGGTCGGCGCGTCTGCGTGCCCGGGGTGAGATAGCAGACGGGGAGACAGGGGGCGGGGTACTCGTCGCCGTCGAATACGTCCGGTCGGTAGGCGTAGACGGTGCGGCCGTCGTCCTCGGCCGTCCAGATCTCCCACCCATCGGCGAGTCCGTTCGACGTCATGAGTCGCCGTACGCACGGCGGACGTATAAGCGGTCGCGGAGACCGATCGATCACGGAATCATACGCAGTACGGTGATCGGTCGGTCACGGAACCTCCGCCGCTTCGGTCCGACTCCGCGTGCGATCGATGCGCGCAGGTGCAGGCTCTCGAACTAAGTACGCGTCGCCAGTTGCGTGAACTGGTGGAACACGCACGTTTCAGTACCCGGATAGAACGGCCGGAAAATTGTTCTGCTAAATACTTGTTGGGGTCAAGCTTATATAGCTTGATTACAATCATATTAAACACCATCGGTATCCGTCCGCCGAATGGTGGCGTTCCGGACGACCTGCTCTCGTCGGAGCGTCGGAGGTCCACAATGTGTGTACGCCCCTCGCCGCCCTCGACGGTTCGACCGCGTTTCCAGCGGCAGGTCAGTTTGTTAGACAATAACACTCAATCACACGTCCGATGCGGCGGGCCTATGACCGACGGATACCCGTTCTCGGGGTCGTTTCGGCCCGGAGCATTGGACGATTTCTCCGAGTCGATCGTCAGCACTCGCCCCGGAGCGATCGACGGCACCCGACCCACCCTGTGATACCATGACCGGTGACACCGACACGCTCGAACAGATAAGTACCGCCTACCAGCAATCGATGCCAGCCGACCTTCGCGATTCGAAGCCGTTCAGCTGGTACTTAGACGAAGTCACGGCCGATCCGAAGATCGCCCGCAACGCCCACCAGCGGGTCGCGGACATGTTCGACTTCTATGGAACCAGTTACGACGAGTCGCGCGGGGTCGTCGAGTATCACCTCGCCTCGATCGATCCGCTCGGCGACGGCGAGAACACGTTCTACGGTCGCGTCGTCCACCAGGCGATCCACGAATTCGTCAACAAGGTAAAGTCGGGGTCGCGCCGGCTCGGACCGGAGCGACGAATCAAACTCCTCCTCGGCCCCGTCGGATCGGGGAAATCACACTTCGATCGACAGCTCCGTCGGTACTTCGAGGCGTACACGCTCCAGGATGAGGGTCGGATGTACACCTTCCGCTGGACGAACCTCTGTGACGTGATCAAAGACCAGGATCCGGCCGACGACGTCGTTCGATCGCCGATGAATCAGGATCCGCTGGTCTTGCTCCCGTTAGAACAGCGCCAGGAGGTGATCGACGCGATGAACGAGTCTCTGGACGCCCCGTATACGATCCAGAACGAGCAGGCGTTAGATCCCGAGAGCGAGTTCTACATGGATCGGTTGCTCGCGAAGTACGACGACGATCTCAAAGCCGTCCTCGAAAACCACGTCGAGATCGTCAGACTCGTCGCCGACGAGAACAAGCGCCAGTGTCTCGAGACGTTCGAACCCAAAGACAAGAAGAATCAGGACGAGACCGAACTCACCGGCGACGTCAACTACTCGAAGATCGCCGTCTACGGCGAGTCCGACCCGCGGGCGTTCGACTATTCCGGCGCGTTCTGTAACGCGAACCGGGGCATCTTCTCGGGTGAGGAGCTGTTAAAACTCCAGCGCGAGTTCCTCTACGACTTCCTGCACGCGACGCAGGAGCAGACGATCAAACCGAAGAACAACCCCCGGATCGACATCGACCAGGTGATCGTCGGCCGGACGAACATGCCCGAGTACAAGGACAAGAAGGGCGACGAGAAGATGGAGGCGTTCAACGACCGCACGAAGCGGATCGACTTCCCGTACGTGCTGTCCTACGAGGACGAAGCGCGCATCTACGAGAAGATGCTGGAGAACGCCGACGTCCCCGACATCGACGTCGAACCGCACACGCTGACCATGGCGGGGCTGTTCGGCGTTCTCACGCGGATCGAGGAACCTGACAGCGATCGGATCGACTTACTCGCGAAGGCCAAGGCGTACAACGGAGAGATCGACGAGAGCGAGGACGTCGACGTGAAGAAGCTCCGCGAGGAAGCCGACCAGGTCGCCGAGATCGGCGAGGGGATGGTCGGCGTCTCCCCGCGGTTCATCGGCGACGAGATCGCCGAAGCGATAATGGATTCGAAACACCGCGGCCGCGAGTACCTCTCGCCGCTGACGGTGTTCAACTTCTTCGAAGAGAACGTAGAACACCACGGCTCGATCCCGGAATCGGAGTTCGACACCTACTACCGCTATCTCGAGCGCGTCCGCGAGGAGTACCGCGAACGAGCGATCGAGGACGTCCGCAACGCGCTGGCCTACGACGTCGAGGAGATCCAACGACAGGGTGAAAAGTACATGGATCACGTCATGGCCTACATCGACGACGCGACCATCGAGGACGAGCTCACGGGTCGAGAGCAAGAACCGGACGAGACCTTCCTTCGGGCCGTCGAAGAGGAACTCGACATCCCGTCCGATCGGAAAGAGGACTTCCGACAGGAAGTCTCGAACTGGGTGTCTCGGCGCGCCCGCGAGGGCGAGGCGTTCGATCCGACCGACAACGAGCGGCTCCGACGCGCCTTAGAACGCAAACTCTGGGAGGACAAAAAGCACAACATCAACTTCTCGGCGTTGGTCAGCGCGGGAGAGATCGACGACGACGAGCGCTCCGCCTGGATCGACGCGCTGATAGAACAGGGCTACTCGGAACCGGGGGCCAAGGAGGTGCTCGAGTTCGCCGGCGCCGAGGTGGCCAGAGACGAGATCGAGGAGCAATGAGCCGTGGAACCGACTACGTCGCGGACGCAGATCGAACCCTCGAAGAGACCTACGAGGAACCGATGGACATCGAGTCGTTCGTCGACCACCTCTTCGAACGCCCGACCGTCGCCGCCCACGCCTCGAAGTACGTTCTCGACGCGATCGAGGCGGCCGGTACGCGAACCGTCCTCGAAGAGGGCGAACACCGCGAGCGCTATCGGTTCTTCGACGATCCGTACAACGACGGTGAGCACGCCGTCCTCGGAAACACCCCGGTGCTGAACGCGTTCGTCGACGACCTCCGGGCGATCGCGGCCGGTCGGGGGAAAGAAGAGACCATCATCTGGTTCGAGGGGCCGACCGCGACGGGCAAATCCGAGTTCAAGCGCTGTCTGATCAACGGACTCCGCGAGTACTCGAAGACGCCAGAGGGTCGGCGATATACGATCGAGTGGAACGTCCGGACGGCCTCGGCCGAGGACCGAGGACTCAGTTACGGCGTCGACCCGACCGCGACCGACGACGAACACTGGTTCGAGAGCCCGGTCCAGACCCACCCACTCTCGGTCTTTCCCGAGCCGGTGCGCGAGGACATCCTCTCGGGATTGAACGAAAACGTGGGCGATCACGTGCCGATCCGGGTCGACACCGGACTGGACCCGTTCTCGCGGGAGGCCTACGACTACTTAGAAGAGCGCTACCGACGACAGGGGACGGACTCGCTGTTTTCGGCGATCACCGACGAGACCCACCTTCGGGTGAAAAACTACGTCGTCGACGTCGGGAGCGGCATCGGCGTCCTCCACGCCGAGGACGACGGCACGCCAAAAGAACGGCTCGTCGGCTCCTGGATGCACGGCATGCTCCAGGAACTCGACTCCCGCGGTCGGAAGAATCCGCAGGCGTTCAGTTACGACGGCGTGCTATCGCAGGGAAACGGCGTCCTGACCATCGTCGAGGACGCCTCCCAGCACGCCGACTTGCTACAGAAGCTGCTCAACGTGCCCGACGAGCGGACCGTCAAGCTCGATAAGGGGATCGGAATGGACGTCGACACGCAGCTGCTGATTATCTCGAATCCCGACCTGGAGGCGCAACTCGACCAGCACGCGGATCGAAACGGTCTCGACCCGTTGAAGGCGCTCAAACGCCGGTTGAACAAACGACGATTCCACTACCTGACGAACCGATCGATGGAGGCCGAACTCGTCCGCCGGGAGTTGACGAACGAAACGTCCGTCTGGACGACCACCGATCCTGACGAACTCGCCCGGAAGGTCCGCCAGCCACTTTCGATCTCGATCAAGGACGAAACCGGCTCCGTCAGAGAGCGCGAACTCGCCCCGCACGCGATCGACGTGGCCGCGCTGTACGCCGTCGTGACGCGCCTCGCGAGCGACGATGTCCCCTCGGATCTGAATCTGGTCGACAAGGCGCTCGTGTTCGATCAGGGGTATCTGCAGGTCGGCGACGACCGCGTCGAGAAGGAGGAGTTCGAGTTCGACGACGACGCACCCGACGGGACCCACGGCATCCCGGTAACGTACACGCGCGACGTTATCGCCGAACTCCTCCAGGACGACCGAGATCGGTACCACCCGACGCTCGACGTCGAGGACGTGGTGATGCCGAGCGACGTGATCGACGCCATGGTCGAGGGGCTGTCTGCCGAACCGCTGTTTTCGACCGGCGAGCAATCCGAGTTCGAATCGCGGGTCGTCCCCGTCGCCGAGTACGTCTTCGAACGCCAGGAGGCGGACGTGATCGAGGCGATCTGTCACGACCAACGCGTCGACGAGGAGACGGTCTCGGAGTACGTCGAACACGTCTACGCGTGGGAGACGGGCGAATCCCTCGCCGACGAGCGCGGCGATCCGATCGAGCCCGATCCGCTGAAGATGAAGCTCTTCGAGGTCGAACAGCTCGGCCGCTTCGACGAATCGGACTACGAGGCCAACCGGCCGACAGACGAGGTCTGCCGGTTCCGCCGGGAGAACGTTATCACGGCGCTGAATCGCTACGCCTGGGAACACCGCGACGAGGAGTTCTCCGCCAGCGACGCCGACCTCACCGCGATACCCGTCCTCACGGACGTCCTCGAGAGCCACGACTGGGACGACGTCCAGCGTCACTTCCCGGATCTGGACCCGGCCGCCTGGGACGACCCGCCGAGTGACACCGAGACCGAGCGGGTGAAAGAGGCGACGATCGACCACCTGGTCGACTCGTACGGCTACTCGCGCGCGTCGGCCGAACTGACGAGTCGACACGTCATGCGCGAGGTGACCGCACGATGGGGCTGAAAGACGACCTCGAACGGTTTCGTACGGTCGGCGAGGACAACCGCGCCGACCTGTCCGACTTCATCCAGTACGGCGATCTGGGCCGCAGCGGCGCGGACGAGATCAAGATCCCGGTCAAGATCGTCTCGCTCCCGCAGTTCGAGTACGACCGACGCGACCGGGGCGGGGTCGGTCAGGGTGAAGACGGCGCTCCCGACGTCGGACAGCCGGTTGGCCAGCCGCAGCCGCAGCCGGGCGACGGCGAGGAAGATGGCGAGCCGGGCGAAGAGGGCGGCGATCACGAGTACTACGAGATGGATCCCGAGGAGTTCGCCCAGGAACTCGACGAGGAACTCGGACTCGACCTCGAACCGAAGGGAAAGACCGTCGTCGAGGAGACGGAGGGGCCGTTCACCGACATCACCCGCTCCGGTCCGGACAGCACGCTCGACGTCGAACGCATGTTCCGCGAGGGACTGAAGCGAAAGCTCTCCATGGCGTTCGACGAGGACTTCGTTCGCGAGGTTTGCAAGGTCGAGGGGATCTCGCCCCGGGAGGTCTTCGAGTGGGCGCGCGAACAGCATTTACCGGTCTCGATGGGCTGGATCGAGCGGGCCCACGACGAGGTCGCCGACGAGCGGGGCCGGTGGTCGTCGATCGCCGAAGTCGAATCGTCCGTCGACCGCGAGCCGATCAACCAGCGCATTCGCCGCGACGGTATCGGACACGTCCCGCTCAGACGCGAAGACGAGCGCTATCGTCACCCCGAAATCGTCGAAGAGCGCGAGCGAAACGTTGTCGTCGTCAACATTCGCGACGTATCGGGGTCGATGCGCGAGACGAAGCGAGAACTCGTCGAACGCGTGTTCACGCCGCTCGACTGGTACCTCACGGGGAAGTACGACACCGCGGAGTTCGTATACATCGCCCACGACGCCGAGGCCTGGGAGGTCGACCGATCCGACTTCTTCGGGATCCGATCGGGTGGCGGGACGAAGATATCGAGCGCGTACGACCTGGCGGCCGAGGTCCTCTCTGAGTACCCGTGGAGCGACTGGAACCGGTACGTCTTCGCGGCCGGCGACTCGGAGAACTCCTCGAACGATACGGGCGAGCGCGTGATTCCGATGATGGAAGAGATCGACGCGAACCTCCACGCCTACGTCGAGACCCAGCCGAGTGGGAACGCGATCAACGCGACCCACGCTGAGGAACTGGAGAAACACTTCGGTGCCGACGCCGAGGACGTCGCCGTCGCGTACGTCAACTCGGCCGACGATGTCGCCGACGCGATCTACGAGATACTGAGCACGGAGAGTGACGCCAATGAGTGAATTCACCACGGGCGGACGGTGCTATCGCCGACCGATCGACGAGTGGGGGACCGACCGATGAGCGACTCAGACCGCATGCGAAAGCGAGCGATCGCAACCGATCTCGAGCAACCGGTTCGAGCCGCTCGCGAACTCGCCGAGAGGCTTGGATTGGAGCCGTACCCGGTCAACTACTGGATCGTCGACTACGACGAGATGAACGAGCTGATCGCCTACGGCGGGTTCCAGCGACGCTACCCGCACTGGCGGTGGGGAATGCAGTACGATCGCCAGCGAAAGCAAGACCGCTACACCGGCGCCAGGGCGTTCGAGATCGTCAACAACGACAACCCATCGCACGCGTTCTTACAGGAGTCGAACTCGCTTGCCGATCAGAAGGCGGTGATCACCCACGTCGAAGCCCACGCCGACTTCTTCGCGAACAACGAGTGGTTCGGCCTGTTCACCGACGCTCGATCCGACGCCGACGCCGTCGACGCGGCCGCGATGCTCGAACGTCACGCCCGTACGATCGAAGCCTACATGTCCGACCCCGAGATCGATCGCGGCGAGGTCGAACGCTGGATCGATCACGTTCTCACGCTCGAAGATACGATCGACCAGCACCGAACCTACCGCGAGCGACTGGTTCGCGAAACCGACCCCGAAGAGCTGGACGACGACCTCCGCGAGAAACTGGAGGCGCTCGAACTCTCGCCCGAGGTGACCTCACAGGTGTTCGACGACGAGTGGCTCGACGCCCGCGAGGCAGACGCCGAACGGGACGGTGAACCGAACACGCCCGAATCCGACGTCCTCGGGTTCGTCCGCGAGTACGGAAAGCAGTACGATCGCGAGGAAGACCGAGCCGTCGAGATGACCGACTGGCAGCAGGATATCCTCGAAATGCTGCGCGAGGAGGCGTACTACTTCGCCCCGCAGAAGATGACGAAGGTGATGAACGAGGGGTGGGCCTGTGTCGCTCCGGACACGCCCGTATTTACCACCCAGGGATTGGTTCGGATGTCGGAGGTCGTCGACGAACACCCCACCGTGTCCGACGGAGAGGCCGCACAGGCGGTCTACGACTCGAACGTAATCCCGGACCACGATACGGTCACGATCGAAACGCGTCGCGGATTCGAACTCACCGGGTCGAACAACCATCGAATTAGACGCCCTGACGGATCGTGGGTCCGACTGGACGAACTTGACCTCGGCGACGAAATCGAAATTTCTGGCGGGAACGGCGTCTGGCCGTCGTCATATGCCTCGATCGGGTGGGAGCCGGCGGAGTACATCACGCTCGACGACGTGGCTGAGGAAGCCGGGGTATCTGTCTGGACGGTCCTTAGATACCGACGCACTGGCCGGGCACGGAAGTCCGACGCAATCGAACAAGCCCTCGAACAGTACAACGGGGAGCGACAGGACCTCGCACAGCGAACACCGATTCTCGTTCCGAACGTCGTGGACGAGTCGTTCGGACGCTTCCTCGGCCTTCTAGTTGGTGATGGACACGTGTCGTCCGCTGCCGGACAGGTCGGCTTTACAAACGCAACTCGGGCACATGCCGAAGAGTTCGCCGGGCTGGTCGACGAGCTGTTCGGGGTCGAGCCAACTGTCGAGCAACAGGGATCCAGATGGCGCGTCTATTGTTACTCTCGAGCGCTCGTAGACTGCTTGCTCGAGGAACTTGGTCTACCTGATGGTAAGGCCGCGTCGGTCAAGACGGTTCCCGAGCACATTCTCCGATCACCGAAACCGGTCGTAGCGGAGTTCCTCCGTGGACTCTTCGACGCGGACGGCCACGCCGGGCAGCAAGGAGCGATCCTCTCGACGTCGAGTTCGGACCTGAGCCAGACGGTACTTCTTCTCTTGACGAACTTTGGGATCCTCGGTCGTCGGCGCGAGCAATCAGATGGCTGTTACCACGTCCACGTAACCGGCCGATCGGCGAATCTGTTCGCCGAGGAAATTGGGTTCGGATACGACAGGGAGTCGAACGCGCTGGAATCGTACGTGGACGCGCTTTCGTGGTTCGAAGCTGAGACGTGGACCGACGAAATCGTCTCGGTCGAGACGTCGTCCGGGACGGTGTACGACATCTCCGTCGAAGAAACGCATCGCTACGCCGCAGCTGGGCTGATAAACCACAACTCCTACTGGGAGTCGAAGATGATGGCGGACGAGGCGTTCGCTGGCGACGACGAGGTCTTCGAGTACGCCGATCACATGTCGAGCGTGCTGGCGTCGCCGGGACTCAATCCCTACAGTCTCGGAGTGAAGCTCTGGCGCTACATCGAGAACGTAACGAACCGGCGCGACGTCGTCGAACAGCTCCTGCGAGTCGAGGGCATTTCCTGGCGGACGTTGCGCGACGAGGTCGACTTCGAGGACGTGTTGACTCGGCTCGAACCGCCGGAACCGATCGCTTCTATCTCGGATGGCTCGCTCGACGAACTCGAGTCGGTGCCGTCGACGTGGGTCGATCAGGACGCCCTCGCCGCGGCACGGGCGGGCGACATCGACGTCTACCGCCACCCGTGGCGCGTACTGACCTACGAGGGACTCGCCCGACGACAGTACTCGCTCGTCAAACCGGCCAACCGGGGCGTCCTCTCGCGAATCTCGCGGGACGAACTCGAGCGGATCGATCGCTACCTCTTCGACGACGCACGCTACGCCACCGTCGACGAGGCGGTAGAACACGTCACGTTCACCGCGGGCTGGGATCGACTGTACGACGTCCGGGAGAGTCACAACGACGTCACGTTCTTAGACGAGTTTCTCACGCCGGAGTTCATCAGAACGAACGACTACTTCACCTACGAGTACTCGCGCGCGACGGGTCAGTTCCACGTTGCGAGCACCGACCCCGACGACGTCAAACGTAAACTTCTCTTACAGTTTACGAACTTCGGGAAGCCCACGATTACCGTCGCCGACGGCAACTACGCCAACGCCGGCGAACTCCTCTTAGAACACGAGTACAACGGCATCGAACTCGACTTCGCGCAGGCCCAGGACGTACTCGAGCGACTGTTCGAACTCTGGGGTCGGCCGGTGAACTTGCTGACGATCAGAAAGGAGATCGACGACCACGACGTCGAGGTCGCAAAACGGCGCAACCGCGAGCCGACGCCCGAAGAACGTGGAATCCTGCTGCGCTACGACGGCGAGCAGGAGTCGGTCCAGCGCGTCGAATGGGATGCCGTCTCGCACCTCGCGGCGGACGACGTCGATTACGATACGAAGCCCGAGGAGTGGCTGGCCTGAACTCACTGTGATCGTCGGTCGACGGTAAACACCGGCTGCGTCGTTCTCCCCCGTGATTGATCACCACGCCCGGCGTACCTCGTCGTATGTCACGAGCGGCCACCTTCGACTTCACCGACACGGTCACGATCGTCACGGGCGCTGCCGGCGCCCTCGGTAGCGCGGTCGTCGAACGCTTTTCGGCCGACGGATCGACTGTCTGTGGGATCGACGTCGAGGCGCCCGATTCGGCGGACACCGAACTCGATCCGGACGACGTCGGCCACTTCTACCGGGCGGACCTGACCGACGAGGGCGACGTCGAACGCGTCGTCGACGAAATCGTCGACGAACACGGACGGATCGACCACCTGTCAAACGTGGCCGGCACCTGGCGCGGCGGCCAACCGATCGAGGAGACGCCACTTTCTGAGTACGAACTGCTCATGGACGTCAACCTGAAGACCGCGTTTCTGACCTCGAAACACGCCCTTTCTCACCTGCAGGCGGCCGATGGAGCCATCGTCAACGTCAGCGCCCGTTCGTCGCTCGAAGGCGGCGAGGGCGACGGACCGTATCGAATCTCGAAAGCCGGAATCCGACTGCTCACCGAGACGCTCGCCGAGGAGAACCGGGGAACGGTTCGGGCAAATTGTGTGATGCCGAGCGTGATCGACACGCCGATGAACCGCGAGATGCTGCCCGACGCCGATCACGACTCGTGGGTCGATCCGTCCGAGATCGCCGACGTTTTCGCGTTTCTCTGCAGTGATGGCGCGAGCGTGACCAGCGGCGCTGCGGTGCCGGTCTACGGTGACGCCTGATCGGGGTGGAGCCCGGACCGCATCGAAGGTTCGCTTTTGAAGAGGGATCGGTACCTGTCTCGTCCGGGTAGCTGAGCGATAGCGTCGGATTACTCTCACGTCCAACGACGACCGGGTATCTGGGCGTATCTGACCTGCGTTCGACACGATGCCATGCCAATCACAACCGAGTCAATTCCCAACATATTGCGTGAACTATTTGACCCCCAATCACAGATATCACTATCAGTATGGCTATTGAAGGTGCGAGTCGGACTGCAACGAACTTGACGTGGGAACAACGGTTCGGGCTGTTGCTGGTTGCTGGGGTCCTCCTGATGGTGCTGGATCTGTTTCGGCGACTGGCGCTCGGTGATCTCGGATTTTCTACCTTCTCGACGTACCTCTGGCGGGGACTGGTCGACGGGCTGGTGTACGGTCTCGCCGCGGTGGGGCTGTCGATGACGTACAGCATTCTTCGATTTGCGAACTTTTCTCACGGCGATCTGATCACGACGGGAGCGTTCACGGGCTGGACGGTCGCGTGGCTGATCGGCGGTATCGGCGCGGCGGGAATCGGTTCGCGCCTCCTTCTGAACGCGGATCGGTCTACCTCCGCGCGCGAACTCGACCTCCACATCTACGGCGAACCGGTCGCGATGATCGCCGGGCTGATCGTTGCCGCAGTCGCGACAATCGCGGTCGCGCTCGTAATCGATCGGCTCGTCTATCGTCGGATGCGCAGAGCCGGGGGAATACCGCTCTTGATCGCGAGTATCGGGGTCGCCCTCGCGCTCCGGTACATCATCGTGTTCTTCTACGGCGAACGGACCCGCGGCGTCGTTCGAAGTTCGCCGATGTTCGACCACTGGACCGTGTTCTGGACGGACTCGGTCGCGGTTCACCAGGTCATCCTGGTCGTCTCGGCGCTGATCCTCATGATCGCCCTCCACACGGTGTTGCAGTATACGAAACTCGGGAAGGCGATGCGGGCGATGGCCGACAACCGCGATCTGGCGCTGATCACCGGCATCCCAACCGAGCGGGTGATCCTGGCGACGTGGGTGATCGGCGCGGGGTTGACGGGGGTCGCCGGCTATCTAATCGTCTTAGAGCAGGGAACGCTTAGCTTCAACACCGGTTGGTTCCTCCTGCTCTTGATCTTCGCCGCGGTTATCTTAGGCGGCATCGGATCGATCTACGGGGCGATCGCCGGCGGCCTGATCATCGGACTGGTCGACAACATGATGCTCGTCTGGATCTCGGGTGATCTCACGCGAGTCGCGGCGTTCATGTTGATGATCTTGATCCTGATTTATCGCCCGCAGGGGCTCTTCGGAGGTGTTGAAACCGCATGAGTGAAGACGAACCCAGAGACGAAACGAACGGAGCCGAATCGACGTCAGACGAACCGACGGGATTCAGAGACCGGTTCGCACAACTCCCCCGGTGGCAGGCCGACCTTGCGGTCATCGTCGGATCACTACTGGCCGTCTACGCGTTCATCATCGCCCTGGGGATGATCGCGGGTCTCGGGACCAGCGGCGTGATGCGAACGTTGCGGACGGTCACGTTCCTCGGTGCCTCGTACGCGCTCGTCGTGCTCGCTCTCAACCTCCACTGGGGCTATACGGGACTGTTCAACATCGGCGTCGCCGGGTTCATGGCCGTCGGAGCGTACGTGATGGCGATTGCGGTGTCGGACCCCGACCCCGGGTTCGGACCGGCTGGGCTCGGACTTCCGATGCCGGTGGCGATCGTCCTCGGCGTCGTTGCGGCTGGACTGGTTGGGCTGATCGTCGTTCTGCCGGCGCTCAGAATACGCGCAGACTACTTCGCGATCGTCACGCTCGCCTTCGCGGAAGTCATCAGATTGCTGGTCACCTCGGGCGCGCTCGCTGAATTTAGCGTTCTCGGAAGAGAGCTCGGAACGGGCGGCGGATCGGGCATCAGTTTCACCCGACTCGAGGCGTTCGTACCCGAGTGGGTCCTCTACCAGGGCGGTGATCCGAGCCAGGGAACGAACGTCCTCGGCTATCAGATCTTGACGATCACCAATTCGCTCGGGATCGGTCGGACCACGGTCGAAAACTGGATCTACACCCTGACGCTGGTGCTGCTGGTCGTCCTGATCTTCTGGCTCATGGTTCGGACCGGTAACTCTCCCTTCGGCCGCGTACTCAAGGCCATCCGCGAGGACGAACTCGCGACGAAATCGCTCGGAAAGAATACGAACCTGGTGAAAGTCAAGGTGTTCGTCCTCGGCTGTGCGATCATGGGCCTCGCCGGGATCATGTGGCAGGGTCGAAACGGCTACGTCGATCCGAACGCGTTCTTGCCGATCGTCACCTTCTACATCTTCATCGCGCTCATAATCGGTGGCTCCGGTTCCAACACCGGGAGTGTCGTCGGGGCGTTCGTCTTCGTCGGCCTGCTCTTCGAGGGACCGCCGTACGTCCAGCGGATCGTTCGCCAGAACGTGTCCCTTCCCAGTCCAAACACCGTCTACGAAGCGTTCGGTGCCGGGGATCCGCTCTACATCGTCGGCTACGTCATCGGCGAGTTACCGAACCTTCGATTCGTGCTCTTCGGCATCATCCTGATCTTACTGATGATTTACAGACCTGACGGGCTGCTCGGTCATCGAAATGAACCGGCCTCGCCGCTCGACCTTCGACGTGAACAGTCGCCGAACGCGACGATGGACGCCCGCGGAACGGCCGGAGGTGAGGGCGATGAGTGACGTCGAAGCCGGAGATACGGCCGAACGCGAGGTCGACACGCCGAGCGCCGGCGGCGAGGGTTCGACGACCGATCCAGCTGGACCGCCGCTTCGCGTGCGCGATCTCGAAAAACGGTTCGGGGGCGTCGTCGCCGTCGACGGCGTGAGTTTCGAGGTCGAACGCGGGTCGATCACCGGCCTCATCGGCCCGAACGGCGCCGGTAAGTCGACGACGTTCAACCTGATAACCGGCGTTCACTCGCCGAACGCCGGGACGGTCCTGTTCGAAGGCGCCGACATCACCGGAATGAGTCCGAACCAGATCGCCAACCGCGGTCTCGTCAGGACGTTCCAGATCGCACGCGACCTGAGCGAGATGACTGTCCTAGAGAACATGTTGCTCGCGTTCGAAGGGCAACTGGGCGAGTCGTTCCTTCGGTCCGTGGCACCGCTGACTCGACGGGGCGTCATCGAAGAAGAGCGTGAACTGCTCAATCGGGTCTGGGAGACGCTCGAACTCTTCGAGATCGACCACCTCGCCCACGAGGAGGCCGGAAATCTCTCGGGCGGCCAGCGCAAACTGCTCGAACTGTCGCGGGCGCTGCTCACCGACCCCGACATGCTCCTTCTGGACGAGCCGATGGCCGGGGTGAATCCTTCGCTCGAGGTGAAACTGCTGGATCGAATCCACGAACTGAGAGATGACGGGTACACGTTCCTGCTCGTCGAACACGACATGGACGTCATTATGGAACACTGTGAACACGTGATCGTCATGCACCAGGGACAGGTGCTCGCCGAAGGATCGCCGGCGGAGATACAGGAAAACGAACGGGTTATCGAAGCCTACCTCGGAGGTGACGTGTAGATGCTCACGATCGACTCGCTCGACGCAGGGTACGGCGATCTCCAGGTGCTATATGACATCGAACTGTCCGTCGACGACGGCGAGTACGTTACGATCGTCGGACCGAACGGAGCCGGAAAGTCGACCGTGATGAAGTCGGTCTTCGGGCTCACGTCGTACATGGGCGGCAGCATCACCTTCAACGGTGCGGAGATCAGCGGGCTTCGACCGGACGAGATCATCACCCACGGCGTCGGCTACGTTCCACAGAACGACAACGTCTTCCCGTCGTTGTCGGTTCGCGAGAACCTCGAGATGGGCGCCTACATCCTGGACGAGGTGCCGGAGGACGCGCTGGAACTGATCTTCGATCGGTTTCCCATCCTCGAAGAGCGACAGGATCAGAAGGCGGGGAGTATGAGCGGCGGTCAGCAGCAGATGGTCGCGATGGGTCGGGCGCTGATGCTCGAACCCGATCTCCTCTTGCTCGACGAACCCTCCGCCGGTCTGGCACCCGACCTGGTCGACGACATGTTCGACCGCGTCGACCTCATCAACGAGACCGGCACGGCAATCTTGATGGTCGAACAGAACGCGAAAGAGGCGCTCAGACGCTGCGATCGAGGGTACGTTCTCGTTCAGGGCCGCAACCGGTACGAGGACGACGGTGACGCCCTGCTCGCCGACGAACAGGTCAGACGCGACTTCCTCGGGGGCTAAATTTTACCGTCCGTATTCGATCGTCGGCAACGCTGTCCGTTAGTAACGTGCGAGCCTTCTGGCGGCTACGCGCGAGGGTTGACCGAAAAATGCCGCATTCGTTGCGAGTTCGAATCGTGGCCGATCAGTTCTCGAAGTCGAGCGAGTCGACGACGTTGATCTCGTAGTCGCCGAACTCGTAGATGTCGTAGGAGACGGCCGTCATGTCCCCGTTCTCGTCGAACTCGACGGGACTCGAGGCGCCCTGGTACTCGATCTCTTCGCCGTCTGCGGCCAGTTCGACCGCTTCGGCGAAGTTCGACGGGCCGACGACCTCGCCGCCGGGGTCCGTTACGGCTCTGACCTGTTGAGAGACGGCCTGGCCGTCGTTGTCTCCAGCTCGCAGGTTTGCCAGGATCTGGACCGCGCTGGCGTCGTAGGCCTGCGCGTTGAAGACGCCCGGCGAGGTCCCGTACTCGTCCTCGTATAGTTCGTTGAACGCGTCGACCTCCGGCCCGTCGGCGCCGGGCGAGGTACCGATGACGTTGTCCATCGGGTTGTCGACGTCGTCCGGCAGGCCGTCTTCGATCAGGCCGTCGGTGACCATGACAGGAATCTCGTCGAACCCTTCGTAGAAGTCTCGGAAGATCTGGATGCCGCTCACCGGGAACGCGACCAGCATCAGGAAGTCGGGGTCGTCGCCGAGAGCGCTCTCGAGTTCGGAGACGTACGAGGACTGTTCGGGCTCGAACGAGACGTCCCCGACGATTTCACCGCCCTCGTCTTCGAACGCGTTCGAAAACTCACGGTTCAACGCCTGGCCGTAGGCGTCGTTCGTGTACATCGTCGCGGCCGTCTCCCAGCCCCGGTCGTCGTAGGCCAGTTCGCCCATGACCGCACCCTGGAGGGCGTCGCTCGGGCACGTCCTGAGGATGTAGTCGCCGTCGAGGTCGGTGATCTCGGGGGCCGTACTGGCGGGCGAGATCATGACGATCTGTTCCGGAATGGCGACACTCTCTGCGACCGGGATGGTAACGTCGGACGCCGCGGCACCGGTGAACGACGGGTTCCCGGCGGCGACGATGTCCTCCGCCCGGGAGATACCCGCCTCAGAGAGCGTCTCGCTGTCCTCACGCTGGACGGTAATTTCGAAATCGCTTCCCTCGTCGTCGAGCTGAATGCTCGGCAGCTCCGCGGCGTCAGCGATCGGCGTACCCAGTTCGCCGAGGTCGCCAGTTTCCGGCTGGAGGATGCCGTGCATCACTTCGCGGTCGTCCGGGTCCGTCCCCGGGGCGTCTCCGTCGTCGGTTCCGGGATCGTCGTCTACCGGATCGTCGTCACCGAGACAGCCGGCGACCGTCGCCGCTCCTACCGCGCCGATACCTCCGAGCACCCGTCTTCGGTTGAGGTTCCGTGCCATAGCGTATCGTATAGCGGGCTATTATAAAGTATTTGTGCGATGACTTCACATAGGTCAGTACTTATTATATTTAAGAACACTTCGGGTTGACAGTGAACTTATCGGATTAACTGGTCATTTTGATAGACATGTGTGCCGAATTTTTCCGAAAATTCCGCCGTTGGGATACGTGTACGGTCTGATTACCCTTGTCGGATCCACGTGACCGTCGGGTATGGGAACCGACCGCATCGCGCGCGAGACGTGGGCGACGCGGATGGGATTCGTTCTGGCGGCCGTCGGAAGCGCCGTCGGGCTGGGTAACGTCTGGCGATTTCCGTTCCAGGTGGGAGAGGAAGGCGGTGCCGCGTTTTTACTCCTGTACCTCGGTTTCATCCTTCTGATCGGCGTCCCCGCGATGCTCGTCGAGTTCACGATCGGCCGTCAGACCGAGCGGAGCCCGGTCGGCGCGCTCAGGGAGTTCGGCGGCGGCGCATGGCGGTTCGTCGGCGGGCTGTTCATCCTGATCGGGTTTCTCATCCTCTCGTACTACAGCGTCGTCGCGGGGTGGGTGGTCAGATACTTCGTCGGCAGCGTCACCGGGGGCTACACGGACGATCCGGAGACGTACTTCCTCGACATCGCGACGGGTCTCGACGCCGTGTTGTTCCACGCGATTTTCATGGCCGCGACGATCGCCATCGTCGCCCTCGGCGTGCGTCGAGGGATCGAGTACGCGGTCAAGCTGATGGTGCCGTCGATCATCGTCATCATGATCGGTCTCGCCGTCTACGCGGGGACGCTCGGTGGAGCGACCGAGGGGTACACGTACTATCTCTCGCCGGATCTGGACGTGCTCGCGGACGACTGGCGGTCTATCGTCCCCGCGGCGGCGGGTCAGGCGTTTTTCACACTCTCGCTCGGAATGGGCGTGATGATCACCTACGCCTCCTACCTCGGTGAGGATCGCAACCTCGCGGAGGACTCAGGAATCATCGTCGGGTTCGACACGGCTATCGCCGTCCTGACCGGACTCATCGTCTTTCCGATCCTCTTTGCGGCCGGAATCGGCGCGGCCGAACCCGGGCCGGGGGCGATCTTCGTCGCGCTCGCGGGCGCGTTCGCCGACGTCCAGTACGGGACGCTCATCGGAATCTTCTTTTTCGCGATGTTCGCGATCGCGGCCCTTTCGTCCGCGATCAGTCTGATGGAGGTCGTCGTCTCGTTCGTGATCGACGAGTACGGGGCGACTCGCGCCCGCGCCGCCACCATCATCGGTGGGGGCATGTTCCTCCTGGGCGTCCCCGTCGCGCTCTTTTCCCACGAGGACGAACCGATCATGGTCGACCTCTACGACATCTTCGCCGCGGAGATTCTGCTCGTCACCGGCGGCATCTTGCTCATGATACTCGTCGCCTGGATCGGCGCCGACCGGGCTGTCGCCGAACTAGAGCGGGGGATCGGCGACCTCGGCGCGTGGGCGCGGGTGTGGATCTGGGTCGTTCGCGTGCCCGTCATCCTCGTCCTGCTCATCTCGCTCGCCCTCGCACTCACCGGCTACTACGACTTTTTGACCGGAGATTTCGCCGAATTCCTCGAATAACGCGGGCTTCCGGCCCTGACGACGATCTGACCGGATCGGTTGCGCCTTCAGAACGTTTTTTGTCGGGCTGGTCCTTCGACCCGACAATGACCGGCGCTCGGAGGATCGACCCATGACGATGGAAGAGCGTATCGAGGAACTCGAGGCGCTCCGGGAGGAGGCGCTGCTCGGCGGCGGCGAGCGGCGGATCGAACGCCAGCACGAGAAAGGAAAGATGACCGCCCGCGAGCGCATCGAGTACTTCCTCGACGACGAGACGTTCACCGAATTCGACCAGCTTCGCACCCACGCGGAGACGAACTTCGGGATGGACGAGATGAAGATCAAAGGCGACGGCGTCGTGACGGGCTACGGCGAGGTCGACGGGCGAACCGTCTTCGTCTTTGCTCACGACTTTACCGTCTTCGGCGGCTCGCTCGGCGAGGTCTTCGCCGAAAAGGTCTGTAAGGTGATGGACATGGCGATGGACGTCGGCGCGCCCGTCATCGGACTCAACGACTCCGCCGGCGCTCGCATTCAGGAGGGCGTCAAGAGTCTGGCGGGTTACACCGAAATTTTCCGACGCAATCAGGAAGCAAGCGGCGTCATCCCACAGATCTCGGCCACGATGGGTCCGTGTGCCGGCGGTGCCGTCTACTCGCCGGCGATTACGGACTTCATCTTCATGGTGAAAGACACGAGTCACATGTACATCACCGGTCCCGGCGTGACGAAGACCGTCACCGGCGAGGACGTCACCCACGAGGAACTCGGCGGGGCGATGACGCACGCCGGCGAAACCGGGGTCGCCCAGTTCGCCTGCGAGTCCGAAGAGGGAGCGCTCGACGACATCCGACGGCTGCTCTCGTATCTCCCACAGAACAACGTCGAGGATCCGCCACGCGTCGAGCCGTGGGACGACCCGGACCGCCGGGACGACGCGCTCGAATCGATCGTCCCCGACAATCCGCAAAAGCCCTACGACATGACGAGCGTCATCGAGACGGTCGTCGACGAGGGGTCGTTCTTCGAGGTGGCTGAGAACTACGCCCAGAACATCGTCGTCGGATTCGGGCGACTCGACGGCCGATCCGTCGGCCTCGTGGCCAACCAGCCGCGGGTCAACGCTGGAACGCTCACCGTCGACGCCTCGATGAAGGCCTCGCGATTCGTCCGTTTCTGTGACTCGTTCAACATCCCGATCGTGACATTCGTCGACGTCCCCGGTTACATGCCCGGTACCGACCAGGAACACCGCGGAATAATTCGCCACGGAGCGAAATTGCTCTACGCGTTTTCCGAAGCAACGGTGCCGCTACTTACCGTCATCACCCGGAAGGCCTACGGCGGCGCCTACTGCGTGATGGCCTCGAAGAACCTCGGCGCGGACGTCAACTACGCCTGGCCGACGGCCGAAATCGCTGTTATGGGACCGAAGGGTGCCGTCAACATCCTCTACCGTGAGGAACTCGCCGACGCCGACGATCCCGACGCGCTTCGCGAACAACTCATCGAGGAGTATCGCGAGGAGTTCGCGAATCCGTACACGGCGACGGACAAGGGCTTTCTCGACGACGTCATCCGACCCACGGAAACCCGCCCACGGCTGATCCGCGACCTCGAAATGCTCGAATCCAAGCGCGAGCAAAATCCCCAGAAGAAACACGGCAACATCCCGCTCTGATGAGTCGAAACGCCCACTCCGATCGATCGTCGGTCGACGACACGGACGACGAGTCGACCGTCGAACCCACCGATACGACTCCCGACGCTGACGGCGTCGATGGACTCCTGCCGGCCGACGTTTCACTCTCGATCCCGCCGTCGGCGACTCCCGAGGAGACCGCGGCGATCGCGGCCGTCATCGGTGCGCACCTGCGCGACCGGGAACTCGCGGCCTCCCGGGCGGACGAGACGGACTCCTGGGACGAACGGCGGTGGGCGTTCGCCGGCCGCCTCGACGCCATAACGGGACGCGCTAGTCGCGTACCGACGGCCGCCCCCCGGGATCCGTGGGCCGCGTCGGGCCGAATCGATCGATTCTGAACGACGATCGATTCGATCGAACCGCTCGATGTTCGGTTGAAATCGTCCGAGCGGAACCCTGCGTGACAGTTCGTCCTCTCCGAGTCGTTTGCGAAACAATAAGGTACGGCCCTTCCGACCGTTCAAACAGGAATGTTCGAGAAGGTACTGGTGGCGAACCGCGGCGAAATCGCGGTCAGGGTCATGCGGGCCTGTGAGGAACTGGGCGTCGAGACGGTCGCGGTCTACTCCGAGGCGGACAAAAACGGCGGACACGTCCGCTACGCCGACGAAGCGTACAACGTCGGCCCCGCGCGTGCGGCCGACTCCTACCTCGATCACGAGGCCGTTATCGACGCCGCCCAGAAGGCCGGCGCCGACGCGATCCACCCCGGTTACGGGTTCCTCGCGGAGAACGCCGAGTTCGCGCGGAAAGTGGAGAACGAAGAAACTCTCACCTGGGTGGGGCCGTCGAGCGACGCCATGGAGGCGCTCGGCGAGAAGACGAAGGCGCGGACGATCATGAACGACGCGGACGTGCCGATCGTCCCCGGGACGACGGATCCAGTCGAGGAGGTCGAGGAAGTCGAGACCTTCGGCGACGAACACGGCTACCCCGTGGCGATCAAGGCCGAAGGCGGTGGCGGCGGTCGCGGGATGAAGGTCGTCGAGAGCGCCGACGACGCGGCCGACGAACTCGAGAGCGCAAAGCGCGAAGGTGAGGCGTACTTCGGTAACGACTCCGTCTACCTGGAGCGCTACCTCGAGAATCCCCGTCACATCGAGGTTCAGATCGTCGCCGACCACCACGGCAACGTCCGCCACCTGGGCGAGCGCGACTGCTCGCTCCAGCGCCGTCACCAGAAGGTCGTCGAGGAGGGCCCGTCGCCGGCACTCTCCGACGAACTCCGCGAGAAGATCGGCGAGGCGGCTCGCCGCGGCGTCGCGGCGGCCGACTACACGAACGCCGGCACCGTCGAGTTTCTCGTCGAGGAGGACGTCGACCGCGACGGCCTCCTGGGGCCGGACGCGAACTTCTACTTCCTCGAGGTCAACACGCGGATTCAGGTCGAACACTGCGTCACCGAGGAGATCACGGGCATCGACATCCTGAAGTGGCAGCTACGGGTCGCCGCGGGCGAGGAACTCGACTTCGCACAGGACGACGTCGAGATCGACGGCCACGCCATCGAGTTCCGCATCAACGCTGAGAACGCCGCCAAGGACTTCCAGCCGGCCACAGGCGGCGTCCTCACGACCTACGATCCACCGGGTGGCGTGGGCGTTCGCGTCGACGACGCGATGCGACAGGGCGACGAGCTGGTCACCGATTACGACTCGATGATCGCGAAGCTCATCGTCTGGGGCGCAGATCGCGAGGAGTGTCTCGCCCGCTCAAAGCGCGCGCTCGCGGAGTACGAGATCGAGGGCGTGACGACCATCGTTCCGTTCCACCGGTTGACCTGTACGGACGATCGGTTCGTCGCGGGGACGCACACGACAAAGTACCTCGACGAAGAACTCGATCCCGAGCGCCTTTCTGACGCACAGGAACGCTGGGGCCCGGCCGAACCCAGCGCCTCGGCCGACGACGTTCAGGTCGTCGAACGCGAGTTCACGGTCGAGGTCAACGGCAAGCGCTTCGAAGTCGACCTCGAAGAGCGCGGCGCCGCACCGCTTTCGAACGGTGGTGGCGGCTCGCCGCCCCAGCGTCCCCAGACGGGGAGCAGCGACGACGGCGGGTCCGAGGCGGCGGTTTCCGGAGACGGCGAGTCCGTCTCCGCGGAGATGCAGGGGACGGTCCTCTCCGTCGAGGTCGCCGAGGGCGACGACGTGGCCGCCGGAGATGTCGTCGTCGTGCTCGAAGCGATGAAGATGGAAAACGACATCGTGGCCGCGCGCGGCGGGACCGTGAGCCAGGTCGCGGTCGCAGAGGGCGACAGCGTCGACATGGGCGATACGCTGGTCGTCCTGGAGTAGTCAGGGTCGACGACGTTGGACTCCTTTTCGGGTAGTCGGCTACGCTCCGTGTGTCACCTGATCGATCGACCGTCGCAGCGAGTCGACATGTGCGTGATCGGCCCATCGATCACCAGTACATATATTTCGCAGTCGCTCGTATTTGTTCGCATGAACGCACCGACGGACGAGGGTGGCCCGCCTGAGACGGACTTTTCATCAGATCTGTCTACCCGCCTGGCTGACGCCCCGACGGACGAACGCGTCTATCGGGTCGCGCTCGAACTCGTCGAACCGACGCGAGTCTCGGCGATCGCCGAGCGAGCCGACTGTTCGAAAAACGCCGCCCGCCGCCATCTCGATCGGCTGGTCGAGATCGGCGTTCTCACCAGGGTGATACCCGATCCGGCGGCCTACCGGCGAAACGAATCGTACTTCGAGTGGCGACGACTGGATCGACTGGCGAATCTGCCGAAAGAGGAGTTCGCCGGTCGACTCGATGACCTGCTTTCCGAGGAGGCGGCTTACCGGGAGGAGTACGATGGTGTTGACCCCGGCGAGATCGACCCGCTCGAGTACGACGATCCGGAGAATATCTGGCAGGACCTGAACAACTGGGAGGCGATCAGGGCGGAGATACGTGACCTGCGCCGTGCCCGAGAATACCGATCGGCCGAGGAAGGAATCGCGTGACCGTGGCGGGCAGGAGGACGAAGCGCAATCCGAATCGAGCGGTGCTGCGCGAGATCGCGTCGGTTCTCGGCGACGAACGGTGGATCTCAGGTGTTTCCGTATTCCCATCCACTCACCCGGACTCTGTGGTCTGTACCCTGAATGCACAGTATTACCCGCGTCAGTTCGTCTCGGAAACGTCAGTCGAGATCCAGGCGTACACGAACGGCGATTTCCACGTGACGTACGTCGAAACTCACCACGAAACAGAGTGGATGGCCCGTTGGGATCGACACGACAGTGCGGACTACACTCGAGAACACTTTCACGCGCCACCGGCGGCTCATCACGAAGATGGTGAAGACAGATCCTACCCCGTCTCGCTTTTCGACGTCCTCTCTCGAGAAATTGTTCCGTGGATTTACGAGCGGATGGGTGCCGTCTGGGAGGAATTCGATCGGTGACGCCTGGAGTCTTCCAGTCGTTGATATGCGTGCACGATCGACGCTAGCACGGATCGATGCCGGGACCATGGTAGCCCTTTTAGTGTCCGCGTGGTAGCCCGGGCCATGAAGAACGTCGACGACCTCATCGAAGGTGCGGCTGCGCTCGCCGAGCAGGGATTGTCGCGCGGAGAGATCGCGGACGAACTCAACGTCTCGCGCGAGACGGCGAGCTGGCTCGTCGAGCGAAGCGACGCCGCTGACGACGACTCGACGGCCCGAGCCACAGACGACGGCACAACGCCCGACATCCACGTCGACTGGTCGGCGATCGGTCGCGACTCGCGCCGGATGGACGCGATGGCGATCGCGATGGCGGATCTCCTGGAAAAACACGGCGAGGACGTCGATCTGACCGTCGGTATCGAGAAGGCGGGCGGCCCCATCGCCGCCCTGGTCGCCCGCGAACTCGAAACCGACCTGGCGACCTACACGCCGGCGAAACACCAGTGGGACGAAGGCGACATCGAGGAACTGGCCGGAACGTTCAGCCACAACTTCGCCGAGATACGCGACCGGGAGTGCTACGTGGTCGACGATACGATTACGAGCGGCACGACGATGGCCGAGACGATCGACGCGATCCGCGACGACGGCGGGAAACCGCTCGCCTGCGTGGTGCTCGCGGACAAGCGCGGGGTCGACGAACTCGACGGCGTTCCCGTCTACTCGCTGCTTCAAGTGATCAGCGTCGGTCCGGGAAACGACGACCGATCGTCTGCGGAGTAAGTCAACGCCGGCGGCTCGTGATGACTGATCTGGCCACGTTTCGAAGCGGGACGGTCAGTGCGGCGTACCGGTCACTCGCCGTGAAACAAGGGCTACAATCGTCCGGGTGATTGTGACGGGCATGGGGATCGATTATCGCGGGCTTCGCGATCCGAACGCCGAGTACACGATGCGCGATCTTGCGGCCGAATCGATGGGCGTCACGGCCGACCGTGGCGGCGGCCGCGACGTCGAGATCACGGACGTCCAGACCACGATGGTCGACGGCAACTTTCCGTGGACGCTCGTGCGCGTCTACACCGACGCCGGCATCGTCGGCACGGGCGAGGCCTACTGGGGCGCCGGCGCGCCCGAGTTAATCGAGCGAATGGCGCCGTTTCTCGTCGGCGAGAACCCGCTCGACATCGATCGTCTGACCGAGCACCTTATCCAGCGGATGTCGGGTGAGGGGTCCATCGGCGGCGTCACCGTCACGGCCATCTCGGGGATCGAGATCGCCCTGCACGATATAACCGGGAAGATTCTCGAGGTGCCGGCCTACCAGCTGCTCGGCGGGAAGTACCGCGACGCGGTGCGCGTCTACTGTGACTGTCACACCGAAACTGAGGGTGGGGCGGGGCCACCGGACGGAAAACCCACTGGTGAGGACCCGCCGGCGGCCGATCCGATCGCCGTCGCCGAGGAGGCCGAACGCGTCGTCTCCGACCTCGGGTACGACGCGCTGAAGTTCGATCTCGACGTTCCGTCGGGCCACGAGAAGGATCGGGCAAATCGCCACCTCCGTAACGCGGAGATCGCCCACAAGAAGGCCATCGTCGAGGCCGTGACCGAGGCGGTCGGCCACCGCGCTGACGTCGCCTTCGACTGTCACTGGTCGTTTTCCGGCGACAGCGCGAAACGATTGGCCAGGGCACTCGAGCAGTACGACGTCTGGTGGCTCGAAGATCCCGTCCCGCCGGAGAATCACGACGTCCAGCGCGAGGTAACGCGATCGACGAGCACGCCGATCGCCGCCGGGGAGAACGTCTACCGAACCCACGGTCAGCGGCGGCTACTGGAAGAAGGCGCCGTCGACATCGTCGCGCCCGACCTGCCGAAAGTCGGGGGCATGCGCGAGACGGTCAAAATCGCCGATCTGGCCGACCTCTACTACGTCCCCGTGGCGATGCACAACGTCTCCTCGCCCGTTGCGACCGTCGCGAGCGTCCACGTCGGGGCGGCGATATCGAACGCGCTCGCCGTCGAGTTTCACTCCTACGAACTCGACTGGTGGGACGACCTCGTCTCCGAGACGGTCATCGAGGAGGGCTACATCGAGGTGCCCGAGCAGCCGGGACTCGGGGTGACGCTCGATATGGACGCCGTGGAGGCGCACATGGTCGAAGGCGAGGAACTGTTCGACGAGGTGTGACCCGATGATTCGATCACCCTCTTCGCCGGACCCGCTCGATCGGATCGCCGACGACGGCGTCGTGGCCGTCCTCCGCGGTGTCGACGAATCGACGGTCCTCCCCGTCGCCGAGGCGCTCGTCGACGGCGGCGTCTCCGGCATCGAGATCACCGCGGACGATCCGGGCGCCGCGGCGAAGATCGCGACGCTTCGCGCGGAGCTAGCCGAGACGGACGCCGTCGTCGGGGCCGGAACCGTTCTCGACGCGGAGTCAGCGGCCGTCGTGATCGACGCCGGCGCAACGTTCGTCGTCACGCCTCACGCGGCGCTCGATGTCGTCCGTGCCTGCAACCGTCGGGACGTCGCCTCGCTGTGTGGCGTTCTCACGCCGACCGAGGCCGTCTCCGCGATCGAGGCGGGCGCCGACGCGCTCAAAGTGTTCCCGGCCGGAAGCGTCGGCCCCGCCCACCTCTCGGCGCTGTCTGGCCCGTTCGGCGACGTCTCGTTGATCCCGACCGGCGGAGTGACGCTCCAGAACGTCGGTGACTACGTCGACGCGGGAGCGGTGGCGGTCGGCGTCGGCGGCGATCTGGTCGACCGCGAGGCGATCGAATCGGGCGATTTCGACTCGATCGAACGTCGCGCCGCGAAGTTCGTCGAGGAGATCGAGGCCGCGCGGTCGGAGTAACGGTTCGCCGATGGCGCAAGGCATATCCGGCGACCGCCTGTACCCTGCGTATGGACTTCCCACCGAACCAAGGGCTCGATCAGGAGGAAGTGACCGAGCAGGTAGAGACCGCGATCGAGGAGAACGATGTCGTCCTCTTCATGAAGGGGACCGCGCTGATGCCCCAGTGTGGCTACTCCCGGAAGGCGCTCGGCCTCCTCTCTCAGCACCGAGACGACGTCGAGACGGTCGACGTGCTCGAATCGCTCCCAGAGTACCGGCAGGCGCTGTCGGCTCACAGCGGCTGGGAGACGATCCCGCAGACGTACGTCGACGGCGAGTTCGTCGGCGGCAGCGACATTCTAGAGGAACTCCACGAGCGCGGCGAACTGGCGGAGACCGTCGGCGCGCAGTGAGACCCGGTGTCGGCCGTCTGTATTTCTCCGACTCGATTCGCGCAGATAATTTTGTGACTCATCCGTACTTCATTCGATCAAGGTGGCATTCGGTTTTAGATTCATGCGCGAATCTGGCTCCGGTATCGAACAGCAGTTCATATAAGCGCCGGTCTCGTATATGGAGACAAGCGACTAGCCCACGTACCCTTACCCATGTCAACTGAGGAATCCAGCCACGTGTATCGATTGCACTCGACGCTCGAACTGCCACTCGAGGACCTTCACGATCACCTCGACGAAGCGACCTATCCCGACGGCATCACAGACGTCGAACTCACCCGGCGAAACAACACGCTCATCCTCAAAGCCGACGCCGAAGACGAGAGCGTGAGCAAGTACACCCCGTCGGCCCAGCTAAAAGCCAGCGTTACCGAAAACCGCGTCTACGAGGAGGACCCGGACGAACACCGCAACGCCTTCCGCTGGGAGGACGACGAGGAAGAGGAGATCGAGTCCGAACTCGTCGAGTACGCCGCGTTCAAGGGCGACCGCGAGACCGTCCTCCAGAATTCGTTGTTGCAGTACGAGATGTTTCTCGTCCTCTGTGACATCGCCGAGCAGTCGGAGAAAGGCACGCTGACGGCGATCACCGACAACGGGGGCGAACTCGAAGCCACCCGGATCGTCGACGGCGAGGTCCGTCCGGCCGACGTCGAGGTCGTCGAGGGCCCGCGAGATTCGACGGGGTCGACGAGCGGCGTCAACTGGCGCGATAACAAGTTCATCAGCGACTGAGGCTGAAATTTCTATTGACGAACCGCGCCGTTGTCGAGCGGGGCGGTCGTTTTCGGTTTTCAGAACGGATAGACCGTCGTTCGAATCTCGGACAGTCGGTCACCGCTCCCTGGGCGGGGTCTCGCAGACGCACTCGTGTTTGGTTCGGCTCGTCGAGACGAGGTGTCGGTGGAAGGTGGTGGCGAACTGGGACATCGCCATGGCTTGCTCTTCGGTCGCGATTCCGAGTCGGTAGTACGTCTTCGTCCGGTTGTGGTTCCACAGGTCGGCGAGTTGCTCACCGAACCGTTCGTCGTAGAGCCCGGCCGTTGCGCCTCGTTGGTAGAGTCGCCGGTGGCTGCTGATGACCTCCTCAGGTGCCATAGCTCCGTCGTGAATGAGCCGAAACTGAATGGTTCGTTCTGTCGCGACGAACGACGGTTCGATCACGACCGTATAGTAACCCTGTTCGAGAAGCGACGACCCGGCCGCGAGCAGACGACACGCCCGGCGTAGCTGTACCAATTCCGGGTCTTCCACGTCGAGCCCCTCCTCGATCGTCACGGGTGACCGCTCGAACGTTCGTTCGGCCGCCACGAGATCGTCTCGGATGGCGTTATTCACCATCGGCGTACACCTCCCGTCTCACGTCGGTAAGCTGGTCCGAGGGGACGAGCGTAATCCCCTCGTTGAACTGTTCCCGAAGCCGGTCACCGATTCTCCGTGCGCTTTCGGTGGATTCGACCAACGGCTGGTACGTATATCGGTCCCCGTCGAACGTCGTTTCCTCGAGTTCCCTGACGATGGACTGGACGGTCCGTCGTGCAGCCGTTTTATCTTCCGCTACGAGCACGAGGAGATCGATGTCGCTCGCTCGATCGGCGTTCCCTCGGGCGACGCTTCCAAAGAGGACGATTCCGGCCAATGTGTCGAGATTTTCACGAGCCCGTTCGACGAATGCGTGGACGGGTTGATGAAATTCGGTCTGTGCAATCGACAGGATCGGATCGGGTTTGGATAGACGATCACGGTTTACGCGCACGAACCGCTTTCGGCCGTCTCGACGCGTCTCTACCGCGTCGACGCTCGTGAGAAGCGAAACGGCCTTCGAGACGGTCGACCGATCGGCGTCGATCAGGGCAGCGAGTTCACTGCCCGTGAACTCGTCGTACGGCTGATCGATGAGAACGGACAGAAGGTCTTGCATCGCCTGATACCGGAAGATCCGCTCGTCAGGAAACGGGTGCTACAGTGCGATCGTCACCGACCCTTTCCTATTAGGCATATATTTCCTATTAGGAACACGTCTGCATAGTTCTTCGCAAATGTTGGAAGTCATCTACGAAACACTACCCGCCTAATTCCGATATAAACCTGCACACCACTAGAAGTATAACTGCATTCGAATTAATCACCGATTCTCATCTATCCAGTCCGTCAGTTCCAGCATCCCGAGCGCCGCCGCGCAGTCGATACAACACGGCCGCGATACCGATTCGTATCGATCCGCCAGCGAATCGGACACCGTAAAGGAGAGTCGACAGAGCTGGTCGCCGGGAACGTCGCGATCACACCGATAGCACTCGCGGTCGGGTCGGTCGTCGATCGACGCGACGATCTCCGCGATCGCTTTCATGCTCCCCTCCGGTACCGTCGTTCCATCCACCAACGAGAGATACCACCCCGACTCGAGAAATCTAAACCGAACGAGGGGGAGCGATTCGACTCTCCGTACCGCGAGCGTGCGAGACCTTTTTGTCTCGGAAGTGTGTACGCAATCATGGCGACCAAAAACCCTGTGTGTGGGTTTTGGAAGCCGCGCCCTGGGTGTCTCAGCACCCGGGGCATTTCTACCCCGTTAGAGCGCGGCTTCCGTCAACGAGTTGATCGTAAGACGGCTTATATCTACTGGTGTGGGCGATGAATTATGACGCGGTGGCCCGTTCACTCAGATACCGATCTCCGACGGTGCCCGAAACAGTCCGTGTGGAACGACATCGTCTCCGAGGTAATCCGACCGCCTCGATCGGATTACTGTCGACTCAGCGTAGCGCACCGAGGGTTTAGGCACGGAGCTTATCTGAATCGAGGCTCTCATGGTGTCCATGGGTGACCGGGCGGGGGCTTCTGAAAAACCGTTCTGGGGGCAAACGGACGACACCGAGGCCCTCGAGTACTATCACGCCCTCGTCGAGACGATCGACGACGGGATCTATCGACTCGACGCCGACGACCGCCTCGTTTCGGTCAACGACGCCATCGTCGATCTGACCGGATACTCGCGTGAGGAGCTCCTCGGCGAGCGCGTGTCCGTCCTGTTCGGTGACGACAGCGAGCGGATCGAACGCGAACTCGACCGTCACGTATCGAACGACGCCGACCAGCGCGAGGTCCTCGATCTCAGCGTGGAGACCGCCGGGGGGAACCACGTTCGCTGTGAGGTTCGAGTGACCGCACTCGACGCGGGCGAAACCGGGCAGGGATCGCTCGGAGTCGTTCGCGAACGTGGTGGACGAAACCGGACGGCAACGGAGGCCACCGAAGCGACCTTTCGTCGACTGTTCGAGAACGTACCCGGCAATTATCTCATCGTCCAGCCCGACGAGTACGAAATCGTTGCCGTGAGCGATGCGTATCTGGACGCGACGATGACCGATCGGTCGGAGATCCTGGGAAAATCGCTGTTCGAGATCTTTCCGAACAACCCTGAGGACCCGGCCGACGGCGTCGAGAACCTCCGCGAGTCGCTCGAGACCGTCGCGGAGACCGGGGCTGCCGACGTCATGTCGGTTACGCACTACCCGATTCCCGCTCGCGACGCCGACGGCGACGAATTCGAGGAACGCTGGTGGAATCCGATCAATTCGCCGGTGTTCGACGCGGCTGGAACCCTCGACTACATCATCCACAGCGTCGAGGACATCACGCCGATCGTCCAGGAACTGCAGGCGGAAGGCGACCAGGAGCTCCTGCAGGACCGAGACGAGACGGATATACAGCTCGCCTCGGACATCGTCCTGCGCGGACAGGAGTTGTTACGAGAGGCGAAACGAGAGGCGTACGAACAGTTGCGAGAGAGCGAAGAACGATTTCGCGCGCTGGTCACCACCACCTCGGACGTCGTGTTCACGACGAACGCAGATTGGAGCGAGGTGCAGACGTTAGAAGGGGCGAACTTCCAATCCGGCACCGATGAGCGACGGTCGTCGTGGATCGAACAGAATATCCCACCCGAAGACCAGCCGCGAGTTCGGGACGCCATCGACGGGGCCATTCGGACGAAACGTAGCTTCGAGCTGGAACACCGGACCGTTCGTGACGACGGTACCGTCGGCTGGTTCGTCTCTCGTGCAACGCCGCTCTTCGACGAGGATGGCGAACTCGCCGGGTGGGTCGGAGCGGCGAACGACGTAACCGAGCGGGTCGAACGCGAGCGTTACCTAGAGGAGACGAAAGAGCGCCTGGAGGCGGCGGCCGAAGCCGGTGCCGTCGGGACGTGGGAGTGGCACATTCCCGATGACCGGATGGTAACCAGCGCATCTTTCGCGGAGAAGTACGGGATCGATCCCGAGGCGGCGACCGAGGGCGTACCGCTCGATCAGTTCATCTCGGCCATCCACGACGACGATCGGGAGCGAGTCCGACGAACGATCGAGGACGTCGTCGAATCGGGGGAGGCGTACGAAGAAGAGTACCGCGTTCGGGACGCAGACGACGACCTTCGTTGGGTCGTTGCGCGCGGTCACGTCGAGTACGACGAAGACGGGACGCCGGTGTCGTTTCCCGGCGCCCTGGCCGATATCACCGAGCGCAAACAGTTCGAGCGGCGGCTGGAAGCATCCAACGAGCGCCTCGAACAGTTCGCTTACGCCGCATCACACGACCTGCAAGAGCCCCTGCGGATGGTCACGAGCTACCTCCAGCTGGTCGAGCGCCGCTACGCGAGCGAGCTCGACGAGGACGGTGCGGAGTTCATCGACTTCGCCGTCGACGGCGCCCAGCGGATGCGTGACATGATCGAGGGGTTGCTCGCGTACTCGCGAGTCGAACGGCGCGGCGACCCGTTCGAGCCGATCGATCTCGAGGTCGTTATCGAAGACGTTCGTCGGGACCTCGAGATGAAGATCGAAGAGACCGGTACCACGCTCACGGTCGAGTCGCTGCCTCGCGTCGAGGGCGATCCAGGGCAGTTACGCCAGTTATTCCAGAACCTCCTTTCGAACGCGATCGAGTACAGCGACGAACCGCCACGGGTGGAGATTTCGGCCGTGCACAACGGCTCAGAGGTGACCGTCTCAGTCGCCGACGAGGGGATCGGCATCGACCCGGACGACAGAGAGCGGGTCTTCGAAGTGTTCCAGAGCCTGCACGCCCGGGACGGACGCGCGGGAACGGGAATCGGTCTCGCACTCTGTAAGCGCATCGTCGAACGCCACGGTGGGGACATCTGGGTCGAGTCCGAACCGGGCGAGGGCTCGACATTTTCGGTTACGCTCCCCACCGCAGACGGTGACGATACGTGAATTCGCCGACCTTAGCGCGACGCTACGAACTCGAACGAACCTGGTAGAACGGTCTGCGGTCTGTATGGGGGTACAGCGGGCTGTGGTTCCACGACCTGTATGACCGTGTGATGAACCCAGTCAGACTCGAGGGTGATGTTTCCCTGACTGATGTCGTCGACTGCTGGGCTGAATACACCGTTGTCGAAGGATTGTTTCGCGAAACGGCTTCACCTGATGACCAACCAGCAGACCACACGTCAGCGCAGTCGAGTTCACCGAGATGTGACCTACCTGTTCACCCCGATTGACGCTCTGCCATCGCCTCCTGGAGATAGCTTCTAGGCAGACGGGCGCGGCGTGTGATGGTCGTCTTCGTGGTCGATCCACTTCCTTCGTCGAACTCAAATCGCAACCGAAATCTTGGCTCGCTATCCTCACTCGCCTGTCGAATCGTCTCGTGGAGCTTGACGGGGGTGATTCCTGGGTGCGCGTCGATGATATCGACGGGAAAGAGTGGTTCATCCCATCGAATCTCCGACGCCCGTATCTCCCCGACAGTTCCTTCGACCGTAAACGATCCTCGTGCGATCTCTCCCATCTGAGCGACGCCATCGTCACCGATCGTCAGTGCCGCCTGGAGGGTCACGGCAATCTCGTTCGTTCCAGACGATAGATCGTTCCACCAGAGTTTGAAGTCGAATCCCGATCCGGTGATGCGAGCTTCCTGGATCCGGTCATCTGCGACGGTGTAGTCGATAGTAGGAGTCGTGGTAACGCTTCTGACTCGATGTAGAATACCTCGATTGCTCGCCCGGTATATGTAGCCAGCGAAGACCCCGATCACGCTGACGTAACCGCTTGCTCGGATGAGACGCCGGCGTGGAACCCTATCAAGCACACGTAATCAATCAAATATCTGTGGAATAAGCGTTTGGGCCATCCCGCGGTCACTCACGTTCTCTCACACCCGCGCTCCGTCACATGGGTCGGTGTTTTCACTCGACTCCGGTGTACCGAGACCTGCTTTGACGAGAAATGAACTCGGAAGGTGGTGCCACAATTGTCGATCGTCAACTCACCCGCCTGGAAATGGTACTGTCACGGGCGGTATTGACTCACCGATCGGGCGGGATGGCGACGATTTCGGCCGGGAAGTCGCCGCAGCCGTGTCGATAGATGAAGCTGTACTCCCGGTCACGATTTTCGTGATCGTCGATCGTCTCGAAGGTGACGTCCTCGGTCACTTCGAACATCTCGATCGATCGAAGCTCGGTGCCGTGTTCATCCGGCCAGGTCTCACAGAGGTGGTCGGCGAGCAATTCGGGGGCGTCCGTGACGACCGTCGCCCGACGAATGCTGTTCATGTAGAAGCGCTCGCGGTAGGTGCCGTGTTGTTTCTGAAGTTCGTCGTAGGCCCGGTCGAAGGTGAACGGCCGGCCGTCGTTGTAGACGTCGATTCGCTCGCCGTCGACCGTCCGGGCGGGGAAGACGTAGTACCTGTCCGTCGTCCGCGGAGTCGGCGCGAAGATGCTCCAGGCGGGCTGGTCGATCCCCAGACTGGACGCGACGGTGTAGACGTACTCGATACCGGTCGTCTCCTCGACCGCCTTCTCGAATCGCTCTTCTTCGTCCAGATCTTGATCCAACAGCACCATCGCCTGCACGGGTACAACGAGGGCGGTGATGAGGACGGTCACGAGGATGACGGTCAGCGTTCCTCGGTAGGTCACCCGACGGAGCCGATCGATGGGCTCGTACTCGACGCGCAGGGTCGGGAGTACCGTCGCGAGCGCCCGTCCGGGTCGACTGGTTCCCGACTGTATTTTCGCCGGGAGGGCAGACAGTCCCAGCCGATCTATTACCAGCGCGCCGTCGCGCCAGAACTGTCCCTGCAAGAAGAGCGTGAGCCCAGCCAGCGCGACGTAGGCGAACGCGCCGATTCTGACGGTGAGCGCGAACGAGAGGTGGCCGCCGACGAACAGTCCGGTCAACAGGAGTCGGGGCCTGCCGCGGAGGGCGATGAGCAACCAGCCGAACAGCAACATGACGAACCAGGTGAATCCGCCGATCTGCAAGAGCGTCTCGAACCCTCGGAAGGAATCACCGAGCAGGAACGTCATCTCGTCCAACCCGAAGACGAGCGGCGCCGCCTCGCCCGAGCGCCATAGCGGCGACTGCGTCTTGTGGATCCCGTTGACGACGTACATGAACACCATCTGCGAGAGCGCGAACAGCGTCGCCAGGTTAGCGACCGACGGACGCGGCGCGCGCTCGCGCTGGAGCGCGTCGATCGACCACCGTTCGCCGAGCGGTAAGAAGATCGCCCAGAAGCAAAGCAGTCGGAACAGCGTGTCGGCGTAGCTCAACACCAGCGGGTTGTGGTGGTCGAGCGAGATGACGCCGAGAAACGTCAGGATCATCGCGAGTCGCGTCTTGTAGCCGACGATCAGCTGGACGGCGAACAGCCCCTGAAGAACGAACAGGCCGGCGATCACCGTCGGATCCGACGTGAAGTAGTAGATCGAAACGGCGTGATCGGGGGCGTACAGCCGCGCCAACTCCTGGGTGATGACGCCGTCGTCGGTGTAGAAAAAGGAGAAGCTTCGCGATCGGAGTAGCAAGTCGGCGACGACGAGCAGTCCGACGAAGACCCGGAAGACGGCCAGCGAGCGAGTGTCGATGCGAATACGCTCGCGGCCGGCCCGCCACAGGTCGGATTTTGATTTCGGAACGGAGCGAGCGATCCGCTCGCGCGTGCGGGCCGGCAGACGTCTGACCGTCGAACCGACCCGGTGGAGGCGGTCGTCGTGGGAAGGAGGGTTCCGCTGCGGGACCATGTCTGTACGCTGTCGTTCGGATCGTAATATTCGTTGCCATCAGCGAGCGCGCTGGAGAGTCGCCGACGAAAACGCGGTCAAGGCCGTCGGAATTGAGCCGATGCCCCTCGAGCGAGCCTCCGAGTCCTCGGTGCGAGCGGGCACTCGAACGTCGTCTCAACGGATAGTCGGTCCGTACTGTGGGACGCGGCGCTACGCCCGGTCGACGACCGTCGCCCACTCGGCCCGGTCGAAGCGTTCGTGACACGCTCGACAGAGGTCGCCTTCGACGACCTGGTTGCCGTCCAGGTGGACGTGGCACCGACTGAGCGATTCGGTCTTCCCGCAGTTGAGACACCTGATGGTCATGGTCGGATCGCTACGTACCACCCAATCCGATATAATGGCCTATCCCCGACGGTGGGCGTCGATCGCCGCGGCCAGCGCGCCGATTCCGACGTCGATCTCGTCCGGCTCCGCGTAGCTAAAGGAGAGCCTGAGCGCGTTCTCCCCGCCGTCGTTGGGGTAGAACATCGATCCGGGGAGGAACGTGACGCCGGCGTCGATCGCCTCCTCGAGCAGCGCGTCGGTGTCGACGTCGTCGCCCAGTTCGAGCCAGACGAAGAAGCCGCCGTCGGGTTCGGTCCAGGTCGCTTCGTCCGGCATGTGCGTTGCAAGCGCCGCCAGGATGGCGTCGCGTCGGTCGGCGTAGGCTGTCCGCAACTCCGGCATCGCGTCTTCGAAGTGACCGGCGTCACAGTAGTGGCCGACGACGCTGCGGGTGAACGTGTTCGTTCCCCCGGCGGCCAGCGCGTCGACGGCGTCGCGAATTGGATCCGGGGCGACAACCCACCCGAGTCTGACCCCCGGTGCGATCGTCTTCGCGAACGATCCGACACGGACCACTCGCCCCGATTCGTCGAGGGCGCAAAGCGGGCGTTCCGGCTCCCCCTCGTACCGGAGATCGCCGTAGGCGTCGTCTTCGAGCACGACGAAGTCGTACTCGTCGGCGAGTTCGAGCAGGCGAACCCGGCGGCCTTCGGGCAGCGTCGTCCCCGTCGGGTTCTGGAAGTTCGGAATGGTGTAGACGAGCGTCGGCGTCGGATCGCCCGCGGCGCGAGCGCGCTCCAATCGGTCCGCGAACGCGTCGACATCGAGGCCCCGGTCGTCGACCGGAAGCCCGACGACGTCGACGCCGAAGTTCTCGAAGACGCGGATCGATCCCATGAACGTCGGGGCCTCGACGGCGACGACGTCGCCGGGGTCTAAGAACGCACGACAGACGCTGTCGATCGCGTGCGTTGCGCCGTTGGTGAGAAGCACGTCTCGATCGGTGAGATCGATGCCGCGGTCGGTTTCCCGCTTCGCGACCCACGTCTGTAGCCGGTCGGCGTACGCGCCGCCGCCGTACTGGAGGGCGCGTTCGCCTTCGTCGTCGAGGACGGCGCCGGTCGATTCCTGGAGGCGCGCGGTCGGGAGCGACTCGGGATAGGGAAACCCGAAGGCCAGCGAGACGGCGTCTGCCGTGGCGATGGCCCGCCAGGAGCCGTAGCCGGACCGGTCGAGCGCAGAACGAGCCTCGGGTGTCAGAAGCGAGATCGGTCCTCTCTCGGTGTCGGGGGACATTCTGTGCTGTGAGATGTGACGGCCGGACTAAAAGCGTACGCGTCCCGGACAGACGGGCCGAAGCCTGCATCCCGAACGAACGCTCTCACGCCGGTCGGACACGTCGTCTCGACGTCCCGACGAGTCACCTCGGGTTGCGCCTGTCCAAAGGAGTATGGTGGTTGATACGGGTACACATACTATGTACTACGTCGACTGCGGATCGCTCTACGATGGCACCGGAAGCGAGCTTCTCCGAGAGGCGCGCATCGTCGTCGAGGACGGACGCGTGAACGAGGTCGGACCGGCGGAGGACGTCGCGGAACCGGACGGCGCCGCGCGGATCGACCACTCCGACGAGACGGTCCTTCCCGGGTTGATCGACGCCCACCTCCACCTGTGGGGAATGCGTTCGATGGAACCGTTCGTGTCGGTGACCGAGTCGAACCGGCCGGCGCTCAAAGCCGCCCGCGCGTCGATGGACTGTCGGGCCCTGCTCGACGCCGGCTTTACGACCGTTCGCGACGTCGGAAGCGACGTCGCGCTCGGGTTGCGTGACGCGATCGCCGAGGGGGAGATCCCCGGGCCGCGCATCTACACGAGCGGGCGGGCGTTCTCGCAGACGGCCGGCCACGGTGATCGCCACTACCTCCCGAAGCGCTGGCTCGATACGGACGACGATCCGTCCGTCGTCGACGGACCGACCGAGTGTCGAAAAGGCGCGCGGCGGCGGATTCGTCAGGGCGCGGACCTCATCAAGCTCTCTACCACCGGCGGCGTCCTCTCGGAGAAGGACGAACCACACCAGAGTCAGTTCACGGACGACGAAATCTCTGCGTTCACCGAGGAGGCCCACCGCGTCGACATGCCGGTCGCCGCCCACGCGCAGGGCGCCTCGGGGATCAAGAACGCGCTCAGAAACGGCGTCGATACGATCGAACACGGCATCTACCTCGACGAAGAGGCCGTCTCCCTCCTGAAGGAAACCGACGCCGTCCTCGTTCCGACGCTGTCGATCGTCGATCGAATCTGTGAACACGGCGCCGATCACGGCCTCCCCGACTGGGGTCTCGAAAAGGCAGCGCGCGTGCGAGATGCCCACCTGGAGTCGATCCGCTGGGCCTACGAGGAGGGAATCTCGATCGCCGCGGGGACCGACTTCCTCGGCCCGGACCTCGTCCCCCACGGCGAGAACGCGATGGAACTCGAGATTTTCGTCGAAGACGTCGGGATGGACCCGGAAGATGCGCTCTACGCGGCGACCGGCGGTGCCGCGGCGACGGTGCCGGACGACGACGTCGGGACGCTCTCGGCCGGCGACCGGGCGGACTTCGTGGCCGTCAACGGCGATCCACTCGCGGACGTTTCGCTCTTGCGGTCCTCGATCGACGCCGTCTATCTCGGCGGCGAGTTGGCAGACCCGTAGCCTCGCCTGGACCGAGTACTCGGAGAGTCGGTAGAAAACGGTCAGACGCTCGTCGCGTTCTACCCCTCGGCGGGGGCTTCGCTCCGGTCTCGGCCCATCCCGGCGCCGGGGAGGCGTCGGACGAACCAGGTCGCGTAGCCGAGTTTCAGGAGGCCGACCTGGAGGCCGATCCCGACCGCGAGCAGGCCGAGAAACAGCGGCTCGCCCGCGTCGAACAGGATCGGGTCGAGGCTGGTCGCCTCCTGGGCCTGCTCGAAGTGTTCGAACGTGAGCGACCGGCTCGAAAGCGCCGCGCCGAGGAACGACGTCAGCGCGATCATCGTGTAATGGGTCATGATCGTTCCGGCCACGGCGACGGCGATGCCGATCGCGACGCCGACGCCGGCTTCGACGTACCAGGCGCCGTCGACGAGGATCGGTGCCAGGACGGTCAGTCCGACGTACGTTCCGACGCCGAACCCGATCATGCCGACGGCGAACGAGAGCAACAGGTGGGCGGCGATTACGCCGACGACGATGCCGAGGGCGATGCCCGCGGCCGAGGCGGCGAGCGTTCCGATCCCGGCGGTCGAGGCGACGGTCGGCGCGGCGAGGTAGCCGCCACCGGCGCCGACGAGTGCACCCATGAGGGCGATCCCGTATCGCGAGAGCGTGGCACCGGCGAACAGGAGGACGATCCCGATCACGATCGGTGCGACGACGAGCGGATCTAGCATACCCAGACGTTCGTTCACACCGGCAAGTACTTTGCGTCGGACGTTCGGTTCGTCCGACAGGAGTCGTACTCGAATCGGATCTCGCTCGCGTCGGCGGTGAATCGACTGTTTCGGCCGTCTCCCGCCGTTACCGCTCGTGGCCCACTCGCCAATCGGCCCTTTCGCCCGCTCTCAGCGCGTGCACCGCGCCAGCAGACCTTTTTCCGTCGCCGGTGGGAGTACGCCTGGAACGTTGTGCCGACAACCGGGGGTTTTACCCCGCTTAATTACATCTAATTACACAATGACGACGAACACACCAGTCGCAGTCGACGTCGACTACGAGGATGGAACGGACGAGACGCCCGAGTCGTACCCCTCGCTCGAGGCGAAGATCGAGAAGGCGGCGGACGTGACGAAGACGGCGCTCGAGACCTACGAGAACCCGGCGGTGATGTGGACCGGCGGCAAGGACTCGACGCTCGTGTTGTACTTCGTGACGCAGGTCGCAGAGCGGTACGACCTTCCGGTCCCGCCCGCGATCTTCATCGATCACTTCCAGCACTTCCAGGAGATCCACGACTTCGTCGACCGCTGGGCCGACGAGTGGGGGCTCGAAGTCATCTACGCGCGTAACGACGACATCGGCGAGTACGTCGAGGCGAACGACCTCCAGCCCGGCGACGACGTCCCGATATCCGAACTTTCGGCGCACAACCAGCACCACGTCGAGAACATCCTGGAGTACGACGAGGATACCTTCCCGTTCCTGCTCGACACGTACGCCGGCAACCACCTCCTGAAGACCGTCGCGCTGAACGACGCGCTGGAGACCTACGACGTCGACGGCGTCATCTCCGGGGTCCGCTGGGACGAACAGGAAGCGCGCGCGGACGAGACGTTCTTCTCGCCGCGTCACGACCCCGAGATCTACCCGCCCCACGATCGCGTTCACCCGATCATCCAGTTCGACGAGGCGGCCGTCTGGGACGCCTTCTGGCACTACGTCGTCCCCGACACCGTCGCGGCGTTCCCCGACGACGGCTACGTCCCGCAGGGTGTAGAGGACTTGCCGAACGGTCTCTCACAGGACGACATCCCGGTCTCGCCGAAGTACTTCGCCGGCTTCCGTTCGCTCGGCAGTGAGGTGAGCACCGAGAAGGCGGACGACGAACCCGCCTGGCTGCAGGACTTAGATCACACCACCGAGCGCGCCGGTCGCGCCCAGGACAAAGAGGACCTGATGGAGCGCCTTCGCGATCTGGGCTACATGTAAGACCGAACGGTTCCGGTTTCTCCGTTCGGACCACTGGGTCCATTTTACGTGATGGGGTGGTGGCTACACTGTGCCATCGGTCGTGATCGTCGGAGCCGGCCTCGCGGGACTGTCCGCCGCCAGGCAGCTAGCGACCGCCGGGTTCTCGGTCGAGGTGCTAGAGCGGCGAGAGTCTGTCGGCGGCCGCGTTCGCACTCGAATCGTCGATGGATTCACCCTGGATCGCGGATTTCAGGTGTTCTTTACCGGGTATCCCGCTGCCCGGTCCGCACTTGAGTACGACGCCCTCGATCTGCGGACGTTTACGCCCGGTGCCGTGATCGCCCGTCCGGGCCACCGTTCGATCCTATCCGATCCGCGACGTGATCCGGCGGGGGTGGTCGCGTCCGTTCGAAACCCAGCCGTCTCGCCTGCGGACTTTCTCCGGACGATCCACCTGTGGCGACACCTACGTGGCACTTCGCCCCGGGAGATATTTCCCGGCCCGGACCAGTCCGTCGAGACCTACCTGGTCGATCGAGGCTTCTCCCGGTCGTTCATCGACGCGTTCTTCCGCCCGTTCTACGGTGGTATCACGCTGGATCGCTCCCTCTCGACCGCCGCATCCGTGTTCGAGTACACGGCGAAGATGGTCCTCGACGGCGACATCGCCGTCCCCGCCAGGGGTATGGTCGCCATCCCGACCCAACTCGCCGAGTCGGCACGGGCGGCTGGAGCGACGATTTCGACCGACACGCTCGTACAGTCCGTCGAGGCGTCCAGGGCCGACGACAGCGGCGGGGTAACGGTCGAGTTCGGAGGAACGTCGATCGCGGCTGACGCGGCGATCGTTGCGACGGATCCGCCGACGGCTCGCGCGCTTACCGGCGTTGCGTCGATCCCGACGACCGGGCGGGGTTGCGTGACGCAGTACTACTCGCTCCCGGCGGCAATCGACCTCGAAACGGGCGGCCGGCTGCTTCTCAACGCGACCGACGACGGGCCGAATCAGATCGCACCCGTGACGTCGGTCGCGCCCGAATACGCGCCGGCTGGCCGGCAGTTACTCGCAGCGACGTACCTCGGGGACGTCCCCGCCGACGACGAGGCGCTCACCTCACACACCCGACGAACGCTCGCCTCGTGGTATCCCGGCGAGGATTTCGAGGCGCTCACGGCGATCCACACAGACCGGATCGAATTCGCGCAGTTCGCACAGCCGCCCGGGACTCACGTCGCGTTACCGGATCCCGATGCGCCTGCGGGACCGATCTATCTCGCGGGGGATTTTACGCGATGGTCGTCGATCCAGGGAGCCCTCGAAAGCGGGCAAGTGGCAGCTGATACCGTCATCGACGCGCTCGGCGGGTAACGCTCCGGTCATCGATTCGGCGGTGGCGTTATTTCGCGCTCGACGGTGTCGACGTTCTATGGTCGTCTATCAGCGCCAGACCGTGGTCGACGCTCCCTTCGATCGAGTGTGGGCCTTCCACGCCGGGATCGACGGGCTCACGGCGGTGACGCCGAACTGGATGGGTCTCGAAGTCGACAGAGTCGTCGCTCCCGCTGGCGGTTCGGCCGACGACCTCGGCGTCGGTTCGCGACTCGAACTATCGCTCAGCCCGTTCGGATTCGTTCCCGCGGGCTCGTGGACGGCGCTGATCACGGATCGAGCGGTCGGGACGGATGCGGCGTGGTTTCGAGACGAGATGGTCGAGGGGCCGTTCGACCGCTGGATCCACACCCACCGGTTTACGGCCGTCGACGGCGGGACGCGAATCACGGATCGCGTGGACTACGAACTACCGGCGGTGGGTGCGCTCGGGCTCTCGGGTATCGCACACCCGTTTTTCGAACTCGTCTTCCGGGACCGTCACCGGCGGACGAAGGCGCAACTCGAGGACTGATCCACACTCCTCACGTCCTGGAAGTCGGTCGGTCTTCAGCCTGCAACTGACGGCGTATCGGTGAATCGTGCACCGTCTGTGATGGTGGCCGGTTCGATTGACGAAATCGTTCGGTTTCTACTACTCGTCTCCGTCGTCGGGCGACGGGCGCACGAGGTTCGCGAGCGAGACGAGCAGGCCGAACAGCCAGCCGGTAGAGACGGCGAAGCCGAACCACATCGCGGCGTAGGCCCCACCCTCGAGATCGAAACTCTCTCTCAGGAATTCGTTGACGCCCCCGACGAAGAGCACGTTGTCGAGCAGCCACGCGGCGAAGTCGTAACTGGGTTCGAGCACGTGCGGTTCGAGCGACGGCGTCACGAGGGCCGCGACGACCGGCGGTAAGAAGAGCGCCGTCATCGCGAACGGATACGCGAAGAGGACGGTGACGGCGCGCCCGCCGTATTTCGAACAGACGGCGGCGAGCGTGGTCGAGACGACGGCGACGCTACTCGCAGCGGCGATCGCGAGGAACGAGTTCCAGGGGAGTTCGAAGTACGCCAGGACGGAAAGCAGTCCCCAGACGACGATTGCGACGAGCGTGACGCCGACGATGCCGAGGCGGGTTGCGGTCGAGTCGAGTTTCGATGCGTAGAACCTGGTCGCGAGGCCGAACACGGCGAGCGGGTACAGCAAGAAGAGCCCGAGGGCACCGACTACGTACCAGCTGTAGTAGCCGAGCGCCTGCGGGAACGTCTCCGGCTTCCACTTGCCCATGACGGAGTGGCCGCGCCCGCGCTGGCGGGGGAAGAATACCTCCATCCACGCGCCGTGGAGCCTCGCGAGGTCGAACTTCACCGCGCCGATCAGCCCGGCCCGGTTCGTCGTTCCAGCGTGGGTAGACATATCCGTTTCCTGCGACCGACGTACCGTAAACTTTCCTGTGTATTTCTCCGTCGCCATCATTACGCGTCAAGCCGACCAATCCGCTGCGAGCCGGCGGCTCACTGGTTCCAGGGGCCGAAATCCGGATCGACAACGCGTTCGCCGCGATCGACGTCGGCGATTCGGTCGATCGTCGCGTCGTCGAGTTCGAGGTCGAGTGACCCCCAGTTGTCCGCGATGTGATCTTCGCTCGTGGCCTTCGGTATCGCCGTGATGCCGGCATCTCGGAGCCACGCGAGACTCACCTGGGCGGGCGAGACCCCACGGTCTGTGGCAATTTCCTGGAGGACCGGCTCGTCGAAGACGTCGCCGCGCGCCAGCGGTGAGTAGGCAACGATCTCGACGTCGAGGCGCTCGCAGGTCTCGCGGAGGTCTGGTTGCTGTAAGCGCGGGTGGAGTTCGACCTGGTTAGCGAAGATCGGAACGTCGCAGCGATCGACGGCCGCTTCGAGCTGATCGGCGAGGAAGTTACTCACGCCGATACGCCTGGTGACGTCGTCGTCGACGAGCGACTCGAACGCGGGAAGCGTCGTCTTCGGATCGTACGCGCCGGCGGGCCAGTGGACGTACAGGAGATCGACGTATTCGACGCCCAGTCGGTCCAGGCTCTCGCGGGCGGTCGTCTTCACGTCCTCGGGTGCGAGGTTTTCCGTCCAGATCTTCGTCGCGAGAAAGACCGACTCCCGGTCGACGGATGATCGGTCGATTCCCTCGCCGACCGCTTCTTCGTTGCCGTACGCCTGCGCCGTGTCGACGTGTCGATAGCCCAGCTCGAGGGCCGTCTGTACGCTTTTCGCACATTGGGCCGGATCGGTGTTCTGCCAGGTTCCGAGCCCGAGCATCGGCATTCCGGAGGCCGTGGGACAGTCGCTCGCGTCGATCGTCTCATCGAGAGTCATAGCAGTCTCTCACGGTTCGATCGGCGTAAGGGGTGTGGTCTCGGTATGCAAACGCACGTCGTGAGCCGCTCCGATCGTCAGACTCCCTCGTACGGGGTCGGCCACGGTCGCTGCCGTTCGAACGCGGCGCTCGCGGCCAGAACCCTCGCCTCGTCGAATCGCCGGCCGACGAGCTGGAGGCCGACCGGGTATCCCTCGTCGGTCGTCCCTGCGGGGATCGACGCTGCCGGGTGATCGGTCCAGTTGAACGGCCAGGTGAGCGGGAAGTCCCACTCGTCGAACGCGAGCTCACCGTCGAGGGCGATTCCCGTCCGCGCACACGTCGGCGTCACCAGGAGGTCGTACGCCGACCCGACGAGCACGTCCTGGACGGCGTCGAACATCGCCGTCCTGGCGATTCCGGTTCGGGCGACGTCGGCGGTGTCGAACGTCTCGCCCGCGTCGATCATCGCTAGGAGGCTTTCTGCGACCTCGTCGGCGTGGTCTCGAAGATCGATTCCCTGGCGCTCACGGAGTCTGCTGTTCATATCGGAGAGGGCCGTGGTGAACGTCGGAACGACGGCGTCTGCGAGTTCGTCCATCGTATACCCGTGACCGAGCCGGACCGTTTCGACGGTCGCACCCGCCGCTTCGAACGCGGAGAGGGCGTCTTCGACGACCGATCGAACGCGCTCTTCGACGGGGAAGACGTCCAGATCGGGGCTGTAGGCGATCTGCCACTCCTCGATCGAGTCGTCGAGTGCCTTCGCGTACTCCGTTTCGATCGGGGCGCTGTGCGGGTCGGCCGGGTGCGGGCCGGCCATCACGTCGAGCATCGCCGCGGCGTCCGCGACGGTTCGCGCCAGCGGCCCCTTCGTCGAGTGATGGATCGATCGCCCGAACGTGGAGGGTCGCTTGTCGTCGGGGACGACGCCCATCGTCGGCTTGATGGTGTAGACGCCGCAACCGGCAGCGGGAATGCGAAGCGAGCCGCCGGCGTCGCTGCCGGTCGCGATCGGCACCATACCGGCGCCGACCGCGGCGGCCGAGCCCCCGGAGGAGCCGCCGGCGTTGAGTGCGGGATCGACGGGCGAGGCGGTTGGACCGATCAGTTCGTTCGTCGTCGTACCCTTGTGCCCGAACGCCGGCGCGTTGGTCGTCCCGATCACGATCGCGCCCGCCGCTTCGAGCCGCTCGACGATCGCCGACGTCCGGTCGGCGACGTTGTCTGCGAACAGCGCCGTGCCGCACGTGTTTCTGACGCCCGCTTTCGTCGAGCCGAGGTCCTTCAGGGCGACCGGGACTCCGTGGAGCGGCCCGAGATCGTCGTTCTCCGCTACGGCCCGGTCGGCGTCGGCGGCGGCCTCGCGAGCCGCGTCGGCGGTGATGGTGACGAAGGCGTGTATCGTCTCGTCGACGGCCTCGATTCGGTCGAGATGCGCCTCGACGACGTCCGTCGCCGTCGTCTCGCCGCGACGGATCGAAGCCGCGAGTTCGGTGGCCGACCGGTTCGCGAGCGGGAGGGCGGTTTCCATGGGCACCCTCCGTTCGTCGTCCACCATACGTCTCTCGATTTACCACGACTCGGTTCTCGGCGACGTCGCAACCGCGATTCGAACGACTCTCGCCCACCGCCGTCCGTTCCGCTCGTCCCGTCCTGACCTCCGTCGTTTCGGGACTTCGAAACCCACAAGCGCGACCCGGCTGAATCTCCGGTAGATGGAGCCACTCGAGCGGTACCGGTCGATCGTCGACGACTTCGACGCGTTCGTCGCCGCCTGCGAGCGCCCGCTCGGATCGACCGTCCGGGTCAACACGATCAAGGCGACGCCCGAGCGCGCGATGGCGGTCCTCGCCGAGGAGGGCGTCGAGTTCGAGCAGGCCGAGTGGGACGACCGCGTCCTCCGGCTGGAGACTGATTCGCCGGGATCGACGTGGGCGTCGTTTCACGGGTTCACCCACGGCCAGGAGGAGGTCTCGATCGTTCCGGCGATCGTCCTCGATCCGCGACCCGGCGAGCGGATCTGGGACAGTTGCGCCGCGCCTGGGGGCAAGACCACCCAGCTCGCCGCGCTGATGGACGACCGCGGGACGGTCGTGGCGAACGACAACAACCTCGGTCGGCTCTCGGCGCTTCGGTTCAACGCCGAGCGCCTCGGGGCCACCTCGCTTGCGGTGACGAACGCCGACGCGCGGAACTTCTCGCTTTCGCCGTTCGACTTCGACGCGTTCGACCGGGCGCTGGTCGACGTTCCGTGTTCCTGTGAGGGGACGATCAGGAAGAACCCCGACGCGTTCGACGAGTGGTCGCTCGGCCACGTTCGCTCGGTCGCCGGGATCCAGAAGGGGATCCTCCGGCGGGCCGTCCAGGCGACCCGGCCCGGCGGCACGATCGTCTACTCGACGTGTACGTTCGCGCCGGAGGAGAACGAGGCGGTGGTCGATCACGTCGTAGCCGAGGAGGCGTGCGAGGTGGTTTCGCTCGATGTACCGCTCGATCACGCGCCCGGGGTGACCGAGTGGAACGGCGAGACGTACGATCCGTCGCTCGCTGAAACCGCTCGGATCTACCCCCACCACAACGACACCGGCGGGTTCTTCGTCGCGAAACTCGAGGTGACCGACTGATGGGCGAGGAGTCGAACGTGGGACGACGGTTCGATCGGCTGCCCGAGACGCCCGATGACCGGACGGTCGAGGGTCGCGTCTCCCGGCGGGAGGTACTCGAGTACTTCGAGGATCGGTTCGCGATACCGCCCGAGACGTTCGACGAGTTCACGTTCTGGGAGAAAGGGGCCGGGAAGGTCTGGATCTACGCGGGCGAAGCGCCCGATCCGATCGAGATCGAGGCGATCGGCATGACGTGCCTGCGGACGCGCCAGGAACACTGGAAGCCGACGACGGACTTCGTCCAGCGGTTCGGACACCACGCGACGGCGTGCGTGATCGACCTCGACGCGGACGCCGCCGCGCGCTTCGTCGCCGGCGACGATCAGGAACTAGAGTGGGACGGCGACTGGGGTTACCTGATCGCGTCTCACGAGGTGGGCGGTTCGCCCGAACCGATCGGCGTCGGTCTGTACGTCTACGGCGAACTCAGGTCGCTCGTTCCCAAGGGGCGACGGCGAGAGCTGTAAGTCCCTTCGGGACACTCCGTCGGTGAGGGCTATCGATTTCGATCGCGGCCGGTTAGAACACCGGCTGGGCGATTCCGCCCCCGAGCAGAAGACGAAGGGCGATGCCGACGACAACGGAGTACGTGACGTTGACGAGCGTCCCGGCGAGATAAAAGAGGCTGTTGTTCTTCATGTCGTCGCTCCGGACGATGCTCTTTGCGGCGAAGACGATCGCGAGCGCCGCGTACGCCCCCGCGAGTACGAACGTCAGTAGCAACACGTTCTCGGTCTTGCCGACGATCGTACCGATGTCTCGATCCGTCTCGGTGACCGATCCGGGGTAAGCGTCGTCGGCCCACGCGAGCGACCGTTTGACGACCCAGCCGCTGGTCGCGAGCAACAATCCGTAGCCGCCAAGGACCACGAGGACCGTGACGACGTTGTTCGGGACGACGACCGGCAGGAGGCCATCCGGTATCATCTCTGTTCACCCCCGGCGGCCCGATCGGCCGGGTGATCGGTCAGCGTCTCACGAAGCCGTCCTTCGATCGTCTCGACGAGCGGCCACGACGCGCTCTGGAGGACGTTCGAGACGGCTTGTTGGCTGATTTCTAACTCGCTGGCGACGGCCCGCTGGGTCGGCGCGCGTTCGTAGCGCGTGACGACTTCCCGCTGGCGGTCGGTCCACGACTCGCGAACGTGGACGAGGAGGTTGATTTCGCCGGCGATCGCGGTATCGAGCGGGTGCGTACCGGTGTCGAGTCCGAATCTGAGTCCGTCACGTTCGATCGCCTCTAACAGTTCCGTCGCGCGGTGGAACGCCTCGCCGTCCATCTGGGCGACGGAGCCGTCGGGGCCGACCGAGATCTCGCCGCTCGCGACGGCGATTCTGATCGCGTGCGGATGGAGGGCGGTTTGTAGCGTCACGACGATATCGTAGACGGGTTCGAGCGTCGAGAGGACGCCGCCCAGCTCGTCGATTCCCTTCAACACCGACGGACCGGCGACGAACGCCGACTCGTACCGGCGGGCGACTCGTTCGCGCGCTTCGGCAAACGTCTCGCGAAACCGATCTCGCTCTGTTATCGATCTGGAGTCGACGACGTCGCCGAGGACGACGTACCGATCCCCACCGGGGGCGGATTCTGCGGTCATCGTTCGTCCGTGGATCGTAGCCACAATGGAAAAGCGTTGTTACTCAGAATACAATATCTATGGGTTGTTTAACACCGACCTCCGACTCGAAACGCCGATGGAACAATCAAATAAGGTTGTACTACAGCGAACAACTATGAACGGTTGTACATTCCGGTAACGGACGGTTGATCGGAGACCGACAACGGCGGCGTCGGATTACTTCGCAGTAAGTGGCGTCAGTGACTGTGTCGAACGTGTCGAAAACGGCCGTTTCACGGGATGAACGACAAAAATAGCCTTCGTCTACACCGTCGACCGGTCCCATCTCGATCGCCGTCGGTCACTAGAAACTGAGCGTTCAACCGGATATATCATACCAAATGACAATTTGGTAGCATTAATGCCGGTGAGAACCGTTACATTGGGATCGATGACCCACATCTCGTTGAACGATGTCAGCAAGTATTACGACGGCGGCGAGACCGTCGCGAATTACAAGCTGAATCTCGACATCGAGGACGGCGAGTTCCTCGTCTTTCTCGGGCCGTCCGGATGTGGGAAGACCACGGCGTTACGACTGATCGCCGGGCTCGAACAACCCTCGGAGGGCGAGATCTACTTCGATGACCAGCGCGTCGACGGCTGGTCGCCGAGCGCCAGAAACGTCGCGATGGTGTTTCAGAACTACGCGTTATACCCCCACATGACGGTCAAGGGGAACATCGAATATCCGCTGAAAGTCCGCGGAATGGCGCCCGACGATCGCGACGAACGGGTCGCCGAGGCCACGGAACTGTTACACATCGAAGATCAGGTCGACAAACCGCCGGCGGAACTCTCCGGTGGGCAGCGCCAGCGCGTCGCCCTGGCCCGAGCGATCGTGCGAGAGCCGTCGGTCTTCCTGCTCGACGAACCGCTGTCGAACCTGGACGCGAAACTGCGCCAGGAGATGCGGATCGAGCTGAAACGCCTCCAGAACGAACTCGACATCACGACCGTGTACGTCACCCACAACCAGGAGGAAGCGATGGGGATGGCCGATCGGGTTGCGGTCATGGACCGGGGGACGATCAGACAGTTGGCTCCACCACAAGAACTGTACGAGCGCCCCAGAACGGCGTGGGTCGCACGATTCATCGGCATGCCACCGATGAATTTGTTCGAGGGAACGCGACGAAACGGATCGATCGACATCGGCGAAGCGGGAACCGTCGAACACCGGTCGCTCTCGGGTGGGGAGAGTCGCCAGCGAGAGCTCGTTCAGGCCGGCGGTCGGTCGGAGGCCGGCGGTGACGATCGAGACGCGCAAGCGGTTCCCGTCGAAGCAGACGGGGAGCCGGCCGGAGCGAACGTGCTGTCGCTCGGCGTTCGTCCGGAAGATCTCGATGTACGGACCGAGAAACCGACGAATGGGAACGTAATTTCCGGCACGGTCGATACGATCGAACCGCTCGGCGAGTACGTGCTGGTCAACGTCTCGGTAAACGATCAGGTGGTCAACGCCAAGGTGAGTGATACCGACCTCGAGCGCGACGATCCGGTCTACCTGACGTTCGCCGACGAAGACGCCTACCTGTACGACGAGAGTGGTGTGCTGGTAGCCTGAGTTGCCCACTGAAATGAGCTTACGAGATCAGATCGAGGACTTCGACGCCGGTACCGGGCTGAGCCTGCCGACCGATTTCGATACCGACAAAGCCGTCGCGATCGCGGTCTTCTTGCTCCCGGGACTGACGCTGTTTGCCATCTTCACCATTGCACCGATCGTCTACTCGGTGATCGGGAGCTTCTACTCGTGGGATACGTTTTCGATAGAGGACTTCGTCGGGCTCGACAACTGGGTTCGATCGCTCAGAGACCCCCTCATCGTCCACTGGTCGAACCTGCGCGAGTTTCGGTATCCGATGGGGGCACTGACGCACAACCTGCTCTGGGTCGTCATTCACGTCCCCGCGAGTACCCTGCTGGGTCTCGGATTAGCCATGCTGTTCGCGGATCTGAAGGGTCGGCGCATCCTCCGCTCGATGATCTTCGTCGGGTTCACCGTTCCGCCGATCGTCATCGGCCTGATCTTGCTTTTCATCTACGATCCACAGGCCGGGATCTTCAACGAGTTACTCCGGGTCATCGGGCAGGACCAGTGGGTGCGAAACTGGACGCAGTCGCCGCAGGTTGCCATCTACGCGCTGATCGTCGGCGGCATCTGGGTCCACACCGGATTCAGCATGCTGCTATATAGCTCGGCGCTCTCGGCGATCGACCCCGCGGTGATCGAGTCGGCGAAGATCGACGGCGCCGGGTCCTGGCGACGCTTCCGGGACATCGTTTGGCCGCTCGTCAAACCCGTGACCGCCGTGGTCGTCATCATGGGCATCATCTGGGTGATGCGGATGTTCGACATCGTCTACGCCGCGGGCGGTGCTGCCGGGGGCCCGAACCACGCCTACTCGGTGCTCGGAATCGAGGTCTACCGGGCCGCGTTCCGCCCGTCGATCGACTACGGGATGGCGATGGTCGTGGCGCTAATACAACTCATCATCGTGGCCCCGCTCGCGCTGTACATCGCTCGAATGAACTGACCATGGCACCGAACGACGCACCCGACCCGAACGATCCACCAGGGCCGAACGACGCACCCGACGCGGTTGAACCGCGCGGCGAAGAGACGTACGCGGAACGGCTCACCGACGGCGGACGCTATCTCGCACCCCACGAGATACCCGACAGGGCGCCGGAGGCCGACGTCGCGTGGCGGACCAGACTGGTCGACGCTGTCCCCACGAAGCGACGCGCTCTGAAGTACGCGGTCGCGATCGCGATCGCCCTGCTCTGGATCGTCCCGTTCGTCGGCCTGTTTATGGCCTCGATCCGGCCGCTCTCGGAGATCATCGGCGGCTGGTGGCAACTGGAGGGGATGACGATCACGTTCGAAAACTACACTCGGGCGTGGGACTACTCGACCGCTCCGATGAGCCGCGCGATCCGGAACACGTTCATCGTCACCATCCCGTCGGTGCTCATCGTCATGCTCCTGGGGGTGATGGCGGCGTACCCGTTCGCCCGGTTCGAGTTCCCGCTGAAGACGACGCTGTTCTTTCTCATCTTGCTGGTGATGGCCGCGCCGCCGGAACTCGTCGCGATGGGCAATTACAACGCGCTCCACGAGTTCGGGCTGTTCGATACGTACATGGGGCTCATCTTGATCCACATCGGTTGGGGGTTGGGTTGGGTCGTCCTGTTCTTACGTAACTTCTTGCTCGGCATCCCGAGAGAAATCGAGGAAGCCGCGCGCATCGACGGCGCGTCGCGCTATCAGATCTTCCGGACGATCATCCTGCCGCTGTCGACGCCGGCGCTCGTCTCGGTGGCGGTCATCCAGTTCACCTGGGTCTGGAACGCCTTTTTCTTCCCGCTGGTGTTCATGCGTTCGCCCGAACTGTACCTCGCGCCGCAGGCGCTGCCGTTGATGCGCGGTCGGGTGCAAGTCGAGTGGGGACTCATCGCGGCCGGTTCGATCATCACGATGGCCGTTCCGGTAATCCTGTTCTTGGTACTCCAGCGCTACTACAAGCGCGGGATGGTCGCCGCCGTGGCGGACTGACGTGTTCGTTTGGACTGACGTTTCTGGCTCGGACCGCGCCGAAAAATGGGTGGAGCCGACCGCTCGCTCGCCGACCGCTCACAGCGGGATGTAGCCCAGTCTCGTCAGGACCACGGCGAGGCCGACCCCGATCAGGTTCGTCAGCAGGAACAACCTGGACGACATCCAGGCGAACGCCAGCATCACGACGAGCGGAAGCCCGGCGATGAGCGCGGGCCAGGTTCCACGGACCGCGAGCGTCGCGAAAAAGGCCGTGGTGAACACGTACAGGACGTCGACGGCGACGGCGTTCGCGCTGCTGCGTCGGATCTCCTGGCCGACGACGACGATCGAGCGAACGACGCCGTCGCTCCCGCCTGTGCTAGTACCGCTTTCGTCGCCGTCGAATCCGCTCACGAGTCTTCCACTTCGTCGTTCTGAACGGTGTCCTGGAGCACGTCGTCGAGCGCCTCCACTATCGGTTCGACGTCCTGGTCCGGTTCCGCCCAGAGCCCGAGCAGCTGCGACCAGAACTCCGCCTGGAACGGATCGCCAAGCGCGTCGTCCAGGTCGGGGACGAGTTCGACCTCGTCCGCCTCTTCCGATATCTGTGCCATGATGTCGAGTTCGAAGGCGTCGTCGGGCACGTCCAGCGCGGTGGGAATGAAGCCGCCGCGCTCCGTCCATGCCTCCTGTCCCTCGGGGGAGACGATCGCTTCGACGGCTTCTCGGGCCGCGTCGGGATCGTCGACGTACGCGGGGATGGTGAACCAGTTGATGCTCGTCACCATCGCGTTCGCGCCGGGGAGCCGGAAGTAATCCAGGTCGTCGGGGTCCTCGATGGCGCCGAACGCTGGCGTCCACGACCCCATGAAATATAGCGGCGTTTCGTTCTCCCAGAAGAACTCGTACTGGATCCCGAAGTCTCGGACTTCGCTGAAGTACCCTTCCTGGAGGAGCTCCTGGATCTCTTCGAAGGCGGTGACGACGCGTTCGTCGGTGAAGTCCGCTTCGCCGTCGATTAAGTCAACCTGGAGTTGGGCGCCGTCTTCCTGTCGGAGGATGAATGCCTCGGTGACGTCGCTGAGCGGCCAGCCGTCGCCGTTACCCGAGGCCAGCGGCGCCTCGACCCCATCAATCTCGTCGATTTCCGCGAGCAGATCGAGGAACCCGTCGTAATCGTCGGGCTCTTCTAACCCGTGCTCGTCGAAGAACGACGGGCGGTACCAGAAGCCGGGTTTGATGTCCCCGCCGAACGGGGCGGCGTACACTTCGTCCCCGACGGCCACCTGCTCGTGATCGGGGGAGTACTCCTCTTCGTCCCACAGATCGCCAACCGGTTCCAGGTGTCCCGCCTCTCCGTCTCGGCGGACGCGTCCTTCCATCGGCATCACGACGACGTCCGAGGTCGCGATGCCGGCCTCGTAATCCATCAACGTCTCCGTCAACAGCGTTTCTGTGTCTCGCGGCGCGTACTCGATGTCGAGGCCGGTCTCCTCCTCGACGTGGTCGACGACCGCGAGGAAATCTTCCTCTTCGTCGTCCGTCCAGACGGCCGTCACCGTGATGGTATCCTGGGCCGCGCCAGCGCTTCCCTGGAGCCCGGCCAGGGTCACGATTCCGCCGCCAGTTGCGATCAGTACGGTTCGCCTATCGACGAGTGTCTCATCGTCTCTCATGCGTAGTTAGGGCCCACGACCACGACCAAATCAGTATCTCATGGAATCCTAGACGGAACGGTAGGAACTAGTTACGATCATCGACGCTCACGTACGCTGGAAGGACACTCTCAGCGTGGATATCGTGTCACTGACAGACGGCGTGCCGGACGACCGCATTCAGGTCCTGTACTGGCCCATCGACGACCTGCGTCGAACTCGACGCGCGGGTCGAAAATCCGGCTCCCATCTCGGTGATTCGGACGATTCCCGTCGCCCGAACGGACTCAACCGAGGACGATAGCACCCCCGACGGCGTCCTCATCGACGTCGAGTTCGGCGTCTGCGTCGAGCGCAAGAACGTGCAGGTCGCCGGCGATGGAGGCGTCGTCATCGATTTCGAGTTCGCCGTCCGGACCGAGTTCTTCGACGACGACGTCGCCACCGATAGCGGCGTCGTCTTCGACCGTCACCGCTGCGTCTTCAGCGACGTCTCCCAGAACCACGTCGCCGTCGACGTGAGCCGTGTCGCTCAGCGTCACGTCGCCGTCTTCGAGCCGGTCGATGCGTATCGAACCGTCGATTCGCCCGTCGTCTTCGACCGTCAGGCTTCCGTCGTCGAGTCGGTCGATCACCAGATCGCCACGCACGCGGGCGTCGTCGCTTATGGTGACGTCGTCGGTGACGGTCCCCAGCACCAGCGAGCCGTCGACGGTCGTCCCGTCTTCGAGGTCTATCGAGTCGTCGACTCGATCACGCGTCTCGACCGAATCGACTGATCCGTCGCTCGGTTCTTCTAGGTCGGTCGCGGCGTCCCGTTCGAGCGACACTACCTCGTCGTCGTTCGACGCGTCGGTCGCTCCCCAGCCGGTCGGCGTGGAATCCGAAATCCCCGGCGAGAGTAGCCCGATCGCGGCGACGAACGTGACGAGCACCGCGAGTGAGAGTGCGACGACCACTCTGGTCGACGGATCGGAGCCAGCAGTTTTCATCGATCGAACGACGGTTCGGGTTCATTTTGTAACGGGCTTCGTACGATCGTTACTGGTCGTTCGAACCCACAACGGTGCATACCTCAATCCTTTTATTTCCGGTCTTCCTTGAGCCCGACATGAGCGATGACGAGGGCGCGGACTCGACGGCCGCGGAGATTCGGCCGGAAGACGGGCCCGAGACGGACGAATCGGGTGAGCCGTCCGTCGAGTCCGACGCTGACGCATCGGACGACGGGACGGAGACGGGGGACGGACGAGACGACTTGGAGACAGACCGGGACGAATCGACGACAGACCGGGACCACGCGGCGCCAGAGTCTCCGACCGAGCCTGCGTCCGACGACACGCCCGAGCCAGAGGCGAAACCGACGTCGGCGGAATCGGCCGATCCGGCCGACGAAGCGACGGGGTCTGGGCCGGATTCCTCCGAAGAACTGCGCGAACTGCTCGAACGAGTCGCCGAGTACGACGAGACGCTCGCCGATGAGCTGACGGGCGTCGTCGAAACGGCACAGGAGGTACACGAAACCCTGACACACCAGCGTCAGGAACTGGCCGACCGTCGCGAGCGAAACGACGAACAGGCGGAGACGATAGAGACGCTGCAGGCGAAACTGGGAGAGCGAGACGCCCGAATCGACGAACTCGAAACCGAACTCGCGCGGGCGGACGATCGCATCGACGACCTCGAGACCGAACTCGGTGGGCGGGACGAACGGATCGACGAACTCGAATCGGCGTTCAAGCGAAAGCAAGCCGACTTCCAGAACTACAAGAAACGGGCGAAAAAGCGCCAGAAGCAACTTCAAGAGCGAGCGACGGAGGATCTCGTCGGTCGCATCGTCGGCGTCCGCGACAATCTCAAGCGCGCGCTCGAAGAGGAGCACACGGACGCCGGGTCGCTTAGAGACGGCGTCGACATGACGCTCCGCGAGTTCGATCGCGTCCTCGCCGACGAGAACGTTATCGAGATCGACCCGGAGCCTGGTAGCGAGGTCGATCCGCAGCGACACGAGGTGATGGTCAAAGTGGACAGCGACGAGCCCGAAGGCTCGATCGCCGAGGTGTTCACGCCCGGCTACGAGATGGGCGATAAGGTGATCCAGAACGCGAAGGTGACGGTGAGCAACGGGGCGCTCGTCGACGAAACCGACGAAGTGGCGGAGACGGACGGGTCGGACGTGACCGATGTGGACGCTGACGACGACCCCGACGTGACGTCGACCGACTCCGAGTCGGGAGAGAAAGACGCAGATGACGGTGCGTCGTCGGCCGATTCACCTGACGGCGACGCCAGAACCGAAGACGACGATCCCGACGGGGCTGAAGGCGACGATCCCGACAGGGCTGAAGGCCGCGATCCCGACGGGGATGCGTGGGAGTTCGATCGAGCGACCGAAGCGGACTCGGCGACGGAACCGTCCGACTCTCCAGCCGATGGCGATGGTCCGGCCGACGCTGCCGAGGAAGCCGACGACGCGATCGAACTCGGCGGGACGGTCGAGGAGGGCGACGACGAAACGATCGAACTCGGCGGAGAGATCGCAGACGACGAGGAGGAAGTCTGAGACGCCCGGTCGAGGCGACGGTCGTTTTTCTGTGAGCGCAGTTTCGTACACTCGGTTCAGCGACGTGACCCCCTTTGGATTGGTGAATCCTTCGGTGGGCCGTCTCAGTGGCGTTCTTCGGTGAGCCATCTCAGTGAGTACGCTGAATTTGACCCAGAACGGTGCCACGCTCGACTCGACGAACCGGACCATCCACGACACGAGCGTACTTCCCGGTGTGACGGCGGTCGGCAGGTGCGAAAAACGAAGGTGTGAGTGGCTGCTAGGTCCGTATACAAATAAAACCAAGTAAACTCGTCCTATCGCACAAAGATTTAAAACAAAGTGTTCACAAGGAGGATGTGATGGCAAGCAATAAGATTCTCGGCATCGACCTGGGAACGACCAACAGCGCGTTCGCGGTGATGGAAGGTGGCGATCCGGAGATCATCGTCAATGCGGAAGGCGACCGGACGACGCCTTCGGTCGTCGCGTTCACCGACGACGACGAACGACTCGTGGGCAAGCCCGCGAAGAACCAGGCGATTCAGAACCCAGAGCACACGATCGCGTCGATCAAACGCCACATGGGCGAAGAAGAGTACACCGTCGAGATCGACGACGACGAGTACTCGCCCGAGGAGATCTCGGCGATGACGCTCCAAAAGATAAAGCGCGACGCCGAGGATTACCTCGGCGACGACGTCGAGAAGGCCGTCATCACGGTCCCGGCGTACTTCTCCGACCGACAGCGTCAGGCGACCAAAGACGCCGGAGAGATCGCCGGCTTCGACGTCGAGCGGATCATCAACGAGCCGACGGCGGCGGCGATGGCTTACGGCCTCGACGACGAGTCGGATCAGACGGTGTTAGTGTACGACCTCGGTGGCGGCACCTTCGACGTCTCGATTCTGGACCTCGGCGGCGGCGTCTACGAGGTCGTCGCGACCAACGGGGACAACGACCTCGGTGGCGACGACTGGGACCACGCGATCATCGACTGGCTGGCTGACCAGTTCGAGGAAGAACACGAGATCGACCTCCGCGACGACCGCCAGGCGCTCCAGCGACTCAAGGACGCCGCCGAAGAGGCGAAGATCGAACTCTCCTCGCGAAAGGAGACCGAGATCAACCTGCCGTTCATCACGGCGACCGACGACGGGCCGATCCACCTCGAAGCCTCGCTCACGCGGGCGAAGTTCGAGTCGCTCACGTCGGATCTCATCGACCGCACCGTCGAGCCGACCCAGCAGGCGATGGAAGACGCCGGCTACGACGAGGACGACATCGACGAGATTCTTCTCGTCGGCGGCTCGACCCGGATGCCACAGGTCGCCGCGAAGGTCGAGGAGCTCACGGGTCAGGAACCACAGAAGAACGTAAACCCCGACGAAGCCGTCGCGCTCGGTGCGGCGATCCAGGGCGGCGTCCTCGGCGGCGAGGTCGACGACATCGTCCTCCTCGACGTCACGCCGCTCAGCCTCGGTATCGAGGTGAAAGGCGGTCTGTTCGAACGACTCATCGAGAAGAACACGACGATTCCCACCGAGGAGTCGAAGATCTTCACGACCGCGGCGGACAACCAGACGTCCGTTCAGGTCCGGGTCTTCCAGGGTGAGCGAGAGATCGCCGAGAAAAACGAGATGCTAGGCGAGTTCCACCTGACGGGCATTCCGCCCGCGCCGGCCGGGACGCCGAAGATCGAGGTCGCCTTCTCGATCGACGAGAACGGTATCGTCAACGTCTCCGCCGAGGACAAGGGGACCGGAACCTCTGAGGAGATCACGATCGAAGGCGGCGCCGGACTCTCCGACGAGGAGATCGACCAGCTCCAGCGCGAAGCCGAAGAGCACGCCGAGGAGGACAAGCAGCGTCGCGAACGCATCGAGGCGCGAAACACGGCTGAGGCGACGATCCAGCGCGCCGAGACTCTCCTCGAGGAGAACGACGAGATCGACGACGACCTCCGCGGTTCGATCGAGGACGCCGTCGACGACCTGGAGGCGACGATCGACGACCGGGACGCGGACGCCGAGGACATCGAAGAGGCGACGACGAACCTGAGCACGGAACTCCAGGAGATCGGAAAGCAGATCTACCAGGAGGCGGCCGCGGCCGGAGCCGGCGGTGCGAGTGGTGCGGCCGGCGGCGCAGCCGGCGCCGGCATGGGCGACGGACCAAACCCCGGACCGGGCGGTCCGGCCGCCGGCGAGGCGACCGAAGAGGAGTACGTCGACGCGGACTTCGAAGAGGTCGACGACGAGGACGACGAGGACGACGAATCCGAGTAGCGACGGGAGTCCACAAGACGCCGCGTCGGCCGTGAGCCACCGGAGTTTCGATTAGGGAACGATTCGACCGAGCGGTACTGTCGCGCGAGAACGTTCCCTTGAAGTGCTTGAGCGCGTTATCGAGAGTTAACGAATGAGCGAGGACTTCTACGACGTACTTGGGGTGAGTCCGGACGCCTCCGCCGACGAGATCAAGAAGGCCTACCGGAAGAAAGCGACCGAGTACCACCCGGACGTCAGCGACGACCCCGACGCCGAGGAGAAGTTCAAGAAGATCCAGAAGGCAAAGCAGGTCCTCACCGACGAAGACAAGCGGTCGGCGTACGACCGAATGGGTCACGACCGGTTCGAGGAGGCCGAAAAGCACGGATTCGACGCCGGGCAGGCGGGCGGCGATCCCTTCGGCGGCATGGGAGGTGACCCCTTCGGCGGTGGAATGGGTGGCGGCCTGGGCGACATCTTCGAACAGGTGTTCGGCGGCGGGGCCGGCGGCCGTCGTCGCCCTCGCGCCGGCCGGGACCTCAGAACCGACCTCGAGATCACGCTCGAAGAGGCGTTCGAAGGCGTCGAAAAACAATTTTCGATCGAACGGCCCACCGAGTGCGATAGCTGTCACGGAGACGGCCACCCGCCCTCCGCAGACGCGACGACGTGTCCGGAGTGTCAGGGTCGTGGCCAGGTGACGCAGGTCCAGCAGACGCCGCTGGGGCGAGTCCAGCAGACGACCACCTGCAGACGATGTGAGGGCGAAGGGACGCTCTACTCCGAGACCTGTGAGGACTGTCGGGGCGAGGGCTACGTTCGTGACGAAGTGACGCTGTCCGTGGACGTGCCGCCGGGTATCAGAGACGGCCAGACCCTCCGAATGGAGCGAGAAGGCGCGCCGAGTCCCGAGGGCGGGCCGTCTGGAAACTTGTTGATCGACGTCACCATCGCCGATCACGACGCGTTCGAACGCGACGGGGACGACCTCCACTTCGACCTCCCTATCTCGTTCCCGCAAGCCGTTTTCGGCGACTCGGTCTCGATTCCGACGATCGACGGCACCGTCGAGTTCGATGTCCCGTCGGGGACCCAAAGCGGGGAGACGATGCGGTTGGGGGGCAAGGGAATGCCGAGACTTCGCGGGCGCGGTCGGGGCGATCTGTTCGTCACCGTGCAGGTCGTTACTCCGGAGTCGTTGAACGACGAGCAGCGAGACGCCCTCGAAGCGTTCGCCGAAGCCGGCGGCGACGAGATCGAGATCAAGGACGGCTTTTTCGATCGGATCAAGCGCGCGTTCTGAGCGGTCACGGACGTGATGGACACCGGGGCGGTCGTCGCCTCACGTCGACGGTGCGAGCGGAGATCCGCGACCTTTTTCGGGTGCGATTCGAAGTCGAGGCATGGAGCGTGAGACGGCGACGGTCGACGGATTGCTGACCCGGAAATCGCGTTCCGATCGCCCGTCGCTCGTAGACGGGAGCGGGCGGTCGTACGATCGACACTGGGTGTGTACCACCGCCTGGAAGGCCGGAAACTTTCTCAGACACACGGGTGTGCGCCGCGGCGTAACCGTCGGCGTCGGCGGCGGGGGCCCGCTCGCTATTCTCTCGTTTCTCGGAACCGCCCTCCTCGAGGGGCGAACCTGGTTCGACCCGCCAGAGTCACTCGATGGTGGTTCGTCGGTGCGCACGCTCGTCGCGCCGGCCGACGAACTCGACCGATACGACCTCTCCGCGGGCGCACAGCGCGTCGCCTACGGCGGGGAGCCGCCCGCGCCGGAGGTCCACCACCTCGACGCCGGGTTGTGGAGCGAGAACCCGTCGTTTCCACCGGTCGATATCGATCCCGGCGCGCCGCTGGTCGGGCCGACGGATCGCGACGACGCTTCGGTCACTCACGGCGAGGCGATGAATTCGGCCCGCACCGTCGTCGAGGAGTGGGGCGTGGAGGCCGGCACGCACGTCGGTGTCGACGCACCGCTGTCCGATCCGCGGACGGTCGTGGCGGGCGTGCTCGCCCCGCTCGTCGCGGACGGTGTGATCGTCCTCGACCCGGTTCGAACGGAGACGCCGGTCGACGTCGTCGTCACGGATCGGCCCGACGATTTTGGAGCGGATCGACGCGTCTCGCTGGACTCGGTTCGAATCGACGTGGATTGAACGCCGACGGCGCGCCTCGATCGGTCGATTGTCGACGCTCACCACCGGAAACGCTTGCACGTTCGTGGGTGCCGACTAAGCGAATGCGGGGTGGCTCACTCGACGAGGTGACTAGACGATGCACTCACTCGAAGATATGTTCGAACAGAAGCTCCGACAGCAGTACTACGCCGAAACCCAGCTCGTCGAGGAACTCGATCACATGGCCCGGCGGGCGTCAAACGACCGGTTGAGCGACGGCCTGGCCGAACACCGCGACGAGACGCGCGAACACGTCTCCCGGCTGGAGTCCGTGTTCGACGAAATTGGCTCGACGCCGGCGCCGACCGAGGACGCCGTCGTGGACGGAATGAAACGCGAACGGGAGTCGATGGACGACGCGATCGACGACGACGGAATGCGGGATATGGCTTACATGATCGGCGGGATGACGACCGAACGCGTAGAGATGACGGGCTACGAGGGTCTCCTGATGATGGCCAACCGACTCGAGTACGACGACGCGATCACCGATCCGCTCGAAGCGAATCACGACGAAGAGGAGTCGGCCTACCGGGAACTCGAGGCGATGTCGACGGCCTCGGACATGAAGGCGTTCTGGGAGCGGATCACGCCGTCGTGAGTCCGATCGAAATTCCTCGATCGGTCACTATCCATCGTTTTTTCGGTCCCTGGAGAAACAGAACGTCGGTAGACGTGACCACCGATCGGAGCGTACATGCCGATGGAGGTACACCTGGCTCCTGTGAAGGTCGAGTGCGTCTTTTTCGGACCGTTTCGCGAGTCGGTCGGGGAGAAGACCGTCGTCGTCGAAACGGCGGCCGAGACGGTCGGCGAGTTACTCCGTGACCTCGAAGCGAGCTATCCCTCGCTCGAGGGGCGACTCGTCGACGGCGACGACCTCGCGGGAAAGACCGTCGTCACCCGGGACGGACGGGACGTCAGACACGTCGACGGGCTCGAGACGCCGGTCGACGGGACGGCGACGTTTCGGCTCGTTCCATCGGTCTACGGCGGGTGAGGGCGGACGCGGAGACGGTAGCAGAGGCTCCTTCGGCGCCGTGGAGTGGGACGTGCCGGCGGACGCCTTTTACCCGATTTTGACGTCGGTTTCGGTATGAACTCCTCCGAGAGCTGGGCTGTAGTGAGCGAGCAGCTAGATGCCCTCGAACCCGGATCCGAACTGGAGACGCCGGTCTCCGGTCGCCGATTCGAAATCGAGTCCGTGACCGACGACTGTGTCGAGATTCGCTTCGTCGACAGCGGGGAGGAGCGCTCTCTCTGGCGCGAGCAGTTCGACGTCCTCGCGGAGCGATTCGACGAGCACCCGATCTCCATCCGATCGCTCCAGCCCGGAGTCGAACCGTACGCGACGGTGCTGTCGCTCTCGCCCGTCGCGACGGTCGACGGGGAGTACCTCGCGTTCGATCCGGACGCGGCGAGCGGCGGCGAGAGCCCGTACCTGGTCTCCCCGGCCGATGCGCGGACGGCGCCGACACGGGTACACGACGACGCGCTCTTGCTGGCCGAGCATCTCGACCGACTGGACGTCGAAGCGACGGATCGAATGGACACCACCTCGGTGACCGATTGTTACGTCCTTAGTTCCGACGTCCAGCACGGGGCGAACCGTCTCCGGAAGACGTTTCGTGACGAGTTACTCGACCGGCTCGGCCCGGAGCAGGAACTGCACGGTCGGTTCGGGACGGTGCGCCGGACCGTTCGCGAGCGTCGCTCCGTGCGTGAGGAGGAAGCCGTTTTCGAAGCGCTCGACGAACGGGCCATCCCGCGGGAGTGGGTTCTCGGCATCGATCGGACGAAACTGGACGTGGTGTGCTCGGTGACCGACCTAGAAGAGAGCGAGGTTTTCGACGTCGACGAACGCGTCTACGTGCAGAAGACGGGCGTGGACGAAGGTGAGAAATTCGATCTTCTCGCCGGCGTGCGCGATCGACTCACGGAACTCGAAGGCGACGAAGGTGAGGCGATACGTGACGAGTTGACGGACATCGAGTCGCGAATCGAGGCGGCTCTCGATGCGGATTGATCGACGGAGCTGGAGACCGATCAGAGGCGCCGGTCGAGGAAGTCCGCGAGCAGTCGGAACGTCCGAAGCTTCTGTTCCTGATCCGAGGAGGCGTGACCCTCGTCGCTTAGTTCCTCGTACTCGAAGTCTCCGTCCTCGCCTTCGACGTAGCCCGCCTCGAGGAGCGCGTCGCGGAAGATACGCGCCTGGGACACTGGCACTCGGTTGTCGTTAACGCCGTGGGCCATCAACAGCGGCGCGTCGAGATTCTCGACGTGTGTGACTGGACTGCGCTCCTCGTAGAGCGTCGGATTCTCCTGGGGCGTTCCGAGGTACTTCTCAATGAGGCCGGTCCGGTAGTGGTCGAAGGTGTTCTCGTGCATGTCTTCGAGTTCGGTGACGCCGATCCAGGCGATACCGGCGTCGTACAGGTCGGGATACTGGACGAGCTGCCAGTATGCGGAGTAGCCGCCGTAGGAGCCGCCGAAGACGGCGACGCGGTTTTCGTCGATCCACTCGCGCGTTTCGAGGACGTGTTCGACGCCCGTCGCGACGTCTCCCTGTTCGGAACCGCCCCAGTCGTCGATGAGCCGCTCGACGAACTCGCGCCCTCGGCCGGACGACCCCCGGTAGTTCACCTGCAGGACCGAGAATCCCTGCGAGGCCAGTACCTGCGTGTAAAGGCTAAACCGCTTGGAATCGCGCGCTCGCGGTCCACCGTGAGGGGTTACGAGAAGCGGCGATGGCCGTTCGCCCGCGTCGTAGAACAACGCGTCGATATCGAGTTCGTCGGCGGGATCGTGCTCGACGGCCGCGGCTCGGGTATCGGGTACCCCGTCCGAGGTGAACGTTACGTACTCGGCATCGACGAAATCAGACGGATCGAACGGGCCGTACTCGGCCTCGACGAGGACCTCGTACTCATCGTCGGCCAGATCGTATACCAGTACCTCCGGCCGCGTCGTCGGCGTGGTGTGCTGGACCACGATTCGCTCGTCGTCGAGCGCGCTGGTCGTCGCACCCCACATGCCGAGCGTGGCGACGCCGTCCGGGAGGTCGAGTTCGCGTGCCGTTCCGGAGTCCAGATCGTAGACGATCGGAACGGAACGAACGTCCCGCGTTCGGTTCGCGAGTACCGCCGAGCCGTCGTCGAGGAACGTGACCGCTCGCTCTTCGAACTGTCCGTCCTCGTACCAGGTAACCTCGTCCGATTCGAGGTCGTAGACGCCGACGCGTCCGAGGTCGGTCGTGTTGTCGCTGACGAGGAGTCGGTCCCCGTCCGGGCTCCACTCGATCGGTGCGGCTTCGGCGCCCGTCTCACCGATGGCGAGTTTCCGTGGATTCGAACCGTCTACGGCAGCGACGTAGACGTCTCGATTCGTCAGATCGTCCGTCTCGTTGGCCGCGTAGGCGATCCGGTCGCAGTCGGGAGACAGATTCCCGCTCGAGACGCTCAACTCGTAGTCGGTGAGCTTCGTCGTCTCGTCGTCGACGAGGTCGTGTCGGAAGAGGTTCATCTGGCCGTCGCGGTTCGAGCCGACGAGGAGGGTACGCCCGTCATCCCCGACGCCCTGAATGACGACCTGCCCGTCGAGTTCGACGACCGGTTCCGTCGAACCGTCCGACGACAGCGCGTACACGTCGTTTTGCTCGTCGCCGCCCTCGTCACGGTGGTAGAAAATACGCTCCCCGTCGGCGTCCCAGACGAGAAACCAGCGAGCACTCCGCGGGACGTCGCCGTCCGACCACTGCGTACGCTCGCCGGTTTCCACGTCGACGACGTGGACCTCGTTCCGACCGCTTACGTCGTAGTAACACGCGACGGCGCTCCCGTCGGGAGCGGCTGTCGGATGCGCGAGCGTCGGCAGTCTCGCGAGTTCCTCGATCGCGTTCTCGGTCGCAAGCGTGTTGGTCATACTACGAGTCGTTCGACGTATTGGCTTAAATTCCCAGAAACCCCACCTCGTTCACCGTTGAATTACAATCGGTAACGCCGTAAGCGATGTTGGTGCGCCGTTCAGTCCGCAGTCGGCGCAACCGTCTCGATCGTTTCGGACGGGACCGTTCCGTCGTCGTTCAACCCGCGGGCGTCGTAGTACTCTTGAATCGCTTCTTCGAGGTCGGGAAGCTCGTAGGGCAGTTCGTCATCCTCGGCGTCGATTCCTCGCTTGTTGTTGAAGTGTCGTTCGCGACCGACGGTGGCCGCGCCGACGGCCATAAGGTCGTCGTAGTCGGCGTCGAACAGGACCTCGAGTCGTTCGTCGGTGACGTAGTCGCTCCCGAACGAACAGACGACGCCCGAGTCCCGGAACGCGGCGTAGTTCTCCCGGGCGACGAGCTGTTCGGCTTTCCCCAGTGTCCCCTCCGGGTCGAGCTGGCCGCTGTACTCGAGGCTCAACATCCCGGCGTACATGTGGTCGCCGCCGCGGTTCGCCACCGCGTAGGAGAGCCCTTGCCCGTGGAGAACGCGCCCGTCGTGAGCGGCGAACTCGACGCCTTTGACGGTGTAATCGTCCACGCCGAGCTGATCGTGGACGCGTGCGACGCCTTCGGCCAGGTCGTCGCCGATCCCCTCTCTGTAGGCGATCTTCTCGGTGATCTCGTGGGCGAGGTCCGCGTTGCCGAACTCGTCTTCGCTCGCGAGATAGGCGGCGACGGTCACGCCCGCCGAGATGGTGTCCATCCCGAGTCTGTCGCACAGGTCGTTGCCTTTCATGACGTCGACGATGTCGCCGACGCCCTGGAGCGAGCCGAACGAGTAGACCGTCTCGAACTCCGGGCCCTCCGTTTCGAGCCCGGTCTCCTCGTCGCGAGTCGGGAGCTTACAGGCGTAGGCGCAGGCCGAACAGGCGCCCTTCTCGTACTTCTTTTCTTCGACGGCGTTGCCACCGATGCTGGCCGCGTCCTCGAACTCGTACTCCTGAAAGTATCGCGTCGGGAGCGAGAAGTTGTCGTTGATGAACTCCGTCCCGCCGGTCGTCCCCTGGCGTTTCATCCGATCGTCCGACGTGGCTGCTTCCCGGTGGATCTCGCGCTGGACGTCCGGGACGGTGACGTCCGGATCGGCGTCACCGTCGAAGGTGACGACCTTGATGTTCTTCGAACCGAGGACGGCGCCGAGTCCGCCCCGGCCGAAGGCCCGCGAGTCGAACGTCATCACGCTCGCAAAGCGGACGAGGTTCTCGCCGGCCGGCCCGATCGCGATGCAGTGTTCGGGGCCGAGGCCGTGTTCGTCGGCGACGTAGTCGGAACACTCCGGAACGGTCGCGCCTTCTAGTTCGGGAACTTCCTCGAAGGACACGCCCTCGTCGGTGACGTGAATAGCCAGGAGTTCGTCGCTCTCGCCGACGAACTCACAGGCGCTGATTCCCGTCGCGACGAAGTTGCGCGAGAGGTAGCCGCCGGCGTTCGTCGACGCGAGTCCGTCGGACAGCGGCGAGAGGCCGGTCATGTTCATCCGGCCCGTAAACGACATCTGCGACTGCTGGAGCGGCCCCGTCGAGAGGTAGGCGCGGTTTTCCGGCCCGAACGGATCGGCGTCGAACGGAATGCGATCGTGTGCGAGTGCGGTCGCCAGCGCCCGCCCGCCGACGGTGCGACGGAGGACGTCGTCGATCTCGATCCGGCGACTCGTCCGGTCGCCGACGTCGACCGAGCACAGTGGCCCTGTTGCGTGAAGCATGGGCGGAACATCTCGCGGGAGGGTTATAGCGTTGTGGCCGCCGACACTGGGTGGTCGTATGCAACGCGTGAGATCGATACGGTTCGCAATTGACGTATCATAAGAGTGAAATGCTGGCCGCCGCTGGGTGTGACATGGACCTCCAGTACGATCGGGACGCCGACGAATACGCCGCAGCGTGTCTCGAACGCGGTCGCCTGCCGAGAAACGACGCGCTGAAACAGATCGTGTTAGCGCGCGTCATCGATCGGTTCGACGTCGGTGAGACCTACGAGAAGTCGGCCGTGAACGACGTCCTATCGGTAGATTTCGACGATCACGTGCTCGTCCGTCGGGAATTACTCAACTTCGGGTACGTCAGCTACGACAACACCGAGAACACGTACACGGTGGTAAAGACGGAACTGTCCGAATCGGACTACCGGAACAATACGCGACTCGAACGCCACGCGAAGGACCTCGGATTGCTCGAGTAGTTCGGTCCGGTCGCGTCGGTACAGAGCCCCTGCTTCGACACGCCGTTGGGTCGTCACGATTCGGACGATTGATGGCTCGCGGTTGATCGACGGGGTCGGACCAGTACGGACGTAACTGTTTCACTCCCACCAATTGTGGGATATGGTCGCCGTCGATGCGAAGGGGCGAATCGTTCTACCGAAACGAGTTCGAGAACAACTCGGACTCACGCCGGGGAGCGAAGTCGAGATACACGAGGCGGATGGGCGAGTAATCGTCGAACCGGAAGACGACCCTCAACGCATCATCGACGACCTATAATCCATGATCGAAGACGCGTCCGGACGAAGGAATCGAATCGCGTTCGACGAACTCGGCCCCGTATCAAGGGCACACGTAGAGACGATTCGACGCGGGTAGACTTGTGACGATTTGAACGCGTTCGGTCACGCTCGTCTGCCGACTCCGGTCGATCGACGCCGTCGCTACTCCACCATCGCGTCGAGTCCCTCGTCGACCGCTCTCACGATGTCGCCGGGCGTTTCGGTGCCGGTTCGATCGAGCAGGACCGTCCCGTCACCACCGAGGACGACGGTCGAGGGCGTGTGATCGATCTCGTAATGGGAGAACGCGACGCGGTCGTCGTCGATCCCGAGCGGCCAGCCGCCGGCGTGTTCGGCCCACCAGTCGGCAAACGCGTCGTCGTCGCTCGTCGGATCGCGACCGTACTCGATGAGCGAGAGAAACCGTACTCGGTCGTCGTCGTCGATCCGATCGAACGCCCGGCCGATGACGTCGAGGTGACTCTCGCTCGTCGGACACGCCGTCCGGGTGAAGTTACAGACGGTCACCGTTCCCGATTCGGGCAGAGAAACCGCGCCGGCGTCGCTCCCCGGCGCGTCGATCGTTCGCACTTCGAACGGTGGCCCCGATACGTCGGATTCCGACTCATCCGAGTCGTCGACCGGGTTCGAGAAGCAGCCGGCGAGTGTGATCGCCGGGAGGGAGACGAGAACCCTTCGACGGGTGGTGGACGGGTCGGCCACCGGTCCCGTCGGAGTATCCGCCAGATCGCGGCGAGTCGCCGTCGGCACTCCTCCGGCGGATGGCGGACGCGATTCCCTGTCGGTCATCGTTCGACCGTACGAACTCGGTGATAAAAGTATCCGCGGTCGTACTGCGGAGAGTGTTCGGTGGTGCTCAGCGTTACCTTGCGTCTTCGAGCGCGTCGAGCGCCTCCGGGTTCTCGATACTCGAGAGGTCCCCGAGGTCCTCGTCGGTGTAGGTCGCTTCGATGGCTCGACGGATGATCTTGCCCGACTGGGTCTTCGGGAACTCGTCGACGAAGAGGATCTCGCGCGGGCGGAACGGCTTTCCGAGTTCCTCGCCAACCTGCGCTCTGAGCTCCTCGCGGAGTTCGTCGCTCTCGTCTACGTCGTCTTCTACGATCACGTAGCTCACCACCGCGGTTCCAGTCGTGTCGTCCGGCGCGCCGACGGCGGCGGCCTGGTTGACCGCTTCGTGGTCGATGAGCGCACCTTCGACCTCGGCGGGGCCGACCTTTCGGCCAGCGACGTTCAGTGCGTCGTCGGCGCGACCGTGAAGGAACCAGAAGCCGTCTTCGTCTTTCTGGGCCCAATCGCCGTGGTCCCACATGTCGTCGAACGTCGACCAGTACTCCTTCAGATAGCGCTCGTCGCCGGACCACAGCGACTTCGTCATCGACGGACAGGAGTCGCGGGCGACGAGAAACCCGCGCTCGTGTTCGTCGGCGACGGACTCGCCCGTATCGTCGACGATGTCGACGTCCATCCCGAGCCCCGGTCCGCCGAGGGTGCACGGTTTGAGCGGCTGGTCCGGCATCGGCATGAGGAAGCAGCCGCAGATCTCGGTTCCGCCGGAGATGTTGATTATCGGACACTCCCCGCCGCCGACGCGCTCGTAGAACCACAGCCACGACTCCGGATCCCAGGGCTCACCGGTCGAGCCCAGAATCCGAAGCGAAGAGAGGTCGTGCCCGTCGACCCACTCGTCGCCGTACTTGCGAAGCGCGCGGATCGCCGTCGGCGAGATGCCGAACTGGGTGAGATCGTGACGATCGATCATCTGCCAGAATCGATCCGGTTCGGGGTGATCCGGCGCACCCTCGTACATGAAGACGGTGGCACCGAACGTGTGGACGCCGATCAGCGTCCACGGTCCCATCATCCAGCCGATGTCGGACACCCAGAAGAACCGATCGTCGGGTTTGAGATCGAACCCGAAGTGGAGTTCTTTGGCACACTGTAGCTGGACTCCGGCGTGGGTGTGGACGATCCCTTTCGGTTTGCCGGTCGTGCCGGAGGAGTAAAGCAGCATGGACTCCTGGGCGGACGGCAACGACTTCGTCTCGTACTCGTCGGACTGAGGCTCGACGGCGTCGGCCCACCACTCGTCGCGTCCGTCTGTCCACGGAATCTCGATCTCGCTCCCCTCGTCGCTCGCTCCCAGTCGGTCGACGACGAGTACGTGCTCGACGTGTCCAGCCTGCTCGATCGCCTCGTCGGCCGACTCCTTGAGCGTGATCGGGCTCCCGCGGCGGTAGAAGCCGTCGCCGGTTACGAGCACCGAGCACGCGGCGTCTTCGATTCTGGTCGCGATCGCGTCGACGCCGAATCCGGAGAAGATCGGAACGGCGATCGCACCCACCTTGAAACAGCCGTACAGTATCGAGACGACCTCCGGAACCATCGGCATGTAGAGTCCGACCGTGTCACCGGTGTCGACCCCTCGTTCTTCGAGCGCGTTCGCCACGCGATTCGACTGTGCGCGTAGCTCCGCGTAGGTCATCTCCCTGACCTCGCCGTCTTCGCCCTCCCAGACGGTCGCCAGATTGTCTGCACCATCCCCGGCGGCGTGCCGGTCGACGACGTTGTGCGCCACGTTCAGTCGTCCACCGGGATACCAATCCGTAAACTGCGGACCGTCGCGGCTCACGACTTCACCGTTTGCTTCTATCGAGGCGCGCTGGGTCTCGTTGTCGTCGCGAACCGCGTCGTACGGCTCGTCGAAGTCGATGTTCAGGTAGTCGACGAGTTCGTCCCAGAACCACTCGAGTCCGGACGCCTCGACGCCGGCCACCGCGGACGTCGACCGCGTCAGCAACTCGTCGTAGTCGGCGATGTCGTAGACGTCCATGAACCGCCTGACGTTCGTCGCCTCGGCGAATTCTGGCGACGGTTCGTGGACAACCTCGTCGATGGGATCGAGTTCCATGATATGGGTCGTGATTTTCCACACGTCCCGATGAATTTTTCCATCGCAGGGGCCGAACCGCTCTCGCCGTCGGCCTCCGAAATCCCACAAACGCTTTTTTGTCACACCTCCTACGTCCGCCCATGTACGTCCGGGACGCGAAGAACCGAGAAGAGGTCTGGTTGCTCGATCGGATCGAGGAGATGGGCCTCGACGACACGGCGTTCCGCTCGCGAGACTACGTCGTCGCCATCGACGAACTCTCGAACGAAAAGGCCGGATTCGGCCGGATTCGAATCCACAAACAGGACGACGACACCGACGTCTGCGAACTGACGAGCATCGGCGTCCTCGAAACGTGGCGCGAACAGGGCGTCGGCGCGCACGTGATCGAACGGCTGATCGAGTACGCCGGCGACCAGGGCTTCGAGTACGTCTACGCGCTCACCGGTTCCGGGGCCTATCTCGCACAGTTCGGGTTCCGACAGGTAGACGCCGATTCGTTACCACCGGCGCTAGAGGCGCGGCTGGAGGCGAAACGCGAGTCGACGGATCCGGACGCCGTCCCGTACCGCGTCGCCGTCGACCGGTTCGTCGTTCCCGACCGCCTACGAGAGCGGTTCAAAGCAGCGAGCGAACAGGAGCCCGAACCGGCCGACGACACCACCGCCGAGGAGTTCGGAATCGATCCGGAGACGGCGACGTACAAGTACGATACGGGACGGTAAACCCGATTCGAGGCGGCGCGCACGCGACTGAATCTCCCCGTTTCCGATTCGTCGGGTTCGATCCGCACGCGGACGATTCTCAACTTTCAAGCCGCGGGCGCCCGAGAGTTCGGATAATGTTCGATGCCGACGACCTCGAGTCCATCCGCTCGGCGCGCGCGGAGTGGCGCGAGGAGACCGTCGAGCCGGTCGTGGATCGATTCGGCGAGCGAAAGGAACAGTTTAGGACCGACACCAACGGCCAGGCGGTCGACCGGCTGTACACGCCGGGCGACGTGAGCGACCTCGACTACGATACGGACCTGGGGTTCCCGGGCGAGCCGCCGTACACGCGCGGGGTCTACTCCACTGGCTACCGGGGCCGACTGTGGACCATGCGCCAGTACGCCGGGTTCTCGACGCCGGAGGACACGAACGAGCGCTATCACTACCTCCTGGATCAGGGACAGACCGGTCTCTCGATGGCGTTCGACCTACCGACGCAGATGGGCTACGACTCCGACGCGGAGATGGCTGCCGGCGAGGTCGGCAAGGCAGGTGTGGCGATCGATTCACTCGACGACATGCTCACCGTCTTCGACGGCATCCCGCTCGACGAGGTCTCGACCTCGATGACGATCAACGCGCCGGCTTCGGTCCTGCTCGCGATGTACATCGCCGTCGGCGACGAGCAAGGCGTCGACCGGAGCGAACTCCGCGGGACGATCCAGAACGACCTCCTGAAGGAGTACATCGCGCGAAATACCTACATCTACCCGCCAGAGCCGTCGATGCGGATCATCACCGATATCTTCGAGTTCTGTGCCGAAGAGACGCCGAAGTTCAACACCATCTCCATCTCGGGATATCACATCCGCGAGGCCGGTGCGACCGCCGCCCAGGAACTCGCCTTTACCCTCGGAAACGGAATCGAGTACGTCGAGGCGGCCGTCGACGCGGGACTCGACGTCGACGAGTTCGCCCCGCAGCTATCCTTTTTCTTCAACGGGCACAACAACATCTTCGAGGAGGTCGCGAAGTTCCGCGCGGCCCGTCGGATGTGGCACGACGTCATGGACGAGCGATTCGACGCGCAGAACCCGAAGTCGAAGCAGCTCAAGTTTCACACCCAGACGGCGGGGTCGATGCTCACCGCCCAGCAGATCGAGAACAACGTCGTTCGCGTCGCCTACCAGGCGCTGGCCGCCGTCCTCGGGGGTACCCAGAGCCTTCACACCAACGGGAAGGACGAGGCGCTCGCTCTGCCGACCGAACAGTCGGTCAGGACGGCGCTTCGCACCCAGCAAATCCTCGCTCACGAATCGGGTGCCGCCGACACGATCGATCCGCTCGCAGGCAGTTACTACGTCGAGAGTCTTACCAACGAGGTGGAGGCCGACGCCTACGACCTCTTAGACGAGGTCGAAGCGCGCGGCGGGATGCTTGAGGCGGTCGAATCGCGGTGGGTCCAGCGCCAGATTCAGGACACGGCGTTCGACCGCCAGAAGGAGATAGAGTCCGGCGAGCGGATCATCGTCGGGGTAAACGAGTTCGAGGTGGACGAAGAACCAGAAATGGACGTCCAGGAAGTCACCGAGAAAGACCAGCGCAGACAGATCGAGGCGCTCGAATCGACCCGCGAAGACCGCGACGACGAGGCCGCCGAAGCGGCGCTCGAAGCCGTACGTGACGCTGCGCGTGGCGACGACAACCTCATGCCCTACATCATCGACGCCGTGAAAGCCTACGCGACGGTCGGCGAGATCTGTGACGTCCTCCGCGAGGAGTTCGGCGAATACTGAGCCGGGACGACGGTATTCACGTGACTTCTTAGGTACTCGGTCCGCTAACTCAGTGCGTTTTCGGCAGTGAATCGGACGGTTCGTCCCGGCAGGCTTCGATCAATCGTCGGCGCCGATCGGTCGGTGCCCGGCGGTGTCGCGCGTCTGGGACGCCCACAGCTCCGCGTACGTACCTTCGTTGGCGACGAGTTCGTCGTGGGTTCCGGTCTCGATTACCTCGCCGTCGTCCATGACGACGATACGGTCCGCGTCGCGAATCGTCGACAGCCGGTGGGCGATGACGAACGCCGTCCGGTCGGCGGTCAGTTCCTCCAGATTCCGCTGGATGACCGACTCGGTCTCGGTGTCGACGTCGCTCGTCGCCTCGTCCAAGACGATCACGTCCGGGTCGTTGAGGATCGTCCGGGCGATCGAGACGCGCTGGCGCTGACCGCCGGAGAGCTTCACGCCGCGTTCGCCGACCATGGTGCCGTAGCCATCGGGGAGATCCTGTACGAATCGATGTGCGCCCGCGGCGACCGCCGCCTCCTCGATCCGCCTATGGACACGTTCGGGAATCGCTCCGTCCGCTTCGAGCACCGTCTGAAAGAGGTCGCTGTCGCCGTATGCGATGTTCTCGCAGATGGTCCCCGAGAACATGTATGGGTCCTGCTCGACGACACCGATGTTGTCTCTGAGCGTCTGAAGCGAGTACTCGCGCACGTCGGTTCCGTCGATGCGGACGCAACCGTCGTCGACGTCGTAAAACCGCATCGGGAGCTTCATGAGCGTCGACTTACCGGATCCGCTCGTCCCGGCGAACCCGACGGTCTCGCCAGCGTCGACGTCTAGGTCGACGCCATCGAGGATTTGTTCACCCGACTCGTCGTACCGGAAGTTGACGTCGTCGAACGCGACGTCTCCGTCGAACGAGTCGGGACGGACCGGATCGGCCGGCGAACGGACGTCGGCGTCGGTCTCGAGAACGCCAAAGACGCGTTCGGCGCTCGATTTAGCCTTCTGGTAGTTGTTCGCCGTCTTGCCGATTCGCGTCATCGGTCGGTCGAGTTCGCGGAGGTACATGAAGAAGACGACGAACGTGCCGGCGGTGAGCCCGCCCGCGGTGATCGTCGAGCGACCGCCGACGACGAGGATGGCCACGAACATCGCGCCGACGATCAGTCGAAGCGAGGCGAAAAACGCCTTCCTGACCGTAATCGCGTCGATCTTCTCGTCTCGGTAGCCCCGGCTCTGGGTGGCGACCCGGTCGCTCTCTACGTCGTATCGATCGAACGATTTGACGATAGGGGCGCCACCGAGGTTGTTCGCGAGTCTGGTGTTCAACCGGGCGACGAGTTCGCGAATCCGCTTGTACTTCGGTTCGATCCAGACGATGAACTTCGCCGTCGCGAGCGCGATGATCGGGACCGGTGCGAGGACGAGTAAACCGAGCCAGGGCGCCGTATAGAGCATGTAGCCGCCGACGAGCGAAAAGATCATCACCGCCTCCGTGATCTGGCGAAGTTCGTTGTTGAAGAACTCCTCCAGCCGGTTGACGTCGCTGTTTAAGATCGCCATCATCCCGCCCGTCTGGTGGTCGTTGAAGAACGAGAGCGACAGCCGCTGCATGTGATCGTACGTGTCGAGTCTGAGGTCGTGCTGGATTCGCTGGGCGGTGGTCTGGAAGAAGTACCGCGCGCCGAAGTGGGTTACCGCCTGTATCACGTAGGCACCCACCGTGAGCGCGCCGAGGTAGTAGAGCAGGTTCAATCGCTCGCCGACGTTCTCCTCGGGTATCGGCTCGGTCGGAACGAGGCCGGTGGCGGCCAGAAGCTGATCCGTTCCGCCCGTCTGGGTGATGACGAGGTCGATCGCCGCTGCGAGCATGAGCGCGGGAAACAGCCGCGCCGCGCGGTTGATCATCGTCGAGACGAATCCGACCGTGAGCGAAAGCCAGTACGGCGTCGCGTACGCGGCCAGCTTCCACATCGGATTGCCGGCTACCTCCTCGCGAATATCCTCGAAACTCCCGTGCGGATCGGACCCGGTCATGCCGTGAATAGCGCCGTTTACGGCCGTGACTGAAAAGGGCCTGACTTCCGGTAACGTTGACCACCTCTCGGGTGCGGTGACGGTCTCCGATCGCTGAACGGGGTCGTCGTACTCGCCGGAGATACCAGCCGGCCCGAGAGCGCAACACTCTCAATACCCGCCATCCGACCGTTTCCCATGGAATTTGATCACGCCGGGATCGCGACCGACGACGTCGACGCGTTGGCGACGCTGTTCGGCGAGCTGTGCGGGTTCGACGTCGCCCACGAAGAGACGTTCGACGGCATGCGCGTCGTCTTTCTCGAGGTCGGAAACGGCTACCTCGAACTGCTCGAACCCGAAGACGGCGGCACCATCGCCCGCTATCTCGACGAACACGGACCGGGAATTCACCACCTCGCCTTCGAGACGGACGACGTCGCCGGCGCCATCGAGCGGGCCCGCGAGCTGGACGTCACTCCCGTCGACGAAGAACCCAGACCGGGCGCGTGGGGACACGACGTCGCGTTCTTGCACCCGAAGGACACGGGCGGCGTCCTCGTCGAGTTCGTCGAGCACTAGCGACGGGCTGACGACCGTCGCCGATCGTACATCGCCGTCGAGCCCGTCCCCTCGGCGACAGCGACAGGCGAAGCCGTACACCCGTACCGTCGAGCGTGGACGGCGGTTACCGAAGCTTCACCGCCGTCCCGTAGGCCAGCACTTCGGAGCCGCCGTTGGTGATCTGCGACGTTTCGAGTCTGACGTTGACGACCGCGTCAGCGCCCATCTCTTCGGCGTCCGCTGCCATCCGATCGATCGCCTCGTCGCGCGCTTTCGTGAGGAGATCGGAGTACGCCTTGAGTTCGCCGCCGACGACGTTTCGAAGTCCCTGAGTGATATCGCGCCCGACGTTTCTCGCTTCGACCGTGTTTCCGCGGGCGATTCCGAGCGATTCGACGATTTCGGCATCTGGTATCGTCTCGGTGTTCGTTAGTTTCACACGAAACATTCGAGTACTAACGTAATAACTGTTTACCTCGTTGACTTGTTTCGTAGTGTCGGCCGGGCGCATGTGCATGAACATAAGGCAACGGGCCGAGAGTGTCTCGTAATGGCATCGACGACTATCCCGGAGGCGTTCTACGACCTCTTCGAGAAACGGACGTTCGCTCACTTCGCCACAGTTACCGACGACGGGTCGCCGCACGTGACGCCGGTCTGGATCGACTACGATTCGGAGTCGAATCGGTTACTCGTCAACACCGAACGCGGTCGGCGCAAGGAACGAAACGTCGTCGCGAATCCGTCGGTCGGCTTGAGCATGGTCGACCCGGACGATCCGTATCGCTACCTCTCCGTGATTGGCGAGGTTGACGAGATCACCACCGACGGCGCGCGCGAGCACGCGGACGTTCTCGCCGGCCGGTATACCGGAACCGCGGAGTACCCGAGCGAGATACGAACCGAACGCGTTTTACTCGAAATTAGACCGGTCGAAGTGCTGTAACCGGGAGAGTCAGAGTAGGCCGATCGAGGAACTGTAACCGAGAGGTGGCCGTAATCGATCGGTCGGGTGTTGGTCACCCGAAGTTCTCGATGAGCGCTTCGTCCGCATTGCCGCCGGCCGACTCGATCGCGTCGGCGACCGTCTGGACGAACGCCGCAAAGCCGAACGCGTAGATCTGACCGTGATCGACCGCGTCGTCGATCGCCGCGTGGAGTCCCTCCTCGTCGCCGTCGTCGAGAACCGTCACGGGGACGCCGGCCGCCTCGAGCGAGTCCAGTCGATTTTCGTGGGCCACGTCTGCGTCCTGGTAGATCACGTTTGCCGTGTGGCCGGCTTCTAGCGCTGCTTCGGCGATGGCCACTGCGGGGCCGATCCCCGGCCCGCCGGCGATCGCGACGACGTCCTGATCACCTTCGTAGGTTATCTCGCCGAACGGGCCCTCGACATCGACGGTGTCGCCCGGTTCGCGCGAGGCGAGCCACGGCGAGAGGTCGCCGTCCGGGTCGACGCCGACGGTCACTTCGAATCGCTCGTCGACCGACGGTGACGAGAGGGTGTAGTGGCGGGCGATCTCCTCGTCGTCCGGGCTCGCCCGTAGCAACACGAACTGGCCGGGAAGCGCGTCGAACGCGTCGGGCGTTTCGAGTTCCAGTGCTATCGTCTCGGGGCCGACGTCCCGCACGTCCGCGACCGTCACCGAAGTCCGGTTCATGCGGTCGCTTGGGCCGTCCCCCTCAAAGGGATTGCTCTCTCGAGGAACGCCGACGCGATTGGTCACCGGTAGGACGAAGGAATCCGGCAATCACTGCCCGTACATCCGCCGCTACGCCGTTTTCTCGGAACTGCGTGCTGGGGGTTTCAGAACCCTTTTCTGCTCCCCCGGGTAAGGGCCGCTAGAACATGGCTGCAGATCTCAACTGGGCCATCGGCGGCGAAGCCGGGGATGGAATAGATTCCACCGGCAAGATCTTCGCCCAGGCACTCGCCCGGGCCGGACGGCACGTATTCACCTCGAAGGATTTCGCGTCACGTATCCGAGGTGGCTACACCGCATACAAGATCCGGACGTCCGTCGATGACGTCCAGAGCGTCGTCGATCGCCTCGACATTCTCGTCGCGCTTACCCAGCGCACCATCGACGAGAATCTCGACGAAATGCACGAGGGTAGCGCAGTGATCTACGACGGCGAACGCTCCTGGGAAGCGGAGATCCCCGAGGAGATTACCGCCGTCGACGTTCCGCTCAAGTCGCTGGCCGAGGAGGCCGGTGGCGCGATCATGCGAAACGTCGTCGCCCTCGGCGCGGCGTGTGAAATTACCGGCTTCGACGTCGCGTACCTCGACGAAGCACTCGAAAAGCGCTTCGGCGGAAAAGGATCGAAAATCGTCGAGAACAATAAGGAAGCCGCCCGCCTGGGACAGGAGTACGTCGCGGAGGAGTACGACCTCTCTCACCTCGGCTACGAGATGGAGACGACCGACGCCGACTACGTGCTGTTAAACGGCGACGAGGCGATCGGCATGGGCGCCATCGCCGCCGGCTGTAAGTTCTACGCCGGCTACCCGATCACTCCTGCTACCGCCGTCATGGAGTACCTCACCGGGCGGATCGAACAGTTCGGCGGCCACGTCGTCCAGGCCGAGGACGAACTATCGGCGATCAACATGGCTCTCGGTGCGGCTCGCGCGGGCGCCCGATCGATGACCGCCACGTCCGGACCGGGTATCGACCTGATGACCGAGACGTTCGGCCTCATCGCGACCAGCGAGACGCCGCTGGTCATCGTCGACGTCATGCGCTCTGGTCCCTCGACCGGCATGCCGACGAAGCAAGAGCAGGGCGACCTCAACATGCTGCTGTACGGCGGCCACGGCGAGATCCCCCGGTTCGTCCTCGCACCGACGACGATCGACGAGTGCTTCTGGAAGACGATCGAGGCGTTCAACCTGGCCGAAACGTACCAGACGCCGGTCTATCTCGTCGGCGACCTCGCGATGGCGGTCACCGAGCAGACGTTCCCGCCGGAGGCGTTCGACATGGACGCAGTCGAGATCGACCGCGGCAAGCTCGTCGACGACGAGGAGGTAGACGAGTGGGTAGACGAGAAGGGTCGCTTCCGCGCACACGCGAACACCGACGACGGTATCAGCCCGCGGGCGATCCCCGGGACGGTCGACGGGGCGCACATGTCGACGGGTCTCGAGCACGACGAACTGGGTCGACGAACCGAAGACACCGACGTCCGCGTCGAGCAGGTCGACAAACGCAACCGGAAGGTCGAGACGGCGATCGAGCGAGAAGACTGGGAGTACCGTGAGTTCGGCGATCCGGACGCAGACGACCTCGTCATCTCCTGGGGCTCGAACGAGGGCGCCCTCGTCGAGGCGCTCGACCGCCTCGAAGACGACGGCGTGAGCGTTCGTGTCCTCTCGGTTCCGTACATCTTCCCGCGGCCGGACCTCACCGAAGAGATCGAGGCCGCAAACGACGTCATCGTCGTCGAGTGTAACGCCACCGGCCAGTTCGCCAACCTGATCGAACACGACGCGCTCACCCGCGTCAAGCGTATCAACAAGTACACCGGCGTCCGGTTCAAAGCGGACGAACTCGCCGCACAGATCCAAGAGCGACTCGCCGAGGAGGTGCCAGCCCAATGAGCTCAGACGTCAGATTCACCGACTTCAAGTCCGATAAGCAACCCACGTGGTGTCCCGGCTGCGGCGATTTCGGGACGATGAACGGCATGATGAAAGCGCTCGCGAACACCGGAAACGATCCGGACAACACGTTCGTCGTCGCGGGGATCGGCTGTTCCGGAAAGATCGGGACCTACATGCACAGCTACGCACTCCACGGGGTTCACGGCCGTGCGTTGCCCGTCGGTACGGGCGTGAAGATGGCCCGTCCCGACATCGAAGTGATGGTCGCCGGCGGCGACGGTGACGGCTACTCGATCGGCGCGGGCCACTTCGTTCACGCGGTTCGTCGAAACGTCGACATGAGCTACGTCGTCATGGACAACCGCATCTACGGGCTGACGAAGGGCCAGGCGTCGCCGACCTCGCGGTCGGATTTCGAGACGTCGACGACGCCCGACGGGTCACAGCAGCCACCCGTCAACCCGCTCGCGCTCGCGCTCGCCTCCGGAGCGACGTTCATCGCTCAGTCGTTCGCCTCGGACGCGTTGCGACACACCGAGATCGTCGAGGCGGCGATCGAGCACGACGGCTTCGGCTTCGTCAACGTTTTCAGCCCCTGCGTGACGTTCAACGACGTCGACACCTACGACTACTTCCGCGACACGCTGATCGACTTAGACGAGGAAGGCCACGATCCGACGGACGCCGACGCCGCCAAGGAGGTCATCCTCGACGCGGACAAGGAGTACCAGGGCATCATCTATCAGGACGAAAACTCCGTCCCGTATCACGAACTCCACGGCGTCACGGGGGACATGTCCGAGGTACCGGAGGGTGCGCCAGAGGGCGCGATGGACCTGGTTCGGGAGTTCTACTGAGTACCCGCCCGGTTTCTACGCTCATCCGAGCGCCATTTTTCGTCTGAAGTGACCGGCAACATCAACAGTTATCGGGGTCGGGCGACACCGCTTTGGTATGACGGACTTCTCTGCGCGAGTCGAATCCGTGTCGATCAGCGGCATTCGAGAGGTGTTCGAGGCAGCGAGCGACGACGCCATCAATCTCGGGATCGGTCAGCCGGACTTTCCGACGCCCGAACACGCCTCCCGCGCGGCGGTCGAGGCGATCGAGGCGAACGAGACGGATCCGTACACGTCGAACAAGGGAATCTTGCCCCTTCGCGAGGCGATTTCTGCCGCCTACGACCGCACGTACGGGCTTTCGATCGATCCGGCGGACGTGATCGCGACGGCTGGCGGCAGCGAAGCGCTCCACCTCGTCCTCGAAGCACACGTCGACCCTGGCGAGGAGGTCATCTTTCCCGATCCGGGGTTCGTCGCCTACGACGCGCTCACGCGAATTGCTGGTGGCGACCCGAAACCGATCGACCTTCGCGAGGATCTCACGCTCGACCCGGCGGCCGTCGAGGCGGCGATAACTGACGAGACGGCGGCGTTCATCGTCAACAGCCCGGGGAACCCGACGGGTGCCGTTCAATCGGAAGCCGATATGCGCGAGTTCGCCCGGATCGCAGACGAACACGACGTGCTCTGTCTCTCCGACGAGGTCTACGAGCACATCGTCTTCGACGGCACACACCGCTCGCCGATGGAGTTCGCCTCGACGGACAACGTCGTCGTCGTCAGCGCCTGTTCGAAGACGTACTCGATGACCGGCTGGCGGCTGGGCTGGGTCGTCGGGTCGAACCGCCGGATCGAGCGAATGCTCAGAGTTCACCAGTACGTCCAGGCCTGTGCGTCCGCCCCGGCCCAGTACGCGGCCGAGGCCGCGCTGTCGGGCCCGCAGGACACCGTCGACGAGATGGTCGCCTCGTTCGAAGCGCGTCGCGACGTCGTCCTCGACGGACTCGAAGACGCCGGCTTGCGAGTACCGACCCCGCAGGGTGCGTTCTACGCGATGCCGGAGGTTCCCGACGGCTGGTGTGACGAGGTCATCGATCGTGACGTCATCGTGGTTCCGGGTGAGGCGTTCGGCCAGAACGGCGCCGGGTACGCGCGAATCTCGTACGCGACGGCGATGGAAGAGTTAAAAGAGGCCCTCGAGATACTCGGCTCGGCGACGCGCGCCGTGCAGTAAGCGGTCCGATATATAGTCCTCGGTCAGCTTTCAATCACGGGGCCAGTACCGGGTCTCGCGTATCGCACCGTTTTCTTCGTCTCGCTTGCCATCGTGAGCGACGACCCCGACAGTTATCCCGCAGATCGTGGTGGGTCTCGTCATGGCCGTCTCCCGTCACGGGTCGGGACTGCGCGCCGACCTCGGCGCGTTCGCCTCGCAGATCCACCCAGTCTTCATGCTTCCGCCCGTGGCATCGTCGTTATTCGGTGCGATACTGGCCGGATCGATCGCTCCCGCGACGGCGACCGCCCACGCCGTCGCGATCTTCGCGGCCGTTTACACGGCTCATGTCAAGGACGGCTACGTCGACTTTCACGTTCGCGGGGAGGACGACGATCACCCGTTGACGGTCGCTGGTTGTCGCGCCGGCCTCGTCGGTGCAACGGTCGTCTTTGCGGTTTCGACGATCGCCCTCGCCGTGTGGGTCGATCTCGTCGCCGTCGCGCTGACGGTCCCGACCTGGCTGATCGCCTACCACCACGCGCCACAACTCGACGTCCATCCGCTCGGGGCGACGCTTGGGTATCCGGTCGGGATCGGACTCGCCCTTCTCGGCGGCTATTACGTACAGGCGCTTACGATAGACCTCACCCCGCTCGGTTTCGCGACCGTCTTCGTCGTAATCTTGACGGGGATCAAGATCGTCGACGATTCGACCGACGTCGGGTACGACCGATCGATCGGCAAACGCACGGTCGCCGTCGTCATCGGGTCCGATCGGGCGTTTCGACTCGCCTACGTCCTGCTGGCCCTCGGATTGGCCGGTGTGACGGCGCTCGCGTTAGTCGGTGTCTTTCCCCCTGGAAGCCTGCTCGCCGTCGGCGCGCTCGGGACCGTCGCGTTCGTCGCTCGACGGGCGAGTCCGCAGATTGCGACGATGTTGCTGATCCGGGGCTGTTACGTCTTTCTCGCCGTCCTCGTCGCGGCGGTCTGGTTCGAACCGACGGTCGTCCTGTGGTGAGCGACCGAGCGCCGGGAGGTGTCGTCTTCTGGAGCTACTTCCTGCAAATTGTTCCATGATAGCATGCTTCCCTCCCACTTATACGGCGTCCGGTCCAAATACACTCATGAGCGAAGAATCCGGGCGGCGGAACCTCCGCATGCCCTCGAACGACGAAGTATTCGCCGTCGTAACCGACCATCTCGGCGGCAATCACGTTCGTCTCCGCTGTGCAGACGGCGTCGAACGTCTGGGACGAATTCCCGGCCGAATGAAGTACCGAACGTGGATCGAAGAGGACGACGTAGTCGTCGCCGAACCGTGGGACTGGCAGGACGAGAAGGCGACCATCGAGTGGCGCTACACCAGCCAGGACGCCACGCAGCTTCGACGGGAAGGCCACATCGACTGATCGACGATTTTTGCGGTCGCGTCTGTCGGTTTTCGGCCGAACCTATCTGAGAGTCACCACAGTCTCCCAATCGACCCGTAGCGTGAGAGCCGATTCCGGCGGTCACCGCAATCGTTGATCGAGCGCGGTACAGCGATCGATCCAGCGCCGTTCGAAGGTCGCTTCGTCGACGACGCGACCGACGAGATCTCGCGGCGACGTGATCTGCGCGTCGAGACACCACTCGACACAGCGAGCGTAGAGCGGCGCGTACTCGTCGGGTTCGACGATTTCGACGCACAGATCGTCGCCACCGAAGAGGTGTACGGCGAGCGCTCGCGTGTGTCCGTCGATGCAGACGTACTGAGCCAGGTTCCGTTTGCGCTCCGGGCGGTCGAGCGCCTCCGTTCGGTGGACGGTGATCGGATCGTAGGTCGGTTCGTCGGGATTCATCCACGCGAGGACGTCGACCAGTTTGGTCCGATCGATCAGCAATTGGCTCGGTTGACAGTCGGTAATCGAGATCGTCTGCGTCATGGGGTGATGCGTGTCAGGATCGACGTCTCTTCAGGCCGTCGAGACGATTTTGATGACGTCTCCTTCTTCGAGTTCGTAGCTATCGGAGATCTCACGAGCGGACTTCGCGTCGACGGCGTGGAGGTAGCCGTCGCCGATGTCCGAGTGAACCTCGTACGCGAGATCGACGGGCGTCGAACCGGTCGGTAGCAAGAAGGCGTCGGGGAGGACGTTGCCGCTGCCGTCGGACCACTTCGAGGCGTCCTCGACTGGATAGGCCGTGAGGTGGTCGAGCAGGTCGTAGACGGCGTAATCCAGGGCTGCTTGCACGCCGGTGCCATCCCAGTCGTCCATCGTCTCGGCGAGCCCGTCGAGTGCCTCTCGCTGGGCGTCGTTCACCCCGCCGGATATCTCGAGCGTTTCGTCGCCCGGATCGTACGCGATCAGGTCCGCGTCAGCCGCTCTGCGCAGCGCGAGTTCGCCCTCGGCGGTGGTCGCGATTACGGGTTTATCGAGTTTGAGGAGGCGTTCGACGTTTTCTGCCGGCGCGAGATCGATCTTGTTCGCGGCGACGACGATCGGTTTCGTGCGTTCGCGGACCGCCGTTGCCAGCGCCTCCCGGTGTTCGTCGTCCCACTGGATCGGATCGGACGGGTACGAGAGATCCCTGAGGATGGTCGCGATGTCGGTCGGCGAGGCGCCAAAGCCCGAGAGCATCTCGGCGAGTTCGTCGTCGAGGTCGAAGTCGGGCGAGCGCGAGGCGCGCTCGATTCCCTCCCAGTTCCGGTCGACGATCCCGGCGAGCCACATGTCCATCTCGGTCTCGATGAAGTCGACGTCGTCGATCGGATCGTGCGAACCGACGTCGACGGGTTCGCCTTTCTCGTTCGTTCCGCCCGAGGCGTCGACGACGTTGACGATGACGTCGGCGTTCGTCAACTCGTCGAGAAACTGGTTTCCGAGCCCCTTGCCCTCGTGGGCGCCCGGAACCAGGCCGGCGACGTCGATCAGTTCGACGGGCACGTATCGCTTCCCGTCCCGGCAGTCGTCGCTGTTACACCGTTCGTCTCGCTCCAGACATGGACAGGACGTCCGGACGTAGCTGACGCCCCGGTTCGCGTCGATCGTCGTGAACGGGTAGTTGGCGACGTCGACCTCGGCCATGGTCGCCGCGGTGTAGAACGTGGACTTGCCGGCGTTTGGCTTTCCGGCAAGCGCGATCGAGAGCATACTGGAGGTTACTCGATACCGGAGAATTGTCTTTCGGTTCGAGGACATTCGGTCGGGGTCGATAACTCTGTCTACCCGTTCGATCGAACGAAACACGCCACCGTTGGCCGCCCTCACGGTTCCATATGCAGTGTGAGTAATTCATCCGCGAGCGTACATTCCGAGCGAATTGTCCCCGGGCTGGTGAATAACTCCTGAGGAGCGACCGAGTCGATTAGAGCGAGACTGCCATCATGACCTCGTCGACGTACTCGCCGTCGATCTTGTAGTGGCCCTCTCGAACGGCTTCGGTCTCCCAGCCGTGTTCTTCGAGAAACGAGATCGCGACCTCGTTGGTCGACGGCGCGCTGTTGTACACCTTCTCGTATCCCTTCGAGCCGGCCCACTCGAGCCCCCGAGAGAGGAGGTGGGAACCGATTCCGTGGCTGCGGTACTCCTCGATGACGCCGACGGTGAGTTCTGCGGTGTGAGTCAGCTTGTCGAGTTCGGGAGCGTGGAGGTGCACCCAGCCGACGACCTCGTCGTCGACGGTCGCGACGAAGAACATCCGGGATTCGATCTCGTTGTGCCTGAGGAGGGCGTTCTGGTGGTCGATCTCGTCGGCGACGCTCTCGGCGACGATGTAGGTTCGTTCCTCGGCGACCTGCCGGATCGCCCCGACGATCCCGGCGAGGTCTTCCTGGCGAGCCGGTCGGATGTGAAACGAGAACTCGTCCGTTCGGTACTCCTCTTCGGCACCGGCGTCGAGGGCGACGTGGTAGGTACCATCCTTTGCCGTCAGGTACCCGTCTCGTTTCAAGATCGCGACGTGGTGTCTGAGCCCGCCCGGATCGACGGGGAGTTCGCGTTCCAGTTCGTCCATCGAGGCGGTCCCGTGTCGCTCGACGTACTGATAGATCGCCTCCCGATCCGTGTGACCGAACTCCAGACTGTCGGCTATTCCCATGCGACCTGATAGCGCACCACATCACTTAACTGTTTACCGGTCTCCGGTGAAACTGACGTTCCGGAGAAGAACGCCACGAGCGACTTTCGATGAGACGGAATTACAGATAACTCGCGGCGTATCGGTGCAGGGAGCGTTGCAACTCGGTGTGGAAAACAGTGCGTACGGGCCGGTTCACCCCGTCTACTCCGGCGTTGTGCTTCTCAGTTCGAGTCGGGAACTCGTTCTGGTTCGAGTTCCTCGCTGTCGATGGGTTCGTGGCGTGTTCGGTACGTGATGGTCGATCGGTCCCGATCGGTCTCGACGTCTGTCACCCCGTAGAACCTGATCTCGCGCTCTTGCTTTGTTGTCACGGGGACGTCGTAGTGCGTTGCGTCGTAAGAGAACGAGTTTCCGTCGTCGCGACGCTGGGCGACGAACGCTCGGTGACGATCGAGGCGCTGTCGTGTCACCGACCGCGAAAGTGACGGTACCGACTCGACCCGATCGGCGAAGACGTCGGCGAATCCGGGATCTAGTTCACAGCCGATCGAGTGTCTACCCGCACACATCGCGGCGAGCGACGTCGTCCCGGTGCCCCAGAACGGATCGAGAACCGTGTCGCCGTGCGCGCTGTACATGCAACACAGTCGGTAGGGGATCTCGAACGGAAACGCCGCCGAGCGTTCGCGAAGCTCCTCGGCCTTTAGCTCCTGAAGTTCGCCCCGGACGGCCGTCCAGAGGTCCGAGAACCACTGATTTCGTTCCTCCCAGAAGTACGCCGCCTCGTACCGCCGATCCGCCCCCGGTTCGTAGGACCGACGCTCGCCGCCCTTCCGAAAGATAAGGATGTGTTCGTGCTCGAGCGTCACGTACGCGTTCGGCGGGAGCATCCCGCTTCCCATGAACTTCGCCGCGCTGTTGGTCGGCTTTCGCCAGAGCACGTCGGGAAGCGGATCGAAGCCGCGCGATTCGAACGCAGAGAGGATCCGCGCGTGATTTGGATAGACGCGAAAGGAGCCGTCGATCGACCGCGTCGCGTCGCCGACGTTGATACACGCGATTCCGCCGTCGACGAGAACGCGCTCCAGTTCGTCCCAGACGCGTCCGAGCTGGGCGTGCATCGCGTCGAACGCCGCCCGGCCGTCTCCAGCGTCCAGCGCTCGTCCGATCTCGGGATCGAGTTCGACGAACAGCTCGTCCCACATCTCGATCATCGGATACGGTGGCGACGTTACGACCAGCTCGACAGACTCGTCGCAGATCGCATCGAGTTCGCGTGAATCACCGATCAGTACGCGATGAGTCGTCTCCATCGATCAACTCTGGCGGCGACGATCCCTTAGCTCTATCGTACCGCCCGATTCAATCGACGATCTCGTGGCTCTATCGAACCGACCAACGATGTCTCAGCTCACTCCTCGTCTTCGTCCGCCTCCGCCGTTTCGTCGGATGCCTCCGCTTCGTCTGCGTCGTCCTCCTCCTGTGCCACTCGCTCGCCCGCCGTCTTCTCGTCGCCGATCTCGGAGACGACGCTCGAGGTGCCCTCGTCTATCGACGTCTCTATCTCTTCGATCGGTTCCCACCCTTCGTCGTCGCCGCTCAGGCGGCGCTTGAGGTAGGCGATCGCTCCGACGACAGCGACGAGCGCGATGAGTCTGGGGAGGCGGCTTCCGTCCCCGCCGTCGTCGGATTCTTCGTCGACCGCTTCGTCGTCGACGAGCTGTTTCGGATCCTCGATCGGGAGCGATTCGACGTCCATCGACGACTCGTCGATGCCCTGTTTTCCGAGCGCGTACCCGATTCCCGCTCCGATTGCGAGCGCACCACCGACGAGGGGTACCGCAGAGAGCCTACGGTTCCCTTCGGCTTCGTCGACGGCGTCGAGTATCGACTCTCGCATCGGGGAGTCGAGTCCGACGCCGACTGCTTCCTTCACGATCGTCTCCGACAAACGTGGCCCTGCTTCGTCTGGCATAATCCCCGGTATTCCACCCGCGTAAATAGTTTTGTACCACGTTTCGCAGACGGCCCGTCGTCGGACGACTGGAAATGTCTCACTGACCCATCCACGCGATCCGGTAGGTGAACGTTACTCTTCAGTGAACGGATCGAGCGAGCGGCGTTGGCCGCTGTCAGCGTCACCGACGTTCTCTCACGACGACCGATACACTCGCGTCAATGCGCGCGACAGACTCGGTTTATCCGACGAATTCACCGGGTACCGGGTACCAGATCTCGGTTGGACGGTCGCTTCGTCGCTGGGGCCGTCCGGATCGGTCGGTTCGATCACACATCCGCTTTGGGCTACTCGGGTGACTTTCGCCCTGCGCAATTGGTCTCGCTCGGTAAAGGACTGGGTAACGATGGCGTTCGACCAGGTGTAACCCGTATGAGCGTCATTCGTCGTCAGGGGTTCGGGCGACGTACGCGCAGACGCCTCGCCGACGTCCGGGTTGCACTCTACGTCTCCCTGAGCGATGCAGCGCTGATCGGTTGTTGGTTCACTCTGTTGGTCGTCGAGCCACGTCGGCCGTTCACCGCGCTGGCGGGTCTCACCGTCCTCGTCTTCGGCGCGCTGATTCGAACTAATCTCATCATCGAAAACGTCTCCGCACGACACCCGAACGAACGGCCGCTCCCCCGTCGGATCGCCACCGGGGTGCTCTTTGCGGGTATCTGGGTGGCCTGGTTGCTCGTGGCCGAACGCGTCGGATCTGCCGTCGGTATCGCCGCGGCCACCGTATTACTCGTGTTCGGTCTCGTTTCGTACTTCGGCGTACAGTGGTACGTCGTCTCGGCGACGTGCCCACCGGTCCACCGAACTCGGCGTCGCGTCCCCTCCGTCGGGACGGTGCTCGTCCCGTCGATCGCCATCGGGTTCGCCGCAGCGACGTTACTCTGGCTCGTCTGGTACGGCGGGCCGACCCTGGCGTCGACGTCCCTCTCGGTCGGCGAATCCATCGTCTACCTCGAACTCCCGGTCGTGATATCCGGTATCTTCGTTCTCTGGTGCGGTTCCTTCCTCGGCACGCATCGGTTTCTCCGGTCCCTTCCCGGCTGGTGACCCCTCGCGAACCGATCACCGTTTGAGTCGTGCCACTCGATCCCCGTCGCTTCTCGTTCGCACGTCGACAAGGCCGTCCTCAGCGAGGTCTTCGAGCAGCCCGGCTAACCACTCTCGACCGTACGTCCCATCGTCGCGGTAATCGACGCGTACCCGCGGCCCGAGGTCGGCGAGACGCTGCGTTCCGTGTTCTTTCAGGGCCGCGATGACTCTGCCACGCATTTGTCGTCGACTTCCCTCGAATGCGGGCTGCGTCGGGACGTCCGGGGCGGTGAAGTCGCCGTCCTCGTAAGCGCGACACCACGCGCGCCACGGACACGCCCGTTCGTCACATCGCGGCTTCTTCTCGCAGGCCACTCCGCCGAGTTCCATGATCGCGTTGTTCCACAGCCGCGAGGAGTTCGCCGGCATGAGCTCGCGAGCGACCGCTTCGAACGCCGCATCGTCGTCGGGGACGTCGAACGCCCGGTAGAGCACCCGCTTTACGTTCGTATCGACCACCGCGTCGCCGTTGTTGAACGCGAAACTGGCGACCGCATTCGCGGTGTATGGTCCCACTCCCATCAGCTCCTGGAGTTCGCGCGGGTCCGTTGGGAACGACCCGTCGTAGCGATCGACGACCTGTTCGGCCGCTTCGTGCAGGTACCGGGCGCGGTTGTTGTATCCGAGTCGCTGTTCGCTCCAGAACCCGACGACGTCGGCTCGCTCGGCCGCTGCGAGCTCGTCGACGGTCGGCCACCTATCGAGAAACCCGTTCCAGGCGTCGAGGACCCGATCGAGCTGCGTTTGCTGGCTCATCACCTCACAGACCAAGATCGCGTACGGGTCGTCGGTCTCGCGCCAGGGAAACGATCGGTGTTCGTCCTCGTACCACTCGCGGAGGGCCGTTCGAATCTGGTCCGTTTCGGGGGGCAACCGGTCGCATCCGGAATCCGCGCTCATCGACGGGATTTGGGCCGTTCGTGCATTAGGCGTGGTGGTTCGTCCTCGGTGGCGCCGGCCGGCTCGTACCGATCGGCGCACCACGAAACCCATTTGCGTCCGGCGGATACAGACCCGGTATGGGACTCGACGAACTGTCCGAGGCGATCGAATCGGCCTACGGCGAGCTCGGAACCGAGTTGACGGTCGATCTGGACGCAGAGACGCGAAACGAACTCGCGTTGCTCGAGTCGGCGCTCGATCCGGACGAGACGGACGAACTGCTACGACGGGCCGTCCACCTGCTCTTTCAGACGACCGTCGACACCGGACGTCTCGACTTTCAGCTACGGACCGGGTACGACGTCACGTACGACGAGTACCTCTCCGGGATGACCTACGGCGAGATGACCGGCACCGATCAGTATCCGCAACTGGACGACGAACGACGCTACCAGTTCTGAGGAGTCGGTCTCTCGCCGCTCGCGAAAATATCGCGAACCGCCCGTCTTCACTCGCTGCCGGTTGCGGTGACGGTTTGATCCGATCCCACCGCTTCGACGGCCTCGGCGAACAGAGTTGCGCCGAGTTCGATCTCGCGCTCGGTCACGTCGAGCGGCGGGAGCAGTCGGAGCGTCTTGTACCCGCAACCGAGCGTCAGAAGACCGCGCTTCATCGCGGCCTCGACGACGGCTTCGCGCCGGTCTTTGGCGTCGAACTCGACGCCGATCATGAGACCGGGACCGCGCACGTCTACGACCCCTGGAAGGTCGGCGTCGACGATGGTCTCTCTGAGCTGCCGACCGCGGACGCGGGCGTTTTCGAGCAGGTTCTCCTCGCGAATGACGTCGATCGTCACGGCACCCTGCAGGCTGGATAGCAGATCACCGGCACCCCACGTCGAGGATATCCGGCCGGTTTCTTCGGGGAAGACGTCCGAGCGGGAAATTGTCGCGCCGACGCGTAGTCCCTTCGCGCAGGTGATGACGTCGGGCGTGAGATCCAGGTGGTCGACCCCCCAGAACTCGCCGGTTCGGCCGAGGCCGGTCTGGATCTCGTCGGCGATGACGGCGATTCCGTACCGTTCGCGGAGGGCGTCGATGTCTCGGGCGAACTCGGGGTGGGCCGGTCTGTAGCCGCCTTCGCCCTGGATCGGTTCGAGGATGACGTAGGCGACTTCGTCCGGGTCGATGACGCCGCGCTCCGGGTCGAGTTTGTCGGCGAGGACGTTGCCACCCGGGCCGTCGGTAGCCCAGCGTTTCTCGTAATCAGCGTCGGTGGACGGGTACGGGACGGATACTATCCCGGGAATTTCCGGGTAGCCCTTTCGGTGAACGGCCTTCGACCGGTTGAGCGAGAGCGCGCCGAGCGTTCGGCCGTGGAACGCGCCGTCGGTCGTGACGCCGCGGTGGCCCCCGCGCGCGTAGCAGATCTTGATCGCGTTCTCGACTGCTTCCGCTCCCGAATTAGAGAGAAATACCGCATCCATGTCGTACTGGTCGGTGAGGGACGTGAGCCGCTCCATCAGTTCCGACGGCCCTGGGCGGTCGCTCGATTCGGGCGGCCAATCGCTGCTCACGTAGAAGTCCTGGCCCGCGATCTTGGTCGGGTCCGGAAGATCGAACGACTCGAACTTCTCCCGAATCGCCGGATTGTTGTATCCGAGCGGAGCGGCCGCGACGTGACCGGTGAAATCGAGTAAGACGTTGCCGTCGACGTCCGTACAGAACGGCCCCGTCGCGTCCGCGGTCGTATCCCAGACGAACTCGTAGACGTACGTGCTCGGAGCGGCGGTCTGGTGGTGGTACTCGGCCCATTTCTGGGCCCGTTTTCCGGGGATGGTGCTGATTTCGGGTTCGACCGAATTTCGATCCATGCCGGAGATGCGTAGCGACGTGGCTAAAATTGTTCGTTGTGCTGGCACCGTCACCGACGGAACGCGGGCTACCCGTACACGGTGGGCGCTGGGCGAATCGACTCATTTCGACAAATCACTCAGCTACGATGTCCGTCGTCGAGATCCGGTCAGTGTCGACGTTTCATGCACGCTCGATACGGGTGACTACGCTGGCCGGGGGAGTGACGACGCGCGCCCGCGAGGGCCGTGATTGTGCGTGATTGCCCGCACGCGTTACAGATCGACGTACTTGTGTTCCCACTCTCTGCGGGCTTCGAGTTCACGCAGTCCGCGTCGAGTGAGCGTGTAAAAGTTCGTACGCCTGTCCTGTTGGCCCTTCTCGATGAGACCCTTATCGACGAGCGTATCGAGGTTGGGGTACAATCGGCCGTGGTGGATCTCGGTCTCGTAGTACGCCTCCAGTTCTTCTTTGATGGCGAGGCCGTGCGGGTCGTCGTTGCCCGCGATGACGTAGAGCAGGTCGCGTTGAAACCCGGTTAAGTCGTGCATGGGTATGTACCAGCGATAGTTATTGTCTGAATTTAATAAATTTTCCGGGTTAGACCCACTCGGAGGCTCGGTCGTTTCGAACCGTTGACTCTTCGATTCGGACAGATAGTCGCTCCGCTCAACTCGGTACTGTACTGGTTGAAACAGGAAAACGGCCCCGCGACCTGAAAAGGGTCGCGGAGCCGTTTGCCGCCCTGAATTGGTCCCCGCTGACGCTTCGGCCCTCCAAGCGAAGCGTCACGTGACAAATGCCCGGGGCTCTACTTAAATGTACCGACAGCATCCGGTCAGTTGGTGTTTTAATTCACTTTAGTGATACTATGGACGATGAACCGTCGAACCCTCTCATCCGATGTCAGTGCCATTACCACCGGGACAGAGAGAGTTCTTCTCGCATTCTATACCTGTATTCGTGTGGCCAATCGCGCTGGGTAATCACCCATCCCGATCCACCGCCGACGCGATTGTAGACATCGACGCGTGGTCCGTCGTCACCATCGCAGTACGAAGCTAGCAGGGATCGGGGACGCTCAAATGTATTCTTCTTCGAGAACCCAGCCGAGGGCACGTTTATAGTACGTAAACATCTCCTTCACTCCGTCGTGTCTCATCTCGTCGCTGTCTAACTGCTCGCTTAGGAACTCGTATTGTTCTCTGATTTCTTGTTCGTCTCTCATAGCCACCACCTGGCAGACAGTCGCACGATTGGCTGGAACATCTTTGGACAACTACTCGCTCGTCACTGTTAAGCCCTCGTGGTCGGCCACAATGACACCGAACTCCTTAGGAGTCGTCGACCGACCGTGCCGTATCCGCTTTTCGGTCCACGCGCTTTTCGACCGTAAGCGGCTGCTTCGATCGGAGCGAACACTCGAACGCCGGGTGCTCGACGAAGTGCCAGAGCACGACGTGCCTGCGTGAACCCGAGAGTCCCTTCGTCACGATGTCGTCGACCCGCATCGAGTCGGGAAGCGACCGAAACAGTCCGACGAGGTCGTCGAACGAGTCGAACACCTTTCGGTGGCCGCCGCTCGTCGCCCGCCGTCGTTCGACGACGTATCGACCGTCGGGGCGATGGGTGCCGGCGGTGCGGACGAACTCCCGTCTGTCGGGCAATTCTCGACGAAGCGCCGCGCGTATCTGGTGTGCGTCGACGCGAGTGAGCGTTAGCGTCGTTTCTCCAACGTGTAATTTCACCGTCTCCCCATCGAGCGAGTCATCGACGAGCAATTCGACCGTCCGAGAGCTGGACTCACCGGAGAATTTCTCGATCAGGAGCCTGCGTACTCCGCGTCATGACAGAAGGTGTATCGCTCGAGCATAAAGACGTTTCGCCGAGTAAGCAACGACGGTGGGGTCGTCTGGGGTGAGTTTCCATCTTTTATCTCTATTACAATACGTCAAATAAATCCACACGCCACGCCCACTCGTCGACTTTTGTTTAATTTTCACTGGTATATGGCGGGATCGGTCTACTTTTGACGGCTTTCTCTGCGTCAACGGGCTTTCATAAGATAGTTGTAGGTACGATGCAACCGTTGGCGCGTGAAGCGACGGATCGTCCTGGGGTTCCTGATCGCCACCATCCTCCTTACCACCCTGATCGTACTAGTTGGCCACGAGGAGGTCGCCGCGGATCTCGCCGGCGCGGATCCGCTGTTGCTCGGTATCAGCGTCTGCTCTGGCGTACTGGCACTGACGTTCAGGGGAATGGTTTGGGGGCAGTTTCTTCGGACGATCGACGAGACGATGTCTGGCGTTCACGTCGCCGGGGTCTTCCTCTCTGCGATGTTCATCAAGTACGTCACGCCCTACGGGCAGGTTGCGACCGAACCGTTCGTCGCCTATCTGGTCGCTCGCGACGCGGATATGGCGTACGAAGACGGACTGGCTGGCATCCTCTCGGCGGACGTCTTCAACTACATCCCGTACTACACCTTCGGGTTCATCGCCATCGGATGGATCGTGTTCTCGGGCACGCTCGGGGCTGACATACTGAACTACATTTTTGCGTTCGTCGGCCTCTTCGTCACGCTGTCCGTTCTGGCGTACGTGGTCGTCAGACAGCCGGTGATCGTCTATCGGTTGGTGCTCGGCGTCGCCGGACTCGTCCGGGGCCCGGTCGATCGCCTCACCACGGAATTCGGAGAGAAACTCTCGCCGGCGGCGGTACGTGACCGCCTCGATAACTTCTACCAGTCGATCGACCTTCTGGCGACGGACCGACGGATCGTCGCCTACGGCGCGCTGTATGCCCACCTCGGAATGTTGTTTCTCATGTTACCCGTCTACTTCGGCGGCCTCGCGCTCGGCCACGAACTGGCGCTCCCGGTGGTCGTCATCGCCGTCGCGTTCGGTAAGCTCGGCTCGTTCGTACCCGCTCCCGGCGGACTCGGCGGGGTCGAGGGCTTCGTCACCGCATCGTTGATGCTCCTCGGATCGCTCGAACCGGCCGCCGCCCTTTCGGTCGCGCTGATCTACCGCGTGAGCACCTACTGGTTGACGATCGTCGTCGGCGGCGTGGGGACGTTCGCCTTCGTCGTTCGCCGGTAGGCGATCTAGCGTCGCGTGTCGGTGAGCCTTTGACGCTCCCGTCCGTGTCCTCGCACATGAACGTCCGTGGGGACCGTCGCTGTCGGGAGTGTGGAACCCGATGGTCGTACGCGGAAACCGGTCAAATCGCCTGTCCGGCGTGTGGCAGCCTCCGGAGCGTCGGCCGTGGAGACCGCCGAGTCCACACCGATTCCCCGACGCCGCTCGACCTCTCGGCGGTTCGGCGCGAAATCGACGACCACCCGATACGGGAACTGAGCCAGCGAGCTGCGAAATCCTGTCGGCGCTACGTGGGCCGTCGCGGGTTCGTCTCCGACGGATCGCTCCTCGAATTGGACGATACGTACGTCGGTGCCCTCGAACTCAGGTACGCGGCCACGTACGCGACGGCGAAGCCGTCGCTCACCAATGGGCAACGCCTCTACCTGCTGTCGTTGGTGCGCTCGGTCGACGAGGGTGAACGCCCTCCGGTGGCCGACGTAGCCCGATCGATACGAAACGCTCGTGGCCTGGCCGTTTCGCGCGCCGTCCGCGACTACCGGCGCGACGTGCGGTCCTGGAATGAATCGATCGATCAGGACGTCTACGAGCTGTTCGAATCGATCGACGCACACGCCGTTCGCGTCGACCACCTCGACGGCGACGTCGAACCGCTCGAAGCCGAACACCTGCTCTCTGCCTGTCGCTCGCTCGCCGACGTCTTGCGTGGCGAAACGACGTCGCTTTCCGCAGTCAGTCGCGAACTCGACCGTCTCGAATGAACGACCGTGGTTGGGTCACTCGACGCCGCCAACGCCACTGACCGCGTCGGGCAATTCGTGAGCGGTCACCTCGATGTCGAGTTCCGCTAGCGCGGCTTCGAGGTGGCGCTCTTTCGCGTACTCCGCGCCGTCTTCTTCGCGGATCCGTTGGGTGGTCGCCAGCACCTCCGCCCGCCGCTCGTCGGGAATTTCGTACTTGTCCGTCGCCAACTCTATGACGAGTCCGTCCTGGTCGTGGGTGTACAGCGACTGGAATATCCCCCGGTCGAAGACGTTGTAACTACGGCCGGCCTCGTCGAGGGCGTCCATCACCGCCTGGAAGCGTTCCGGTTCGAATCGGAACGCGAGGTGGTGGACGGATCCGACGCCGCCGCGCTGCGGACTAGGATTCGACGGTCGATCGCCGACGAAAAACGTGAGGATCCGTCCGTCTCCGGTATCGAAGAACAAGTGCGTCTGGGATGGGTCGTCGAGATTCGGTTGCCGAAGGACGAGTGGCATTCCGAGGAAGTCTCGATAGAATTCGATCGTGTCCTCGGCGTTCGACCCCCAGATCGTGACGTGATCCGTTCCCGTGGTTCGCATCGGACTGTTGGGGACTGCGCTACTGACCGGGATAGATTCGTCGCTCATGTGTACGCCAAGGGCTGCGAACGTGAAATAGCTGTGTTCGACGCACGAGACGGGGCCGCGGGTGCAGCGGTCGTTCGAGCAATTGGCCGATCGACGCGCGACGGTGACGCCGTTCGAGGACGGGTCAACCGACGCGCGACGGATGAGACGCGATGACTGGTTACGGTAACTCGACTGGCACACCCGATTGTTCGCTCGCGGCTTTCACCGTGTTGTAGAGCAACATTGCGCGCGTCATCGGACCGACGCCACCGGGAACCGGCGTTATCGCGCTCGCACGCTCTTTGACACCGTCGAAATCGACGTCACCGACGAGTTCGTAGCCCTTCTCCGTGTCGGCGTCGACCCGGTTGATGCCGACGTCGATGACGACCGTCCCGTCTCCGACCATCGAGGCGTCGATCAGTTCGGGGACGCCGACGGCGGCGATCAAGACGTCCGCTCGGCGCGTCTTTTCGGCGAGATTCTCGGTTCGTGAGTGACAGACGGTGACGGTCGCGTTCCCGTCGGGGGCCTTCTGGAGCAGGAGGTTCGCCAGCGGTTTCCCGACGATGCGAGATCGGCCGACGATCGTGACGTCTGCGCCTTCCGTCTCGACGTCGGCGGCTTCCAGCAGTTTCTGTACGCCGTGTGGCGTACAGGGACGAAACCGCGCGTCACCGGCGACCAGGCGGCCCACGTTCTCCGGGTGGAATCCGTCGACGTCCTTTTCCGGGGCGATCCGGCGGATCACCTCCCGGTAGTCGACGTGGTCGGGGACCGGATCCTGCACGAGATACCCGTGGACGTCGGGGTCGGCATTTAGGTCCTCGATCGTTTCGTAGAGCGTTTCTGCGGGTGCATCTCCGTCGACGTCGACGTGGCGTCCGTCGATACCGACTTCCTCGCAGTCACGTTGTTTCATGTTGACGTACGTCTGGCTCGCCGGATCGTCGCCCATCAAGACGGTCGCGAGCCCCGGTCTCGAGTCCGCGTCCGCGAGCGTCTCGATGGCACCGCGGAGCTGTCCCCGTATCTCGCGCGCCAGTGCCTTCCCGTCGATAAGTTCTGTCATCGGTCGAACGACAGATTTCGACGGTAAAGATAGTATCGAAGGCCGGTCCACTGGTTTCGAAGAGGGGTAACCCGACCCGGTCAAACCAGATACCCGACATCCGACGCCGACGGCTGGTATCGATGTACGGGGAACTGGTATCGATTTAAGGGGTAATAGTTCGAAGGGTTGCTATGATCGAAGCGCATATCGAATCCCTGGCCGAGGTCACGCTCGAGTGGTACGAAGACCGGCTTCGGAGCCTGGCGTACTACGACTCGTCCGGGTTCACCGTCCACTTCATCCGCGACGACGTCGCCGCGAAGTACGACGATGGCGACTACCAGCGGGTCTTTCGAACCCTCCGTCTGGAGGCCATGGACCGACCTCACCTGAATTCACTCTACGCACACGGCGATCTGCTGTGCACCGTCCGGGCCTTCGAAGAGGCGACGGTGATTCACGTCGCCACGAGCGACACCGAGGGGGTGTTGGTCTCGATCGACGCGGGATCTATCTCCGATCTCCGAGCCTCGACTGACGTCCTCATCGACGAACTGGAACCGGCCTACCGTTCGAGCGACGAACTCGACCCCTCGACTGAGGACCATCCGAGCGATGAGCTCGACTCGTAAATCGCCTCTGAGTAAATTGAGGGGCTCCGAGTGATGCTACACGGACTGTCGCGGAACTGGATCTCGCGAATACGAGCGGTGTGGGCGGTTACTCGTAGAGCGGATTGGCCTCACAGAGCGCCGCCACTTCGTCTCGAACGTCGGATCGGACCGCTTCGTCCGACGGTGCGTCGATAACGCGCGCGATAAGTTCGCCGACGCGACGCGTATCGTCCGCGTCGAACCCGCGTGTCGTGAGCGCTGGCGTTCCGACTCTGATCCCGCTCGGATCGAACGGACTGCGCGTCTCGCCGGGGACCGTATTCGCGTTGAGGACGATATCCGCGGCCTCGAGGGCGTCTTCGGCGTCGCCCCCGGAAGTCTCCGGATGCGACTCGCGCAGGTCGACGAGGACGAGGTGGTTGTCGGTTCCGCCGGAGACCAGCGAGAATCCGTGCTCGGCGAGCGTTTCACCCAGGACGTTCGCGTTCTCGACGGTTCGTTCCGCGTACGCTTCGAACTCGGGCTGGAGCGCCTCTTTGAAGCCGACGGCCTTACCGGCGATGTTGTGCATGAGCGGACCGCCCTGCCCGCCGGGGAAGACGGCCGCGTCGATGTCGTCGGCGTACTCTTCCCGACACATGACGATGCCACCGCGACCGGCGCGGATGGTTTTGTGCGTACTTCCGGTGACGAAGTCCGCGATACCGACGGGAGAGGCGTGGACGCCGGCGGCGACGAGTCCGGTGATGTGTGCGATGTCGGCGAGGTGGAGCGCGCCGACCTCGTCTGCCACCGACTGGATCGTCGTCCACTCGACCTCTCGGGGGTACGCCGAGTATCCCGAGACGATGATGTCCGGTTCGAACTCGGCGGCGTGGTCGGCGAGCCCGTCGTAATCGAGCAGCCCGGTTTCTGGGTTAACTTCGTACTGTTCGACCTCGTAGAGCTGGCCCGTGAAGTTGGCCGGGTGACCGTGACTCAGGTGGCCACCGTGGTTCAAGTCGAGCGAGAGGATCTTATCGCCCGGTTCCAGCATCGAGAAGTAGACGGCCTGATTCGCCTGCGTGCCGGAGTGGGGCTGGACGTTTACGTGGTCGGCACCGAAGAGCTCGCTCGCTCGCTCGATCGCGAGCCGTTCAACCTCGTCGGCGTACTCGCAGCCGCCGTAGTACCGGGCGCCGGGATACCCTTCCGCGTACTTGTTCGTCAGCACGCTTCCTTGCGCGTCGAGAACTGCCTCGCTCACGTGGTTCTCGCTCGCGATCATCTGCAGCGTCGATCGCTGTCGATCGGCTTCCCCTTCGAGTGCTTCTGCGACCGCCTCGTCGACAGAACGGGTAACCTCGTGGTCCATATTCGATACCGGTCCCGGCCGGTCCATAAGTGTACCTTTCCCGGATTCATTCACCACCAGTTCGAAAATTGGACCGTTCTTCGATACAACTAATTGCCCTCGAATCCATTGGCCCATCCGAATGATCGAGTGGGAGGTGGGGCCCGATCACCTCCACATCGTCGACACGGACAGCACGGAACTCCCGGTCTCGGGTAATCTCAGTGCGGTACGTGACTCCGATGTGGCGGTCTCGCGCCCGGTGGACGCGGTCTTAGAGGCGACAGCCTCGGAACTTCGATTCCCCCACGCGGTCGTCTACGCGCGATCGACCGAGTCCGACGCCCACTACGAACTCGGCCCCGGCGGAGAGCCCCTGGAGCTCCCTCGCGGCGAGTATCTCATCGATGTCGACACGGAGATCAAGACGTACATTCGGGTTGCGGGGCCCGTACGAATCGAGCGAACCGCCGACTTCGAGTCGGTCATCGTTTCGTTTCCCGACCGACTGCCGATCGTGCTCGGTTTTCGGAGCCGACACGAGTTCCCGACCGGGACGATCACGGTTCCGGAGACGCCCGCCGGCCTCGCGCGGGCGGTCTCGCACCTTTCGTCGTCGCACAAAACGAGCAGTCCAGACCGAACCTACCCCACGCTTCGCGGTCACCCGCCGTTGATCGAACTCGGCGAAACGTTAGAGATCCCCGATCATCTCGCGTCGCAACGGTCGCGGTGTTCTGGGATCGAACTGCAGCTGCCGAACGAGTTCGAGGCCGTATTCGTGACCGCACCGCTTGCGTATTATCTGCAAGCTGACGTGGTGACGGCCACCGTCGAACACCCGATACTCAGGTTGACGGATACCGGCCGAGAACTGACACTCGGGCCAACGGGGCTCGAACGCGACGTCGAACGCTTGCTGCGAAAGACGTTCTTTCTCGATTGTCTCGTCAGAAACGCTGGCCCCTACGGGACGAACCTCTCGGAACTCCGATTGCTCGACGTCCTCGAACTCGATGCGAAACGGTTGTACGATGCAACGCCGGCCGAACGACTCGACGCCTACCTCGACGTTCCGTACGAGGCGATCGAACACCGCCTTCCGGAGTGGCACCTCGCGATGTACGTCGAGCCGAGTCCACGCCGGGCCGAAGCGATCCCGTTCTTGCTCGATCGAATGAGTCTTTGCTTTACCCCTCGAACGTCGGAACTTGACGGATCCGAGCTGGTTGAGCGGTCACTCGAGGATTTCTACCGCGGGAATCCCGTCGGCCGGTTGGCTGACCCTCCACAACGGACGCGCTCGATGGGCGGCGAGGTCTCGTCTGTAGACATCGTTAAACCGGAATTACGGAGCGCGAAAGCTCACGGATGGCTCGCCGATGGGGTTCCCATCGACGTTTTCAAATGCTCACAGGAGGCATATTACAATCGACTCGAGTTTCTTGACACGCCGAGCGACGAGACGACGATCTGTGTCGTCCTGAACGATCCGGAGATGGCGGGCGAACATGCGGACGTTTACGACATCTATCACGACCGGTCGGAAGAACTATCGATAGATGTACGTGTGCGCGAAGGCTGTACGGTCACGGAGTTGCGCGATATCTTCGAGTCTCCCATCGACTTCGTTCACTATATCGGCCACTGCGAGAGCGACGGACTTCGATGTCCGGACGGCTACTTCTCGGCGAAAAGTCTCGATACGTGCGGCGTCGAGACGTTCTTTCTGAACGCATGTGGATCGTTCCACGAGGGTACAGAGTTACTCACGAAGGGGAGTGTCGCTGGCGCGGTAACGTTCACACAGGTCTTGAACGATCACGCGATCAAAGTCGGCTCAACGTTCGCGAAGCTGCTGGTAAACGGGTTCAGCATCGAACGGGCAATGGGGTTGGCTCGGCGGCGTATCATGATGGGGAAAGATTACGCCGTCGTCGGGGACGGGACCCACACGTTGACCCAGGGTGATCATCGGACGCCGACAACGATCGCCCTGGAACGACTCGAGGACGACCGGTATCTGTTGACTCTCGAGTGTTACTCGACGCAAGCGACTGGGTCCTATTACTTCCCACATACGGCCGGAAACGAGTACGCCTCGCTCTGTGGAAACGAGTCGAACTTCGTTCTCGACCGCGAGGAACTCGTTACGTTTCTCACCGAATCGGAGGCGCCCGTCATCTACGACGGGGACCTCTACTGGTCGCAGGATCTGTGGCCGACGCTTCGCGTCTAGTGTGTGACTGACGACGTTCAGGATGAATCAGGGGCCGCCGTAGGAACTCACTCGCTTCGCCTCGATCCGGGGGAGTGTTGGCCAAGTGTCCGCAGCCGTCGTTTTCCGCCGTCTCCCCGATGGTGTGCGTACGACGATACCTGTTTTCCTGCGACTCAAACTCCGAACGCACTCGATGACCGTCTCGAGCACGTGACAGTGTTTGCCACCCATGCAACCCGCCAGTTTGGCCGTAATTATTATAAAGGTACCTGAATGTGTTACGTAGATGAACGAAACTGGTGAGCCCCCGTCGCGGTTTTGACTCGATTTCTGCATAATGGCGCGTAGTCTCTAGCGACTTACCGATGGAATTTACGGGTGGTTTCTGGGAACCAATGCCGTGGTTGCCTTCATTGGTTCTTCGTGCGGCCTTGCGGCTTGAGACCGGCCATCAAAATTAAGTAATGGGATCTCTTTTACTTCTGTATGGCACCGAACTCAAATTTACTGAACAGGCAAATTGACGATATCGTGAAAACCGTCCTAGAAGATACTACTGGTGACATTTACATGGTCAACCCCTCGCGCGACGCCATCGAGGATTTCGTGAACGTCGCGATCGAGTACGACGACCTGCCGACGGTTCACATGCTCGCCGACGAGCGAACCCTCAAAGAAGTCATGGACGACTTCATCGTCGCGAGCAACGCGGCTGATCTGATCGACGCCGGTTCGCTCGAACTGCGCACCCTCGAGGAAGCGCCGGAGAATTCGCTGTTCATCACGGACGAATCCGTCGTCGCGATCGTCCACGCGGCAGACCGCGTCGGCGGACTCGTCGCCGACGACGACGAGTTCGTCGAGGCGACCACCGAGACGTACGCGAACCGCTGGGAGGATGCGGCGTCGTTCAGTCTCCGCACCCCGCCGATCACGCGCGTCCGAGACACGCTGTCAGATGAGATCAGTCCGGAGGCCGAAGAGGACTTCACGACAATCCTGGGCTCGCTCGAGACGGCCCGCGGTGACGGAGACGGACTGGACGAGGTCACGATCTCGCTCCTCGTCGCCGCCCGGAACGAAGCGCTGCTCTACGACATCAGCAAGTGGGGCGAGGACGTCGGCATCGCGTCGAAAGCGACGTTCAGCCGAACGAAGACGAAACTCGAGGACATGGGTCTGATCGACACCGAGAAGGTCCCGATCGACGTCGGCCGTCCGCGCCTGCGACTCAAGATCGGCGACGATCGACTCGCCGAGGCGGACAACGGTCAGCTCGCGACCGTCGCCCAGAGTATGCTTAACTAGGCTGCGTTCACGCACGGTCCGTTCTTCTCGCTTTCATCACCAGTTGGGAGTTGGCCTCGAGGCGTCTCGTCGAGGACTCCTCCTCGTCGAAGTCACTCATCGCTGGGATCGCTCATCGTCGAAGTCACTCATCCCGGGATGAGTCCACAATTTGTGTGACCCTATCGAACCGTCGGTCCGTCCGTTCGGCTCGGCCGAATAAGAAATATCCAAGGTGGTCGCGTCCGATCGTGAGGTATGTACGAGGCCGTCTCAACCGACCCGAGCGACGAGGAGTCACTCGCTACAGTGCTAGAGACGGCAGCGACGTACGGCTACGAGGGTATTGTCGTTCGTTCTCCTTCGTCGGACGCCGTCGGTCGAATCGAGCCGCTCGGTGAGGCGCACTCGCTCGATGTCGTCGACGGCATCGAGATCGACGCCGACTCGCCAGAGACGGCGAGCGGGTCCGTCGGAAACGTCCGGCCGGATCACACCGTCGTCACCGTCGTTGGCGGGTCGCCCACGATGAACCGATTCGCCGTCGAAACGGAGAAGGTCGACGTGCTCACCAGGCCGATGGCCGGCCAGGGTGACGTAAACCACGTGATGGCCAAGGCGGCGGTCGAAAACGACGTTCGCATCGAATTCGACCTCGGGCCCGTCGTGCGGTCGAGCGGCGGACGACGAGTCAGGGCGCTGGCCGCTCTCCAAAAATTACACGAGATCGTCTCTTACTACGAGGCCCCGTACGTGGTGAGCGTGAATCCGGGATCGCATCTCGAACTCAGGGCTCCTCGGGAACTCGCCGCACTCGGCGACGTGATCGGACTGTCCGCGTCGTGGATCGAGGACGGACTCGCCGAGTGGGGTCGGCTCGCGACGAAGAACCGACGCATCCAGTCCGAGTCTTTCATTGAACCGGGGGTCGAACGGGGTCGATATGAAACGGAGCGTTGAGGAACACGCCGAGCGGTTCGACGAACAGGCGGCGGCGTACGACGACTCGAAGACGCCGGAATACCGCGCGTGTGCGGATACGGTGATCGATCACGCCCGGTCGGAGGGTGCGACGATTCTCGACATCGGGACCGGGACGGGCGCCATCGCGCTCGCGCTCGCACCGGACGCCTCGCGCGTCGTCGGTCGCGACGTTAGCGAGGGAATGATGGAGCGGGCGCGCGATAAGGCCGAAGAACGTGACCTCGGGAACGTCTCGTTCGGCTACGGTACGTTCAGGGCGCCCGAGTTCGACGACGACGTAGACGTCGTCGTCTCAAACTTCGCCATGCACCACCTCGACGACGCCGAAAAGCGAGAGGCGATCGACGTGATCGCTTCGCTCGAGCCGAACCGATTCGTCCTGGGCGACGTGATGTTCTTCGGCGAACCCGACCCGGACGAACCGTTCTACGATCCGTCAGTCGACGATCCGTCGACGGTCGGACACCTCGTCTGGGCGATGACCGAAGCCGGGTTCGTGGTGACGGCGGTCGAACGCATCCACGAACAGGTGGGCGTACTCGTTGCCGAGCGCCGATACGATGTCGCCGTGGACGAACAATCCCACTAGCCCACTCACGATCGCGTGAGCCATCCCGCCACGTACGAAACACGAGCCGCCGACCGATTCAAGAACCCACGACAGAAACACGAACGTCCGACTGAAATTCGAACCGCTGTGGAATATAGAACCCAAATCGACTCATGAAACACTTGCCGAAACACTTGCGACCGCGCTGGCGGTACCTCGCCGTCGGTATCGAATCCGACCCGGACGAGTCGATCGATCGTCGCGGCTTTCAGCGCGAGACGTGGTACGCTGCACAGAATTTACTCGGCGACCCGGGCAGCGCGGCCGCCGACCTCACGGTCGTCTCGTTCTCGTTCGAGGACGGGTCCGGCGAGGCGCTCGTCCGCGTTCGCCGGGGTGAAACTGACCTCGCCAGAGCGGCGCTGGCGTGCGTTCACCGCGTCGACGACGTTCCGGTGGGAATCCACGTCCGCGGAACGAGCGGCACCATCAGATCCGCGCGAGACTCGTTCGTCTCGAACGCGTAACGTTCGTGGTCGCCGAACGCGCCTCTCGCGTTTGTCGCCGAACGCGTACCGCTCGATTGTCGGGTAGTAGACTGCTTCGGGGCCGACGGGTATCGTCCGAGCCTGTATCGGCCGGGCCCGGACGTCTTCTCTACGGGCCGACGACGGTCCGGTTTCGATACTGGTGCCAGCGATCCGGGTAAGTAAACTATTTAGGACGCGGTAGGCAATTTTGGACCGAGAGAAACGTCGTGATCGGCGGGAACCGTTTCCAGTCGCAAATCCGCTCGCCACGACAGACCTCGATCTAGCGTGATACTATGCAGGGACAAGCCCAACAGCAGGCGTACGACCGCGGCATCACGATCTTCTCACCTGATGGCAGGCTGTATCAGGTCGAGTACGCCCGTGAAGCGGTCAAACGCGGAACGGCGAGCATCGGCATTCGAACCTCCGACGGCGTCGTCCTCGCGGTGGACAAGCGAATCCCCTCGCCGCTGCTCGAAGATTCGTCGGTCGAGAAGATCCACAAGGCCGACGATCACATCGGGATCGCGAGCGCGGGCCACGTCGCCGACGCCCGTCAGCTGATCGATTTCGCCCGTCGTCAGGCGCAGGTCAATCAGCTTCGATACGGCGAGCCGATCGGCGTCGAGAGCCTGACGAAGGCCGTTACCGACCACATTCAGCAGTACACGCAGGTCGGCGGCGCGCGCCCGTTCGGCGTCGCGTTGATCGTCGGCGGGATCGAAGACGGCGAACCGCGCCTCTTCGAAACCGACCCGTCGGGAACGCCCTACGAGTGGAAGGCCCTCGCCGTCGGCGCCGACCGCGGCGAACTTCAGGACTACCTCGAGAGCAACTACGACGACGAGGCGACGCTTAACGACGGCGTCACGCTCGCGCTCGATGCGCTCGCGAGCGTCAACGACGGATCGCTCCTGCCGAACGAGGTCGGACTGGCGACGATCGACGCCGAGACGGAAACCTACGAGGTGTTCGACTACGACGAGATCGAATCCCGTCTCGAGGAGTCCGAACTGCTCGAAACGCCCGAGGAAGAGACCGACGACGAGTAACTCGCGCTGCTCAGTTTTCGGCGTCGGCGACGACGCGTTCGGATCCATCGGTTCAGCCGCTGTTCGGGCGCTCGATCGAGTGGTATCACCGATCCGGCGGTTGAAGTGACTCTGCGCTCGAACCGTCGGGAAACACTCTTATGACCGCCCGAAAAACCCATCTGGTATGATATCACTCGACGAGGCGGTCACCGCGCAACTCGAATCGCACGGCGAACGATTCGAGGTGCTGGTCGACCCCGACGCGGCGCTCGCGATCAAACGCGGCGAGTTCGACGGCGAGTTGACGGACGTAATCGCCGCGGAAGACGTCTTCGAGAACGCCTCGCGCGGCGATCGACCGGCCGAAAGCGCACTCGAGGACGTCTTCGAAACGACCGATCCGCTCGAGATCATCCCCGAAGTGATCGAGCGCGGAGAGATCCAGATCACCGCCGAGCAGCGTCGCGAGATGCAAGAACAGAAGCGAAAGCAACTCATCAATCAGATCGCTCGCAACGCCGTCAACCCGCAGATGGACAACGCGCCGCACCCGCCAGAGCGGATCGAGTCGGCCCTGGAGGAAGCGGGCTTTCAGGTCGATCCGATGGAACCGGTCGAAGGACAGGTCGACGACGCCCTGGAGGCGCTGCGTCCGATCATCCCGATCCGGTTCGAGGAGGTGACACTTGCCGTGCAGATTCCCGCGGAGTACGCCGGGAGCACCCAGGCGAAGGTTCGACAGTACGGCGATCTCGAGCGAGAAGAGTGGCAGGCCGACGGCTCGTGGATCGGCGTCGTCACGTTCCCGGCCGGGCTCCAGAACGATTTCTTCGATCTCGTGAACGAACACACGAGCGGAGAGGCCGAAACGCAGATAGTAAAGGACAAAGACGACCTGAAAACCCGGTAACGACGGTGTCGTCGCCGCTCGTTCGATGCGATCCGGTCTGCGGACGTGGGCTCGATGTCATCGCTCGCCACGGGATTCAAGGCGATCCAGCCCGTACCGACGGTTATGGTGAAATCGATCCGAATCGGGGTGAACGGCTCCCATCCCTGACCGACCGAGCGTGATCCCGGTGGCCGGAGTTGTGGCGCTACTGGCGGTGATTCGACGATGAAGGCGGTCGTCGCAAAGCGCGTTGACTCGGGCGTAGGGGACACAGAGGAGATCCGCGAATTGAGCGAAGCCGCCGGTTACACCGTCGTCGGCGAGATCACGCAGACCCGCCGAGCCGACGCGGCGCTCCAGCTCGGCGAGGGGAAAGTCGACGACCTCGTCCGACTCGTCGCTCGAACCGGGGCGACCACCGTCGTCTTCGACAACCGCCTCGGGCCGTACCAGACGTACAACCTCGGTCAGCGACTACCCGAGGGGACCGAGGTAATCGATCGTTTTACGCTCATCCTGGAAATCTTCGGCCAGCGAGCCCAGACGAAAAAGGCCCAGCTCCAGGTCGAACTCGCAGAACTTCGCTACGAACTTCCCCGGGCCGAGGCCAAAGCGAGCCTCGCCAAACGCGACGAGCACCCGGGGTTCATGGGGCTGGGCGAGTACGACGAGAGCCGCGAACAGGACATCAAAGCCCAGATTAGTCGAATCCGCGATCAGCTCGCGCAGATCGAAGAGACCGAAGCCCAGCGCCGGGCCCGCAGACGCGACTCGGGGTTCGATCTGGTCGCGCTGGCCGGCTACACGAACGCCGGTAAGTCGACGCTGTTGCGACGGCTGGCCGCCGACCTCGACGTCTCCGAGAACGTCGGATTGCATCCCGACCTGGACCCGACGGCCGAATCCGAAGATCAGTTGTTTACGACGCTCGGTACGACGACGAGGCGGGCGGACATCCAGCCCAGGGATGTCCTCCTCACCGATACCGTCGGCTTTATCTCCAACCTGCCACACTGGCTCGTCGAGTCGTTCAAGTCGACGCTGGATTCGGTCTATCGGGCCGACCTGGTCTTGCTCGTCGTCGACGTCAGCGAACCGATCGACGAGATTCACGAAAAACTCGTCACGAGCCACGATACCCTCTACGAACGCAACGAGGCGCCGATCGTGACGGTGTTCAACAAGATCGACCGTGTGAGCGAGCGAGAACTCGAGGAAAAACGGGCGACGCTGTCGGCGCTCGCTCCCGATCCGGTGGCCGTGAGCGCTCGCGACGGACAACACATCGACGCGCTGCTCGATCGGATCGACGAGGAGCTTCCCGATTGGGAGTACGAACGGCTCGTTCTGCCGATGGGTGAGGAGACGATGAGCGTCGTTTCCTGGATTCACGACAACGCGCACGTCGAGGACGTGACCTACGGAGACGAGGACGTTCATATCTCGTTCGAAGCCAGACCGGCGATCGTACAGAAAGCGCGGACCCGGGCCGGCGAATTGCACCCGTCGCCAGCTGAATCGGCCTGACGGCCCGCATCGATCCGGTAACTCGTAGCCCCGGTAACAGAAACCGTTATCCCGCCAGTCGGTGGCGTCCGACCATGGTGGACCACGAACTCCTCTACGAGTTGTACGACGAGTTCGACACGGAGACGCTCCGGGCCTATCAGGAGTTCGTCGACGTGTTTCCGCCGGTCGACTCGCGCGTCGCGCTCGAACACTGGGAACGAGCGAACGAGGCGCTGGAGCGGCGCAAGGAAGCGATTCGGTCGTCGTTCGCAGCCGGCGAAACCCTGGCCGGGATCGCCGCCCGCGCGACGCGCGATCAGGCCTTTACCGGGCTCGACCTCTACGCGACCCACGGCAGGGCGGTGAACGTCCTCGTTCTCGACGTCGACGAGACGCTTCGGTCTGCGGGGAGCACCGACAACGAGATTCCGCGCGACACGTTACACGTTCTCACCGAGTACCACGAAGCTGGCGTACCGATCGTCATCTGTACCGGACAGACCTTAGAGAACGTCAAGGGATTCACGATCCAGGGTCTCGGCAGCGAACTCGTTCACTCCGGCGAACTGTCGATCGTCTACGAGGCGGGAACGGGGGTCTTCACGCCGGGTCACGGGAGCGAGACGAAGCAGCTACTGTACGACGATCTGGACGAATCGATTCGGGAGACGTTCGAGAACGTCCGCGCCCGCGCGCTCACGGAGGCGCCTCCGGAACTCCGCCGTGGCTGTCACTTGCAAGGGAACGAGTTCAACGTAACGATGAAGCCGAACTACGAGATCGGATCGCCGAGAGCCCGCGAGTTGATCGACGAGGCGCTCGTCTACCTGATCGACCTGCTCGCCGATTCGGTCGCCGAACGGGTCGGCGTTGGAGGTGAGGCAGGGAGAAACGGCGACGGTGGGGATGGCTCCGCCGACTCCTCCGAAGACGTGGCATCGCTAACCCGTGCGTTCTACGCCGAAGGCGATCCGGAGATCCGGGGCGTGCTCGAACGCGAGGGGGCGTTTCCGTCGGTCGATCCGCCCCTCGACACGTCATCACTGGCCGACGTACTCTCTCGGATCGACGTTGGCTACTATCAGGCCGACGCCGCCGAGATCAGCAGCCTCGAGTTGAACAAAGTGGTCGGCGTCGAACGGGCGTTCGAGGTCCTCGGGATCGAGGATCCGTTCGCCCTCGTGATGGGCGACTCGAAGAGCGACCTGCGCGTCATGGAGTGGATCGACGCGACCGATGCCGGAATCGCGGCGGCGCCGGATCACGCCTCGAAGGCGGTGCTCGAACACGTCCTCTCGACGGACGCCCTCGTGTTCGACGAGGGTCGGAGTGCGGACGTTCTGCGAACGATCGACGCGATGAACGTCTTCGCCGGCCTCGAGTGATCGCGAGGCGACTGGGTACTCGATTGTGGCGTCGGCCGACCGCGGTGTTCGCGCGCCGCGGATCATCGTTCTTTTCACCCGGCTACTCGAATCACGGGTATGAGCCTCACGGACGAACAGCGAGCGATTCGGGACGTCGTTCGCGAATTCGCGCGCGAGGAGATTCGCCCGTCGGCGCGGGAAGCCGACGAGACGCAGACGTTTCCCGAGTCGGTGTGGGACGGGCTGGCCGGACTCGATCTGACCGGGCTGACGGTTCCCGAGGAATACGGTGGCTTCGGTGCGGACCCAGTAACGGCGAGCGTCGTGAACGAGGCCGTCGCCTACGGTTCGCTGTCGATCGCGACCGCGCTCTCGGTCCACAGTCTGGCGACCTCGTGCATCGCGTCGTTCGGTTCGGAGGCCCAGTGCGAGCGGTGGCTCCCGGAGATGGCGGCGGGTCGGCCGGTGGGGGCGTTCGCGCTCTCAGAACCCCACGCTGGGTCGAACCCGGCAGAGATGTCCACCGAAGCTCGACGCGAAGGCGACGAGTACATCGTAAACGGCGACAAGCAGTGGATCACCAACGGCGACCGCTCCGGCGTCGTTATTCTGTTCGCCAAAACGGACCGATCTGATCCGTCGACCGTCACCCAGTTTCTGGTTCCGAAGGACGTCGACGGACTGACCGTCGGCGAGAAGGAGGACAAACTCGGACTGCGCGCGAGCGATACGACCTCGTTGACGTTCGACGACGTCAGGATTCCTGCCGAGAACAGGCTGACCGAGGAGGGGCGAGGTCTCTCGGCGGCGTTCGAGATTCTGACTGGCGGTCGGATCGCGATCGCATCGCAGGCGGTCGGACTGGCCGATCACGCTCTCGAAGAGGCGATCGCGTACAGCGGTGAGCGCGAGCAGTTCGATCAACCGATCGCGGAGATTCAGACGATTCGTCACAAGATCGCCGAGATGGCGACGCGCGTGCAAGCGTCACGCCAGCTGACACGGTACGCGGCCAGAGAACGCGCCGCGGGAGACGGCGCAATGGCGGCGAGTATGGCGAAGCTGTTCGCGAGCAAGGCGGCGATGGCCGTCACGAACGAGGCCGTCCAGATTCACGGCGGCTACGGTTACGTTAGCGAGTTCGACGTCGAGCGGCTCTATCGCGACGCGAAGATCACCGAGATCTACGAGGGAACCTCCGAGATACAGAAGACGGTGATTGCACGGAACCTGCTCGATTGAGGTTGTGAGTGCGGCGAAAGACTGGTCTGGTTGTGACGGATCGGTCAGACCGGAACGTCGATACGACTTTTTCCATCCCGTCCGTACAGCGACCGTGATCGAGTACGACGCGATCGTCTACGATCTCGACGGTACGCTGGTTCACCTGGACGTCGACTGGGACGCCGTTTCGAGAGAGGCGAGAGACGTATACCGACGAAACGGAACGGAGCCGCCGGCGACGGAGTCGTGGGACCTGCTCACGGAGGCGGATCGGATCGGCCGTCGCGAGGAGGTCGACGCGGTAATCGCCGGCCACGAACGAGCGGGTGCGCGGACGTCCGCTCGGTTGCCCCTCGCTGACGCAATCGGGACGCATCAGGCTCCGGTCGGCGTCTGTTCGCTCAACTGCGAAGCCGCGTGTCTCATCGCGCTCGAACGACACGGACTCACGGACGCGGTCGATTCGGTGGTCGGACGTGACACCGTCCCGGCGATGAAACCGGATCCGGCAGCGCTGTTCGAAGCCGTTGAGAGATTACCCGGCGACCGCGAGTCGGTCCTGTTCGTCGGCGATTCACGCAGCGACGAGGTGACGGCCGAACGGGCCGGCGTGGCGTTTCGATACGTCTACGAGTGGGTCGAGACGTTCTGACGTCGGTCGTGTCACTGTTCTTCTCGTTCCGCACGCTTCGCGTAGGTGAAGACCGCTACCGCGGTCACCAGCCAGACGACGGCGCCGACGCGGATGGCGAACTCGACGCGGTCGCCCCAGCTGGGTAGCTCTGCGGGAATCGAGAGGAGGGCGACGATCGGCGCGCCGACGACGATCGTGAGGACGAAGGTGACCTGCATCACCCAGGCGTAGTCTACGCCCTCCGGCGACGTCGTCTCGACTGGTTCTGGCACGGTGGTTGCTCGTTTCTCACCCCTCATAAACTCGCCGTCCCGTCGGTTCCGGCGGTCGGTGCGCCAATCAATGGAGTTTACCCCTTCGGATCGTACGTCTACGCATGGTGAGCGTCCGAGACGTGCGGGCGAAAGCCGGCGACGAACCGATTACAATGTTGACCGCCTACGACGCGCCGACGGCGTCGATCGTCGACGAGGCGGGCGTCGACGTCATTCTCGTCGGGGACAGCGTAGGAAACGCGGTCCTCGGATACGAGACGACGGTACCCGTCACGTTCGAGCAGGTGGCCCACCACACTGGTGCGGTCGTCCGCGGAACGGAGAACGCGCTGGTGGTGGCGGACATGCCGTTTCTCTCGTACGGAACCGACGAGGCCGCGGCGATCGAAAACGCCGGTGAGCTGCTCAAAGAGGCCGGGGCCGACGCCGTCAAGTTAGAGTGTGGGCCGCACACGATCGAACTGACCCGACGGATGGTCGAACTCGGCATTCCGGTGATGGCCCACCTCGGGCTGACGCCCCAGCACGTCAACCAGTACGGCGGTTACCCACGGCAGGGAACGGACCGTGACGGTGCCGAACGGATCCTCGAACTCGCGCGAGCGCACGGCGACGCGGGCGCGTTCTCGCTCGTCCTAGAACACGTGCCGTCGAATCTGGCGGCCGAAGTGACCGAGGCCGTCGAGCTACCGACGATCGGAATCGGCGCCGGTCCCGACTGTGACGGACAGGTGCTCGTCTTTCACGACGCGGTCGGATTGAGCGAGTGGTCTCCGTCCTTCTCGAAGCAGTTCGGCGACGTCCGCACAGCGATGCAATCGGCCGTCTCCGACTACGTCGAGGCCGTCGAATCGCGCGAGTTTCCGGCCGACGAACACGGCCACGTCGAACCCGATCTGGACGAGTTGTACTAAGAACCGTTGCTGTGAGCCGTAGAGCGATTGCCGTCAGTCGCCGATCGAGTCGATGAATTCCGCCAACACGCTGTTGAACGCGTCGGGGCGGTCGATCATCGCCAGGTGAGCGGCGTCTTCTATCTCGACGAGCGTCGATTCGGGAATCATCTCGGCGAGATGCTGGTGGTACCACGGTGGCGTCAGCCGGTCGTCGCTTCCGTAGACGACGAGTGCCGGGACGTCGACCGCGTCGAGTTGCTCGCGGACGTCGAACTCGTGACACGTCAGAAAGTCCCGTTGGGTGACCGTCCGTCCGGTTTCGACGAGCGTCGATTTCGAGCGTGAGACGACGTCTGGATCCTCGGTCCGGAGAAAGCGGCCGGGTTCGTGGAGAAACTCGATGGCGCGATCGAAGTCGCGTTCGAGCCAGGTGAGCAGGTCGTCGAGTACGCCGAGTCTGGCGCCGGCGCCGGTGAGAACGATCCCGTCGACGTCCACGTTCCGGTCGATACACAGGTGCAAGACGACGGCCGCACCGAGCGACGTACCGACCAGAATCCGATCGTCGGTTCGGTCTCGAACGGCCAGGACGTCGTCAGCGTAGGCCGAGAGCGTCTGGTAGCCGGGATCGGCGTCGACGTCTTCCGATTCTCCGTGTCCGCTCAGGTCGACCATCGACAGGGGGGTTCGACCGGCCAGTTTCAATTGCCCGTTCCAGACGCGGCCGGTACCGCCGCTTCCGTGCACGAAACAACAACCCGGGCCGGCTTCGCGGTTGACGCGGCGGTAGGCCGTTACCCTGCCGTGGTGGCTCACCGTCTCCATGGGATATATTGAACGATCGCTCGTATAAGTCTCCCCGTGAGTGTCACCGTGAACCGCAATCAGCGTACTCGACGATAATCGAGGGGGTGCGGGCAGATCCTTACGATACATTTATATATCTGAAGGGCTAACCTATGGTTAGTAAAACATGACTGCTACAACGCATACCGTCGGCGCTACGCCGATGGTTCGGACGTACGAGTACGATGGTGAATCCGTCGTCGCCGTCGATCTGTCCGGTCTGAGCGACGACCCGGCCGTCGACGTCGTCGACGGGACGGCGATCGTCGTCTTCGACGACCGTCAGTTCGAGATTGACCTGCCAGACGGGGCGAACGATGCGCACACGTTTATCAAAAACGGCGTGCTCAGCATCGAAGTGGAGGCCAACCGATGAAGCTCACCGTCAAACCGCTCAAACAGAAAGACGCCGGTCGAGGGCTCGCAGCGATCGACCGCTCGTCGATGCGCGAACTCGGGCTGGAAAACGGCGATTACATCCTCCTCAAAGGGCGCGGGGAGGGTCGTTCGGTCGCTCGCGTCTGGCCGGGCTACCCCGAGGACGAAGGAAAGGCCGTCGTGCGTATCGATGGTCGACTCAGACAGGAAGCCGGCGTCGGGATCGACGACCGGATCGAGGTGGAGTCGGCCGACGTGAATCCGGCGACGTCGATCACGGTCGCGCTCCCGCAGAACCTCCGAATTCGAGGGGATATCGGCCCGCTCGTTCGAGATAAATTGAGCGGTCAGGCCGTGACCGAAGGACAGACGGTTCCGTTCTCGCTCTCGTTCGGTCCGATGGCGGGCTCCGGACAGTCGGTGCCGTTGAAGATCGCCCAGACGTCTCCATCGGGAACGGTCGTCATCACCGACTCGACGGCGATCGAGATCTCGGAGACGCCGGCCGAACAGATCCGCTCGCGCGGAGAGGCGCCCGAGGGCGTTCCGAACGTCACGTACGAGGACATCGGCGGCCTGGAAGACGAACTCGACCAGGTGCGAGAGATGATCGAACTGCCGATGCGCCACCCCGAGCTGTTCCAGCAACTCGGAATCGAGCCGCCGAAGGGCGTCTTGTTGCACGGCCCGCCCGGGACGGGTAAGACTCTGATGGCGAAGGCCGTCGCGAACGAGATCGACGCCCACTTCGAGACGATTTCCGGCCCGGAGATCATGTCGAAGTACTACGGCGAGTCCGAAGAGCAACTACGCGAGGTGTTCGAAGAAGCCGAGGAGAACGCGCCGGCGATCGTCTTCATCGACGAGATCGACTCGATCGCCTCGAAGCGTGAGGAGACGAGCGGCGACGTCGAACGACGGGTCGTCGCCCAGTTGCTGTCGCTGATGGACGGACTCGAAGAGCGCGGGCGAGTCACGGTGATCGCGGCGACGAACCGTGTCGATTCGATCGACCCGGCACTGCGTCGCGGCGGGCGCTTCGATCGCGAGATCGAGATCGGCGTCCCGGACAAGGACGGTCGGACCGAAATCCTCCAGGTCCACACGCGCGGCATGCCGCTCACCGACTCGATCGATCTGGATCAGTACGCGGAGAACACGCACGGATTCGTCGGTGCCGACCTCGCGACGCTGGCGCGCGAGGCGGCGATGAACGCACTCCGGCGCATACGCCCCGAACTCGATCTGGAGTCCGAGGAGATCGACGCCGACGTCCTTGAGTCACTTCGCGTGACGGAGGCCGACTTCAAGGAGGCGCTCAAAGGAATTCAGCCCTCGGCGCTGCGCGAGGTATTCGTCGAGGTGCCGGACGTCACCTGGTCTGACGTCGGTGGTCTGGAGGAGACGAAAGAGCGCCTCCGCGAGACCATCCAGTGGCCACTCGACTACCCGGCGGTCTACGCGCAGATGGACATGGATGCGCCGAAGGGCGTCCTCATGTACGGACCGCCCGGTACCGGAAAGACCCTGCTCGCGAAGGCCGTTGCCAACGAGTCCCAGTCGAACTTCATCTCGATCAAGGGGCCGGAACTGCTCAACAAATTCGTCGGCGAGTCGGAGAAGGGGATCAGGGAGGTCTTCGAGAAGGCGCGCTCTAACGCGCCGACCGTGATCTTCTTCGACGAGATCGACTCGATCGCGACCGAACGCGGACAGCGGACCGGCGATTCGGGTGTCGGCGAGCGGATGGTCAGTCAGCTACTGACCGAACTGGACGGCTTAGAAGAACTGGAAGACGTCGTCGTGATCGCGACGACGAACCGGCCGGACCTCATCGATCCGGCGCTACTCAGACCCGGCCGTCTCGACCGACACGTCCACGTCCCCGTGCCGGACGAAGCGGGACGTCGGAAGATCTTCGATGTCCACACGGCCTCGAAACCGCTCGCGGACGCGATCGATCTCGATTGGCTCGCCGCCGAAACCGAGGGATACGTCGGCGCGGACATCGAGGCGGTCTGTCGGGAAGCGTCGATGGAAGCGACGCGCGAGTTCATCAACTCGGTCGACCCGGAGGACATGACCGACACCCTCGGGAACGTCCGTATCTCGAAAGAACACTTCGAACGTGCCCTAGAGGAGGTCTCGCCGAGCGTGACGCCCGAAACCCGCGAACGGTACGAGGAGATCGAAGAACAGTTCAAGCGCGCCGAACCGGCCAAGGAGAAAGATCAGCTCGGCCGAACGTTCCAGTAAGGACCGGCTTACCGTCCGCTTTTCTCCTTTCGCAACCCCTCGAGGGTTCGACCGCTTAGCGCTTCAGGGCCGCTAGGACCTCGTCTGCGTGTCCCTCGGGAGTGACGCCCTCGAAGACGGCCGCGATCGTCCCGTCCTCGTCGACGACGTAGGTGTTCCGAAACACGCCGTCGAACGTGTTGCCGAACATTTGCTTTTCGCCGTAGGAGTCATACGCGGCGGAGACCGACCCGTCCTCGTCGGAGAGGAGGTGGAACTCGAGGTCGTAGTCCTCGGCGAACGACGCGAGGTCTTCGACCGGGTCGTCGCTGATTCCGACGACTTCGGCGTCCAGCCGGTCGAGATCGGAACTGGCGTCACGGAACTCACACGCCTGGACAGTACAGCCTTCCGTGTTCGCTCGTGGGTAGAAGTAGACGACGACCGGCTGGCCGGAAAACTCCGAAAGCGAGACCGTTTCGCCGTGTTGATTCGACAGTTCGAATGCTGGTGCGTCGTCTCCAGGTTCGAGCATAGCTGAGAGGCGGGTCGAGACCACCGTAGTACTGTCGATCTTTCGTCTACCAGCCCGGAAAATCGACTTACTCTAGCGGCTTCGCGGCGTCGCGCTCGATCAGCGGGTCCGCGTTTGCTTCGGGCAGGGTGACGACGTCGTCACTCGCGAGGGTGTACTCGCGGTCGTCGACGCCCAGGATCGAGCCGACGTCGGTCGTGATCTGGACGGTTACGCGGTCGATGTCGTCGCTCTCACGTTTCGATCCGTTCGGCTCAGATTGTGCTGGGTCACGCTCGGATTGGCTTCGCTCCTCGGGAGGTGGCGGTGGCGTTTCGTCGTCTCTCGGGCCATCTCCCTCGACGTTCGCCGCGTCCGATCCCGACCGATCCTCGTCGCGAACCGACCCGTCCGCCTCGATCACGTCGCTCCCCATCGCGTCGGCGATAGAGACGCCACTCTCGTCCGGAGGGGGAGCGGTCTCATTGACCGGCTCGTCGGGCGGCGGTGGAGGCGTCGCAGATTCCATTGTATCGGCGCCCGGTTCGGTCGAATCGGCGCCGTCGACGACGGCGAGGACCTCGGCTTTGTTCGACTCGATGCGTTCGACGAGGTCGGCGAACAACGCTTGCTCTTCTTCCGTGAGCCCTTCCGCGTCGGCGCTCAGACCCGCGGCTGCGAGGCTCGCCTGCTTGACGAGTTTTCCCATCCGGCGCTCGTAGACCGCTTCGGCGACGTCTTTGGCGGTCTCTATCTCGTCGGTGAGCCGACTCACCTCGGGTTCGGAGAACGGGTTGGCACTCTCGGCTGCCAACCGGTCGCGCTCGTCCTCTAGGTTCCCGATATACTCGCCGACTTCCTGATAGAACGAGGGGCGCAGTTCCTGGAGGCTATCTCGCTGGCGTTCCGTGTTTCGGACCGACCGTAGTTCCTCCAGATTCATCGTGTGTTTCGGCTGACCGACGTTCGTACCCGAGCGTCGGTCACTCTTTTTCCTTCTCGGCGCGGCCCCGCGCCATGAGGAACAGGGCCACGTACTCCGGTAGTGACTGGTCACCGTCCGTGACCGTAAAGGTGTCGCCACCGAGTTCGATCTCGCCGCCGCGCGAGACGGTGACGCGAATGTCGTGGCCCGTAAACGTCTCCGGGACGGCGTCGACGAGCGGCTCGAACGACTCTAGATCCGCGCGATCGATTCGACGGACCGCGAGCGCGCTTCCACCGTGAAGGCTCCCCGGAAGCCGGATCAGTCGGTTCGTATCAGTGGTCACCGGTTCGTCGATCGGCGCGTTCTCCGCTTCGACGGTTCGGTCGACGAAGCGCTCGGCGAGCTGTGAGACGGCCGTGTGGACGGTCACGTTTCCGTCCTCGATCGCCTCGCGGTTGTTCTTCGCGGCGTTCAGCGCGGCTTTGGCCTTCCCCTCGCCGATTCCGTCGAACGACTGGAGTTCTGTGAGTGCCGCCTCCTCGTCCATCGCCAGCAGTTCGTCGAGGTAGTCGACGAAGCGGTCGTGGACCCGCTCGCCCCAGCCGCCGCTCGTCGTGAGCATCCGCCGCTCGGTCGGCGTCTTCCGACCGAGACCAGCGACCGTCTCCGTCTCGATCAACTCGTCGTATTCGAGGCCGATCCCGCGGACGTAGTCGACGATCTCGCGACGATGTTCGCGATCTAAGTGGCGAACGCGCTCGTCGCGAACGTGGACGTGATAGCCGCGACCGCCGGAGAAGACGATCTCCAGGTCGTCGAATCCGAAGTCGTCGTCGAGAAAGTCGAGCAATCGGTAGAGGGCGTCCTTACACTTCGCGAGCATCTCGGCGTAGGAGTCCTCACCGAGCGTCACGCCCGGCAGGTGGTCCGCGTCGAGGTCGAAGATGAGATCCGAGTCTCGCCACCCTTTTTCGGACATCGACCCGGCCCCGGGAAGGTCGTATCGTCCCGCGGAGAAGTAGACGTGGCGCGGTCGCTCGCGCGCGAGGAAGGATTCGATATCGCCGAGATCGAGCAACGATCGGTGTCGGACCATCCGCGTGTCGGGTCCGTCGGTCCACGGGATGTACCCCCACTCTCTATCCGTGGCGTCCGGCGGCGGGGTGATCTCGGCTCTGCGGTAGTAATCGCGAAACCGACCCCGCAGGTACGCCCGCGTTCGCTCTTCCATTCGCCCGCTACTCGCTGGCCAGTCGGTATAACTGTATTGGAGCCGATCGATGTCGGGACGACCTACCGACGGACGAGATCGGAGAGGCGGTCGGTCAGACCGACGTCGGTGGTCAGTTTGAGGTAGTACGCGTCGCCGCCGTCTTCGTAGTAGTTGTCGATCCGTCGCGTGATTTCGAATCCGAGATGCTCGTAGAACTGGAGGGCGTTCTCGTTCGTCGTTCGCGCGTGACACGTGACAGACCGGTGTTTCGAGGCGACCGTCGCGATGAGTTCCTTTCCGATTCCGTGGCCGCGACAGTCCGGGTCGACCGCCAGAAAGAGGATGTAGCCGTCGCGTCTGACGGTGACGAACCCGACGAGTTCTGACTCGCCGTGTTCGTGAAAGATGCAGTGGACCGCGGAGCGACGGTAGGCGTCGGAGAAGAAGTCCCAGCGCTGTTTGAGGACTCCTTCGGAGTCGTGGATCGTCTCCTTTAGGTCCCACGCCTCCTCTACGTACTCGTCGCTGCCTGCAGGGATGGTCCGACTGTCGACGTTGACGCTCACTGTTCATCAGTACCATCGTCGCCAATATAATTCCACCGGCACTCCCCGCGAGCGTGCCATCTCTTTCACCGATGGAGATACGGTCGTCGGCGGGAAAGACCGCCACATGACGTACGAACTTCGCGAGCACACCGCCGACGTCGCGGTTGCCGCGACGGGACGGACACTCGCGGAGGTCTTCGAGGCCCTCGCGGACGGGCTCGCCGCTGCGAGTTGCGACGAAATCGCCGACGTCGGCGACCGGTTTCGACTCTCCGTCGAGGCCGAATCGCGCGAGGCGCTCCTGTTCGATTACCTGGACGAACTCATCTACGAGCGGGACGTCCGGGCCGTGCTTCCGGTCGAAAACGCGGTCGAACTAGATCAGCCGGAATCTGCTGACGACCCTTGGTCGCTCGAAGCGACCGCCCGGGGGGTTCCCCTCGATACGATCACGGCTCGCGAAGTGAAGGCGGTGACCTACGCGGAGATGCGCCTCGAACCGACCGAGGACGGGTGGGACGCGTACGTCGTCTTCGATGTTTGAGCCGTCACACGGGATCGTAACTGGAGCGTAGGCGACGGCTACTCTCGGGCGAGCCGCGGCGTTTTTACGCCCGTTGGTGGTTGTCGAGCTATGTCGAACGCGGAGAACGGGGTGCGCCGACGCAGACGAATCGGACGGTGGCGGTACGCCTTGGTAGCGATACTCGTCTTCCTCGGTCTGTCGTTCGTCTCCGTGTCGGGCGTTCGCGCCCACGAGGAGTACGTCGTCGACGATCGTGAGGACGTCTCGCTCGTCGCGTTCTACCGGGACGCGCTAACCGATCCCGGGGTAATCGGGCCGCTCTTGCTCGTCGGTGCGCTACTGGCGGTGACGCTTTCGCTGTTTTTGTCGTTCAGGCCGTTCCGGCTTGACGTCCTTTCGTTTCGGGTCGCGATGGGAGAGTATCGAAGCTACGTTCCCTGGCTGCTGCGTATCTCGTTCGGAATCCCGCTTATCGGCGCGGGGTTCGGCGGTTACTTCGTGAGCCCCGCCGTCGAAGTCGACGTACGGTTACTCCAGGTTGCGCTCGGATTCTTGCTCTTGTTCGGCCTAGGGACGCGGTTCGTCGCACTCCTCACGCTGGGCGTCTACGTCGTCGGGGTTATCGCCTATCCCACACTCTTACTCCAGCTCGAACTGGTCGGAGGAATGATCGCGCTCGCGGCGGTAGGCGGCGGTCGTCCCAGTGGAGATCACGTGCTGTTACGACTCGGTTCGACGCCGGGAACGATCGTGAATCGCTTTGAATTCGTCACCGATCGAGCTGCCTCGTTCCAGGCTCGAACTCGCCCAGCCACGCAGTACCTTCCGACGATCTGCCGACTCGGGTTGGGCGTGACGTTCGTTTACCTCGGTGCGACCCAGAAACTCCTCGATCCCGGGCTCGCACTGGCCGTCGTCGATCACTACGATCTGACGGGCGTCGTCCCGGTCGATCCGGCGTTGTGGGTGCTGGGCGCCGGCTTGACCGAGGTCGCCCTCGGGCTCGCGTTACTGGCCGGTGCGTTCACCCGGGGCGTTGCCGTCACCGCCCTCGTCGTCTTCACCGTGACGCTCTTTGCCCTACCCGACGATCCGGTCCTCGCCCACGTCGGGCTCTACGGACTGGCCTCGGTGCTCTTGATCACTGGCGGCGGTCCGTACTCGGTGGACGAGGTACTCGCACGCGGCGAGCCGACCGTGCGCGTGCCACCGGCCAGCGATGCGGATACGGCCGTATTCGAGTAAATGCTGAGACACAACCGTCAATCGGGGTCAGTCACCCGCCGAATGCGGAATTTCGCAAGCGAGGTGCCAACGTCTTTTACCGCCGGCGTCCGAGTTGGAGATATGAATACGTACGACGCGAACGGACTCGAACTGGAGCAGGTCCGTGAATACGTCTGGGAGGTGCCTCGAACCGGTGATATGCGCGTTCCCGCTCGAATTCTCGCGAGCGAGACGTTGCTCGACGAGATTAGCCAAGATAAAACCCTAGAACAGATCCAGAACACGACCCACCTGCCGGGGATCACGAACTACGCGATCTGCATGCCCGACGGTCACCAGGGCTACGGCTTCCCCGTCGGTGGCGTCGGCGCGATGGACGCCGAAGATGGCTGTATTTCCCCTGGAGCGGTCGGCTACGACATTAATTGCGGAGTAAGAATGATGAAAACAAATCTCGAATACGACGACGTCCGCGGTCACGAGGAGGACCTCGTCGACTCGCTGTTCGCCAATATCCCGTCGGGACTCGGCGGGGGCGGCATCGTCGAGTCGGATATCCAGACGGTCGAAGAGATTCTCGCGCGTGGCGTCGAGTGGGCGCTGGAGAACGGCCACGCCGTAGAGTCGGATCTCCGCCACTGCGAGGACGAGGGCGTTCGGGCGGGTGCCGATCCGTCGATGGTGAGCCAGAAGGCGAAAGACCGCGGGAAGAATCAGATCGGGTCGCTCGGCTCGGGGAATCACTTCCTCGAAGTCCAGCGCGTCACCGACGTCTTCGACGACGAGGTCGGCGAGGCGTTCGGCCTCTCCGAGGACCAGATCGTTGTCCTCATCCACTGTGGCTCTCGCGGGCTCGGCCACCAGACGTGCAACGACTACCTGCGGAAGATCGAGAAACGACATCGTGGGTTGCTCGACCGACTTCCCGACAAGGAGTTAGCAGCGGCGCCGGCCGGCTCGCAGCTCGCCGAAGAGTACTACGGGGCGATGAACGCGGCGATCAACTTCGCCTGGGTCAACCGACAGCTCATCATGCACCGCACCCGACGCGTCTTCGAGCGCGTGTTCGACCGTCCCTGGGAGGAGATGGAGATGGAGCTGCTCTACGACGTCGCACACAACATCGCGAAGAAAGAGACGCACGTGGTCGATTCTGACGGGACCGAACGGGAGCTGTACGTCCACCGGAAAGGGGCCACTCGGGCGTTTCCCGCTGGTCATCCCGACGTACCGAGAGCCTATCGCGACGTCGGCCAGCCCGTCATCATCCCCGGGAGCATGGGTGCGGGCAGTTACGTCCTCCGCGGCGGCGCGGCCTCGATGGAACTCACGTTCGGGTCGACCGCCCACGGGGCCGGTCGGCTGATGAGCCGGACCCAGGCGAAACAGGAGTACTGGGGTGGCGACGTCCAGGAGCAGCTCCTGGACCGACACCAGATATACGTCAAGGCCCAGTCAGGGGCCACCGTCGCCGAAGAGGCCCCCGGCGTCTACAAGGACGTCGACGAGGTCGTTCGCGTCTCCGACGAACTCGGTATCGGCGACACGGTCGCTCGCACGTATCCGGTCTGTAACATCAAGGGGTGACTCCAGTTCCGTTCCGTCGAGTGAGTTGCCCGCGACGAGACCTCAGTTGACTTTAAACGGATTCTCTTCGTCCTCGTCGTCGGGTTCGTATCGTTTTCTCGCTGTGATCGTAATCGTCGCTTCGGGGTCGTCCTCGTCGGCCCACGGACTCTCGTAGGCGGTCAGTTCCAGATCCGTGATATCCCAGCCTTCAGCTTCGACCAGCTCGACCAGCGTCCGCTGATCGACGAGCATCTCCGATTCCATACGGTGGCCACGATGCGATCTGCCGTAGGTGTTGTGCCGTCGCCGACGCGCTCGGCTCACTCGAACTCCTCGACGTCGCGTTCTACGTCTAACGCCTCCGTCACCAGGCGCCGGTGGGCTCGTCGAAGCCGCTCGGAAAGCGCCTGGTGAGAGATATCCAGGTGCTCGGCGAGCGCCTCCATATCGACCGTGCGAGGGATCTCGTAGTAGCCGTTGACGAGCGCCTCGACGAGGGTCTCGTACTGCGCGTCGGTGAGCCCGTACCGACTTCGCTCGTCGGTTTCGATCTCGTGTACCCGGGCGAGATCGACGGTGATCCCCGCTTCGGTCGCGGTTTCGTAGGTCCGTGAGAGCTCGTCGCGTTCGGGGACGAGCACTCGCAGGTGCCAGTGGGCATCGCTGGCGCTCGCGCCGAGGATCGAGGCGTTTTCGCCCGTCAGTACGCGAACCGTCTCGGTCACTGAATCGTCCCACTGAATGCGATATCGGGACTCCTCCTCGCTATTGGCTAGCAACGTCGCCCTCGTTACGGTCGGATCGTCCGCAATGATTTCGTCGACTCGTTCGATCTCCGCTGTCGGACCTCGAAACCGAACGTACGGCATCAGCTGACCGGGGTCCGTCGCGACGACGGGCTCGACCGAGACGTCGAGCGACCCGATTTCGTCGAGCGTTCGGGCGAGGGCGAACTCGCTCGCCGGAATCACGAGTTCGGCGGTGGTGCCCATACACCCTTCCAACGTCCTCCAGCCAAATGAGTGGTCTTCAGCCCGACGTGAGCGTTCACCGAGCTGGCCGATCGCAATCTGTAACGTGATGAAACCACATTCGGTTACTATCGGGGGCTCGAATCGGTCGAACTTAAGCACGACCGCCAGATATCTCCCGTCATGCTCACCGACGAGTTCGGGCGCGAGGTGACCGGGGTCCGGATCTCGCTCACCGACCGGTGTAACTTCGACTGCGTCTACTGTCACAACGAGGGTCTCGGCGACACGCGGGGGCCGATGGATCCCCAGGATGAAGAGATGAACACGGACGACGTGGTCCGATTTCTCGAGGTCGTGACCGAATTCGATATCGATTCGGTGAAGTTCACTGGTGGTGAACCTATGCTCCGCTCAGATTTAGCGGAGATCATCGCGCGGACGCCCGACGAACTGGCCGTCTCGATGACGACGAACGGGACGTTTCTGCCGGGCCGCGCCGAGGAACTCGTCGAAGCGGGTCTCGAGCGGGTTAACATCTCACAGGACGCGCTCGATCCCGACGCCTTCGCCCGTATTACGAAGAGCGGCGCCTACGATGCGGTCCTTGACGGTGTCGAAGCGGCCCTAGATGCGGGCCTCGATCCGGTCAAGCTAAACATGGTCGTCTTCTCTCACACGGCCGGATACGTCCCGGAGATGGTCGATCACGTCGCGGCGAATCCGGGTCTGCAGTTACAACTCATCGAGTACATGCCCGAACTGACGGGGAATCCGGAGTGGGCGATCGATATCGAGCGCGTTCACCGCTGGCTCGCCGATCAGGCGAGGGTCGTCGAACAGCGAGAGATGCACGACCGGACGCGCTACTGGATCGAGGCGGACGGCGAGTGTCCGTCACCCGCGGCGTCAGACCGCACACCGGACGCCGTCGACGGGCCGGCCGGGATGGTCGAGATCGTCGATCCGGTCGAAAACCCGACGTTCTGTGCCAACTGTCATCGCGTTCGAGTGACTCACGACGGCTACCTGAAAGGCTGTCTCAACCGCAACGACGACCTCCGACCGATGGGCGAGATGAGCAAGGGCGAGATCCGCGAGGCGTTTCGCGAGGTCGTCGCGAACCGCGTTCCGTTCTACGGCGAGTACATGGTCAGAACGGCGGACGGATCGTGGGAAGTAAACGACGAGTACGTCGATACCGTCGCGTCGGACTGAGCCCGTTCACGCGTTAGAGACGATTTCTGACGGCCGATTCGTTCCACTCGAACCTGGCGCCGAGTGCCAGGATGGCGCCGACGCCGGCAAGGAGAATCATCACGAGGGCGTCGAGTCCGATCCCGTACTCGGTGTAGCGGTAGACGCCGTACGCGAGCGCAGCCGTGCCAGCGCCGACGGCCGTACTCGAAAGGACGTACCAGAGTTCGAGCCGAGCGGTCTCCGCCTCGCGACCGAGCTGCTCGCCGAGCCTGATCGCGACGCCGCCGAGGTCCCACGCGACGATCACCGACACCGTTCCGACGAGCGGCCAGACGACCGGCGCCGAGAGCGCGCCAATGGAAACGCCGACCAACCCGACGAAGGCGCCCAGATCGAGCACTCGGCGCGAACCGATCGAGAGCGCCGTCGCGATGAGCGCCAGACCGACGACCGAAACGATCGTCGCGGGTACCGGCTCGACGATCGTACTCACGACGATCCCGAGGCCGGCGACGAGCGAGACCCCACCGGCGATTCGCGTCGGTCGGCGGGTTACGCGGCTCATCGGACGACACCTCGATTCGCGTATCGTTCTAAGAGCGTATCGATCCGTTCGTCGTACGACCAGTCGAGGACCGGGATGCCGTTTCGGTGGAGCGTATCCCGTCGAAGCGTTCGACACAGCCACGCCAGTTCTTCCGTGGCAGTTCGCGTCGCCGTCGGATCGGGACTGATGACGGTCACCGGGTGGCCCCTGGAGGCAAAGCGGCGAGCGATGAGTACCGATCCGAAGTCGGTGAGCGGCGTAAAGAGGATCACCTGGGTTTCGCCGCTCAGGTGTCGCCTGAGCTGTCCGAGCTGGGTGATCCACATGCGGGTGTCAGGGGCGGGGACCGTCGAGAACTGCTGGTGTGTGGTCAACGCCTTTCTGATCGAGAGGCGGTGGTCGGGGCCGGACGCCGGCGGAATCCAGCACGTGTTCTCGATGAACTCGTTACTTTCACTCGCTTCGACTCGCGAACGGGTCGTCGGACCGATCGCCGTCAATCCGACGGCGTCTCCGTCGTCGAGGAGACTCGCGGCGATTTTCCCGGCGGCCTCGACGGACCGATCGACCGCGTGGATCGCCGTCTCGGACGGGCCAACGTAGGCCTCGAGGCGTGAATCGACGACGAGAAGCACCCGCGTGGCCTGTTCGGTGTGAAACTGGATCGTCGCGAGTTCGCCGGTTCGCGCGTGTCGATTCCAGTCGATGCGATTGATCGGATCGCCGTTCTGGTACTCTCGAATCGAGTGAAAGTCCGTGCCGGATCCACCGTCGGTCGTCGTCAGGTGTCCGGCGCGCCGGATCGGCGAGAGTCTGAGCGGAATCGCCGAACGAGTGGATTCTAATCGAGGAGAGCACGTGATCGTCGTCGATTCGGGCACCAGAACGCTTCGTTCTGCCGACCTGGACGCGTCACCGACGATCACCACGGCGGGGTCGAACGCGTGATTGCCGGGTCTCGCCTCGACGGTGTAGGTCATCGTCACCGATTGGCCCGGTCGGATGACCGTTCCGACCCGACAGCGGCCATCGACGACCTGTAACGCACCCGGGACTCCGTCGATACACTTCACGTCGAGCAGCGTCGTCTCACCGACGTTCGTGAGGGTGGTCTCGACGGTGACCGTTTCACCGGGCTCCGGCGTCTCCGGATCGACTGTCCGTTCGATCTCGAGCTCCGGGTCGGGGAGCGACGTCGACCTAGCGAATCCGGCGTAGCCGATACCGACGGTTCCCGCGAGCAGAAGGCCGGGGACTTCGGCCAGCGCACCGATACCGACCATCCCGAGTGCGATCGTTCCGACGCCCCACCAGTGGCCGGTTTCGATGCGCGCCAGCGAGGTCGCTCGATCCGGCGTTCGGGACGTGGTTCGCGTCTCCGCTTCGTCGACGTGTTCCCGTTCGCTCGGATCTGAGGCGACATCGTCCCGTTGGCGTTCGGTCACGCCCGTCGTCCGCTGGGTATACGTGGATGCGATCGCCCGTACGGTCCGACGGACGACGTCGTCGCCACCCGTCGGTTGTGATCGGTTCTTCGTCCGGCGGTTCGACGACTCGCTATCCGGGGGTTTCGAGAGGTATCGTGAGGCGGTGGTGTCGTCAGTCCACGTTCCGTCGTCTAGCTGGCGAATCGCGTGCTCATCGTCGGCGCTCGTGTATCGAGAGAGGAACTCGTACGCGACGACCCGCAGCCCGCGCCACCGTCTGTAGGCCGGATCGTCGTCGGTGAGGATCGAGCCGTCGAACTCGTTGAACGCCTCCGATGGCTCCGTTTCCGGTACCGCGGACGAAACACGCTGTTCGGGGGTGGGTGTGGACGGAATTACCGGACGTCTCGTGGTCCACGACAGCCCGAGGATGGCGCTACCGAGCGCGATGGCCCCGAGCATCGAGAGAAGAACTGTCGACGCCTCGAACGCGTACAATCCCGTGGCGATCAGGATACCGACCGCACCTGCCGCGAGCGCGATTACGTACGCGTAGCGTTTGACGACGAGACTCACGCGCCGTCACCTCGACGTTCGGTGTCGTTGTTCGATCCGGCCGTTTCGTCCGAAGCGGTTCGAGTGTCGTGATCCATTTGCGTCGATGTTACCGGTTGTCCCGTTCGGGTGGAAGCGGCGGCTGATTCGGATTCTGTGACGGCCGAGTACGCCGATTCGATGTTTCTTAGGATCTCGACGGCCCGTCGCTCCTCCATCGACGATGCGCGTGCTGGGCCGTATCTAACCGATTCGAACAGTTCTGTCAGTTCCCGGACGTCGGCCGTATCGAGGCCGGCATCAACGGCGGCGTCGGCGAACTCTCCGGGCGTGCTCGTCGCCGGGTTGTCGACGTCGAGCAGGGTCGTCATCTCCCGCCATGCGCGGTAGACCTCGTTCTCGACTGGCGCTCCTTCGCCACCCTCGATTCGGTCGGCGGCGTCTCCGGCGACGGCACGGACGGTTTCGGTCGTCGAGCGATCGATGTCACCCGCGGTGCTCGCCTCTTCGTCGCTGCGGTACCGTACGTAGAGGTAGCCGAGTGCGACCGCCGCGAGCAACGCGATACCGACGAGCAGTATCTCCATCGTTCCGAACGTCGTGGAGTCTCCCGACTCACCGTCGCCCGGCCCCTCGTCGTCTCCACCTTCGCCGGGGCCGAGTCCCTCTTCGCCCGCGGATTCGTTCTCCATCGGGGGTGTGAGGTCGGCTACATCCATCGCGACGACGGCGACGACTACGAATGCCAGGATCAGAAGCGACAGGGCGGCGAGCCTCGCTGCATACTCGAGAAGGTGGCGTCGTTCGAAGAGGAGAAACGCGATCGTCGCACCGATGAGAATCACCATGAACGAGATGAGAAACAGTCGTAGAATCCAGGCGGCGCCGGGATCCGATGGAGCGCGATCGCCCGCCGAACCGTCGGTCGATCCGTCCGGTCCGTCGACCCCTCCGCCGCCGTTCGTCGTTTCGAGAACCTCCGGGAGGGTCGATGCGACCACGGCGATGGAGACGATACCCACGAGCGCCGCCGTGGCCCGCAGGAGTGTCGATCTGGTTATCATGCGTGAGTTGATCACTGAACCCGACCGTGTTCACGTGTCACTGGACAGAGCATACTTATTTCCGTTTCGGTAGGGTCGTCCAGCATCGGGTCGAGTTAGTGGAGTTGATCGGTGTTCACGAATCCTGGTGCCGTCCAGGGTCAGACGAACCGAATTTCGGATGCTGGCGACGCAGTTTCGTCCGATCAGGATGTCAGGGTCGGCTCACCGTCGTGTCTGAGACAGGCGGTCTCCCGTTCTGCGGCTGATTTCTCCCGGTGGCTCGGTCCTGTGCGGCCCGATCGTTTCGTTGCCCTTATGTACCCGACGGGGTGTATTTTCGGGTACGATACGCTGCAGGGGGTTCGGCTCCCGAGTCCACACGGGCGAACATAGACGAACGGGTCGTGGTAGCCAAGCAGGCCCAAGGCGCATGGTTGCTAACCATGTGGCGTCAAGCCTCCGGGGTTCGAATCCCCGCCACGACGTCCGCACCACACAGAACACGCTGTCGGACCGGCGTAGCCGTTTCCGGCAGCGACGACAGACAGACACACGATACATGAGCGAGGAAACACCAGAAGAAACCGAAGCTGACGAAGACATCCAGTACTTCGTTCGGATCGGACAGACCGACCTCGACGGGACGAAATCCGTCGAGCGATCGCTGTCCGAGCTCAAGGGAGTCGGGCGACGAACCGCTCGACTCGTCGCGAACGAAGCCGGCGTCGACCGTACGGCGACGTTCGGTGCACTCGACGAGGAGACGATCGACGAAGTCGTCTCGATCGTCGAGGGACTGGCCGACGACCTCCCCGACTGGCTCACTAACCGGCCGGGAGACTACTACACCGGCGAGACGAGACACGAGATCGGTAACGATCTCGAACTCACCCGTCAACAGGACATCAACCGTATGAAGATGATCAACTCCTACAAGGGTGCTCGCCACAAGCGCGGCCAGAAGGTTCGCGGACAGCGAACGAAGTCGACCGGTCGAACCGAAGGGACGATCGGCGTCAACGTCGAACAGATCCGTGAAGAAGCAGCCGAAGAGGCGGAGGCTGACGAATAATGGCGCTCGGAACCGACACCAAGCACTACGAGACGCCGAACCACCCGTACCAGGGCGAGCGAATCGCCACCGAGCACTCGCTGCTCGATCGGTACGGCCTCTCGAACAAAGAGGAGCTCTGGCGGGCTCAGTCCGAGCTTCGCTCGTACCGACGCGAGTCCCGAGACCTGCTCGCACAGGCGCAGGACGATCCCGTCGTTCAGCGTCGAACGCAGGAGTTTCTCGGCCGACTCAAGCGAGTCGGTGTCCTCGACGAGGAGGGCGGACTCGGCGACGTGCTGGGACTCGAGATCGAAGACGTCCTCGAACGTCGCCTCCAGACCGTCGTCTATCGGAAAGGCCTGGCGAACTCGCCGTTCCAGGCGAGGCAGTTCATCACGCACGGTCACGTCGTCGTCGGCGAACGCCGTCACCGCGTGCCGTCGTACGTCGTCGACGTCGACGAAGAAGATCTCATCGGGTTCGACGAGACGAGTCCGCTGGCGGACGAACTCCACCCAGAACGCGCGGAGGGACAGTAAATCATGAGTCAAGACGACGATAAGTGGGGCGTCGCCCACGTACACGCATCGTTCAACAACACCATCATGACCGTGACCGATCTCACGGGCGCGGAGACGATCGCTAAATCCAGCGGCGGGACGGCGGTCAAGCAGAACCGCGACGAGGCCTCGCCGTACGCCGCGATGCAGATGGCGGAAGCCGTGGCCGAGGAGGTCAAGGCCGCCGGTATCAGCGGACTGCACGTTCGCGTCCGCGGCCCGGGCGGGAACCTGCAGAAATCTCCCGGTCCCGGTGCACAGGCGACCATTCGAGCGCTCGCCCGTTCGGGCATCGAAATCGGTCGAATCGAAGACGTCACGCCGATTCCGCACGACGGATCGCGTGCACCAAAAGGCAAAGGCGGGTTCTAACCGATGACAGCCGACTACGACGTCGAGTTCGTCGACCGCGGTGAACGCGAGGCTCGCTTTCTCGTACGCGGGGTGACTCCCGCGTTCGCCAACGGCATCCGTCGCGCGATGGTCGCCGACGTGCCGACGCTGGCGATCGACACCGTTCGGTTCGTCGAAAACTCTTCGGTGATGTTCGACGAGCAACTGTCGCTTCGTCTGGGGCTCGTTCCCCTGACGACGCCGTCGCCCGAAGAGTTCGGTGACGACGACGTGGTCACGCTCTCGATCGACGTCGAGGGGCCGGGAACGGCGTACTCGGGCGATCTCGTCTCGAGCGAACCCGATCTGGTTCGTCCGGCCGAGGAGAACGTCCCGATTATTCACCTGAAAGACGGACAGCGTCTGGAAGCCGAAGCGGACGCCACCTACGATCGCGGAAAGAATCACGCGAAACACCAGGGCGGTGTCGCGGTCGGCTACCGGCACCTACAGCGAGTGACGGTCGACGGCGACCTTCCGGAGTTCGAGGAACCCGAACGACGGGTCATCCGCGGCGTCATCGAAGACGACGGTGAACTAATCGAGACGAGCGAGTTCGACCACGATCTGAACGAACGCTATCCGGGCAAGTCGGTGACGATCGAAGACGTTCCGAACGCCTTCGTCTTCCACGTGGAGACGGACGGATCGTTCTCCGTCGAAGAACTCGTCGGCCGTGCCGCCGACTCGATCGACGAGCGAGCCGCCGAACTCGAAGAAGCGGTACAGCTATAAGAGAGACACATGACTCGCCACACCACTATTCGGCCGGGACAGACTGACGCCGTGACTTGCGAGGTCGGTCAGATTTCCGCCGGGATCGAAAGCGGTTTGAAGGGGTGGCGGGTAGACAGGAGTGCACGCAGGGATAGCCAAGTCAGGCCAACGGCGCAGCGTTCAGGGCGCTGTCTCGTAGGAGTCCGCAGGTTCAAATCCTGCTCCCTGCATCACTTCTGGCAGATTGCGGTGCGAAATCGAACACGACAGATTACTGGAGGATATCAATGAGTACGAAGACCAATCCGAGGCTCACCAACCTCATCGCCGAGTTGAAGTCCGCGTCTCGTTCGCGTGACGCAGACATCTGGCACGACGTTGCAGACCGCCTCGAAAAGCCCCGATCGAACCACGCGGAGGTGAACCTGGGGCGGATCGAGCGCTACGCTCGCGAAGAAGAGACCGTCATCGTTCCCGGCAAGGTGCTGGGAAGCGGACGACTCAGAAAGAACGTCACCGTGGCGGCCGTCGACGCGTCGTCGTCGGCTGCGACGAAGATAGACCAGGTCGGTGAGTACGTACCGATCGAGCAACTGCTCGAAGAGAACCCCGAGGGATCGAACGTGCGGGTGATCGCATGAGCGTCGCCGAATTCGACGCCGACCTCGTCGTCGACGCACGCGATTGCATTCTCGGGCGCGTCTCGAGTCAGGTAGCCCAGCGCGCCCTCGACGGCGAGCGGATCGCCATCGTCAACGCCGAGGGTGCCGTCATCACCGGGGACAAAGAAGACGTATTCGAGACCTACCGGACGCGGGCTCAGCTCGGGTCCGACCGGGGTCCGAATTATCCCAAGCGACCCGACATGATCCTGAAACGGGCCGTCCGGGGCATGCTTCCGTACAAGACGCAACGTGGTCGCGACGCGTTCGAGGGCGTCCGCGTCTACGTCGGCAATCCCTACGACGGGGATGACGACCGGGAGCCGGAAGTCCTCGACGGGACGTCGCTGGATCGATTGTCGAACATCCGCTTCGTCCACCTGGGCGAAGTGTCCGAACAACTAGGTGCTAACGTCACATGGTAACGAATACGAGCGGAAAGAAGAAGACAGCCGTCGCCCGCGCGACCGTACGCGATGGCGAGGGCCGGGTCCGAATCAACGCACAGCCGGTCGAACTGATCGAACCGGAGATGTCGCGGCTGAAGATGCTCGAACCGTTCCGGATCGCCGGCGACGAGCTGCGCGACGGAATCGACATCGACGTTCGCGTCGAGGGTGGCGGTATCAGCGGACAGGCCGACGCCGTCCGGACGGCCATCGCACGAGGAATCGTTCAGCACACGAACGACGCGGAACTGCGCGATGCGTACATGTCGTTCGATCGATCGCTGCTGGTGAACGACGTTCGCCAGTCCGAACCCAAAAAGTGGGGCGGCCCCGGTGCGCGGGCTCGCTACCAGAAATCGTACCGCTAAGGTGATACAAGTATGATGGTTCCAGTCCGGTGTTTCACGTGCGGCTCGGTCGTCGCCGAACACTGGGAGGAGTTCGAAGAACGCGCTCGCGACGGTGACGAGGACCCAGCTGTCGTCTTAGACGAGCTGGGCGTCGACCGCTACTGCTGTCGGCGGATGCTGGTCTCGCACACCGACCTCGTCGACGTCGTCTCACCGTATCAGTAATCATGCAACAGGAACGATACAATCGGTACGAGAAGGCTCGAATCCTGGGTGCACGGGCACTTCAGGTATCGTACGGAGCGCCGGTGTTGATCGAGACCGACCGGACCCAGCCGATCCTCATCGCGGCCGAGGAGTTCGACGCCGGGGTCTTGCCGTTTACGATCAACCGAGGGTCCAGACAGACATGACGCTGATCACCGACGTCCGGCTCCGCGAGATCCTCGATTCGCGCGGTAACCCCACGGTCGAGGCTGACGTCCTCACCGAGAGCGGAGGTTTCGGCCGGGCGGCGGCGCCGTCGGGTGCGAGTACCGGCGAGTACGAAGCGATCGAACGGCCGGCGGGTGACGCCATCGCGGCGGCCAGAGAGCGTGCGGTTCCGCGGCTCGTCGGCGAGGTCTTCGCCGGTAACCAGCGCGACGTCGACGCGGCGTTGCGGGCGGCGGATGGGACCGAGAACTTCTCCGAGATCGGCGCCAACAGCGCCGTCGCCATTTCGATGGCCGCGGCGAAAGCCGGCGCCGACGTCCTCGGCGCGCCGCTCTTTCAGCACCTGGGCGGAACGTTTCGCGGGGCGTCGTTCCCGACGCCGCTCGGAAACGTCGTCGGCGGCGGCGAACACGCCGCCGACGCGACGGACATCCAGGAGTTTCTCGCCGCACCGGTTGGCGCACCGAGCGTCGCCGATGCGATCTTCGCCAACGCGGCCGTTCACGCGGCGGTTGCCGACATCCTCGACGAGCGGGACGTTGCGGCGGCGAAGGGTGACGAGGGCGCGTGGGCGCCGTCGATCACCGACGCCGAGGCCTTCGACGTCGTCGACGAGGCCGTAAGCCGGGTCGAAGACGAAGTCGGGTTCGAGATCGGATTCGGTCTCGACGTCGCGGCATCCGAACTCTACGACGCGGACGCCGACGAGTACGTCTACCGCGAGACGACCCGATCGACCGACGAGCAGGTCGACTACGTGGTGGATCTCGTCGACGAGCACGAACTCGTCTACGTTGAAGATCCACTCGACGAGAACGACTTCGACGGCTACGCCGAACTGACCGACAGGGTCGGCGACCGGACGCTCGTCTGCGGAGACGACCTGTTCGTCACTAACGTCGATCGCCTTCGCGATGGGATCGACCGCGGTGCGGCGAACAGTATCCTGATCAAGCCGAACCAGATCGGAACGCTCACCGATGCGTTCGACGCGATCGAACTCGCGACCGCAAACGGATACGAGTCGGTCGTTTCACACCGGTCGGGCGAGACCGAAGATACGACGATCGCACACCTCGCCGTGGCGACGGCTGTACCGTTTATCAAGACGGGCGCCGTCGGGGGCGAGCGAACCGCCAAGCTCAACGAGCTGATTCGAATCGAAGACGACGCGATATGACAGAAAACGACACGCCACAGGAAGGACTCGACGCCGCCGAGGCGGAGATCGACGAGGAGCCGGCCGAGGGGGCTGGCCCAGCGGCCGATCCCGCAACGGACGTCGAGCCCGTAGACGAACAATCCGCCGAGGCTGACGCCGAGGCTGAACCAGCCGACGATGCCGGACCGACCCTCGACGACGACGTCATGAGCGACGAGGAAGCCGATCTGCTCATTCCCGTCGAGGATTACCTCGGCGCCGGTGTTCACATCGGGACCCAGCAGAAGACCGCCGATATGGACCGGTTCATCCACCGTGTTCGTACGGACGGGCTGTACGTCCTGGACGTCTCGAAGACCGACGGTCGAATCAGAACGGCCGCGAACTTCCTCGCGAACTACGCGCCCGAACAGATTCTCGTCACCTCGAGCCGTCAGTACGGGCGGTTCCCGGCCGAGAAGTTCGCCGAAGCGGTCGGCGCGCGCGCTCGAACCGGTCGATTCATCCCGGGAACGCTGACCAACCCGAAGTACGATGGCTACATCGAGCCCGACGTCGTGGTCGTCACCGACCCGATCGGCGACGCACAGGCCGTCAAGGAAGCGATCACGGTCGGCATTCCGGTCATCGCGATGTGTGACTCGAACAACCAGACTGGGAACGTCGACCTCGTCGTCCCGACGAACAACAAGGGGCGAAAGGCGCTTTCGGTCGTCTACTGGCTCCTCGCGAACGAGGTGCTCGACCGCCGCGGTGCCGAGCCGACCTACGCGCTCGACGACTTCGAGAGTCTCGTTTGAACTGACCGTTTTCGCTGCTCGTGTTCTGTACTCGCGTGATCGTTACCACCATCGGATGAGTCGGTCGAACTCGAGCGGATCGGACAGGGAAACAGTTACGTACGGCCCATCCAACGATGGGATATGGGAGATCTCCTGTTTACGTTCGACGAAGAATACATTCCGCGCGTTGTCGTCCTCGCGACCGCAATCCTGATCGGAATCTTCGCCGTGGGGCTGGTGTACCGACTGCTCGCACTCGCCGTCCTCTAAGATCGGTTCGCGCGATTTCCGGCCGAGACGACAGCGCTTAAGCCCGGACGGGCGAATCGTCCGAACATGACTCGTTCGAGTGCACCTGGGAAGATTTACCTTTTCGGCGAGCACGCGGTGGTTTACGGCGAACCGGCCGTCCCCTGCGCGATCGAGCGTCGGGCGCGGGTGGACGTCGAGCGCCGTGAGGACTCGAAGTTACGCGTCCGCGCCGAGGATCTGAGTCTCGACGGATTCACCGTCGAGTATGGCGGCGGGACCGACGGCAGACCGGACATCGACGTCCCGAACGAACTGGTTGAGGCCGCGATGGGGTACGTCGACGGTGCGATCGAGCAGGTTCGTGAGGTGACGGGCGAATCCGAGGCGGGTTTCGACGTGACGATCGAGAGCGATATACCGCTCGGGGCCGGCCTCGGATCCTCTGCGGCCGTCGTCGTGGCGGCGATCGACGCGGCGACGCGCGAGCTGGGCGTTACCCTCTCGACGGACGAACTCGCCGAGCGAGCGTACCAGACGGAACTCGACGTACAGGAGGGCCAGGCCTCTCGCGCCGATACGTTCTGTTCGGCGACTGGCGGCGCGGTTCGCGTCGAAGGTTCGGACTGTCAGTCGATCACGGCACCCGACCTCCCGCTCGTCATCGGGTTCGACGGCGGCGCCGGAGACACGGGCGCGCTCGTCGCCGGCGTTCGATCGCTCCGATCTGAGTACGACTTCGCCGCCGAGACCGTTTCGTCGATCGGCGACATCGTGAGGCGAGGGGAGACCGCACTCGAAAACGCGGATGTAGAGGAACTGGGACGGTTGATGAATTTTACACACGGATTGCTCTCGGCGCTCGGCGTCTCGTCGCGATCGCTCGACAGCATGGTGTGGGCCGCCAGGGAGGCCGGCGCCCACGGAGCGAAGTTGACCGGCGCCGGTGGCGGCGGGTGTATCGTCGCGCTCGATCCGACGCCCGAAACGGAAACGGCTCTCCGGTACCTCCCTGGATGTGAGGAGGTTTTCCGCGCGGAGATGGCCGAAGAGGGGGTGCGTCGGCTCGAATGACGGTCGTCGTCAAACTCGGCGGGAGCGTGATCACGCGAAAGTCGGAGCCGGAGACGGTAGACGAGGCGGCGCTCGACCGGGCGTCGGACGCCATCGCCGAAGCCCTCGATTCGTCGGCGGTGGGTCGGTTGATCGTGGTCCACGGTGGTGGCAGCTTCGGCCACCATCACGCGAACGAGTTCGGAGTGAGCACGACGGAGGGCCGTCACGACGTCGAGGCGGTCGCCGCGATACACGGTGCGATGTGTGCGTTGAACGAATCTGTCGTCCGTTGGCTTCGAGCGAGAGGGGTACCTGCGGTTCCGGTTCACCCGTTCTCGCTCGCTCACCGGGATCGGACCGGAGCCCTCTCGCTTCCGAGCGGATCCGTGTCGACCCTGCTCTGCGAGGGGTTCGTTCCCGTCGTTCACGGCGATCTGGTCGCCCACGAATCGGCAGGCGTGACCGTGTTGAGTGGTGACGAACTGGTCGTCGAACTGGCCGACGCCGTCGGCGCAGAGCGGGTCGGACTCTGTTCGTCGGTCCCTGGCGTGCTGGACGAATCGGACGCCGTCATCGAACGCATCGACTCGTTCGAAGCCGTCGCGAACGTCGTCGGTGGGAGCGACGCGACCGACGTCAGCGGTGGAATGGCGGGAAAGGTTCGGACCTTACTCGACCTCGAGCGTCCGGCGACGATTTTCGATCTCGACGGGCTCGAATCGTTTTTGCGGGGCGAATCCGTCGGAACGACGGTGGACTGACGCCGTTCAGTCGAATAGCAGGCGGTCGAGAATCGGACGAAGGAACGATCCGCGTCGCGTCTGCTTCGAGTGTACGAGCAAGGAGGGCTGTTCTAACGCCGCGGCGAGGCGATCGGAGCGCTGTTCGACGAGCAGGTCCGGAATCCGGTGGTGGGTGACGGTGCTCAGCATCACGAGGTCGGACTCGGCGAGCGCGTCTGAGAGCCCGGCGATGGGGTCGTCCGTCCGGACGATCGTACTCTCGACCGGGACGGTACAGAGGTCGTCCAGCTCGGCGTGGTACGCTTCGACCGTCTCGACCAGATCGTCGGGCGCTGACTCGTCGACCGCGAACAGGAACCTGAGTTTGGCGTCGAGTCCTCGGGCCACCGCGTCGGCGAGTTCGACTTTGAGCGGGTCGTTGAACGGACTTCGATCGGTGACGACGGCGATCTCGTCGATCGGTTCCGGCCGTTCGTTCTGGACGAAGACGACGTCGCACGGGGCGTGTTCCATGATCCAGTCGGTGTCGCGCCCCAGGAGCGTTTCGAGCCGGCTCGTCACCTCCTGGCGAGCGAGAATCAGGTCGGCCTCGGTTCGTTCGGCAAAGTTGACGACGGCGTGTGGGGTGTCGTGGCTGACGATCTCCCCGACCTCGACGGGGACGTCGAGATCGCGGACGAGTTCGTCCGTCCGTTGCTCGAACGCGACGTCGGCTTCGGTGGTTTCGGCCGCCGCAGCGTCGAGCGGTATCTGGTCGGGGACTTCGTCGAAGCGAACGACCCGTATGCGTCCGCCGCGGCTCCTGACGATGGGCGAGGCGAGTCGCAGTAAGGCGTCTTCGCTCTCCCGGTTGACGTCGCGTCGGATCGCGATCAGCACCTCGTAGGTGTCTCGGTCGAGTTCGGCCTCCGTGTCACGGACGAACCGTTTTCCGGCTTCGCGCCTGGCCAGCCCGACCGCGGCCCCCTCGCGGTCGACGTTCTCCTTCGCGTAGACGTAGTACCACGCGAAGCCGAAGATGGTGAGCCCGACGGCTCCCGCTATCGGCAGGAAGTCCATGTGGGTCATGATGTATATCCCAGAGGCGATACCGAACAGCTGGACCCACGGATAGCCCGGTGTGAAAAAGTCGGGATCGTACCACTCCAGGTCCCGTTCGCGAAAGGCGATCAGCGCCCCGCAGACGAGGATGTAGACGAGAATCTGGAACGCGCCGGCGGCTTTCGCGATCTCGTCGACCGGCATCGTCGCGATCACGAGGACCATCACGGCGCCGGTCGTCACGATGGCGACGGTCGGGGTGTTAAACCGCGGGTGAATGTACTCGAACCGGTCGAGAAAGAGGTCGTCTCGGCTGAGCGCGAGCGGGTATCGGGACGCGGTGAGGATGCCCGCGTTCGCCGTGCTTAACAGCGCGAGCATGGCCGCGAAAACGATCGCGAGGACGAAGAGAAAGTCGTTAAAGAGGACGTCGGTCGCGAGCGCCATGGGTTCTTCCGATCCCATCAACTGGTCGCCCTCGATGACGCCGACGAGGACGAACACGAGCAGGGCGTAGAGAAAGCTCGTCACGATGAGCGAGGTCAACAGCCCGAGCGGGAGGTTCCGTCCGGGGTTTTCGATCTCTTCGGCGACGGCGGCGACCTTGGTCACCCCGGCGTAGGAGACGAGGACCATCGCGGTTGCACCCATGAGTCCGCCCCACCCTTCTTCGAAGAATGGCTCGTAACTCGTGCTCTCGACCTGAACGATCGACGCGACGACGAAGGCGGCGAGGATGACGAGCATGACGATCACCATCACGAGCTGGAGGCCGCCGGTCTGTTTGACGCCGATTAAATTGACGGCGATCAGAACGATTGCGAGCGTGATGGCGAGCGCTCGCAGCCCGGGTATCGAAAGCGACGCCTCGAGCATCGGAAGTCCGAGCGTGTACGTCGGCAGCTGGTAGATGTAGTTGATGTAGAACATACCGCCGTAGAGGGCGAGCGCCCCTTTGAGCATCAACATAAGCCAGGTCCCAAGTCCGGCGATCGTTCCCATCGCCGGTCCCATACCCCGTTCGATGAAGACGTAATCGCCGCCGGCTTCGGGCATCGCCGTGCCGAGTTCGGCGATCGAAACCGCCGCCGGGACGACGAGTATCGCGGCGATAACGAACGCCAGAATTACCGACGGGCCGGTTTCGGCCATGGCCAGTCCCGGCAGGATGAAGATACCGCTGCCGATCATCGCGCCCATGCTGATCGCGACGACGGCGAAAAAACCCAGGTCACGCTCCAGCTCTTTGGTCATTGACAGCGTGTTTTAGACGGAGCGTTAGGTAGTTTGCTATTCTTGATCTGTCCGTCAACAACTGTCTGACGAAACTGTACCGGTACAAATTTTGCCGTGGATAATAGCACGCTCGTAGAATTTTATCCGGCGAAGGAGCTGCCGGGTGTCGAACGGTACTCAGGGTCTGGCGGAGAGTGTAGAACGCTTGTCGAGTTACTGTGGCGAGTGTCGAAGCGTAGATAGGCTCCGATGGGAAGCGATTCGTCCCGGAGCGGGTTCAATACCGTCGATCAACCGCTCTCTGGAGTCTGACTTCGTGTGATGGGTCGTCTCAACCCGCGGAGTTTATACGGGATGGCTGTGTAGGTGAAGGTAGCGAGACCCGCGGGCAAGTGCGTTCTCGTCGACCTGGGCGCTGACCTCGGTCGGCGAACGCATAGCGGGATGGCCGACGCGCGGCAACGTCGAGGCCGTAGGAACCGGGAGTCCGCGGACCGTTACGACGAGAGCCCATCACATCGAGGCTCTCGGTGACAACCCTATGGAAATAGAAATTGCAACGATAGGCGGTTACGAGGAAGTTGGACGGCAGATGACTGCCGTCCGCGCGGGTAACGACGTGGTCATTTTCGACATGGGACTGAACCTCTCGCAGGTTCTGATCCACGACAACGTCGAGACCGAGCGAATGCACAGTCTCGATCTGATCGACATGGGCGCAATTCCCGACGACCGGGTCATGTCCGACCTGGAGGGTGACGTTCAGGCGATCGTCCCGACGCACGGTCACTTAGACCACATCGGCGCGATCTCGAAGCTGGCTCACCGGTACAACGCGCCCGTCGTCGCGACGCCGTTTACGATCGAACTCGTCAAACAGCAGATCGAGGGCGAACAGAAGTTCGGCGTCGAAAACGACCTGATCAAGATGGATCCCGGCGAGTCGATGACGATCGGCGATCACGGGGTCGAACTCGAATTCGTCAACGTCACTCACTCGATCATCGACGCCATCAACCCAGTCCTCCACACGCCGGAAGGGGCGATCGTCTACGGACTCGACAAGCGCATGGATCACTCGCCAGTTATCGGCGACCCGATCGACATGGAGCGCTTTCGCGAAATCGGTCGCGAAGACGAGGGCGTCCTCTGTTACATCGAAGACTGTACTAACGCGAACAAGAAGGGACGAACTCCCTCGGAGAGCGTCGCGCGCGAGCACCTGCGAGACGTCCTCTACAGCATGGAAGACTACGACGGCGGCATCGTCGCGACGACCTTCTCGAGTCACATTTCGCGGGTTACCTCGCTCGTCGAGTTCGCCGAAGACATCGGCCGACAGCCGGTCCTCCTCGGTCGGTCGATGGAGAAGTACTCCGGGACGGCAGAGCGCCTCGATTTCGTCGACTTCCCGTCGGATCTCGGTATGTTCGGCCACCGAAAGTCCGTCGACCGCACGTTCAAACGCATCATGAACGAGGGCAAGGAGAACTTCTTGCCGGTCGTTACGGGCCACCAGGGCGAACCGCGGGCGATGTTGACCCGGATGGCTCGCGGCGAGACGCCGTACGAACTGGACGACGGCGACAAAGTCGTCTTCTCCGCGCGAGTTATCCCGGAGCCGACGAACGAGGGACAGCGCTATCAGGCGGAGAAGCTGCTCGGCATGCAGGGGGCGCGCATCTACGACGACATCCACGTCTCCGGTCACCTGAACCAGGAGGGTCACTACCAGATGCTGGATGCGCTCCAGCCCCAGAACGTTATCCCGGCCCACCAGGACCTGAAAGGCCTGTCGGGCTACGTAAATCTCTGTGAGAACGAGGGGTACAAGATGGGTCGCGACGTTCACGTCTCGCGAAACGGCAACCTGATCAAACTGGTCGAGTGAGATGACGACCCAAGAGGCACGCGAAGAGACGGTGCTCGAAGCGGTTCGCGAGCGACGCGAACTGGTGAACGAGGCGATTCCGGACGAACTGCCGATTCGCAAACCGGAACGGCTCTACGAGGCGTCGCGATACCTGCTCGACGCCGGTGGAAAACGCCTTCGCCCGTCGGTTCTGCTGGTCGTCGCAGAGGCGCTCGCCGACGTCGATCCGCTCTCACAGCCCTACCGTACGTTTCCCGCGCCGGATGGAAGCGGGCCGGTCGACGTCCTCGCGGCGGGCGTCAGCGTCGAGGTGATTCAGTCGTTCACGCTGATCCACGACGACATCATGGACGACGACGACCTCCGACGGGGCGTACCGGCCGTTCACCGGGAGTACGATCTCGAAACGGCGATCCTGGCAGGCGATACGCTCTACTCGAAGGCGTTCGAGATCATGCTCGAGACGGGCGCGACGACCGACCGGACGGTTCGCGCCCTCGACGTCCTCGCGAACACCTGCACGCAGATCTGTGAGGGACAATCGCTCGACGTCCAGTTCGAAGAGCGCGACGCGGTCACGACCGCAGAGTACCTGGAGATGGTAGAGCAGAAGACGGCGGTTCTTTACGCGGCTTCGGCCGCGCTTCCCGCCGTACTACTCGGTGCCGACGACGAGACGATCGACGCCCTCTACGGCTACGGGCTCGACATCGGTCGTGGCTTTCAGATCCACGACGACGTTCTCGATTTGACGGTCCCGAGCGAGACGCTCGGCAAACAGCGAGGCAGCGATCTCGTCGAGAACAAGCAGACGCTGATAACGGTCCACGCCCGCGAACAGGGCGTCGACGTCGACTCGCTCGTCGACACCGACGACGTCGACGCGGTGACGGAAGCGGAGATCGACGCCGCGGTGGCCGAACTGGAAGCGGTCGGGAGTATCGAGTACGCCCGGCAGACAGCCCGTGACCTCGTCTCTCAGGGAACCGAACGGCTCGACGTCCTCCCCGATAACGAGGCTCGCTCGCTCCTCCGCGAGCTGGCGTACTACCTCGTCGAACGGGGCTACTGAGGGCTGTTCTGATCTATCGCTCGCGTTCGGGTCGACCGAGGTCGTCTCGTCGGTGCCGATCGGATCCGCGGATGTTTTGACCGGCGCCCGAGAACGTCCACCCGATGGACGACGAGGTACGCGACCGGGTCGAGCGTGAGGCCGAAAAGCACGCGCTCTTGAACGCGGTCAAGCACGATAGCGAGGCGGACGTCGGGGCGATCATGGGCCCGCTCATGGGAGAGAACCCGGAGTTTCGACCGCACGGCGGGGAGATTCCGGGAATCGTCGGACCGGTTGTGTCCGAGGTCAACGGGCTCGATCCTGCCGACCGTCGGGCGAGAATCGAGGAACTCGCCCCCGAGGAACTGGCCGAGATCCAGGCCGAAGACGAGGGCGACGAACACACCCTTCCGGAACTGCCGAACGCCGACGACTACGACGAGGTTCGGATGCGGTGTGCGCCGAATCCCAACGGGCCGTGGCACGTCGGGCACGCGCGCATGCCGGCTGTCATCGGCACCTACCGGGATCGGTACGACGGCTGGTTCTGCGTTCGGTTCGACGATACCGACCCGGAGACCAAGCGACCGGACCTCGACGCTTACGATGCGATCCTCGAAGACGTCGAGTATCTCGGATTCGAACCGGACGACGTCTTCCGGGCGAGCGACCGCGTCGAGACGTACTACGACCACGCTCGGGAGCTGATCGATCTCGGCGGGGCCTACACGTGTACCTGTCCGGGAGAAGAGTTTAGCGAGCTGAAAAACAGCGCCGAGGCGTGCCCCCACCGCGAGAAGGACCCGGAAACCGTCAGCGAGGAGTTCGAGGAGATGGTCGAGGGAGCCTACGAGAGCGGCGAGATCGTCCTCCGGATCAGAACCGATATCGAGCACAAGAACCCGGCGCTTCGAGACTGGGTCGCTTTCCGCATGGTCGATACGCCGCACCCGCGGGAGGAAGCGAGCGAGTACCGATGCTGGCCGATGCTCGATTTCCAGTCTGGAATCGACGATCACCTACTCGGGGTGACACACATCATCCGCGGGATCGACCTTCAGGACTCGGCCAAGCGCCAGCGGTTCGTCTACGACTACTTCGACTGGGAGTACCCCGAGGTGGTCCACTGGGGCCACGTCCAGCTCGACGCGTACGACGTTCCGATGAGCACCTCCTCGATCAAGGAACTGATCGACGACGGCGAGCTGGACGGCTGGGACGATCCGCGCGCGCCGACGATCGGCAGCCTCCGACGGCGAGGAATCCGCGGAGAGGCGATCACCGAAGCCATGATCGGTCTCGGCACGTCGACGAGCGACGTCGATCTCGCGATGAGTACGATCTACGCGAACAACCGCGAACTGATCGACGACGAGAGTGACCGGCGCTTTTTCGTTCGCGACGGGACCGAACTACCCCTTGGCGGCAGCCCGCCCGGAGAGGCGACTCCCCCGGTACACCCGGACCACGACCGGGGCGTCCGCGAGATCCCGGTCGGCGACGCCGTCAGACTCGAACCGGCGGACGTCCCGGATCGACAGGAACGCGTCTGGCTCAAAGGGCTGGGCTGTTTCCAGTACACGCGTGATACGTTACAGTACACGGGAGCGGACATCGAGGTGGTCCGGGAGGACGACGTCGACGTCGTTCACTGGGTGCCAGCCGAGGAGAACGCGCCGGTGACGATGCGGACGCCGGAGGGCGACGTCACGGGGCACGCGGAACCCGGCGTCGGGTCGCTCCCGACCGACGAGGTCGTTCAGTTCGTCCGGGTCGGATTCGCCAGAATCGACGCCCACGAGGCCGACGAGACGGTGACGTACTTCACCCACCCCTGATCGCTCACCCGAGTAAGTCTTCTCCCGCGTCCGGTTTCGGATCCGCGACGACGCCGTCCTGGCGGCCGAGAACGCGGCCGTGGGCGGCACAGACGAACCGGTTGTCGTCCCACGGAATGTGGAGTTCGACGACGGCCGGCCGATCGCAATCGCCTTCGCTGCAGTCCATAGCTTCATCTACGCCCCCACCGTCGTCAGTATTTCCGTTGGTGCGTGTCTCCCGTCACCGGTCGACCGCCGCGTCGAACCAATTTTGTCGCTGGTCGTCCAATCGCAATCCATGACTCGCGGTGCGATCGTCGTCGGGGCGTCATCGGGGATCGGCGAAGCGCTCGTTCGAACGCTCGCCGAGCGGGGATACGACGTCGGATTGGCGGCCCGGCGGACCGACCGTCTGAACGAGATCGCCTCCGAAATCCCGACGACGGCGCACGTGGCCACGATGGACGTGACCGAAACCGACTCGGCCCGGGAGACCTTCTTCGCCCTGGCCGAACGAATGGGGCGGGTCGACCTCGTCGTCGTCAGCGCTGGCGTTGGCGAACTAAATCGATCCCTGGAATGGGAACCGGCGAGCGAGACGGTCGCGGTGAACGTCCGCGGCTTTACGGCGATCGCGTCGGCGGCGATGGCCTACTTCGAAACCCGCGCCGAAGCGCCGACCGACGGGTCGAACCGCCGGTACGACGGCCATCTCGTCGGAATTTCCTCCGTAGCGGCGCGCTTCGGTAATCCCGGTGCACCGACGTACAACGCCTCGAAGGCGTACGTCTCGCGATACCTCGAGGGGTTGCGCACGCGACAGGAGACGCGGCCGACGAACGTGACGATCACGACGGTCGAACCCGGGTTCGTCGACACCGAGATGGCGATGGGCGAGACCCTGTTCTGGATGAGTTCGCCGGAGACGGCTGCTGCCCAGATCGCTACCGCGATCGAGAAGCGACGATCGCACGTCTTCGTCACCCGCCGGTGGCGACTGGTCGCCTGGCTGTTCGAGGTGCTCCCGGAACCGATCGTCAGACGGCTGCTCACGTAGGATCGCACAGAACGGGTTACTCGTTTCCTAAAAATCGAGTGCGAAGCGAACGAACGGTCTCCGCAGATTCGTCTCCGACGAGGTCCGGATTCGTCCCGTAGTGGGTGACGAGCGGAGTGAGCGCCGCACCGAACGATCGCATACACTGGCCGGGAGAGTGATAGTCGAGTTCGTCCGCGACGGCCGGCCACGAACCGGCTTGCAGCCCGCGGCGGACGAAGAGCCGTTCTTCGCGCTCGGAGCGCTCGATCGAGTCCGGCCGTTCGATCAGGTATCGGACGAGAAGCGGCCGAAACGGGCCGGGATCGACGTCGAACAGGCCGGGGCCGTAGGCGGCGCCAGCGATCACCCGCCAGTCGTGCGGTCGGTCGGTGAGTGCGGGCGCGGCGTCGTCCGGAACCGAAGCGAGAATCGCCCTGGCGGTATCCGCGTCGAGATCGTCAAGGGCGTCGGAGAAGACTGCCGGCACTCTGCGCGCGAACCATCTCGCGTGTCGGTCGACCAGCGACCGTCCTGCATCACTGGTCGGTGAGAGGACGATCGCCGAGTACTCGCCGCTGCGGTCGTTACGCGTGGTGGAGGTGTGAGTCGTCCGATAGCCGTTTTTCGTCCAGAACCGAAGCAGTTCCGGCGTCGCACCAAAGCCCGACCCGAGCCAGTCGACGGCCGATGCGAACTCCGCGGCAATCTCCTCGAGGAGACGGGAGCCGAGGCCCCGAGATCGAACGGCGTGATGGGTCGCGATCCTCACGATCCGGTAGCCGATCGTTCGGCCGGCGGCCTCGTCTCTGAGCTGACTCGTCAACACGTCAGGGATCATGTTCCCGCGGATCCGGTCGCCGTCGTACATCTTCTCTCGGGTGTTGCGGTCTAATCCGCCCTCCCGGGCGAGCAGGGCGACGGCAACGACGTGTCCGTCGTGTTCGAGCGTCCGGACGACGATGTTCGGCGCGTCCAGCAACCGCGCGAGATCCGTCGGTTCCGTTCGGTAGTGTGCGAGCACGAGGAGCCCGAACGCCTCGCGTAACCGGTGTTCGTCCGCGGCAAGATCGGCAGACGACGGTCGGCAGTAGTTGACCGATTCCGTCGACGCCTCGGAGACGAGCGGCTCCACCGGTGGTCGCGCGTCGAGTGCGAGGACGCGAAACGCCCAGGTTTCGATCGGATCGCCGGCCGCGTACCGGATCGGCTCCGTGAGCGTCAGGTCCGTCAGGTCGTGATCCGACCGTTCGAGCCGCTCTCGAAATCGAACCGAAAACCCGCGACCCGCCCCTTCGTAGCCGTGAACCGTGGTGGCGTACGCGACGCGGTCCGTTCGGAGCGTGGCGTCGAGAATCGACACCGGCAGCGCGGCCGCCTCGTCGACGATGACGACGTCCGGTTCGTCGATCCAGTCGTCGACGTCCGTCACCGGTTCGAACCGGACCGCTCCGCCGGTTCGACTCCGGAGGTCGCTCTCGGGCGAGACCTCCGCGTCACCGTTCGAACGCGACTGTTGGGGCCCGATCGCGGAGCCGTCGACGGATTCGGTCGCGTCTTGGTCGGTGAGTATCTCGGCCGCTCTGGCGAAGACTTCGACGGCGTTGTCCTTCGACGGAGCCGTTACGACGACGTCGCGTCCGGCGATGGCGAGCGAGCCGGCGGCCAGGCCGGCCGCGCTCGACTTCCCGCGACCGCGGTCCGCTTCGAGGACGACGGCCTGCCGTCCCCGATCAGTGGTGGTGAAGCCCTCGAACGCGGCGACCGCGTCCACCTGATCCGCCGTGCGACAGGCATCGAACGCCTCTATCGGGAATTCAGTTCTCTTCGGAGTACGATCGATTCGCGATTCGTCGCTCGACAGTCCATCCAGCCGCGGTGGCGGATCCGTCGATCCATCGCGTTCGATCCGGTCGCGATCGACGTCGACGACGGCGATACCGGGGTGCGTCGTGAGCGTTTCGACCAGCCGCGTTCGAACGTGTCCGGAGACGTCCTCGACGTCGAACGGCGGCGCTGTCAACGTTTCGTCGAAGCTATCGCGCCGGTCGGGCCACGATTCGAGCGGCGGGGTCAGTAACACCACTAGCCCACCGCCGTCGACCGCTCCGACGACGCTGCCCAGGGCGTTCGGCCGAAACGCTTCGTGTCCGTCCACGACGATGACCGTTCGGGTCGTCCCGAGCAGCTGATCCGCCCTCGATTGGGTCAGGTGCGGACAGCGAAGTCTATCTTCCGGGCCGACGAGCGTCGTCTCCGAAATTCCGACGTCGAGCGCAGCGAGTGCCTCGTCAAGTGCCGCGTAGGCCGCCGATCGATCATCCCCCGCGAGCACGATGAGTCGGCGCTCGTCGGTCGCCAGCGCCTCAGCGCGAAGCTCTGTCGCGAGGGCACGCACGTCCATGGCCACTCATAGTGATCCGACGACGGTAATTCCACCGTTCGGTATCGACGGTGGGTTGGCGTCTTAGGTATCACTCGTCCGCCGCCGTTTCACCCAACGATCGAACGTGCGCCACCGTGTCACTCCGAATTTTGTTTGAACACGCTTTTATGGGGGGCACCGCTACTGAGGAGTACACCCTACGCGGGGTTGATGATGCTCCTAGCCGCACAGGAACTCCGCCGGATGCCGGGCGACAGCCCGATCCGGTACGGGGCACCCAGCGCCCCACCGGCAGGGGAGCGCGAGCCCGCGCGTAGGAGAGGTGAACAACCAATGTCAGTCTACGTCACTATCGACGTCCCGGCCGATCTTCAAGAGGACGCCCTAGAGGCCCTCGAGGTCGCCCGAGACACAGGACGCGTAAAGAAAGGAACGAACGAAACCACCAAAGCGATCGAGCGCGGCAATGCGAACCTCGTTTTCGTCGCCGAAGACGTCAGCCCCGAGGAGATCGTCATGCACATTCCGGAACTCGCAGACGAGAAGGGGATTCCGGTCGTCTTCGTCGCGACGCAAGACGACGTCGGTCACGCCGCCGGCCTCGAGGTCGGCTCGGCCGCCGCCGCGATCGTCGACACTGGCGAAGCCGAAGACGACGTCGACGACATCGCCGGGAAGATCGAGGACCTTCAGTGAGGTGGTGATAGATGAGCGCTGAAGAAGGAGAGGGCGGCTCGACGCCCGCGGAAGTCATCGAGATTGTCGGCAAGACAGGTATGCACGGCGAAGCCATGCAGGTCAAGTGCCGGATCAAAGAGGGCGAAAACCAGGGCCGTATCATCACCCGAAACTGCCTCGGCCCGGTCCGCGTGGGGGACATCCTCCAGCTGCGCGAGACCGCTCGCGAGGCCGATTCGATCGGAGGACAGTAACGATGGTCGAGAAACGAACGTGTGACTACACAGGCGAAGAGATCGAACCCGGAACGGGCATCATGTACGTCCGAAACGATGGAACGGTGCTCCACTTCGTCAACTCGAAAGCCGAGAAAAACTACCTGCTCGGACGCGAACCTCGCGATCTGGAGTGGACCGAGGAGGGTCGTCGCGGCAAAGCGCCGGCACAGGACGAAACGCCAGCCGAGAAGTCGGACGCGACCGACGAGCAGGCGGGTGCCGACGTCGACGACGACCAGGTCGAAGAGAGCGATGTCGAAGCTGACGACGAACCCGCAACGAGCGATCAGGCCGAAGCCGAGTCGGAACCCGAAGACGAAGTTCGCGACGAATCGGAGGAGGACGGGTCGGACGATTCCGAAGATGACGAAGCGGTGCCGGCGACCGACGCCGACGACGTGACGGCCGACGACGAGGACGTCCCGACCGACGAGGTCGACGCAACCGACGAGGGCGAATCCGAGGAGGGTGAACAGGCGTGAGCGATCACGAACGGACGTTCGTCATGGTGAAGCCCGACGCATTCGCCCGAGGGCTGGTCGGTGACGTTATTTCCCGACTCGAAGGCCGCGGGCTGAAACTCGTCGGGATCAAGGTGGAGACCATGCCCCGCGAACGGGCCGAAGAGCACTACGCCGAACACGAGGACAAGCCGTTCTACGACGACCTCGTCGACTTTATCACGTCCGGTCCCGTCGTCCCGATGGTCTGGGAGGGCCAGGACGCAACCCGACAGGTCCGTCAGATGATCGGTGCGACGGACCCCCTCGAAGCCGAATCGGGGACGATCCGTGGCGACTTCGCGCTCGACCTCGGTCGGAACGTCGTCCACGCCGCCGACCACGAAGACGAGGGCGCGAACGAACGAGAGATCGCGATTCACTTCGACGAGGACGAACTCGCCGAGTACGACCAGCACGACGCGGGCTGGCTCTACGAGTAACGTCGTCTACGCGACACCGGTTTCTTTTCGCCCAATCCAACTCTCCAAGAGTGGGACTATTCGACGTCTCCGATTTGCCTCTCTGTTCGGTGAGAAACCGTTAACACGTAGTTCGTGGTGGGACAGTGGGAGGGAGGTTTCGATACGCGATCTCCCCGGCGAGGATCGCTCGCAGTGGGTCGTGTTATCGTTTCCCTCCTCAACGTTTAACAGTCGCGAAATCGAACACATACGCGGGTGTCCACAATGACTGATCACGAACTTCCACCACTACCGTACGATTACGACGCGCTCGAACCGGCGATCTCAGAACAGGTAGTCACCTGGCATCACGATACGCACCACCAGGGCTACGTCAACGGGCTCAACTCGGCCGAAGAAACGCTCGCCGAAAACCGCGAGTCGGGCGACTTCGCCAGCTCCCCGTCGGCGATGGAGGGTGTTACACACAACGGCTGTGGCCACTATCTCCACACGCTCTTCTGGGAGAACATGTCGCCGAACGGCGGCGGCGAACCCGAGGGTGACCTGGCCGACCGTATCGAAGCGGACTTTGGCTCCTACGACGCCTGGAAGGGCGAATTCAAGGCGGCCGCCGGCGCCGCGGGCGGATGGGCGCTGCTCGTCTACGATCCCGTCGCCAAGCAACTGCGCAATCTGAAGGTCGACAAGCACGACCTCCACGCGCTTTGGGGTGCACATCCCATCCTCGCGCTCGACGTCTGGGAGCACTCGTACTACCACGACTACGGTCCGGACCGTGGTTCCTTCATCGACGGGTTCTTCGACGTGGTCGACTGGGACGACGTCGCCGACGAGTACCAGACCTGCGTCGACCACTTCGAGTAACGATCCGACTCACGTTTTTTCATAGCGACGATGCGGAGTGTCGAACGGGTACGTGCCGGGAGATTTAGGACCCGGTCGTACGTACGGTAATCGTATGCCACGACCGAAATCGGAGTTCGAAGAGATATTTCCGTGCGATTTCTACGAACCGGCAGATTTGCTCGCTTCGGATGCGATGTACACGGTTTACGAGATCGCCCGGTTGTTACAAGGTCTCGAGCCCGACGCGGAACTCGAACGGGACACCGAAGACATCTTGCTCGATTGGGCGATTCCGTGGATCATGGTGAACGCGGACGAACTGGTCGTCGCCGAGCCGAGAAGCGACGACGAACCGGGCCACTACGGGCTGGCCGAGACGACTTCGGACTGAGTCGAAACCCCGCGTTTACAGCTCTCGTGCCGTTCGACCGGCCAGTTCGATGTGGTCGTAGGGGTCCGTCGTAACGCTCGGGCCGTGTCCGACGTGCATTTCTCTGAGCGCCGGATCGACCGTCTCTAGGACTCGGTCGATACTCGCTACGAGCGTCGCGCGATCGCCTTCAGGAAGGTCGGTCCGGCCGAATCCGCCGTTCTGGAAGACGAGGTCGCCGGCGAACAAAATCCCCGGATCGGCCGCGTAGAGACAGACGTGATCGTCCTTGTGTCCCGGCGTGTGAACGACGACGTAGTCGTCCTCACCGAGCGTGACCTCCTCGCCATCGGTCAGTTCGCGGTCGACGCCGTCGACCGTCGAATCGTACCCCCACACCTCGACGTCGAACGCCGAGGCCACCGCGGGAACGTTACCGACGTGGTCTGGGTGGGTGTGCGTAAGTACGACCGCATCGAGTCGATCGCTTCGATCTTCGATTGCCGAGACGACGTCGAAGTTCGAGCCGGCGTCGACGAGGACCGTTCGCGATCCGTCGACGAGAAACGCATTACTGGTGAACGCCCGAACGCCGGAAGCGAGATTTTCGATCATGGCATCCGGTTAGCGGTCGGTCGGTTAGTGCCTGTCGTCCACGCCCGGTGGACGACGCTGGTGAGCCGAGATTCGCGCAGTGCCTGGTGACTCAAAAACTCTTTGAGGTATCCCCCCGACGTCTAGGTGAATGCATCGGTCGACGCTCTTGGTCGTCGTCATCTGCTTGTCGGTCCTCGGAATCGGTATGACCGTTGCGTTAGCCGGATCCATCGACGGTTCACTGGCTGACGAGGGCGTCGAACGCATCGACGCCGATCCCGCACCGACCGCGACGGGATCACAGACCCTCTCGATCGATCAGGAATTCGACCGAACCACGTTCGACGTAACGGTCGACGAAGACGGAACTGCGCGGTGGACGTTCGAGTACGAACGACCGCTCGATTCCGACTCGGAGCAAGCCGACTTCGAGTCTTTCGCGGAGACGTTCGAATCAGAAGAGACCGATCTGTACGTCAGATTTACCGATCAGGCGACGTCGCTGGTCGCGTCGGGGGCCGATCACACCGATCGAGAGATGTCGGCGACCGAGTTCGACCGAGAGGCGACGGTCGAGAACCCGATCAATCCGACGGGAGTCGTTCGCATGTCCTTTACCTGGGAGAACTTCGCCGAAACGCACGACGACAGGGTCGTCGTCTCGGACGTCTTCGAGGGTGGATTCTTTCTCATGAGCGATCAGTCGCTCGTCTTCCGCGCCGGTGACGGACTCACGTTCGAGACGATTCGTCCCGAAGGTCAGTACGCCGGTGACATACAAGACGCTCCGTCTGTCACCTGGTCCGGCGAACGTGACTTCGCGGACGCACACCCGTACGTCGTGTTTGCCTACGACGAGGCGGCTCTCGGGACGGACGACGCCGATAGCGGGCTACTTCCGGGATGGCTTCGGTGGGTCGGTGTACTGGTACTGGCCGCCCTCGTCGTGGGTATCGTCGCAATCGTCCGTCGGCGGCCGGAATCGATTCCGAAACCGATCGCCGACGCGCTTTCGATCGAACCGACCGACGGACCGACAGCGATACACCAGGAGAAATCGGCAACCCCCGAGGCGAGTGCGGAGCTCGGTGCCGATACGGTCGAATTACTCTCGGACGAAGATCGCGTTCGAAAACTCATCGAGGAAAACGGCGGGCGGATGAAACAGGTAAAGATCGTCGATGAGACGGATTGGTCGAAGTCGAAGGTGAGTATGTTGCTTTCGGAGATGGAAGATGACGGAACGATCAGCAAACTCCGCGTCGGTCGTGAGAATATCATCAGCCTCCACGGGTTCGAACCGGAAGCCGTTCGGTCGTCTCACGACGAGTGACCACCGCCGGTTCCGGGCGGTTCGACCCGCCCATCGGGGGGAAACGGAACGCTTAAACACCGGACGACGTAACGAAATACTGTACGACACCGGCTCCGATGGTGTAGTCCGGCCAATCATATTGCCCTCTCACGGCAATGACCTGGGTTCGAATCCCAGTCGGAGCATCCTTTTCCCGTCGCCGTCTCCCGATTTCTTAGCCCGTGCTTACCTCACGTAAACATGAATTCGAACGGCAATGCGATTCAGAGGACCGGGTTACCCCGACGCCGTACAGCGATTCCGACTATTTGCCCTGCAATCCGATTCGCAGGATTCCTTCGAGGGTGGTCGGAATGGATCTAAGCGAGTACGCGCTCGTTCCAGGACCGACCGAAGACCGACTCGGCGAACGACAACTCGTCGATTACCGAACCGAGCGAGAAGCCATGGTCAAGTGGCTGCTCGCGTTCGGCATCGAACCCGAAAAAGCAAACGGGTACGCCGAAAGCACGGTCAAAAACCGGATCTACCGAATGGATCAATTCCTCCGGTTCGTCTGGGACCAGGAAGGCCAGTACACCACGGCCGTGACTCACGACCACGCCGATGCCTGGATGCAGGAACTGGCCCACGCCGAGTGCAGCGACACTCACCGCGACCTGTGTCAGAAAGCCGTCCGGATGCTGTTCAAATGGCGTGCGTACGAACGCGGCGGCGAAGAGTGGGAGCCAACGATCACGTTCAGCTCAAACGACGGCACCACGGCCCCGCGAGACTACCTGACGCTCGATGAACGGAAACTGATCCGCGAAGCAGCGCTGGAGTACGGCTCCATCCCCTCGTACAACAACGTCTCGCCGACCGAACGACGCGAGATCAACGCGTATCTCGCCCAGCGATTCGAGAAACCGGTCGAGGAAATCACCGAACGAGAGTGGGAGCGTGCGAACAGTTGGAAGATCCCGAGTCTCGTAAGCGTCAGCCTCGACGCGGCCTTACGACCGATCGAGGTCGAACGAGCGGTCACGTCCTGGGTCGATATCGATAACGGGATCTTGCGAATCCCGATCGAGGACAGCTCGAAAAACGAAGACAACTGGCACGTCAGCCTCAGCACGCGAACGATCGACATGCTCGACCGGTGGCTCGACCAGCGCGCGACGTACGACCTGTACGACGGGCGCGACGAGCTGTGGTTAACGCGCGAAGGAAATCCGTACGGGTCAGCCTCGCTCAGACGAATCCTTCACCAACTGTTCGAGATCGCCGGCATCGATCACGAAAACCGGAAATGCAGTTGGTACGTCATCCGGCACTCCACCGGTACGTACATGACGCGCGAAGAAGACCTCGCAGCGGCCCAGACCCAACTCCGGCACAAAAGCCCAAAATCCACCCTTAAATATGATCAAACCCCCCTCGAGGACCGCAAAAAAGCGTTAGATCGTATCGGGTGACGGGCCCGTCGACACGCTTGGGCGGCCTCACAGCTGGCGAGTACGATGGTATAGTGAGCCGGTGATTCATCTCGCGGGGACAGTTGTGTGGTCTCCGGTGTGACTGGGTTACCGAAGTAACCGGGTAATGGATCCGCTGATGAGTTGTGGTTCAATCTGGAGGAGCGTAGCTGCGTCTTCGAATACTGGGTCGTCAACTGCGTCCGCAAATTGCGTTAAGTCGGAGTGTGAGACGTGTTCCAGTGCGCCGGTTTTCACGTCCGTGTAGTCTGTGACGTACCAGAGGAGCGCATGGAGGTCAGCGACATCCTTCACTCGTTTGTGACTCTTGTCTCGATCCGGGAGCGACCGGATTTTCATCGCAGCCAGTAATTCTGGCGGGGCAATCAGTTTGTTCGCAGGCGGCGACCATGACACATACTCCGCTAACTGCTCACCGCTGTTCGTTTCGAACACCGGTGCCAGGAGTGGTTCCGCTGGCGGTTTGAACCCGAACACGTCTCGGAATTTGTCTAGCTCCGTAGTGTCAGGGATAACATCGACGTAGACTTGAAACACCTCGTGCAAGCTGTGTTCGCTGGCTTCGGCTTCGCTGATTCGTTCTTGGCTGTCGCGGAGGAAGTTCTGAACGAAGCCGAAGCGACTCTTCGTATACCCTAACTCTTCGATTGCTGAGATCGAGTCTTCAACCGGTGTTTCCTGGAAGTCCTCCCCACTCCAACTTGCATCGACGTGGACGCCGAGATCGATGTCTCGTGATCCGATGTACTCGCGGCCGTGCGCTGAGTGGAATCCGGGGGTTACGTGAAGATGGACAGCCCACCCGCCGAGCAGACATACCGGGGGTTGGGCTGCTTCAAACACTGCCTGGAGTTCTTGTTCGGAGAGTTCCGTGATCTGCGGCACGTAGTATTGTCTCACCACTATTGGTCACCATGATACGAATCGATGAGTTTCTTCGCCGCTTGCTCACACGGTCCGCCCTCCGCAAGCAAATCCAGAATTAGTTGCGGGATAGACACAGTCGAGAAGCCATCGACTGCCTGCTGATTGTAGAAGACGTGGTCGTCAAGGACTCTGATTCGAGTATTTCCACCGCCTAGCAATCCGTTCTCCTCGACGATTGCAAGCCAGTCGTTGATTTCCTCCGGAGAAATGTAGAAGTCAGTGGTCGAGGTGAAGAGAAAGCCCTGATTCAGATTCTCTGCTTGGTATGTCGTTAGCGCGTACTGCAAGTCAGTCTCTGCTAGCCGGTCCATCGGGTACTGGAGGGACACCTCCAATTGATTCGGCTCGATCCGCTGGTCCAACCAGGTCCGGTACAGTCCCACTGGTGCCTTGACCTCAGTACCCTCGACTAAACCCTTTTCTTCGAGTGATTCAGTGTACTGGCGCGTCCACGGTTCAGACGCACCAGAAAGCTGTGCTAACCGGTACTTCGTCAATTCATCTCCCGTGTGATTCAACAGGACCCGGATGATCCGATCCTTGTTGAATCCGCGTTCCCGGTCAGGCTGCTCCAATATCGCCATAATACATTGGTTAACGTTCGGGCTTATATGTCTAACCAATGCGTTGGCTGAGCCGGCCACTTAAGTTCTGAGCCACACAGTCTAGAAACCACTTGCGTTCAATATGTCTTAGTACTGATCTATTGCGAACCTTGCAAGTCCCGCCTTAGTCCGTTTCACAGTTACGCGCTGGATTCAACACGGTGCGATAAGCATCTGTAAAGGCTGATAAGAACGTTGGCGCTCGCCACGTGCAACCTTCGATCTCCAAGCCTGGGGTGTGTATTCAAGAGAATAATTTATCGAAGCAGGATTAGCTGTAAGCCTGTTTTACGTGCCCTGTAGTTTCTGGTAATTAACCAGGTGGAAGCAGCAATTGAGTAGTCCAACCATCCCCGTTGGAGTGAGAGTCCATCCGGATTGGAAGGATTCGTTGGCAGCATCCGGCCCGTTTGTCGCGCCGTTTGGCCCGATTTCGGCCCGCTCAGGTCGAGAAAGGCGATTCAACCTTATAAAAACCCGGATAGTTGCCTCTGAGGCAACTTCGACTCGCAGGATCAATTCCGGGGCTCATCGAACTCGTTCAGACCAAAACGGGCACAAACCGGTCGCGCTCATCAACACAGCAAGAACCAGTCCCAGTAACTCACTCCGAGTACACCGAGGAGTATTCTCTCCGCAACAAGTATCGGTGGCAGGAACTCCGATCGTCGTCACCCCTCGAACCGTTCGACTCGCGTCGAGCCCAGTCGCACGTAGTCGAAAAAGGAAAACAGTTGCCTGGTTAGATCCGGTTCAGGTTATCGCGGACGTCCTCGTCCGGCGGGTGGATGTAGCGAAGGGTAGCCTCGATCGTTTTGTGTCGCAGTTGGCGACGAACGTCGTCGATGTTGTCCGCGACTCTCGCGTAATGCGTTCCGAGCGAGTGCCTCAGTGAGTACCACGATATGTTCCGGTCACTGATATCGACGCCTGCGTCTTCCAAGAGTTTTCGCAGGTTTCGGCCGAGCGGGCCGGACGAGTACGGATTACCCTCGCGCGTCAGCCAGATGAGGTCGGTGTCATCGTACGCGGGTTCGGCCGCTCGCTGCCGGAACCACCGTTCTAACGTATCGGCGGTTCGCGACGTAATCGGATTCTCCCACCTCGCATCGTTTTTCACCGAATCCGATTTCGGAACTTCGAGTGTCTCCTTCGAGAGGTTCACCCACTCGACCTTTGCGGTCGCGACTTCGATCGGTCGAAGCCCAGTGTCGAGAGACAGGTAGATTAAGCTCGGGTATTTCCAGCACGTGTTCACTCGTTCCCAATCGTCTTTCGTGACGTCGGCTTTCGGCTTTCCGAGTCGCTGCGCGAGTTCCGCTCGAATCCGATCGCGTTGTTCTGGTGTACAGTTGTTGTATCGAGTGATGGTGTTGTATTCGAGGACGTGCTCGCGGAGCACGGAGCGTTCTTCGAGCGTGATGGGGTCGGCCATTGGTCGTTCCGGTTGTTCCGCTTCGAACAGCGTGTGTGGCCGCCAGGGCTGGTCGCCGCGTTGATCAGCGCGCCAGCGTTTCATCGCGAATACGGCGCACACGTGTTTGCGTTTCGTCGAGGCGGCGTACGGCGACCCGTTTTCTGTCGTGAGTTCGTCGTCTTCGAGCTGTTCGACGTACCAGGTGGCCAAGTCGTTCGTGATCTCTAGGGTAAAGCCGCCGTGTCGTAGCCAGAGGTGTGGCAGTGCTTTGCCGAGTCGTTTGAGGTAATTCTCCGCGCTGCTCTCTTCGTACCCAGTGGGGTTCCGTGCGTTCGGTTCGATCCCTCGCGTCACCATCCACTCGTAGCACTCATCTAACTCTTTGAAGAAGTGAACCGCTCGTCGGTGTCCCAGAACATCTTGAAACATGGACTGCAAAATCCGTTTCGAGGGTGATTCCTCGATTTCTTCACTCTTGCCGGAACTACTCATATGATTGTCCAGGGACGGGGTAAATAAATTCGAGAACAGATGACGAGAGGTAGACAGACCCAAAGGATTAAGTATAAACTCGGGTTTTGACGCTCTCTCACGCCGAGGGTTTATACGTATCCAGCTTATTCACAATTTAGAATGTCAGGAACTGATCGTGTAAGTACCTTTCTCACCCACGCCGGCGGCTACGAACTATGTACAGCACTCCTCGAATCATCACGCACCCGGCAACAACTCATCACGATGATCGATGTGCCAGAACGAACACTCGACCGCCGACTGACGGAAGGCGAAACGGTAGGGGTGATCAAGCCAGTCCCAACGACCAGCACCGAACTCGTATTCACCGTGAACAAGTCCGCGATCCCCGACCATCACCGACAAATCATCGACGATTTAGCCGCGTACTTTCAAATCCACCCTACCGACGAGAATTTCGACGATATCGAACTCCATCGTCGCAAGATCAACGGTATCGAGCAACCTTTCGACGCGGCCGAAATTACCGCTCACGCCGATGTTCCCGGTGGCGACACTACGTTCTACTAACCCCGACGAACCATCACTGACGCTCGTTCTTTCTCACTCGCGCTCTGACTACGAATCCGATGATAGGGGTGCCAGTGCAAATCGAGTAATCGCTGACGTTTCGACGTGCTTGCCAGACATTGTAAGGACTCCCTCGATGTTCACCTCGAAGGTCAGAAAATCAGTACGCGTATAGAGGCTCTGATGCATTTCCCGGAGCTTCTCGACCGGATATGTTGGCTTCACCGGTGGTTCTGGATGCTCAGTGATTACGTCGCCGGTCACTCGGCATCGCATATCGTCTGCTTCCCCAGTTGCGGTAAACTCTACCGAATCATCACGATCGGCGTTGATCGTAATTGACGGCCCACAAAGGTCAGCCGCTTCGAGGCTCCGACGTAGCGATCTAGCGTTACTCCGGCAACTGAATCTAAACGAGTCCTGTCGATCAGTCCAACCCGTTTGTTGCCGAATATTCTTACCATCTATTCCGTCGCTATTGACCACTAAATCCGGGGCGATCACCCTGATGGAGTCACTGTGCGGGGGCGTCCGTATCTGGACAGGGCTGGCCGGGTCAACCAACTTGAGATACGCATCCAACGCGTCTACACGCACGCCTATAGCGGACGTTTCTGCGGAGTACGCATCAAATTCGTCAATTGCTACCGTTGTGGTCACGACAGCGTTCTTATCGGCGCTGAGAGCCTGGAGCTGCATCTCCTCGTAACTCGCAGTTAACACCGCTTCATTAACGAGCGCGGTGGCAGGAGCAATCACGTCGCGAAGCCCGCTGGCAGCTATCGTCCCCTCCATGGTTACTCCGTCTCTGTAAACGCCACGTCACGGATCGCGGTGAGTAACTCGTTCCGTGTAACGGTGAGGGGAAGATTGTACGTTGGTGAGAGCGTGCGGTTGATCAGGCTGTGCCAGTTAATGAACAGTGTCGCAATATTGGCACAGTAAATCCGGGCTCGCACGTTCTGGCTGGCTGTGTTAGGGAGTACCCGTTTAAACTGACGGTTGGCTGTTTCAACGTTCCATCGGTAGTCGTACCGGAATTTGATAACCTCTGGTGTCGTCTCTACGTCATCCATATCGGTGAGATAGACAGTATGAGTGCTTGCACTCCCATCAGGATCGAGCACTTGGTCAGTAGTCCTGAAGTTGATGAGCGTTTGTTGCCTGTGCAGCTTTTTTGGGATGGCGAACGCGTTAGGTCGGGGTTTTGCGCTCGTTGCTTCAATTTCTTTTATGAACCCGGGTTCATCTGATGGAGTTTTCTTAATGAAATCCTCGATCGAATCGTAATTTTGAGCTTTAATCACCCACTGTTTCCCAAGGCCTGTCCGCAGCGCTTCAATCACTGAGCCGTCGTAGAACTCTTTGTCACAGAATGCGTACCTGGGTTCAGCGTTCGCGGTGGCAGTCGAGAGCAACTCTTCGAGGACGCTCGCGTGTCGATCTTTGCTTCTCACGTGCACTGCTCCGAAATTCACCCTGACATCGGAGTTGAATCCGACGAGGAGCGCGAACACCCATTTGGGTGTCGCGTCTTTTTCCGGCCGTCGTTTGCCAATTGTCGCATCCATCTCATCTCCCCACCAAATGATTTCGGTCGTGTCGAACGCGAGATCGATCGGATCGTCAAATAGGCCGCGGGCGGCGAATCGATCAAACACCTGGCTGTGAGCGGTCGCAAACTGCGATTCAATCTTGTCCAGATCTAAGGCGGTGATGTGCTTGAGTAGACCATCACCACCTGGAACGACTGCGTCGCCGAATACCCAACCCGCGGTATTCTGTGCTCGCGTGAGACCGACTTGTTGTAATGTGCTGTGTGCGAGCAAACCGATGTACTGCTCGATCGAATACGAGACACGAGATGAATCTCGATTAAATGAGAGAGCAGTACTCGCGTCTGCAAGAAGTTCTCGCGCCCAGTTTCGCAGCGCTTCATCGCGTGTCTCTGGAGAGATATCAAACTCCGTGACGACCGGTGTAGTGTCGAGTTCCCATCGGTCAATTATTTCTTCGGGGAGCGGATGGCCTGATCGCCAAATCGCGTGAACGATACACTCACTTACCGCAGCGAAAACTGATCGCAACCGAGCCTCTCGAAGGAGGTTCCGGCGTCGATAGAACGATGCGGTACTCGGCACCTCTGCTAGGCCAATCCGGTTTGCGGTAGATGGATGGTCCTGCAGGTATTGACGGAGTCCTGGCATCGAGTCGATTTTCCAGACGTCGTGAACCAGGATCGCGTACGTGTATGGGCGTTCGATTGGTAACGTTCCAACGTCGATCTCGAACGCCTCGAATACCCTCTCAGCGACATCGATTACTGCTGTATCGAACGCTTCCGGACTTCTCTCGACGTCCCAAAGGTCGCGGTTGTAAATGGCAAGTTGTGCAGTGATGTGGGCTCTGCGTCGTAATTCCGCGGGATCAGCAACTGGATGGGAGACCGTAACGTCAGCACCCCGTTCTTCGATATTTGTCCCGGTATCTGTGTTACCCTCACTAACATCGAGGGTTGCACTGTAGTACACTGGGACCCCGAGATCTTTCGCTGCCAGGTCTGCATGTACGACAGTAGGTTTCTCTGGTGATTTTTCTGCCATTGCAATTGAAATTGGCCGGTTCGCCAAGGAAAAGCGTTTGCCCAATTGATAAAATAAAACGCAATGAAGATTCAACCCTCAATTCCACACAGGATATGCATCTCGAACACCTCGACCCTTCTAGTTACGAAACGTCACGTAAAACCTCACTGCCCTCGGCTGGTTTTGACGTTCACAACCCAGCGTAACTTGCGTGATCGAGTAACGCAATTGGACAGTAACTGACCCAAATTGAAATCTCTCTTCTACAAAATTCACCCTTTAGAAACCTTCTCTATAAGAATGTGAATTATAGCATCAATTCCTCAAAACTTGGGAGGGGGGCGAGTTAGATACTTGTCCATTGAATCACGGTATTCCGCGTGAAGCACAGAGTTCCACCGTTGAAGGAGGGAGCATTTCGTGTGAAACGCAGTGTTTCACGGTTGAAGAAGAGGGTATTTCGTGTGAAACGCAGTGTTTCACGGTTGAAGAAGGGGGTATTCCGTGTGAAACGCAGAGTTTCACGGTTGAAGAAGGGGGTATTCCGTGTGAAACGCAGAGTTTCACGGTTGAAGGTGGGTGTATTTCGTGTGAAGCGCAGAGTTTCACGGTTGAAGGTGGATTGTCGTGAACGCTGTTCAAGCAGGTTGAAATGGTGTTGCTGAGAGTATTTCTCTATTCTTAGGGCCGGTAGCAACGTGAAGATTGTGCGTATTCGATCGATCGCTGGCTGATCGCGACGTTCATGTCCGCGTGTTCGGAGAGATCGAGGAAGCCAACGCTGCCGGTAAACCAGAACGTCTTCCGTTCGTTTTCCTTCAGGTGATAGCTAACACTCCCTGCATGATGGCCGGCGTCCGGCTCGACCGATTTATCTTCGTGAATAGACCCGTCGCTGACACCGACCGCTATCTTGCGAGTACAACTCGAACAGTTCTGGAACGTGATCGCCGATTCGTACCACGGTTTCTTCTTCCCCTCATGGAACTCTGGTGAGAGTTCACCACACTTGAGCGAACACGTCCGCCCACCTGCTTCCGGATCACCTTCCGGGCACGTTTTCTCCCGTTTGGTCGTCCGTTTCGCATCGGGATCTGGTCGGTAACACTGTTCGGTCGGGGCGCGTTCGACCGACCGCTGCGTGATAGCGACGTTCATGTCCGCCGGTTCTGAAAGATCGAAATTATTGATGCTACCCGTGTACCAGAACGTCTTTCGCTCCCCTGCTTCGATATGGTACGAGAGTACACTCGACTGGTCGGATACGTGCGGTTCCGACTCGCGCTTGTCACTAATGTGCCCGTCCGTTACCCGAGCACCGATCAATCGAGTACAGGTCGAACAGTTATGGAAGGTGAGCTTCGACTCGTACCATGGCTTCTTTTTGCCGTCGCCACGCTCTCCCGGAAGTTCGTTGCATGTGAGTGTGCAGGTCCGTCCTCTGTAAGATGGATCCCACTCCGGACATTTCTCATCCTGTGCCAGTGCAGGATCCGCGAGTGCAGACAGCCCAGCCACACCACCCACCGCACCGAGTATTGCGCGCCGTTTCGGATTCACATCCGATTCACCGGTCGTATACATTGTCTCTCAGGTCGTGGTGAACCCGTCGGAATCCACCACGACCCTGTACTTGTCACTTATCCAAACACCCCGTGCGAGCGACCTTCTCGGTTGGTGAAAAAAGAGTCGGCGGATTCCGCTTACGCGTTGAGCTCGTCGCGGAATCGGGTACGCAGACTTTCGAGCCCTTCGGCGAACGTCAGTGGCGCCAACGACTCGAAGTGGTCCGCTCGGTACACATGCGTGTAGTCGGACAACCGCTCGTCTCCCGGCGAAAATTCGGACGCCTCGACCCCAAACTCGTACTCACGATCTAACCCATCTATGTCCGGGAAGACGAGTCGATACCGATCGGTCCCGAAAGCGAATTCACGCTCATCGAAGTCGAACGCTTCGGGGGTATGGACGGTGAAGATCACCAACCCCGTTTCATCGATAGGCACGTGCGCAGCGAACCGTACACAAGAGATTTCGTCAAACTCTTCTTCGATTGCAGCGGTGACCTCTTCGAGAGTGACTGATTCAACAGTTTCATCGAGACATCGATTAATGACGTCCTCACGACTTTCGCCTTCACGACGACGGTTATCGATGCGGAACGCAATATTTTCTGCTGGCTTGTTTGAACCGCTCTGTGCTGCTGTGTCATTTGTGGATTTTTGCTCCATTGTTAAACAGCAAACAGTAAATGAAAGGGTTACTTAAAAACCTCTGCCCTGAGATCAAGCTCTACCCTCGCCATAATCAATCCACCAACCGTCACGAGCGAATCACGTACAAGCAACACCGAAGCAGCACGACGCGACTATTCCCCCACCACCTCTTTCTCGCATCAAAACCCACCCTGAAGCTGATTCCACCTCGCATATTTCGAGTCAGCAGCCTGCAAAAGGGTTCTACGATCGCCGAACCTTCAGGTGAATCCGTCCACCATGCAATTCCACCAGAAACTATTGATCAAATACCCTCACGGACGAAGGGGGTACCCATTCCAGTCATTCCCAGTCATCTACGTCGGCGTCGCTGCTGTCGATCTCGATGATGTCACCATCACCTGCGTCAAGCGCGTCGCGCAGCGCTTCAAGGTGATCATCGGCCTCTACACGGAGTTCCTTCGCGGAATCTAATCCAATCTCACCGTCCTCGAGCGTCTCAGCAATCTCCTCCAGACGCTCGATCCTGCCTTTGATATCAACGTCAGGGGTCATACGTCACGATGTGTGCCGGTCACCATGAATCTACAGGACGTGCAACCTACGCTCCACCCGATCCTCCATTACTCTCTACAGAAGCAACAAGAGGACGAGCGCCGTTCCGATGAGTAGAAGCGCAACTAACGCGGCGACGACGATTCGGAGTCGCCGGGCTTCGGCGGTGCCAGCCGCAACCCGTGCGTCCGTTTCCAGATCCCGGTACGCGGTGTCGATTCGCGTGTCGAGGGTCTCGAGTTCTCGCTCGACGCGTCGGTCGTACGCCCGGTCGATTCGCGCCTCAAGGTCGCCGACGCGACCCCGGGCCGCTCGAGCCGTCACAGCCTCGGTTTTCGCCTCGTGCTTGACCGTCTTGAACGCATTTTCGATACGCCGTTCTAACGTGCCCAATCGATCGTCGACCAGGCCGTCGTACGTGACGTCGATGTACCGTTCAAGTTGCCCAATCGATTCGTTGAGGGCTGCCCCGTTCGGTGTCGTCGTGACCCCGGCGTCGGTGGGTGTCATCGCACGGCGGTCGGCGACCGCCTCGGCCAGCGTCTCGTCGTCTTCGTGACCGACGGCGACGACGACCGGCGTCAGGCAGTCGGCGATCGACCTGACGACCGCCTCCTCGTTGAAACACCAGAGATCGGTATCGGAGCCACCTCCGCGAGTGACGACGATCACGTCAACGTACGCGTCCCACTCGAGTGTCTGGATCGCCCCGACCAGCGAGGGGACCGCGTTCTCACCCTGCACGGTCGCGCCGCAAAGCCTGATCGACGTGTGTGCCCACCTGGATCGAACGGCGCTAACAAAGTCCTCGCGAGCGGACCCCGAGAGCGAGGTGACGACGCCGATGCAGTCGGGATACTCCGGGAGGGATTGTTTTTGTAACTCGTCGAGCAACCCTTCCGCTTCGAGCGCCGATCGAAGCTCGGCAAGCTCACGCGACCGGTCGGAATCGCCGACCGGCCAGTAGTCGCTGACGACCAGTTGCGTGTCGCCGCGTTCGGGGTAGAAGTCAACTGATGCGCGCACAATCGCCTCAGTACCATTTTCGAGTTCACGGTCGAACCCGTCAACCGCAAAGCTCCAGGCCAGACAGGAGATCACAGCTTCGTCCTCAAGATCACGAAGCTCGAAGAACGTCCCGAAGTCGTAGCGATTCACCTCCGCGATTTCACCGACCACGTAGGTCGGAAATCGATCGCCGGCGCGATCCAGGACCGCCTCGATCTCGCCGTTCAACCGGGAAACCGACCACGCCGAAGACGCAAGCTCAGCCGTTTCGACCGTCGTCGATCCCTCGTCGGTGCCCGCCATCACTGGTTTGCATTCTCGACACAGGATATAATTCTGTCCGCACAATCTGAACCGCTTCGAAGTCTCAAGAAGGATTTATTAAGCGGATCTCCTTATCCGTTCCAAATTCTTACCCACAGTTGAAGCGCTCGTCGTGTCCGGAACGTCCGAAGAGTTGACGGCGAGAAACGTTATGAATGTATGACCAGCTCGAGATGATTATGGGATACGATGTGTGCGAACTCGAGACCGAGGACGATCAGTCGACTGTTCGCGTGGATACGTGGGACGCAACCGGTCGTCACTGGCTGTACTATTTCCGAGAGACGACAGACGGTGAGTTCGAGTTGTTTGCCACGGCGGACGTTCCCTACGAGGGCGACCGGATCGAGACGGAGTTCGGCATCACGAGTGCCGAAGAGAAGCTTCAGCGGGAGGGATACGAGGTGTGTCCGTACCAGCATTAAGACGAGTTCGTTCCAGTTGTGCAGTCCGAGCGGGAACCAGACGACCGTTGTTCACGAATGCCGAGAGTCGTCTCAGGCGCTAATATAGCTCGGAATGGTAGTGAATCGCATGTCAACAACGCTCGCACGATACTTAGACGTCGAGAGCGAGGACGACCTGACACGGATCGTTTTTGGAATCCTCGAACTCATCGGGCCGCCGGTGCTGGCAGAGGTACTCGAATTACCTGACGACGCGTTCTCCGACGACGTGCGAATCGAGTTTCACGACCGTATCGATCCGCGCGCGACACGAATCCCAGACGTAACCATCGAGGATGACCGGACGACCGTCATGATCGAGGCGAAACTCGGCACGGAGTTCGACCCCGAGCAACTACAAGAGGAACACGACGACCTGCAACGATTCGGACGAGCCCAGAAACACCTGTTTCTCGTCTCAGGTCACGACTCACAACCCGCCTCGCTCGATGATCTCGACCTCGAACACGCAGAATGGCTGGGGTGGAGAGAGATAGCGATCGGTATCTCCCGATGTGATCGCTCGAAACTTTCGAAATCCCAGCAGGGACTTCTAGACCTGCTACGATCGAAGCTCGAAGAGGAAGGCTACGTGCCGTTCACCGGCTTTCCGGACCAATTGCTCGACGATTTACCCACCGTCTGGGAACTCTCGAAGCAGTATCACAGGTACATCGCGCGGTTTCACCGCGACGTCGAAGGACGCCTCAGCGAAAGCGGTCTTCAGGCGAAAAACATGTGGCGTGACGGCATCTCCCAGGACTTCAACCGGTTTCCAGGCGAGATGAAATTCGTCCCTACCCATCTGTGGATCGCCTACGGCAAGCCGGAGTTCGCGATCAACAACAAAAACCAGCACTACCTGTTCGTTGCCTTCTGCGTCGAAGGCCGCCGGACGCCCGCCATGCGTGTCGGCTACTCTGTAAGCCCAAAGCAAAGCGAAGCATCACGTGAGATGCTTATCGAGTGCGCCGACGAGATCGTTGAGTTCCTGACCGAACACGAGTGGGCGTTGCTATGCACGGATTGGAATTTCAACGTCATCGATCGGGTGGACGAACCGTCAGAGATGACCACCGTTCTGAAAGGAGCGGATGCACTTGGTGATTTTGACCGAGTCCAAATCGCGGCGGAGTACGACCCCGAACGCCTTGCCGATCACCGCTTGGCCGAGCAGGTCGCCGACGACCTTGTCGAGTTCCACAAGTTCACTCTGCCTCGTCTCTACCCGTGACGAGTGAGGGGGATAGGTTATTGAACGGTGAAGAGTCCTCACGGCTGACCTTTAAGACAGACCGACTGTTAGTTAGTTTGCAATAATGACTTCGAAACGAGAAGACGACCACCCTCAACCCGTAACAATTGACGGTGAATCCATTCGATCCTCAACACACCTCCGCACTCACGACAGCACGAACAATATCACGTACCACCTCGCCCAACTCAAGAACGAGGAGTGGGTCCACTGGCAAGTCACCTACACAACACAAGGCCAGAACGAAACCGTGCTGCAACGCGGTACCAGACTGACCATCGAGGAATACCCACTCGATTCAGACACAGTCACATCCGCGCTCAACGATGCAATTGAACGGCATTTTGATGCAACCTCACCGGACCTCGATCAATCTGACCTCACCACATTGGAACAAAATACAACGGAAATCGCTGCGCACATCGCTGACAGTTGGGCTGGCGCTTCCGAAGCCGCCATCGGGAGTTATCTCCACGATCAAGCACTGGGCGTCGGTAAAACCACGCTCTGGATGCGTAACATAGGCGAGACAAAACCTCGTCTCATACAGAACATCCTCGACGAATTCGACCTCTCCAGCCAACCAGCTTCGGAAACCGTGATCGACGCACTGGACGTCGCTGTGTCAAGCGAACGCAGCGCCTGGTTACAACCTCACATGATGTTCGAAGCTGAACTAGTAATTGAATAATTTTCACAATAATGTGGGCCCGGCACGTGACGGCGACATGCGACCCTAGGGCTCAATCCTAACGGATTGACAGCTTTTCCCCAGTTCACAGTGACGACAGTGAAAACAGGCGTTACGACACGGTATATTTCTTAGTACTCCCAGTTGAACGGCGAATCACTCCCCAACTTCGATGAGTTCCAAATCAAAACTTCGACGACAGTACTCGTTTACAATCAAGATTCGGGCGTCGTTATTGCTCGCACAGTTCTGCCGAGACGTCGGTCGCCCGGCGAGTCAACGCGTCGAGCAAGTCGAGTTCTCGTCTGAGAGAGTCGTCCGCGGTTGCCGACCGCTCGTTATTTAGATAGCGATGAAGCCGATCAAACCGATCCGCCCACCGATCGGGGACTGTGAGCGGAACGGATCCGCGCTCGTGTTCGCCGCTGATTGGTATGCGTCTCTCGACTTCGTCTGGATCCGCTCGCTCGTGGACGTCGGCCGCCCATTCTCTTAGTTCGCCAGCGTAGCGAGCCAGCGCCACCGCCTTGCGAACGCCGTCGTCAGCGTACACGTCTGGCTCGTCGGGGACGTTGACGCTCGCGCGCTCGACGTGAGTGAACCCGTCGCGCTCGGTCCACGACGCGGTCAGTTCCAGATCAGCGTCCGGTTCTTGCTGGTTCAGTCGGACCAGTACGATGCCTCCTTTAACCGCGTCGTCCCGTTTCGGGGCCGGAAAGAGCGTTCCGACGTCGATCAGGCGATCCGTCGCGTCGTCTGTGACGGGCGAGCCGTGGACAGAGAGTACTTCGAATCCGTCAGTGACGAGATCGAGTCCGAGATCGAACACGAGCGGCGTGACCATGTACTCGAACGCCTCGCAGAGATGCCGCTCGAACTCGGTCGCCGAGTGGACGAAGTGGTGGTTCGCGCCGCGGATACCGGAGAGGTGGTCGGCGAGTGCGGCGTTCTCGTCGAGGCCGACGCCCAGAAACGTCGTGTGGATACCATCGACCGCCGCGTCCGCGATTAACCGCGTTAACTCCGACGACCCGGTGGTGCCGATGTTCGGCATCATATCGGTCGCGAACACGATCCGGTGTTCGACCGCCGGATCCGGGTTCCCTTCTCCCAGCACGTCGGCGGCCGCAGAGAATCCGTCGGCGAGGTTCGTTCCGCCGCCGGCTGCGACTTCGTCGATGTGCCGGTGAATAGCGTCCACGTCGGTGGAGCCGACGTCGCGAATCGGCTTCGCCACGTGTGCGTGCTCGTTGAACAACACGACGCCCAGCCGGTCGCCGTCGCGCAACTGGTCGGTTAACGCACACAGCGAGCGTTTCGCCGCCTCCAGTTTCGTCGTCCCGTCACCCTCGTTCGACCGTTTGCGGCCGTGACGGTCGTAGTAGTACGTGTCGAACGAGGCGTTCATCGAGCCGGAGACGTCGAGGACGACCACTAGCTCAAGTCTCGGGCGCTCGAACGCATCCGGTGTCAAGGTCGAATCGAGCCCGACCGCTAGGTACTGTTCGCTCTCTCCCGTGAGTGGATGCTCGCTCACGGCGGTCGCGTAGCGAGGTGCGAACAGCGCGTCGGTCTCCACCGGATCACCCGTCTCGAAGTGGTACTCCGCAAACAGTCCCTCGTCGCTGATTGCCTCGGGTAAAGGTGTGAACCCTTGCTCGATGTTTTTCCGGAAGTTGGTCGCATCGGACGCTCCGCCTGCCGCGAGGCCGAGGGTCGGCGGGGCTGACGCGTTCGTGGCGGGTGACGGTGAGCAGACCGCGTCGTGAGCTATGTCGACGCGCGCGATTCCGTCACCGGTGTTTCGAACCTCTCGCGCGTGAAGCGTCCGGTCGCACGCGTCGCAGATGTAGTCGAGCGTGTCGTCCTCGCTCGTCGGCATCGGCCGCCAGTCGTCGACCCGCTCTTCACGACCGCCGGCAACGGAGACGGTCGTCCGCTCGTCGATCACACCGAAAGCCTGGTCGATGTCGAGCGTGGCCGCCGCGCGGACGACCGCGGGATCGATCGCATCGATCCCAGCCGCTTCACGTACCGGCGAACCGCAGCCCGGACAGTCGATCGACGTCTCGCCGGCGCGGGTGGGCGGGTCGCACGCGTACAGTTCCTGCATCTGGTACGTGGCGCCGGTCTTCAGGTCGTGGTGCGGGTCGGCGGTCGAGGCGATCAGCACCGGAAAGTGTTCACCGTGCTGGTCGGCGACGAGCAGTCGGTGGAGTCGAACGCCATCGCAGTCGACCGGGCGGCGGGTGATGAGTTCGACGTCGAGATCGAGGCGGATCCCGTCGACGAGGTCGTCGTACGTCGCGGTCATAGCGTCAGTCGTCACCTCCGCGTCCCGCTTTCCAGCCCGCCCCGACCGTCGAACCCGGCTTTCGAAGAAAAACACATTGCGGTGTGGTTTCTATGATTTTCACGATCAACAGTGTGTCTCATAACTGTATAAATTCTTCGGCTAGCAACTTCGACACGAGCTTAACAGAGTAAATAGTAGCATCATAGTGTCTGTTAACTCGTTAAGGAAGTGTAATGGGCTGTTCAACCGGGTTGATCAGCGAATTAGGTCCCTCGAACCGGTGGATTAGTGGTCGAAACACCCATTAGGATGCGGACTCTCTCGCCACCAACGCACCAATGACGACGGACGCCGGCGACGCGCTACTAAGCGACCTTCACGAGCACAACCCCTGGTGGGAAACAGGCGCCGAAGCGTTCACGCTTCCCGCCAGGCAGAAAAGCGACTTTTACCACCTCGCGCGCCCCGGCGCCGACGGGAGTCAATTCGAGGATCAACCGGTACTGGCCCTCGTCGGCCGCAGCGGCGCAGGTAAAACCACGCTCCTGTACGAATTCATCCGCCACCGCATCGACGCCGGCGACGACCCGACCCGATTTCTCTACCTTCCCTTCGACGCCGACCCGCTCTACCAGCTCCACTCCGATGACCAATTGCGACGCGCCGTCCGGTACTACGAAAGCCGTGTCCTCGGCCGCGGAGACGCGAACGGATCGCACTTCATCATCCTCGACGCCGTCCACCGGATCGAACACTCGACCAAACCGGACGTCGACGGCTGGGGATCCGTGGTCGCCGAACTGCTCGAAGACGCACCCGACCGACACGTCGCCGTCACCGCCAGCTCCGAAATCCAGATCCAACGCGAATTCGACCGAGCCGATGTCCCATCGTCAGCATACGCCGTCCAACCCATCCTCCCAGAGAAATTCCGCGACTACATCTTCGCCCTCTACCCGAACCTCGAAGCAAACGAAACAACCCGGATCAGTCCAACATCGATCCGAACAGGCGACACCAGCCTCCCAACCGCCGTCGAACGCGGCGACCCGGACGCACTCGTCGAGGAACTCCGATCGAAACACCAGCAAGTAGCCGACGACGAACGACGAATCCAGTCACGCGTCATCGATTACCTCGCAATGGGCGGCGTCATCAGCTACGCCCAGGCCGGAGTCGTCGAATCCGCCGACGACCTGCACCCGGACGCGTACGAGTCCCTACGCGAAGACGTTAAATCCGCTCTCTACCGAGAAATCCCCGGCTTCGAATCGATCAAAACCATCGACGACCTCGAACGACTGTGCGCACTCGCCGCGCGCAACTGCGGTGCAGAACCAATCGACTACCGCGACCTGACGAGCCTGCTCGACGTCGACCGGCGAACGATCGCCGACAGCTACCTCCCAGCCCTCTCCGAGCTATACCTCCTGACCGGCGTCACAGAGTACGACAACCAGCGCCCGCGATCGGTCCGCCTCTACCTGCGCGACACCGGACTCGCAACCGCGCTCACCGGCGGCGACGCAGCAAGCGTCCGCGGGGACTTCGACCGCGAAGCCGATCTCGCACGCATCGCAGGATTCGACCACACCATGCGCTTCGCCTACGGCCTCAAACACGCCCAAAACATCGACACAACCCCGACCGTCCAGTACTGGCGCGGATCCAACGGCGAAGTGGACTTCGTCTTCGAACTCAACGAGACACCAATCCCGATCGGCCTCGCCTACCGACCCGGCACACGCGAGTCGGCGATCGCGGCGATCCAAGAGTTCCAAACGACGTACGATTCACCCCTCGGAATCGTACTCGTCGGCGACACACCCCGCGGCGAACCCCCAATCGAAACACTCGAAGACGGCATCATCAAACTCCCATACTGGCTCTACCTGCTACTGTGTTAAGCCACGAGTCTCATCACCCCAACTAACCAGCACGTGCAACTCAGGACTTGTTAGCAATTATCGACAATGAATGGCGTCCCTTGCCTGTTCAGCAACGAGACGTTCATATACGGGAGTAAAACATTGCATATTCCGTTTCATTTACTGAAACCATCAATGCTCGGTCGAGACATTTGAACGAGGTACGAGGAGACAGTTACTCCATTTCAATGAACTCGGAGAAATCGAGATGTGCAGAATCGATTACCGTATTTCCAACTCGAAGTGTGACGTCGAACCCGGATCCCTTTCCGTCTGGCTCGACGGAGAACGAGAAAAATCCATCATCGACTGTAATCGTCATTCCGCTCGATCCGGTTGAAATTTCTGACCGCGCCACTTCCGCTGCTGGGTTTAAGGTGACGACTGGGACGATCTGGGCGTCACCGGTGTAATAGAAGAGGACTGGAACTTCGTGCGTCCCATCTGTATTCTGAACAACTTCATCAATGATGACACCCCGCCCGTGTTTCTCGTGAGTAACTTCAGATCCAACTGCAACTGGCGAGTCAGTCATTGTTGAAAAATTACCAACAGATGTGATGGGTGTTTTGGTCACATCATTCCTACAAAATCACCAGTATCTCGTTTATCGCGTTACTCCGATTCCAAGGCGTAGACATCGATATTCGTGCCGGATTTTCCGCGGGGAATATCAACGTTACTTGGACAAAACTCACCAAGATCTCCCTCCCAAACTGACGTCGCTGGGCTATTGTCGGTGACGCCAAGGGCGTCGTACAAGCGCTTCCATATCAACGTTTGGTCAAACTCATCGGCATTCGGTGGTGTCACCTCAAACACGGATTCGCTTGCAACGATGACGAGTTTCTTCTTCATTCGGGACATGGCGACGTTCAATCGGTTTGGATTTAACAGAAATTCGGCTTCGCTTCGGACATAGTCCGGGTCGCTTGCAGTGGCCGAGATAACCATGACATCGCGTTCCCCACCCTGAAACCGCTCGACGGTATCGATCGTTGCGGTTCCATTAAACTGCTGGTTGAGTCGTCCTTTCTGGGCATTGTGTGGCGTCACAATTCCAGTCTCCGTTGGTTGTGGATCATCCAACGCGCTCAACAACGCGGCTACAATAGCGACCTCGGTTCGGTTAGCGTCTTGGCTCTCGTCCTCGTCATGAATAACAAGGGCAGCCGGAGCTTGCGGATTCATCGCGGCTGCAACGCCGTCCGTACCGGCGTGAACGTGATCAATCGTCGCTGTCTGGCTTGATTTGAGTTTTATCCCGTCGTCAGTGTACACCAGGTCAGTGAGCAAGTCAGCGACTCGAGTGTGTAGCCGATAGGTTCGGTCGAGGCGTGTGATCGGAATCGCGTCACCGATATCGGGTGATTGGGCGAATGCAAAATCGGTTTCCTCAAGGTCGCCTCTGAGGAATCGGACGAAGTTCAACACCGACATGAACGGCACATTCTCTTCGATGGTTCGGCGATCCTCCCCCTCCCAGTCGTGTTGTTGAACTGGCTCCATTTGCCGGTGGTCACCGATGAGGAGCGTTTGTGCATCGTCCTTGAGGAACGCACTCGAGAGGAGCGTCGCCGGCAGATCGAGCATACTCGCCTCGTCGATCGCCAGCAAATCGACGAACGAAATCCCGGCATCCATCACCGCTTCAGCGTCGTCGAGAGCGAATAACTCACCCGAGCATTTGTTAATCACACCCCGAAGCGATGTCGGCGTGGTGAACACGACGAGATGATTCGTCGCCCGACCGTCCGGCGTCACGTGTGGACGAAGCGCGTCGGTCATCTCGACCACATCAGTTGTATCGTAATAATCGACAAACCGTACGTGCTCGTCGACGGCCTCACGGACATCGGTGGAAGAACCGGCACGAACCCGAACAAACTCGGTTGCCGCAGTGGTTGCTGAACTCTCAGTGAGGTCGGCCCAGTTCGTGACGATGTCCTCCATCGCTTCATCAACAGCAGTGTGCGACGGCGCAGTCACAACCGTGAGTAACCGATCCCCCTCGTCTTCGCTCGCTGCGAGTCGAGCTAACACCGCCGGTGCAAGCGTAAAACTGGTCTTGCCGGTTCCTGGCGGCCCTTGCAGAACGGAGACGCTGTGGTCAACTTCCTTAACGAACTCCGCCTGGTTCCCGCGGGGACGCGCACCCGTCGCATCCTCGAACGTTTCGATGAAGTCCGCAACAGCGGTCGGCGAACAAAACTGCCGGTCGAACTGCTCAGTTTCGCCGTCCTGGAACGCGCGGTTCAACTGGTGGTACAACGCGTTCGACTCCGTCCGCTCGAGCGCTTCGTAGGCTCTGAGCGCGGGGTAAGAATCCGCGTACGGATCAAGCACAAAGAGGTCACCTTCAGAGACCAGCGTCGTGTAATCCTCTCCGTCGGCTTCCTCGGGTTCCATCGTTGCACTCCGGTGCCACTCAAGGTACCGGCTGCGGCCGAACCCACCGTGGGTCGATGCACTCACCGTGATCGTTTTGCCGGTTCGATCGAACGACTCGACGGATGCCTTGATCGAATTTGCCAGATACCGCGGGTATGTCGCATTGACTTGTCTGAATTCCCTGCCGTTGCGCTCGAGTTTCGACATTACTCGCCAGCTTCCGGAGCCGCCGTCGTCCGAGCCGCTGATCCGGCAACTATCGATCACCTGATCCGGATTTCGGAACAACTCGTCATAGAGAAGATCGCCCTCGACGCGGATATCCCACTGGCCAGCAGGTTCGACGTTCGTGACGCGGAAAATCGTCGAATCGCCGGTCTGCATGCGCTTTCGAGGCGGTTTGAGGTAATGGTCGAGACAGTCACGATAGTTCGTCGTGTGTTCCAGATCAAGATACTCTTGGCAGGCACGGTTCAGTTCAATATTTTCAAGCGAGAAGGCTGGCAGTCGGCTCAAATCGAGTGGTTGCTTATCGATTTGCCAGTTCTTGTACGCGATCGCCCGTTCGACGTGCTCGAGAGCTTCCGTCAGTCGCTGTGCGAGTGCTTTCACTTCTGGGGCTCCGATCGGTTTGGAGCCCTCCCCGTCGTAGTACCGATATGTTGAGAGCGACGAACTGCCCGTCCCGAGTTCCACATCATCGTCTAACTTACCGCGAGCAGCCCACAGGTACTCCAGGGGAATCTGATTTCCAAATCGATTGTACAGTGGGTAGAAGCCATCTGGCTCCCGATCCGGATCGCCTGGATCACCAAGGAGCAATCTGATCGAGTTGCCCTCCTCGACGTACGCTCGCTTCCCCTCGAACAACCCAGTCCTGAATACATCCCGAAGGTCAACTTCGTCGCCAGCAATCGTCGCTTTCCAATCGGTAGCAGAAAACCAGCGTCGAGGATAGGACTCGTCGGCGAACGCCTGCATTTGCTCGACTGTCTGGATGAGCCCTGTCCCCGGGTATTGTAACGCCAAGCGACTCGTAATATCGTTATGCACGACCGACACCATCGGTTGGTCGAGTCCCTCTCGTAGTCCCAGAAGATCACGTACTGCGGCGCTTCCAAAGACGGACGGTTGTCGTTGAACACCCTCCATGAGTGCGTCCCGTTCGTGGGCGGAATACGTGTACAGATGGACATAGCCCTGGTCTGGACTCGAGCCAAACTCGGCTTTTATGCCCTGGATTGCTTTGATTAGCCGTTCGAAAAACGCTTCCAGTAGCTTCGCTTCCGCGTCGAGGCTATCGTCTTTCGCCGCTGGGAGTTGCTCGCTAAATTCAACGACGGTCGTCGCATCGGTCTTGTCACAATTGATGCGAGCAGCCAAGAGCGCCAGCCGGTCACGTACGGGATCGTGCTGGACGTACAGGTACACCCGGATCAGTTCGTTGCGCTCACACGCCCCTCCGGGCAATCGTGGATGCGGATCGTCGTCAGGGAGATTGCCGTTCCCACTGCCACGTAGGTACTCTACGCCGCCGAACGAGTCGTACGACGGATCGAGTTCTCCACGGAGTACCTGAGCCCGTTGAACGATTTCGTCGAGGCGATTCGAAAGGGTTCCCTCACTCTCTAAGGCACGAACGATTGTCTCATCACGTACTGGGAGTTCGTCGTAATCATACGGTTTCGTCCCCTCTTCTCGCTCAAACAGGTCGGTCAACCCCGCGAGCGAGTCTATGCCCTGCACTCGAAGCCGTTCCTGATTCCCCTGTGTGAGGTTCAACAGTGCTGGATCGCGTGATTCAATTGCTTTCGTGAAACAAATCCCGTTATACGGGCACCCGTCGCATTTTCGTTCGAGGCGATACCCGACCTCGTCAAACGACTTTCGCGCTAACTGGTGTAGTTCACCATCCTGTTTCAACAGGCGTTTCACCTCCGCGGTCCGCGAGGGAAGATCGATCGGCGGGAGTTCCGGCAGGGGATGTTCGCGGAGGTCTGCCTCACGATTAACTACTGTGGCGACGGGTTCATGATCGACGCCACACTCGGAAACCACCGTGCTTAATAGTAAACTATAGATCGTCGATTGAATCTGCTGAGATGTCTTGTCCTTCCAGGACGTCTTGACCTCCAGAACTCTAGTTCGGACGCCGCGACTCTCCGGAAGCGGTTCCAGTGTGATGAGATCGGCAATACCAGCAATGTCCCAGACTCCGATCCGTCCAAACATGGGTGTCTGGAACAACACGACGGGTCCATCCAACTCGTCATGGTCGCTATCTGCGAGGGTCTCGATCAGATTGATCAACTGTTCACGGACTCCACCTTTCCACTGCGTTTCTATGTCGCCGTGTGATCCCGTATTGTCTTCCCACGTCTCATCATATGGGATCACATCACCATCGCTGTCAGTGTCCCCGATGACTCGGGATGCATCCTCACTGAGTGTTTTCAATTGTTCTTCTTCGTAGGCTAACCCAAGTTCTGCGAAAAGGTCACTACCTGCGTTCGGATCGTACCAGTTTCGCTTATTCACGAGGCCGTGGTCGAAAAACTTCAGTCTGAAAAATCGCGGACACCCAGAATAACTGATGTATTGGCCGAGACCGCTCGGATTTAGTGTGACTGCCGGCCGATCATCGGTATCAACCATACCTGGTTAGTGTCACGATTTCTATTAATGGTGTGGGTTATGCCGGATGTGGAAGCGATGGTGTAGCTGTTGAAATCAAGAATAAAACGCAACCTCTACGATGATCAGTTAGTGATCAGAAATGCAAGCGTTCTTTATAGTCAATCGGCCATGACGAAGTAGCGTGGCCGTCTAAAACGGGCCCGGCGGTTAGGTCGCCGGAGCGCCGCGCTGCCAACCATGACAGCAATCAAGCCTACAATGGCCGAGAGGCATAACTCTGTCCGACCGACTCGGAAGGTACAAACGCTCGGCTTCGACGATTCGGAAGCCCGTGGCAATATAACGATCACTACGGATTTCTGCGCTCCTCGACAGGAGGTGTTCGTCAATGAGTAAGGAACTGAAGGACATCCTGCGTATTCTCCAGTCGGAGCGACGTCGAATCGTGCTCGAGTTACTCCTAGATCTTCAAATCGAGGAAGGTAGCGAGACGGTGACCGTTCGGGTGTCAGACCTGGGTAGACAGGTTGCTGCCGAAGAAGCGGATGTGGATTCCGAGTCAGTCGGCCGGACTGTACAACGATCATCGGACATTGGTCTCAAACATACCCATCTTCCGATGCTCGACGATTATGGTGTCGTCAACTTTGACGAACATGCGATGAAAGTATCGTCCACAAATCAGACCGAACCTCTGGCACAGTTAATGAAAAGAATCGTAGATGTAGTCGATGAGAGTGAGATTAGAATCACTGGGTCATATTATTCGGACCGAGTGCTCTAACAGACCTCACCTTTCTACAATTCATTGGGGCATATCCCAACTCAATCTGTAACTTTCGGTTTTCTCGGCAAATAATAGTCATGAACTGATAGATGAAGATGATTCGTTGTAGACGTTTCCGCAGTACGAACAAATCAACAAATAAGCTTATGTGCACTCGGGATATTCTTTGGGTATGCCACAGAGAATATCTGGGGGTGATTTTGGTAGCGCCCTCCTTTCGAACACTGAAGAACGGACACTCGTAATCGGGGAAAACAAACCCATTCGGATCAGCACGGGTCACCGGATTCTCCACCACGACGGAAAGTGCTCGCGGCCCCACGGGCACAACTACGAGATTACGGTGGAAATCACCGGTCATCTCGCGGAGGAAGGCTGGATCGTGGACAAGGGAGATGTAACTGATGTCATCGGCGACTGGGATCACATGTTTCTCGTTGAGGAAGGGGATCCGCTGATCGATGCCTTCGAACGATCGGGCGATGCTGATTCACTCATCGTACTCCAGCACCCACCGACAGCTGAAGTGATGTCCGTTCTACTCGAGGAACGGATGCTGGAGGTGTTTCCGGACAACGTCGCAAACGTATCCGTGACGGTTCGAGAGACTGACGAACTTTGTGCGACGTACTAATGCCGGTCACAAGCGACGTTTCGGAACTCGCCACCGAACACGCTGGTGAAGGTGAGGGTCTTCCGATAAACGAACTCTTCTGCTCGTTACAGGGAGAGGGCAAACTCGCCGGTGTCCCCTCTGTGTTCGTCAGAACGTCGGGCTGCAACCTCAGGTGTTGGTTTTGCGACTCCTACCACACCTCCTGGGAACCGACCGGAGCATGGCTTACAATCGACGATATCATCGACGAAGTTCTCACGTACGAAAACGCGGATCACGTCGTCTTGACCGGCGGGGAACCGATGATCCACGAACGCTCTGTCCAACTCCTGGACGAACTGGGCGATCACGGCTATCACACTACCGTGGAGACGAATGGCACCACCTATCGAGATGCAACGATCGATTTGGCGAGCATTAGTCCGAAACTCGCGAGCAGTACACCCACACCCGATCGCGCCCCGAAGGGAGACGGGGAGTGGGAGATAAGACATGAAGAACAGCGTATCGATCTCGAAGCGCTCGGAAGGCTGATCGACCAGTACGATAGCCAATTGAAGTTCGTCGTTACTGAAGCGCACGATTTGTCCGAAGTCGATTATCTCGTTAGCCAGATCCGAGAGTTGACCGATACGGCAGTGACCAATGACGACGTTTTGTTGATGCCAGAAGGGGCGACCCGAGACGAACTGGACGACACACGAAACGAGATCGCCGAATTGGCACTTGAGCGTGGCTATCGCTACACGCCGCGACTGCACGTCGATCTGTGGAACGACGAACCAGGAACATGACAAGACAGCACCAGCAACCGAGCATGGAGAGCAGTGAAACGTCCGACATTGACTGGCAGAAAGCCCAGCGTGCCACGCGGATGCTACTGGAGGCGCTGGGAGAGGATCCTAACCGCGAAGAACTGACGGATACCTGGCAGCGCCGAATGCCGGCGTCTCTCGAGACACTCACAGAAGGGCAGCGAGAGTCGGCGAAACCCGAGATGCGAACCTTCGCAGCTGAAAGCGGTGAACTCGTGATCAAAACGGGAATTTCGGTGTACAGTCTTTGCGAGCATCACATGCTACCGTACCACGGTGTTGCTCACATAGCGTATCGTCCGAAGGACGAGGTCGTCGGTCTCTCGAAGCTCGCCCGCTACGTTCGGTGGCGATCGAGGCGGTTGACGATACAGGAGAAACTGACCCAGGACATCGCATCAGGGTTAGCCAACGAAGTGAACGCCGAGGCTGTACGGGTTGAACTTGCGGCGACGCACCTCTGCGAAGCAATGCGCGGAGTCGAGGCGGCCACGGAGACGACGACGCAGTTTACAGTCGGTGAGTTGACCGAAAACGAACAGTGGCGATTCCGCTCGGCGGTGGACACACATGAGTAACGACGTACGCGCAGCAATACTGGTTTCAGGTGGGATGGACAGTGCGACCGCGGTCTACGAAGCGATCGACCGCGACTACCAACCGTACTTTTTACATACCTCGTACGGGCAGCGAACCGAGAACAAGGAATACGAGTGCGCGAAAGCGCTGGCAGAGGAAGTAAACGCGGCGGACTTTCTGCACATTGAGACGAGCCATCTGTCGAAAATCGGTGCCTCTAGCCTTACCGACGACGAAATTGAGGTGTCCGATGCGGACCTTGAGAGCGACGAAATCCCGACATCGTACGTTCCGTTCCGGAACGCGAATCTGTTAGCGATGGCTGTTTCGTACGCCGAAGCGAACGACTGCTCCGCGGTGTTCATCGGTGCGCACTCGGAGGATTTCGCAGGCTATCCTGATTGCCGCCCGGAGTTCTTTAACGCCTTCCAGCGGGTCGTTGACGTCGGTACGAAACCCGAAACAGAGATCGATCTGGTCGCACCGTTCGTCGAGTGGTCGAAGACGGAAATCGCTGGGCGGGGTCTCGAACTTGAGGTTCCGTACGAACTCACGTGGTCGTGTTACCGGGACGAAGCGCCGGCGTGTGGGATTTGTGACTCCTGTGCGTTGCGGCTAGATTCGTTCAGAAGCGTCGGATCGAGGGATCCAATCGAGTACAGTGAACGTCCTAGGTCCTTTATGAATTAAACCCCAAAACTTTACCAGGGAGAAAGGAAAATAATAAATCCTAAATATGCCACTTAGTCCAGTAACATCATGGAATGTAGGTGGTCTATGATATGTGTGCGGTCGTTGTTATATGACTTCGGACTATTTCTGGGTAAGATTACATAGTCAATGAACAGACAGCGCGACCACCAGAAACTATTATAGCACTGGAACAACGATCAGTGTCCAACCCATGTCGACGCTGCTCGTTCAATCTTGCTCGAAGTCCAAAATCGAGCCGGATAAACCCGTCTCTGCCCTCGAACTGTATTCTGGATACTTCTTCAAAATTATCAAAAAATCGATGGGAGAGGGAGGCGGATATTCTGATTGTGACTTATGTATTCTATCTGCGAAACACGGTATCATCGATCCTGAAGAACCAATCTCTCCGTATGACCGAAGAATGGACTCTCACAGGGCAAAAGAGCTCGGACCAAAAGTAAGGAATGAGCTGAAAAATCGGGTCACCGAGAAACAATATAAACGAGTTGTCATTAACGCTGGTAAAGAGTATCGAAGGGCCATTGACGGATTTGATGAAGGACTAGATGTTGAGACATACCTGGTACAGGGAGATGGTATCGGTTTGAAGGGGCGCTCGCTCAAACAGTTCCTTCAAGGCGAAGAGTCGGGTATTAGGAAGGTTAACTAATGTCATATTCAAAGACAAGTTATTCGGCAAATTTTGAGGTTTCGGAGACGGTGGGAGACGCCCGTGCTGGTAAGCTGACAATTGGTGACTCGGTAATTGAAACACCAAACCTATTCCCGGTCGTAAATTTTTACGGTGGCGGTACCGAGAATAGTGTTTACGGCGGGGGTATCCATCGAACGGTCAAGGAGTTTATGATCGGAGCTGACCGAATTGGGGGGGATGATGCATACGCGAAATTCTTTGATGCGGTCATGACCTCCGTTTCGTCCCTCACCGACTACAACGTCTCAAAAGAACGATATGCCGACTATGTCTATGAACCGATAAAAGAACGAGAGGTGTTTTCACCTTTTAACGGAGTTATCTTCCTAGACTCTGGTGGATTCAAATTCTTAAATAATGAAAGCCTGGATGGAAGCGACTTCCAAGAGGATATCGATCAAGCGAAAGTATTCGAGATACAGAAACGAATGGGTGGTGATATCATCGTCAATCTCGACCACCCGATAACGCCGTCCGATACTCACGAGGAACGGCTCGAAAAAGCCCGAAAAACGGGAAAAAACATCGAGATATTTCTTGACCTGTCTGACGAGTATACCGGGGCCCGGTACCTCACTTTACACGGATATAACTACTCGATGATGGACGCTTTCCTCACCGAGATAACTGACTATGTGAGCGCGGAAAAGCTTCGGTCGTCTTTCGACGGAATTGCCCTTGGTAGTCTCGTACCAATGAAGGACAATCGGTCGGCCCTAATCGACGCTGTAATCGATTGCCACGAAGTGCTACACGATTGGGGTTTCGACAAATTACCGTTGCACGTTCTCGGAATTTCCAGCAGAGCCGTCCCATTACTTGTTGCGCTTGGCGTAGACACCTTCGATTCATCGACGTACTTGCAAAATGCGATCAACGGTGGATATTTCCTATCACTTATGGAGACGGTGAACGTTAATGAAGCGAATTTTGACGAGTGTGATTGCCCAGTATGCTCGTCTCAGCACATGCGAAGGTGGATGCGTGGAAATGCTCCATATAAAAAAGACATGTTGGGGCCGGTAGCTATGCACAACTTAATCATTCAAAAACGAGAGATCGAAGAGGTTCGCCAACGGGTCAAATCAGGTGATTCGTCATCGTTGGTCGAGTATATCGAAGGCACTGTTGCACAAGATAAACCAACTCGAGAGTCTGCTCATCGAGTAGTTAACCACTCGCTCGGGGGGTACTTCCAATGAAAAAAGCTCCAAAGGTCAACGAAGTGAACGAGTTCCTCGAAATTGCGAGCGACTTCGAGGACCCGCTTGAGGTAATCCGGGAATCGCTATCGAACTCGTACGATGCAAATGCTTCAAATATTGAAATCGAGATTAAAAGTCGAGAGATGGGCTCTGACATCATCATCGATGACGATGGAGACGGCATGGACCTCCGTGACCTCGAATCCTTTTTCGATTTGGGGAATTCGCGCAAGACGGATTCGATAGGGTACAAAGGTCATGGGACGAAAATATTCTACAAAAGCGATGAGATCGTCGTCAATACCGTCCATGATGGCACCAACCTCCGGGCGGTGATGAGTGACCCTTGGAAAAAACTTAACAACCGGGTACTTCCTGAGTACGAAGTCACTGAAACACCTGTAAGCAATCTTCACAAGGGAACGAGGATCAGAATCCACAATTTCCGATCCGGTCAGGGATTCGATCCGGAATCACTCACTTATAATAAGATCGAACATTATCTAAAGTGGAAAACTATCGCCGGCTCGACGGCACACATGTTCGAGGACGATCAGCACGAAATGGACATCACTGTTCGTCTTGGTGACGAAATAGACGATTCATATCCGGAAGTTGAGACGAAGAACCGACTTGAGTTCCCGAACGAACAACTTGAGCCCGATTACTCGTCAGATTTCCCTGCCGAGCGAATGTGTAAACACTACGGACCGACAGAGGTCGAAGCCGATTACGATGGTGGCACGACGACGCTCCACATCACTGGAATGGTCGGTGGGAAAGCCGCTCGAAACGAGCTTCCTACCTATGGAAAGCATTCCGCACAGTTCGGTGTCTGGCTTGCAAAGGATCACATCAAGGTTGAACGGCTGAACGAGGCAATCTCTCATGACAATGAATTCCTTCACTTCTTCTTTGTTGTGAACTGCCAAGATATCGAATTATCAGCCAATCGTGAAACGATTCGAAATAAATCGAGCCCTGTGTTCCAGGCGCTCAAAGAAGCGACCGAATTTCATCTATCGAAAGTGGCACAAGATCCGTGGTTCAAAGAATATCTTGAAATCCGACGAGAAGCGGAGATTAAACGCCGAGCTCGGAACCGCCGTGCCTCACTCAAGCTCCGACGAGAGCGCGTGGAATCGGGGGACTCCGGTGAGCCATCGAATCGAACTGAGGTCCTACTCACGCTCGCACGGGAGAACGAGAATACCTTACCAGGACAGATTTCTGTCGAAGATTACGAGCCGGATTCGGACGTACACGCGATTGCACGTCAGAACGGGAAACTTCGCAATGCGGCTGTTCACTGTTCATTGACAAATCACTTCAATGAGGAGCTGACGTTCGAGGAAGTAGATCTCATAATTTGCTGGGATCACGGGGACCCGGTGGTGTTACGAGAATACGAACGGCAAGGGTATCTCGGCGAAGACATCGAGATTGATCTAGAGGAAAACGGCCTACTTTACGGGGATGAGAACCCTACCTATGTCGAGATATTGCCACTCAGCCACCACATTGAACCAATGTCACCGCGAGCCGTCGCCGACGATTGATCGACATGGGTGAATTTGCTTCGAAGGTACAGACGTACATATACAACCGACTCAGTGAATCGAATACTAGCTTGTCATGGCAGACTGAATATGATCTAGCCGGAACACCGGTAGACATCGGTGGAGAAAACGACAAACTGCTCGTGCTCTTGGAATTGGAGTGGAGGCGAGCTGATCCTGCCGACAATTCTGCGAAGATTTTCCGTCATCTTACCAACGAAAGAACTGACGTAGATATCGTACTCGTCGCACAAATATTCACAAATTATTATGACTTGGCTAGCGGTGGTGTTTCATCGAAACGGAAAAATGCGGAGTTCGTCGGAGCCATCGCAGCGGGGGCTATTGACGACCTCTCGTATCATCCAGTAGAATTTCCGCTGGAGCCGCCGAAACAAGGAAACGAATGGCAGAGTTCCTGGACTGAGGCCGCAGAGTACACAACTGTCCAGATATCAGATCAAATCCAATCGGTGACGGATCCTGATTAGCCGTATTTCGAAGCGGCGATAACGAAGAGTCTATCTGGAACGATTCTGTATCCTTTGTTGATTCAATGGCGTCCTTTCGGGTGAAGACGGTGGGTGATGACGGTTTTGGCCGCCTAGGGGAATTAGATGTGACGCACGGCCCCGTAGAGACGCCTGCATTGTTCCCGGTCGTCAATCTTATCGGCGGTACTACTGAGAAGTCCGGCGGTGTCTGGCGTCGAATGCGGGATAAGCTCATCGACAAGGAGCATCTTCAAGGGATAATGTTTCAGGCGATGAGCTTCACCGACTACGGCGTATCTCCGAACAATCTGAATGACTTTTGGAGACCAAAGACATTTCACGAGCGCTTCAACCGTCTCGACGCCCCCATCTTCATCGATTCTGGCGGTTTCAAGCTGATGAATTCCAACACATTTGGCGAGGCTCCAGAGAAGGGCGGTGTCCCAAACGAGTGGGGACTTTACACGGACCCAAAAAGCATACTCGGTCTACAGCTCGACTTTGGGGCCGACATAGTTGCGACCCTCGATTATCCAATTCCACCGAATCTTAAAGAAGAAGAGAAAGTTGAGCGGATGAATCGGAGTATAGATAGCGCAGTGGAATGTCTCCGCCTTCTCGATAAACCAAATCTCCTCGACGATGAGTTCCCGATCAACAGCCGCGCAGCGGATCACTTGCGAGAGCGGCAGGCGGCTGGTGACGAGCCGAGCGTATATGTCGCGCTTCACGGACACGATTACGAAACGGTCAATTGGTACGTTGGGAACTTTCTCGATCGTGTCGACAAACTCGATATCGACAGTTCGTTCCAAGGATTTGCCGTAGGATCGCTCGTTCCGCTTCGAGATAGTATCGATGTATTGGTGGATATCGTTCAGGGAGCAAAAGACGCTATTCCGGAAGCCCGTTCGGACGAAATCGGCCTCCACGTTTTCGGTGTGGGTGGAAAACAGGTTGGCCTGCTCTCCCTTCTTGGTGTCGATACGTTTGACTGTTCAACCCACATGCATACTGCACAGTATAAAAAGTATCTCCATCCTGAGACATGGACGACTCATAAACTATCTGATCTAGATCAGTACCTAGGACCGGACAGAAGTTATCCGTGCGATCTCCCGAATTGTCTCCTGTGTTCAGATGGGGGTGTGAGTTATGACCGGTTGGTCAAAGAACTCAACACCGATCTGAGCTACGAGCAACGACAGCGTAGAAAAGAGAACGGGAAAAATATCAAAAGTGATTACTATGCGCTCCTTGCTCGGCACAACTTCGAAGTGTACAATGAGGAACTCGGACGCGTCCGCGGGGCTATTCGAGAGGGACGACTGCTAGAGTACGTTGTTGAGTTTGCAAGAGAACACGATGACATCAAGCGCGGGCTCAAGCAGGCTCAACTTCGAAACAAACGACTTAAAAACGTACTCGAGTCCCGTGGCGCGTACGATCTCCTCCCAGGTTCAACGTTGGCGAGCGATCAGTCGAAGCTCTCCAAGTGGGGTGCCGGAATCGACGAATCCGTTGGCACGCGTCAAATCTCGCTCAAACATAGTCCGAACGATTTCAACGTTAGCACCCAATCGTACGAGCCTCCTAGGGAGAAAGACATCCTTCTATTTGTCCCGTGCAGCCAGCAAAAGCCCTACTCGCGTTCGCGGACTCATTCAATCTTGTTCGATAAACTTGGGTCTCTGAGCGAAGCCGTACATAAAGTTACAATTTCGGGAATGTACGGACCCGTGCCCGAAGAGTTCGAGCGAGAACAGCCAATATTGGAGTATGATTACGTTCTCGCGAAAGAGGACACCGATCAGATCGAATTGGTCACCGGTCGCGTCTCACAGTACCTCGAACGCTACGGCGATCAATTCGACGAGATTATTGGTTACGTGACGAGCAAAACGTACAGGCGAGTTATCGAGGACGCGTTTGACGAATACGGTCAAGGAGTGGTATTTCCTGAATCTCCCCAGGCATTACAGCTCACCGAGTTTTTCAGGAATGACAACATTCAAGAATTATTGGACTACCTGGACGACCGTGCGACCAGTCCGGTGGACACCCAATAAGGTCGTAATAGTCCGATTCCGTTCCAGAATAACCGGATAAAGGAATAGGCCGACGGTACTTTGATGTTGCTGGTCCTCCACGACTGTCACGATGGCGACACTGGTCTCTGCCGGGTCTTTACTTCAGTATCTTAGGGAAAAGGCGGAAGACCAGCCCCGGTCAGTTGGCGATTCCGGAAACGGTCTTTGTTTGCTCGTCGGGGCGCGTTCAATGCGGAACCTTCGAGAGGGACTGATCGAACGCGGCGTTCAACCGAGTCAGGTCGCGGAATACGAGACGCTTCAGAGCGTCTCGCGAAGCCTGCTCGATCAGCGATATAATGGCGATCCGCGTATCCTGAATCAACGCGTTGCCGAGCGCCTTCTCCGGAGCGTCGTCGAAGACGCGCAAGCGGAGGACGCTCCCACGGCACTCCGCGCGTTAATTGGATCGATCGGGGATACGTGGGATGATGAACTATACGAAACGCTCGGAACCGAGCTGGATCGATATTGGCGCGCGACCGATGCCGGCAACGATCACGAACGACTTGCCGAAGCGACGGCCCGGTTGGATGATCCCTTTGCGTGTCACCGAAATAAGCGAGCGTTGGCCGGGCTTGCCGCGCTGACCGCCGTTCTCCGTGACAGAACCGATCCCCTCCCACCAGAGGTATTCCTTTCAGAATCGCATCTGACGCGGGCGGCCCGAGACGTGCTCCAAGAGGAGTGGAATCGGCATTTCGGTGACGTCGAGTGGGTTGCAGTCGGAACGATAAAATCGGTTGACAATACGATGCTCAGATTCTTCCGCGAGCTCGACGACCTCGAGGACGGACCCGAACTTCGTTTCTTTTTCGGCGTAGGCTCCCGGGAGCGACTCGCGGATAGATTCCGACGTACGGGTATCGACGTAAGGATTGCCTCGTTGGAGTCCTCGAATACTTCCTTCTTTGCGGAGAATCTCGTAGAGGCCGCCGTCGAAGGCTCGCGTCCGGACGGGATTCCTGACGAAGTTCGCTTTTTGGACGCTCCAGACCGACGTCGAGAGGTCGAACGCGTCGCACGGGATATCGCCTCGAACGTCCGCGAGGGTTCGGTGACTCCCGGTGAGCATCTCGTCATCCCACGGGAGACGCGCGAGTACGAGGCGATCATCGATGACGTATTCACCACGTACGGACTGCCGTACCACATCGAATCGGACCGGCCGCTCGCGCAGGTGGTCGCGTACCGATTTTTAAAGGCGACCGTCGATCTCATCGCAGCGGCGGCCAAAGGCGATGCGGTATCGTACCACGACGTTGTCGACCCGCTCAGGCTCGGATTCTGCCCGCTCGAGGACGCACCCGGCGACTGGCCCCTCGACGACGCTTCGTTCCTCCTACTCGAGGAGCGTCTCCACGCCATAACTACCGGCGCCAGATTAGAGCGACGTACCGTCGATGAGTGGCGAAAATCGGCTCTCGAACGGGAAGGTGAGAGCGAGGTTTGGCGACAAGTTGTTTACTTCCTCTCCTGGGCACTCGAACGGGCTGAGAGCGCCCCTGTTAAGGGCGAGGAGGTGACGACACTCCTGGACGGGCTGTGCCAACAACACGTCGTTCACGTAGCTGACGCTCCAGTCCGCAGGTCGGGCGGTCCCGGCGTCGATACAACGCGCACGGACGTCATCCGAAAGCACCCGTCTCACCTCGCCGAGCGCGTCGCCGACGAGCTTGCCGGCGTCGGTTCGTACTACGATTACCTTCGTGATCTCGATCTTGCCGAACCAGGGTGGGATCTCGCCGCTCAGGCGCTCGGAGACGTTGTCGGTCGCAGCCAATACGCTACTTCCAATGCCGATGGTAACGCCGTTCGAGTCGTCATTCCGGCGAACACCTACTTCCTATCGGCGAAACGCGCATACTTACTCGGCGTCGGAGCTGGTGAGTTCCCGGCACAACATCCAACGCCGACCTTTCTTCACGACGCGCTCTCCCAGACCGTCCAGCAGTACGCGTCAGAGGGTCCCACGGATGCATCGCCGTTATACCTCCCCGGCGGGGAGGCGATGTATCGGCGGGAACTCGACGACTACGAAGCAGCGGTTCGTACGGCCACGGAAGGGATTACGATCAGTCGGCACGCCCGTGACTCGTCCGGCGACCGAGTCTCTTGGTCGCCGTTCGTGGCATCGCTAACGGACGTCCTCGACGAAGCTGACCGCGGGTACGAACGTGTGCGACAGAGCCACTGGCTCCCGTCCGAGACGCACCATCGGGACCGGGCGGACGTAACCGATACAGGACCGATGAGAGATCGCCTTCGCCTTCTTTCGTACCACTGTGAACGCGACTCTACCGGAGCCGTTTTCCGCCCGAGCGACGGAGCGATCGAATCGGAGACCGATGCGATTCGCCTGTTGTCGAACGCCGACGGTCCAGTCTACCGTTCCCAGATCGCTCCGCGGCGCGAGCGATTCCGCCACCCGAAGACGACGGTCACGGTATCGGCCGACGAGCCGGCGTTCGAGGGCGACCTGTCCCTCGCGGATGTCGTCGGCGCGCCGATCCGACCACACGAGGTCGATCTGATGGGACAGTGTGATCTAAAGTACTACTTTTATCAGTTCCTCGTCGCTCGCGACGGCCCCGAGCTTAACAGGGATGACTGGCCGGAAGAGGAGTCGCCCTACGCACGCGAATTGTATCCGACGGTGCCAGCGGTGGTGGGAAACCACTACGTGCCTCCGTCGTACCGCAGAGCGGTCGAGCAGCTTGTGACGACGCACTTGCCGAATAGACAGGCGGATCTCGGTGCTTACGACGACGTCGCCGCGCTCCGATCCGACTTCGAGATGTGGCTCGGGGAGGATGACGAACTCGACGAATCCGTGTTCCAGGCGCTCGTCGGCGAATATCTGACCGTCACTCAGGAACTCGAGTCCGGGATCGATCGGTCCTGGTCCTGGCGCGGAGAGCAGCGCGTCGAGGTCGGTGACCACAAGCTCGTAATCCCACCACATAGAGTCGACACAATCTCCGACATCGACGACCCAGTGCCTGTCTTTCAGAGCGGAAGACAGGGCGGGGCTCGGGCGGCCCTTAAACACTGCTGGACCGGAACGCTCCGACCAGAACGAGCGGAGAGAGTGTGCTGGTCGTGCGAACGGCTCGATCAGTGTTCCATCCCGACGAAGCATTCCATCGACACGCGGGCGAGAGCAAGCGCCATCGATGAGGCTGGTGGTGCGTTCCTCCTCGACCGCTATGCCAGCGGTCCGAACGGCCGGCAGGGCTTTCTCCTGGGTGACGACATCGAACTCGTTCCTCACGAACAATACGTCCGAACGAACGGATCCACCATCTTCGAGAAACGGACCGACATGTGGCGTGAAGAGCTCGAAGAACTGCTCGACTCGATGACGCCCGAGAACGAAACCGTGACGTACGCAGTAAGCGAGGAGTTTGTCAATAATGGTGGCTGTGAGGGGTGCTCCTTCCGTGATTTGTGTGGCGTTCCAACTCGCGATGGAGCCGACGAGAGCGGGGGTGAGGACTGGTGAGCTACGTCGAAGAGATGTCGCTTCAGTTCGGACCGGATGACGACACTCCGGTAGAGGATCAAGCCGCGGTCATCGAGGCGTTCCACGAGGGCACCGGTCGGGTCGCCGTCGACGCCGCCGCGGGAACGGGAAAAACGACGACGATGTTAACGACGGTCGCGGAGGTCATCGTCGAAACGGCAGCCGACGGTACGAACCCGTTCTCGTCCATTCTCCTCACGACGTTCACACGAGATGCCGCGAGTGAACTCAGAGAAGACCTCAGGGAGGTACTTCGGAATCACGTGGACGCCGACGGCGAGCTTCCGGCCGACGTGTTCCGATGGTTGGAGACCGACAGCCAGATTCGGACGATCGATTCGCTTTTCAACGAATTGCTCGGCGAAGCTGCGACGGAGATGGATTTGCCCCCGAACTTCGAGCTGGAATCGAGCGCCGATCTCGAAGAAATCCGGGACGAAATCTTCGCCGACCTCCGTACCACCCACCGGGCGGAATTCGGGCGGTTAGAGAACGCGTATCCGGACGAGTCCTGGCGGCCGTATCCGCCGGCAACGGTTCGCGAAATGATTCGGACGGCCCAGCAGAAGTGCCGCGAGTTCTGCATCACTCCAGAGGATGCGAGAAAGTCCCTCCTCGCTAACCTCGACGCTGCTCACGCGAACCGGACTCCTCCCCAATCGTCCGAAGACGTCCGGTCGTTGATGGAGACGGTCGTTTTCGATGGAGCCGACCTCTCCGTCACTGCCGACGATGATGACGCCACCGAACGAGCCCGCGAAGCGTTCGTCGATCACGTGGCGGACACCTACGAGCGGTCACACCAGCTCGTGGAGGACTTCGCGACCATCCTCGACGCGTATGAACAACTGTACGACGAGTTGACTCACGAGCGCGGCCACCTGACGTATCAGGACGCAACCCACCTGCTCAGAACGTTCGTCGAGGACAACCCGGATCACCCGTTTGTCGAGAGCCTACGACGTCGGTTCGATTTCGTGTTCGTCGACGAGTTCCAGGACACCAGTGCCGCTCAGTGTCGAGTCCTCCGCGAACTGGTAACGGATGTCGGTGGCCGGACGCGATTGCTGGCCATCGGCGACGTGAAACAGTCGATCTATCAGTGGCGGTCGGCGGATCCGAGTATCTTCGGAGAGATCGTGGGCCGGGCGCGTGAAGCGGGAGAAGAAGGCGGACGAATTCCGTATCTCGAGGTCGAAGACGTGGTCTACAGGCCGCTGACTTCCAACTTCCGTAGCCATCCGGATCTGATCACTGCGGCTAACGGGCTCTTCGGGGAACTGTTCGAAGACGCTGGGCGTGGCGATTTCGGCGACGTGAACGTGACGTACAACGATGTTAGCCCGAAGGGTCCGAGAAAGTCTTGGGACGACGATTTCCCGCACGTCCACATGTTGCTTCTCGATTTCGGACTCGGCGATGATTTCCCGAGTCGAGGTGAGGATTGGACGCCGGTCGAGGCGCAAGAAGTGGCGGCCAGAATCGCGGCGATGGTCGCTGGTGAAACCGATGTGTCCGTCTTCGAAGGCATTGACGAAGACGAAGGAATCGAAGAAAGAACGCCGAAGCCGGGGGACGTGACGCTGCTCTTCCAGGCGCGGACACACATGCATCGGTACGTGGATGCGCTTTCGGCCTACGGTATCGACGCGGCACCGAAAGCGACGGACGATTTGTTCGAGCAGCCGGAAGTGACGCTTCTCATCGACGTCCTCTACTGGTTCACAAATCCTCACGACAAGGCGTCGCTGATGCGAATTCTCCGATCTCCGTTCGTCGCCTGCTCCGATCGCACGATCCGAGCAATCGCCGGCGAGGGCTTCTATCTCGGCAAGTTCCTGGAAGACGGTGCGTGGCCTACCGATCTACCGGAAGCGGATCGCAAACGACTGAAAGCGTTGGTCGAACTCCGCGACGACCTGCGATGGGACCGTGAGGGGTCGAAGACCGACCTGTTAAACCGAATCATCCGTCACTCCGCGTTCGACGCGGTGGTGCTCACCGGCGAGGATGGAATCCGGCGGTACGGCAACGTCTGGGCGCTCACCCAGATCATCGACGGCTGGGAAGAAGAGGAGCTGCTGCCCTACCGCGAATTCGTCGAGCGACTAACCCGACTCCGAAACCGAGCGGAGGAAACCGGTGAACCCGACCACACGGTCGCTGAAGTCACGGATCCGGAAGACGAAGAGACCGTTACCCTCACGACCATTCACGCGGCCAAGGGACTGGAGTACCCGATCGTCTTTCTCGTCGACGCGTTGCGGTCCTGGGACTCGCCGCCACTCCAAGCAGATCGACTCGTCAGTGACCGTGACCGCGGGCTGGCGCTACGGCCCGTCGCGAGTGACCGTCCACTGCCGAACGCTGTCAGCTTCGAATCCCCGGAGGACAACCTCGATACGTGGATGAACGAGGACCGTGACGCTGGTCGATACCCGGATTTGACGGGACCGATCTGGATCTCGAACGACGTCGACGAAGACACCGGGGAATTCACCTACGCCAACCCGCTGAACGAGTTTCTGGCTCCGAGCCGTGCGGAATTCTGGCGGGTTCTCTACGTCGCGTTTACACGCGCCGAGGACCACCTGTTCATCGGCGTAGCCGACGTACCCGATTGGGTCGAGAACTTCACCCGGTGGACGACCTGGGCAACGACAATCAACGAGACGCTCCTTCCCGACGCCAGTTGGGGGGAGCTAGATGATATCGTGGAATTCGACACGCGAGACGGCGCGGTTCCAATCGGCGTGGACGACGTGCCGCGGGCGTCGCCGACGAGTCATAACCCCATCACAGTGGATGACGTCGATCGGCACCTCGACGCCGACCCCACGAACCGAACGGAAATAATCCCGTATCGACCGAACCGGATCTCGCCGTCGCGCATTCACGACCTCGTCGAGTGTCCGCGCCGGTATCAGTACCGGCACGTCCAGGAAGTGGCGTCGGTTTACGGTGGAGGGCCGGCTCTCGATCGAGACGGTGAGCCCGTCGAAGAGGCGTCAACACCCGGCGGAGTGGCACCGAACAAGTGGGGGACCACGGTCCACAAGGTCCTTGAGTATCGATTGCTGGGCCGCGACCAGTTAGCGAGATACGCGAATACACTCGACCCAGAAATTAGAGAGTACGCGCTCTGGATCGTGGAGGCGATGGAGCGAGATTCCGACCGGTATCGTGCGGCACTTTCCGCCGATGAGGTGTACCCCGAATACACCGTCTCGACGACACTCGAAATTGATGACACCACCGTGACCGTCACCGGCGAGATCGACCTCTTGTACGAAGCGGACGGCGTCTGGCACCTCGCCGACTACAAGACCACCGATGTCCACGACGCCGACTCCTACGCCGGTGGAAAGTATGCACGGCAGCTTCGGACCTACGCGTGGTTGCTGGAACGGACGTACGATGTCGAAGTGGGCGACCTGACCCTGCTGTACGTCGACGTCGACGAGGATAGCAGGGCAGTCGATATCACGCCAGTAACTGTCGAACGAGAAGGCGATGTCGACGATTACGAGGAGGAGCTCCGGTATGACCTCCGGTCGGTTGCCGTGAAACCGCCGGAGGGACTGTCAGCGAGACCCACTGAGACTCGGTGTGGGTCTTGTCCGTATGCTTTCTCCCGTGGGGGGCCGTGTGAGCACGGTGAATGACGTGAGCCTCGGAACCTAATAATCCCAGAAAGGACTGATTCTAACAACAAATCCAGAACACAACAGATCCCTGATACACTGGTATTATTTATATTGAATGATGATTATGTGTAGAGTCCATGAAAAACGTGTACTTGGCGCCCTGCGACTCCCCAAACTTCGATAATACTGTGCAGGAAGTAGTCAACCTGAATGCGGTTAGCGACGTCCCAGAACCACTGGATGGGGAGGATGAAGTCCGGTTCTGGGGTGCAAGAACCGGTAGCAGGAACGAAGCAAACTTTGAGAAAATGGAGAGCGGAGATCTTGTGCTATTCTACCAAAATGGGGCATACATTGGTACGGCGTGGGTTAATTCCAAGTTCAGGGACGGCAACTGTTGGGCTAGCACCACGTATTGGCGCGGCGGAGAATCAAACTTGATATACACCCTAACTGATTTCGAGGAAATTTCTGTTTCTCGGCAGAAGGTCAATACCATCTTCGGATATACGAAGGACTACTATCCGCAAGGACTGATGCGGGTAAATCCCAACAATGTAACTAAGAGACCTGCCGCAATTAAGTTGGCTCTCTACCGTACAAGCTGATATGATAATCCTATGGGAGGAACTCAGAACCCGATTGCTCCACTGAAAATAATATTTTGGCTATTGATCTAATAACACTACCGTTTTAAACAGAGGGCCATTGTAACGATATGAGTCTGACATAGCTAGTGTGCATGATCCAGAGGATAGGTATAGTACGACAGTAATTTTATCACGTGGTATTTGAAAGTCAGCCGGTTACTACTTGAATCTCTTTATCGAGCGTTTTAGGATGCCACCATCCAAACCAGAAGGTGGCAAGGTTAGCGCCCGGTGACGTTATATGGAATAAGATATGTGGACATATTTATAATTTAGCACAGATCTATTTCGACAATCTACAGTATTATAAACTTCAAGAAGTTGGCAAATGGAATGTGAATAACGTTTTGTCAGTTGCGGTCGGGCATTTTCATATGTACTGGAGTGAGGAGGAAGTTGAGGAGTACACTAGATACCCGAGTGAAGGTAGCGCATCAGACTTAGGTTCTCCCATCTACTTCGTGGCCCAGAACGAGCTTGACCAAAATGAGATCATGGCGGACATTGTCAAAGATATTGAGGATAAGGGATACGACTACGCCCCCATTAGACCATACAAATCACGTGAATTCTACGAGGTGGAAACCGGCGAGGTATACTCAATTGATGAAGAACAGTACGTCAACTATAATGACATAATGCTATATTGTATAAATATTCTAACCGAGTATCCATTCGCGGTAGTTAGGCACCCTGATCCGGATTCTTGGATGGTTGTGACTCATGCTGACATTAATACAAGGGCTGCGAAAGAGTACTTGTTTAGCTACTATGCTGAGACTGCGAAAACAGTATCGGAACTTATCAAAGAGAAGTATGGCCTCGATGAAATTCAAATGGTATACCAAGATGTGCGGTCCAGAGGAAGAGCTTTAGATCGGTGGCAAAACGCTGTCAATGAGAATGTAGATTTGCATCCCGTCGAATTCATGGCCATTGCTGACCTGAAGGAAATTGTTCGGGATAACGAGGATCTCATGGAAAAATTGGGCTTTCCTTCTAAGACTCGATGCAAAATTGCCTTTGACACTGTTGAGAAGTACCGTAACAAGGTGATGCATGGAAATCGAAGCGTTATCTCCAGCGAAGAAGATGTAGAGAATCTTGTTAAATCGCTTGAGTTCGCTTGCGAGATCGCGGTCAATGCTGGCGGTGTCGGCCCCGACTCAGATATCCCGCGCTAACCTGAGGCTGGTTACTCCGTTGGCTACTCCATCCAATCCGCAGGGACACGCCAGGCACAACGGCAACGCCTCCCATTCTTTGTGAGAATCAGATCCTCATTCCAATTGAGTTACACATTCTTATATAGGGTTAAAATTAATATTCTGAATAAAATTGCTTGCTTTTATAATCTGAATTGATAGTCAATCATACCGTAACCTCCTATGTGCTTAGACCAGAAATGGTTTCAACATCCCGTCTCAAATACTTTCCAATGAATTCGATACATTAGTAGAAATCATTCATTTTAATGAAATGGGTTCTTAACAGTGTTCTTTTGTTCAAGCACTTCTAAACGGGAAGCTTAGGACTCGCCAAGTTCGAGCCCGATTCGTTCCCGCAAGAAGTCGTTTGCGTCCTCGTATTCGTTTTCTCGAAGATCACATAATTCGACGTTGACATTCAGACCGTGGTAGGTCACGTTGGCTGAACCCTGATAGAGAATTTGGTCCGTGACAATAGCTTTCGCATGAAGGTTATCTACAGTCTCGATCGTCGCATGGCTACTAACTTTAGGGAGGAGGGCTTGTGCCCGTAACCGGTTGTGGGCATTATTAGCAGGGTCAACGACGAATGTCACGTTAACGTCGAACTGGTTCACCGCTTGAGAGAGCAGTAACTCTCGGTCGTCAATTTGGTCCGTCTCTGGGACCTTGACCTTGATATCGCTCACCCAGGGTGAGACGATGACTATCCGGGTCGCGTTGAGAAACGCCGATCCGAGATATCGGGCGATTTGGTCAGAGCGTATGGAAAACGTTTGTACCATCAATATTCACTCCAGGAATTGCCTCGCGGTCCAGTACTTCGTCCCCCCAGTCGTCGCTGTCGGTCTTTGTTACGACGTGCTCGTGAAGCCGCTCGAGGACGAGATAGCTGAGGACATTCCCCTGGTCCATGACGATGCTATATGCGAGATGTAAGTTTTCAACACAGTCGTCTACGTCGGGTTCGACGATGAGATTCCGGAGGTTCTCCGCTTGAACGCTGTCTGGTGTTTCGTCTTCGAGGTCCTCGACTGGGTCGTGGATCCCAACCTCGAACTGATATCGGGCCGCAGCGTGGCGAATTTCGTAGGCTTCCTCCAGCGTTGTATCAGTGACATCAGCGAATTCGTCCAGTTGGTCGACCGTATTCTGGACCATTTGCATCACGTCATTGACCACGGACTCGGTCGGTACGACCACTCGCTGACGGACGAATTCTTCGACGGTCGCCCAGTCCCCGGCACGAACGGCGACGACAAACTCATTGTCGGCCCAGAGCGAGCCGTTGATCAACTGCGGATTCGACGCGACCCGGTTAATAGTTCGCAGCATCTTCTCGTGCTCGAGACGATTACGTACGTCGTCAAAGAGATCAACGATACCTTGTCCCCCTTCAGCATGCTCGAACACTGCCACTTGATTCGCATCTGGAGAGACGGCGTAGAGCATCTGTGCCTGGTTGACCCCACTGACGTCCGCAACGACCTCTACGAGGAAGTGAGCAGCCGTAAAATGGATGGTATCTTCGATGTCGGCCCCTGGATTGTGGCTTTCAAAATTTTCTACGAATTCCTCATCCTCGAGGAGTTCGTCAACGAAATCCCCGATATCCCAGATGACGCCTCGGGAGTGAAGCGAAAAACCAAGCGGTTGCTCGAACTCCAGCAGTAATTCGCGCTGCGCGTCTCGTTCGGTGCGGAAGGGAGGACTCTCTGCAGAAGGGTCGCCTACGAGCGTTGCCGGCGTGATTGTCAGTGTTACTGCGTCGAGACTCACGTCAGCATCGATATACGATACACTGATTTGGTCAGTGGGTCTCTCTTCGGGTTCGAACGCCGTGCCGATATGCGGCTCTGAGTGGAGCTGACCGTAGTCCATGGTATCCTCTCCGTGTGGTCCGTGGTCCCACCGATTGCGGCCAACGTAGAGGGATTCATTGCAGTACCAAACAATCGCGCGTGCCTGGTCGCCGGACTGATCCTCGACTTGTTTCACGGGCAGGGTATTCGGCGTGACCAAGTCTTCTCCTGGCTCCGTGCTCAATCCGGAGATGTCGAAGTAGTAGTCGGCGTCGGCGTCGACTGGGGCTTCCTCTACCTGCGGATTGAACATTTGGAGTGACTGGTCAGAAAGGTACTTCGACATATACGGCGCGTACTCGAAGAAGAGTTTGGTTAGCGACGCATCCAACTGTTCTTCGTCGTCGTCATTTTGTTCAAATCGAATGACATACAGTGCATCTATAGAATCTTCCTCACCAGGGGCCCCTGCCTGATCTTCAGGCACTACCGAGAACGTCTCGCCGGCTTCACCGAAATACGATGTCGGCACAAAGTGAGGGGGTTCAAGTTCTCCACGTGTTGATTCGAGGTTCACTGCCCGGTCGTAGAAGTACACTGCTCGTAAGAGAGCTTTAAACGCTCGCACCATCAGGTGCCCATACACCTGATTATCACTGAAACGCTGATTCACGAAGCAATAGTACTCCTGTAGTGCCCGTTTGACGTAGTACGCGCGCCGCCATCTCTGGCGTTTATCCTGGAGTTGTTCATCACGTCGAATTCCGCGAGCCTCCTGGATTGCGCTGTTTGCGTCTTCAAGACGTAGATGATAGGGGAATGACTCGTGAACGCCCGTAAAATCAGATGCCACCGAGCTTAGTTGGTTTCGGACATTGTTGAAGAGCTCATCTAAGTCATCGTATCGGTCTCGTCTGTCTTGACCCCCGTCATCTAGAATAGTTTCGGCCTCAGATAGTTGATTTGAAATTGCATCGACAGCGCCCCTGGCGGCAGTATTTTGCGGTTCAGCTTGGTTAATTGTGTTCCTAACTTCCTGGATGGTCATCCGGATACCTATCTCCATCTGGTCGTCTAGATCATCGAGCCTTCCCGTCTGGAGTGTGAACCGTGTGACCGGTTCGTCAAGGAGGGTCGCGATATCGGTCAGGAGTGCATCGTCTTGGACCGCCTGTAGCACTGTGCTGTAGACAGCATCGATCGTCTCGAGGTCGTTCAACGACCCTGATATCGGGAGCCGCTGTTCGAGAAGACTAGTGAGTTCTGTACCGGGCTCCTCGATAAACTGGCCGAAAGCTTGGAACGACTCTTCATCCGACCGACGGAGAAAGTACTCGAGGAATTTTTCTTGTTGCTGAGTCGACCCACCGGTGGTCACTGCACTCCTAATCCGATAGACAGTTTGAAAAGCCTTGTAGAGCTGACTGTGAATCCAGGTCAGAATCTCATTGTCAGTATTGAGTGGTGTAGTAATCTCCGGATCTAGGAAGCTCCCTGCACGGTGGAAGAGACTTCTGTCAGCGGCTTCGTCACCGAGTGTGATTAAGAAGTGAGCATCGTTCCCTTCCTTACGGGATGCGCGTCCGATGCGCTGAACGAACTGGGACATCTCCCAGGGCGCTCGGTATTGGCTGATGACCTTGATGGCAGGAATATCGATACCAACCTCGAGAAGCGACGTGCTTAAAATGAGATCCGTCTCTCCGAACTCCTCGGCTCGAAGACGGAGATCGGCCGACGTTTGCTGAATGTTGAAATCATTCTCGATAAACTCGTGTCCAGGTGTCGTCTGGGCCGGGAGAGCAGTCTGATATGGAGTCTCTTGTGCGATTTGACGCCAGTCATCTGGCGCTTTATCGTGATACTGCCAGCGGTTTTCCCGTTCGAAATCTCGAATCTGGAAATAGCGCTGGTTTACCTGGCTTACACTGTCAATGAACGCCAGTGCCTTTTTGCGATCTCGTCCGTCGCTCTCCTGAAGCAGAGCGTGGGAAAATAGGAGAATCTGCTGAATGAACGTGGAACTTGTTGCGACATCTTCGTTAGATGCGACGAAGTGGAAGTGCTCGGTGTCATCCGATTCACGTTTATCTTCTGGGCTAGTTTCGACGACGGCTATGTTCTCTCGGTTGATGTCGAAGAGGTCAGAGCCAAATTGCTTGGGTCGGTCGATGGTCGCACTTGACCCGATAAAGAGCATGCCCGCTTCGTCTCCAACGCGCTCTTCGATCGACCGTTTCGTATTCCTGATGACGTTCGCAGCGTGAGCCCCGTATGTTCCGCGATATAGATGAACTTCATCGAAAATAATCGTTCGAAACTCATCAATGATGTCGTAGTTCGGCTTGAGAGCGAAGTTCTCCAGTGAGTTTATCGTCGTGAGTAGGATGTCGGGAACGTCGTTACGGACGGCGTCTCTCGAGAGTTTAATTGTTCGCTCGCTGAACGTCGGTCCTCGGGACGCATCGAGGGTGTACGTCTCGTTATTACGGTCGTAGTTGAAGTTGAACGGAACGGGTTCGTCTCCACCCGTCCATTGTGCTATTGTGAACTCCCCTTGGTTGATCAGAGGACTCCGGAAGATATCGCCGTTCGATGGACGGACATCGCCATTGTAGATCCCAATTGAGATATCGGCATTGTGGCGGCGGTTCATTTTGTGGATGGTGACGAGGAACCGCTCTAACTGATCCTCGAGGAGTGCATTTCGAGGATAGACGATCGCGACTTTACCGAATCCCTTACCGTTGTTCATTGCATGGTCGTGAAAAACCGGTCCGGCGAATCCCTCTGTTTTACCGAAGCCGGTCGGAGCAGAAAGAATTGCGCCCCTTGAGTTGTTTTCACGAACTCTCGTATCCTGCATTTCATGGAGTAAGCTCCAACACTGCTCCTGGAACGGGATCAGCCCTTCAAATCCGAGGACATCGTTGAGAATTTCTTGGATATATGGGTCATCACCTGCGTAGGGTTGATAATCAGGACGCTGGACAGGACGCTGGTGATACTTGAGTGCATCAGTGACGGTATCTGCATCTGCATCACCGCTCCATAGCTGCCGATTGAAAACTATCCCCTCAAGGAGAGTCTGGACAGAATCATCAAACCGGTCAAAATCTGTGTGCTTGTCAGCATATTCCATATCGGATGGTTTACCTGCCACCCTTATAGCATTAACCAGATCTAATAAATAGGAGTTTCAGGTCCTTATCGTGCTGGGGCTCTGGCTAGATGAGAGTTTGAGGGACGAGAAGCTGGTGGCGAGAAGTACTCATGCAACTCATCGACCTGTTCAGAGAGCTTCGGCGTCGATTGTGATGAGGGTTGAGAGAACGAGCGCACCCCGACGCCCGTCAGGGTAATCGAGATACGCCCCCATTCGATGGGATTGACGGTTCCGGAGGTGTCTCAGTGCTCGAATTACTCGGCACTGACCGCTCTTACGGAACAATCTGGAACTGGAAGCACACACTGTCGGAGGCACAGAGTGACCCGCCAACTGCGGAGCCGGCGCGGGTCGCAGTCGACGAGAAACAGATCGAGGTCGATGGCGAGAAGAAGTGGCTGTACGCCGCGATCGATACCGAACCTAAGCTTTGTTCGGAATCTACGCCTTCGGCCGCCGGGAGACTGACCCGGCGGCGGCTTTCCTCCACCGGCTGACGGAGAAACGCGAAATCGTCGAGACAGCGTTTCTCGACGATGCTGGCGACTATGTGATTGCCCTCGCTCGCCACGAATTGAGCGGTCAGCTCGACTACAGTGACCGACATCACGTCGAAGAGTGGTTTTAGACAGTCTCGAATCGGATTGACCGAATTCACACCTTCTGGCGGGGCAGTCAAGTCCACGCCGCTGGCGCAGGCGCTTCTGACACCACTATAATCATGATCGGCCGAATCAGGCACTCGGTGGCCGAACGCCAGCTGAGGAGGTGATAACCTAGACAGAGTCCCAAAAGTAAATTATCAACTAAATATCCAGCTCCGCTTCGATGTACGACTGCACGTCAGCGAACTCGTTTTCAACCACCTTGCAGAGTTCCAGATTGGTGAGTAACCCACCACGTGTAATATTTGCCGAACCAACGTACACGTACGCATCTGTGATGACTGCCTTCGCGTGAATGTCGGGAACGGTGGTGACGGTAACGTTCTCGAGACCCGCCAGTCGAGAGAGCGCGTACTCGTTGGCAGATTCGTCAGGACGGACGTACACATCGACCTGAGTATCGAGATTGCGGATAGCCGCTGCCAACTTCGTGCTGCGATCATCGACTCCCGGTGCGAGCGGGAGCCGAACGTCGACGTCACTGAGCCACGGTGTGCAAATGGCGATGTGATCGTCGTACACTAGGGCGTGGCCGAGCAGGTACCGGAGGGCACTAGAGGGTAAGGAAAATACTCGTGCCATCGTACTCACCTCCCGGCAGGACTTCGCGATCGAACAGCTCGTCGGCCATCTCGTCGTGAGGAACCCGCTGAATTAGCTCCTCTCGGAGCTCCTCGAGTAGCACGTAGCTGAGCGTGTCGGACTGATCGTGGCCCGAAATGCACTCCGACAGTTGGAGGTTCTCGACGCAGCCGTCGATGTTTGGCGAGAAAAAGAGCGTCTCAACCCTGTCGTGACCGTCGAAATCGGGCAGAACGTCGGTAACGGCCTCTTCAGGGTACGTCGACTCCCCATCGATTCGCGCCGATGAAACGACGTTTTTGATCTGGAACGCTCGCCGCAGGGAAATCGCTTCCTCTTGTGCAAGCTGTTGTGCCCGGTCGACCGTTGATTGAACCTCTTCGACGACCTGATCGACGACGTGATCGAACATCGGGACCTCGTCGGCGCTCCGAACAGCATCCTCGATGGCAGTCTGATCGGGATTAACGGGTGGGAGGTCATCGACGAACGATACGTCGGCCCAGAGACGTTCACAGATGACCTGCGGGTCGTAGGTGATTCGGGTGACCGATTCCAGCGCGGTTCCGGGATCCTCGCGTAGGTCGTCGAAAACTAGGTCGACGAGTCCCTGTCCACCCTGCGATCGTTCGAAGACGTACACGACCTCTTCATCCATATCGATTCCGTAGAACAACGACCGCGGGGTAACGCCCGCCACGTCCGCTACCAGTTGGATGAAAAAGTGCGCGGCCGTGTGTGCCCCCATCTCCCGGAGCCCGACCTCGGACCGGTCCTTGTATCGGTCGAGTCGGGTAACAATCTCGGGGTCGTCAATCCGGTTGAGGAAACGGGATATGTCGAAAGTGAGCCCACGGGTATCGAGGCCGAACCCGAGGGTTCTGTCCGGCGACTCGATCTCCCGCTTGATACGGTCTTCGCCGGTGAAGATATACTCATCACTGGAACGGATGTACGTCGCCGGCGTAATTTCGAGCGAGACGCCGACGAGCTTTACCTCACCGGACATGTCTGAGAGGGTAACGAGACCGCGCGACTCCGTATTCTCACCTATGTTGACCGACGTCTCGACCGACGGACTCGCGTGTATCTTCCCGAGGGCACGATCATTGTGTCGGAGACAACTGCCGTGATCAAGAATTTGCAGGCACTGGGGGCAGTACCGGACGATGTTCAATGCCTTCGATCCGCTGAGATCGGTTACGGTATCGAGTCTGATCGAGTCGGGGATGATGAGGTCGTCACGTCGCTCTCCAGAGACGTCGTTGAATGTGAACTTCACCGAGTCGTCGTAGATAATCGTCTCCGGAATAAACGCCTGCAGTTCCCCTGCATCTTGTTTATACTCACTACGGAAGGGCGTGTACGAGTGGACGATTTTATCTATTGATTGATCGCTTCCCTCCACGTCGTCATCTCCGTGGAACACGGTGAAGTACTGTCCAGCGTCGTCGAAATAGTTCTCGGGAACGAACCATACCTCGTCAGCGAGGGAGTCGCCGGCCGTTTGGAGGAATCGATCGTAGTAGTATCCGCCCCGGAGGAGATGCTTGACGTAATAGAGACTGAGGTAGTTGCTCGGAATCGCCTGGTAGTCATATAGCTCTTCGAGCGTTTGCTTGAGATAGTACAGCCGCTTTCTTTCGAGAACGAGCTCCGCGACTCGGTCGTCGTCCAACGCGTCCGCAATGCGCTCGATGGATGATTCGAGTTCACCGATATCTAAGGTCAACGGGGACAGCGTGATATCGGCGCTGTTTGCGGCGTTGGTAACTCGAAGCACGTTCCCTTTCACCGTGTACAGAATCGGGAGCACGTTGCGGAATCTGTCAATTTCCACGTTCAGCCCCGGTGCCGGTTCAGCGATGGTTTCACGAGCCTCTTCGAGCTCCGATTCTAATCCGTCGAGGACCGAACGGTCGACGAACTCCTCGTTCATCTCCCGGCACTCGGCAACCAGCTTCCGCCGTTCCTTGATGTAGCCTAAAATGTCTGTTCTGACGCTCTCGACCATCTCGCGTTCGGTATCCCCCGTCCCTTCCTCTCCCGCCACACCTAGCTCGTCGAGTTTCTCCTCGAGTTCTTCGTCGCGCTCTTCGAGAGCCGCCAGGACTTCCATTATCGGTTCTTGGCCGACGAGGGGGTCAAACGAACCAGTGATACCGAGTGTACGAAAGAGGACGCTTTCCGGGTCGTCGATCAGGTCGTAGTATTCTGCCCAGCCGAGTTCGTCGACCAGGTACTCCTCGTGGAACTCCTCTTTCTCTCGCTTGTTGGAGAAGTGGCGTCTCTCGCGAACTCGCGTCGAACCCTCGTAGAATTCTCGATAGCGGTCGTGAATCCACTCGATGACCTCGTTGTCGGGCTTTAGCGGCGTTCGAATTTCGGAACCGAGGAACCGATCCGCTCGGTAAAACATGTTGGAGTCACTCGTAAGGTCCGAGAGGAAGACGAAGATGAACGAGTCAGTTCCGGGTTCGCGCGCGGCCCGCCCGACACGCTGGACGAATGATGAAAGGTTCCACGGCGTCCGGTATTGCGTCACGATGGAGATGTCACCAACGTCGATCCCAACTTCGAGGAAGTTCGTCGACAGGAGAACATCGCTCCGGATGACGGAGGCATCAAATCCGGCGTCTGAGTAGACGGACGAGAACTCCAACGACCCCTCGACGAATTCTCTGTCCATCCCTTCAGCGACGTCGCGCCAGTCGCCGGGCTCGTCGATGTCCACGTGATGGCGCCACAGTTCCCGTTGCTCATCTGCGTCCTGTAGCTGTGTTCGCTTCTGATTCACCTGACTGATGCTGTCGATGAACGACAACAGTTTTCCTCTAGGACCGTCCTGCTGTTGCAACATCGCGTGTCCGAGCAGGAGGATTTGCTGGATAAACATCGAGGAGACTCCTGGCCCGTCCTCGGTTGCCTTAAGGAAGAAGTAGTGTTCGTGGTCATCGTGGTCGGTCTCGAAGTCTTCATCTGGTGGGGCCACCGCCTCGATTCTACCATCAGGAATCGGGAAGATTTTCGCGGCGAATTGCTCGGCGTCGTCGACAGTCGCGCTGGCACCGAGCCATAACATCGACTGGTCGGTGATGGATTCGATGTTATCGACGACGTTGGCAGCGTGTGCTCCGCGGATGCCCGTATAAAGATGAATCTCGTCGAAGACGATGGCATCGATCTCGTCGATGAGGTCGTAATTTGGTTTCAACCCGAACAGTTCCAACGACTCGAGCGTCGTCAACACGATTTCAGGGCCGTTCGACCGGCGGATGTCCTCGCGGTTCAACACTACTTCCTCCTCGGTGAAGGAATGGCTGTCGTCGTGTTCGCAAACCAACTCGTAGTGTGCGCTCCCACCGTCGTATTGGAACGAATGTGGGTCGTGGGGCTCGCCACACCAGCAGTTGGCGAGTCTAAAGCGCTTGTTCGGCCCCGTTCCTTCAAACAGTGCCTTCTCCGACGCGACGTCATCCAATTCGTAGGCGGTGTCTCCCGACCAGACGCCGACCGATATCTGGTCTTCGCTCGTCGTTTTGATCGTATGCAGATGTTCGAGCACCCGACCGAGCTGGTCCTGGAGGAGCGCCTTGCTCGGATAGACCAGCGCGACACGCTCCAGATCATCTTCACGCAGCAGTTGATAGAGCGGTCCGAGGAACGCCTCAGTCTTGCCGAAGCCGGTAGGGGCTGAGAAGATTGCTCCCTGTGAGTCCCCGCCACATCGTTGCTGGTTCAGGTCTCTCACCAATTCCCAGCTGGTCTGCTGGAACTTGAGCGGCTCAAATCCAAAGATATCGATGATATCCGCGATGAACGGATCTGACCCACCGTAGTCACCGGGGTTCCGTCGCTTTTGTGGTTTGCGAGTGTACTTGAGAGCCGTGGTGACCTGGGGTGGGTTCTCGGTCTCGGGGCCGAATATCTGTGTGTTCTCTAGGAGCCCCCGGACGAGCGGTTCCACGTCCCGTTTCACACGAGACCGGTTAGAGTTGCGATCGAAATACTTCATTCAAGTCGTTACTCCATCTGCTCCCGTAATTCAATTCAATCTTGCGGGGGAACGTCCATGACTATAAAAACATCCAATCTAATATATAATAATTTAAACTAATGTATTCGCTCAGGCATGGTCCGTGATAGTGAATTGGTGTCGCTCCGGTCGAAACATTAGTAATGTATCCGTTACGTTAGTAGGATGATAGGCCCATATGGGGTATCAAGAAGATCAACACTAGGCTACCAAAATATCTGGTTGCTCGTCGTAGTGTAGATAACGTGTAACATTCCAAAGCGCTGACGCCGCCGATTCGTCGATACTGGTGTCAAGCAATCAAGTTGGCACAAATCTTCCACGATTATGACCGTACCACCGCAATGCAGTTCCGAACCCCGGCCGTCAGTTCACCCCAGCATCATAGCGAAGTACTTCAGTCTCAAGCAATGCCCAATGTACCTCTTCCAAGAATATGGTGAGAGCATCCCGGAGTCTATCGACGACGTTCGGGTAAGTCCACTGCTTGCCGAGACTGGCGTGCGATTCGAAATCGGTCAGATACGGTTGCTACAGGGTACGGAGTGTTTCGTGGTCGGACCGGCAGATCACGACCTACATTTCGATGCCATGTGGGCCGGAGAAGCTCAGGGTGACCACGTTCGGGATCTCGTTGACAGCGTTCTCGCTGGGGTACAGGACTCGCCGATTGTTGGCTATCAGCCAACCTTCGAGGGGTCGATAGAGGCGTGGCCCGTACGCGGTGAGGCTGATGGTCTATTAGTATCACCAACCACTATCGATGGGAGATCCGGGGTCGAGGTGCGTGTCCTCGAGATGAAGTCGTCGACGGAATCGAAAACCCACCATCAAATTCAAGCCGCGATGTACGCGCTTTTGCTCCGCAAGCTCCTCGGTGATCGGAACGTGGAGGTGACTGCGAGTATCGTAACACGAGGGAACAGCTTCGGGCCGGTGGTAGCAGAAGGATTGAATTTCGATATACTCGCAGATTTCGAGCTGGAAAGCCGGATAAACGACGTTCGACTGTTGTTAGAGCGAAGTGGTACGCTTGATCGCGTACTTCTCGACCAGAACGGGCGACCGGCAAGCAACGGAGACACCCAACCTCCGAGGTACCGCATCGATGAGCGCTGTGATAGCTGCCCGAAACAGGCCAAGTGTGTCGCCCGCTCGGCGACGACTGGAGATTTGTCCCTGCTCGGTTTCTCCGAGGGCGTGCAGGAAGGTCTCCAAGAGTTCGGTATCGAGAGGATTAACGACCTCGTCGACCTCTATGATCTTCCCACCGGCCGATGGGCCAGACATCCAATTAGACGGTCACTCCCGGAAGCGAGTAACCCCGATCTCGTCGCTGAAATCCAGTCATCGACCGAGCTCTCACGCCTGTACGAGCGCGTACAGATCGCCCACCGATTCCGCCGTGAGATCGATCCGAAATTCGAACGGTGGTGGCAGGCGAACGCCGAGGGCGTCGGTCCGTGGCAAGAGTACCTGATCGGATCCGGTCGGAATCTTCCGGACGACTCTCCACCCGACAGTTTCTCTCTCGAGTACCCTCGCGAATCAATCGTTCGTGTGTACCCGTATATCCAACACGACCACGTCCGGAACCGCCTGTGTATTCTCGGGGCGAAGGTCGATTGCAGCCGGAACGACGGCGACGGGGAGTTCGTTCTCGCGATCACCGACGCGCTTGTGCGAGACCCGGACGCAAAAGACGAAGTTGAAAAAGAGCTGCTCGCTGAATTCATCGATAAGTTGGAAGCGGCGATTGGTAGAGTTCGCCCCGACCTCTCGAATGAAGGACTCCGTTCAGAAGAGGGACTGTTCCACATGTACCCGTACAGCGAGCGACAGCGCGAATGGCTTGTCGATGCGACGAGGCGCCACGAAGGAGACCCCGTCGCGGATGCGGTTCGTACCCTGCTTGGGTACCGGCAAGATATCGACCAAGAGATTGTCAGCGTCCTTCGCGAGGAGTTCCGTGCGCGACACGCCTTTCGATATCCCGGGCTGGGGCTGTTCCAGACGGTCGCACAGTTCTACGACATTTCGAAGGAGCGAGATTTTGGCTGGGAGGACGTCCGAGACGAAACAGAGACGCCGCTGAAGCGCGTGTTCGATCTCGGGTTCTTCGAGGTAGCACTTCCAATCGAGGAGTTCGCGGACAGGGTTTTTCCGAACTCCGATAACGGTCTCGTTGTACCGCCGGATCGATTCCATGGGCACTATCCGGTTATCGAACGTCACCGCGATACGATGCCGCTGGAGTATCTCTACGCGGCCGAAGAGTTCGACGTACTCGATGAGGACTGGGCCAGCGACGAGGCTGCAGTCGCGGAAATTGTGCGATATCGCCACCACGAGGGAGATGATTCACCGCGTGTCTGCCTCTCAGACATCGAAGATCTTATCCACACCATCTGTAACGCTTTCGAGTACATCGAGCGGTGTATTCGGTACAAGAACGCCGGCGTTACCAAGGAACCAATTAATCTGGAATCGTTGACGGCAAACTCCCTGGGGGAGTCGGCCCTTCAGCGAACACTTGTCGAGTATCAACAACTCGAACATGGTTCAAAGCGACGCGCCTTGGAGTATCGGTACAGGCAGCCGCTGGCTGAACGGGTAGCTGCTGGGCAAACTATTCCGTTCGAGGTGACGAACCCGCCGGAAAACAGGGAGAATTTCGAGAAGAAAAACACCGTCGAAGGAGAAATCCTCCGAAGGTTGGGTGACGGCCAGCCCGGGATGACCGCGACCACGACGCTCCGTCGGGAGTCCGGCAACTGGGTCGTGTTGACGCCGCTAGTAGAAGACGACGATGGCCGACTCATCGAAAAACCGGATGACCCGACGAAGTACGCAAATGGAGTTCTCGGTCGGTTGGGCCATATCAATACTGATCGGGGCCAGGTGAAGATTTCCTTCCCGACGGACAGTAACCGACGAGCGGTGCCGAATATGACGAACCACGTCGGTTGGACGAGCGATCCCGACGATGAACGGCAGCTGATTGCCGAGGGAATGACGTTCGCCGTGAACGAGGCCCTTGATGACTACTCCGCTTACCGTGCTCGTGAAGCGATCGATAACGCGAATGAGAACGTTCTTCACAACGAACTACTCGACGTCTATGCGGAGGAAAATCCGACTGCCCTCCAGTTTGATGAGCCGTTTCGAAACCCGGATGCAGTGGAAGGATTCCTGAGGCAATTCGATGCGGCGATGCCGTACGAATCCAACTGCGCTCAGCGGGAGTTCGTCCGGCAGCTCAACCACTCGGTCGGTACCGTCCAGGGGCCGCCAGGAACTGGCAAGACGGCCTACGCATCTACACCAGCCATCCTCTCACGAGTAGCCACGACGCCGGACGACGAGCCTTTCATCGGAGTTGTCAGCGCCCACTCTAATACCGCGGTCGACGAAGTGGCGAGAGCGGTCGGCGACGCGACAATGCGACTCGCGGCTTCGGGGGCAGGGAGGGACGTTACGCTCATACGGGTGCGCGCATCTAGTGCAGGATTGACCGATCTCCCGGATAACGTTCACGACCTCCAATACTACGAGGATAGCGAGGAACTCGAAGAATTGCTAGCCGAACCACTCTCCGATGGGTGCGAAAAGGTCGTGGTGTTTGCGACGCCGGTTACCTTGCGGAACATGGTCAACACGGTTGCCGGCCAGATCAGCGCCGACTCGAATGTCTCCGATCTGTTGAAGTCCGGCGAGGCTGCAATCTTCGACTATGCGCTCGTCGACGAGGCGAGCATGATGGATCTGCCGCTGTTGTTCCTAGTCGGAGCGTTTCTGCGAGAAGGTAGCCAGATTCAGCTGGTCGGCGATCATCGACAGATGCAACCCATCCACTCACACGATTGGGAGTCCGAAGATCGTGCGACCATCGAGGAGCACACACCGGCTGTGTCGGCGCTCGACTTCATTCGATTCCTGCGTGGTGAGACCAACCGCGACCTCGCAACGGTCGAACGCAAACCGCCCGAGTGGGACGATCCGGACCAAGTGATTCCGATGGAGCGGCTAACTATCACATATCGACTGCCACCGGCGATGGCCGAGTTCGAGACCGACCTGTTCTACTACCGGGACGGAATCGAGCTGACTTCCCACGCGGAGGCCAGACGAATCCCGGATGTCCGGACCTCGGCGATGCCCGCGTGGCTCCGGGAAGCACTCGACCCCGAACCAAGAGTGACGCTGCTCCTCCACGACGATCAACGTTTCACAAAAGACAGCCCGGTTGAGGCCTATCTTGCCAAGAAGTTGCTTTCGACATTGCCCGTTGTAGCGGCCGATCCGGGGGAAAGGCAGTGTTCCGCCGGCGTCGTCGTTCCATTCCGACTCATGCGACGGCGCATCTCCGATCAGGAAATCGGCGTTCCGGTGGACACCGTGGAGCGATACCAGGGGGACGAAAAAGACGTAATGGTTCTCGCGATGACCGCAGGAAATCAAGGATATGTAAACGGTCTCGCGGAGTTTCTATTGGATGCGAACCGGTTCAACGTCGGCGCGAGCCGAATGAAACGGAAGCTGTTCATCGTCGCGTCGAAGTCGATCTTCCGCGCCGTCGCTCCAGACGTTGACGAATACGAAGATCAGAAAGCGTGGAAGCAACTGTACAGGCGTCTCGGTGTCGCCGACAGACCCAATCCGCCCACAGCGACCCTGACCAAGTCACAAATTGGGGAACTCGACCCCGGTGAAGAGGTCACCGTGGAGGTGTATACAGGATTTCGGGATTAATACGCACCAATAGCACGACCGAACTGACCAACCTAACGACCTAACGAACCAGACGACACACCCGAATCAACAAAAATGGAATCACCACAAGCAAGACTCGACGCGGCAATCGACCGTGCCGCGGAAATCACCTGGTGGAATCGCGCGATGACCAAGCTCAACGAAGTCGAGGAGGTCAGGGATCCCCAATCGTTCGTCTCCGAGCACACCATCGAGCGAAAGGGTCCATTCGTCGAATTCGTTGACGCTCCGGCGTTTCACGACGAGTCAGCGGCCACGTTCCTGGGCGAGCTCGGCTACGACGATGCCATCGTCGACGCAATCGCTGAGGAGCTGTTTGGTGGTAATCCGGACGGTAAGCTGTACGAGCACCAGGCCCGCACAATCGAGGCAATCGAAACCGAACCCGGAGACAACGTACTCGCCGTTCCAACGGCATCCGGTAAGACCGAGGCATTCTTCCTCCCTATTCTCAACTCGTGTCTATCGAGTGACGAACCCGGTCTGAAAGCGGCAATCCTCTATCCGATGAAAACGTTGGGTTCGGACCAGTTCAACCGGTTTATCACGTACCTCGACCAGATTAATCGGAACCGATCGCCTGAAAACCGCATCACCATCGGAATCTGGGACTCCGACACTCCCGCTCGCGTCGGAACCCGCGATTGGGAAATCGAAGAGGGGACCTACGTACGGGGTTTAATCGATCCACGTGACCCCAACGAGAAACTTCGAATCCTGAGCGACTCCGCCGTCGGGACGAACGATAACACCTACTCGTGGATCAAGGTGACAAGGGAAAACATCAGACAAGGTGTCGACATCCTGCTCACCAATCCTGAGGCGCTCGACTACATGTTCGTCAACGACAAAACAGAAACGAGGGAAATTCTGGGCGATCAACCCGGTGACCAGCCGCTTGAACACATCGTCTTCGACGAGGCCCATGTCTGGAGCGGTATCCAGGGAGCGGCAATCTCTCTTCTCTCTCGTCGGTTGAAGTCGTTTTACGCCGACAACGATCCTCAGGTTACGATGGTGTCCGCGACAGTCGACAATCCCGCCGAACTCGCCGCCTCGCTCACCGGAAGCGAGAAGGAGACGATTAACCGCGTCGAATTCACCGGACGGCAGTTCTCGATCAGAGGAACGCCCCATTTCGATCGACTCGCAGCCAGCGGACTGGACGACCTCGTCCACGCATTGGCTGTTGGACGGTTAAATACGACAGATCCCGAAGCGGTCGTCTTAGAGCACGGCCTCGAAAACGCGATCGCGACACTTCGTGAGATCAGTCTCCTGGAACGAGGGCGTATCGAACCGGCGTCGACCGCCCCCGAGTGGGTGTTCGAGCCGATAGACGACACAGCGGCCACACTCCTCGAATCGGGGGCGGCATCAGGTACGGACGAACTTCTTCGATCGGAAGAGTGCCGCGACGCCCTGGTGGAAGCGGCTATTGAGTCCGGTGGCTTCGCGAGCGGCTGGTACGACTTTGTCCTCCAGGAGGTTCCGGAGGTGGCCGCGTTCACCGAGTGGTTCGATCGGGATACCACCGGTGAAGTCGGTTTTCGGTCGTACGATGCGCTGGTGGAGGAGGCCAAACGTGAGGGCGTATCGAACCCAGAGGGCGTGCTGGGGACCGTGATGGCCTTCGGTCGGCTCGCCGGCATCGTCACCGAAAAGTACCACGTGTTCCTCAAGCCACCGCATCGCGTCCACTGGTGCAGGAAATGCGGCGCGCTCTCGCGAGATAATCGGTGTCGGGAGTGCGAAGCCGCACCCATTCCTGAAATCCAATTCTGCCGCAAAGGGACGTGTCACGAACCTCACGTCGCGGTGGAGGAGGAGACCGGTGAGGAACAGTTCGTCCCTATCCGGGGCGGGTCCGGCGACGACTGCCCCGGTTGCGGTGGGTCGCCCCGGTTGACCGATATCGGTGTTCCGACATCCTCGCTACTGTCATATATGCTATCCGAGGTTTGTCGTGTGTCGCCATCGAAGAAGACGCTCGTCTTCTCGGACTCCCACAGCGCAGCGGAGAGTGTCGGTGATGAGATTATCGGCACGGAGTACGGACTCATGGCCCAGACATTATACCTACAAGAGCTGATCGACGCTGGTGGAGAAGCCAACCAATTCGATCTGTTCAGGGCGGTCGCCAACACACTCCGGGAGGAATACTGGGAGCCGCTCGTTCAGGATAATCTCGACGAGGACGCAGAGGCCTACAACTTCCTTGTCCCATTGCGTGAAGACATCGAGACACACGCGTACCTCTCGAACTGTACGGCGCTTTTCGACAGCGCGCTCGTAACCGCGGACGTCGTTGCCGAAATGGATGACCCGGTCGAAATCACGGTCGCTCACGCGCTCTACAAACGGCTCGTACTCGACAATGCATCGTTCCAGTACTCCGGCGTGAAGATCGACGGCCTGACTCGAGAGAAGATTCTCGACCGATTGGATGGAGACTTGCTGGTGGACCGCGTCCGCATCGACGAGATACTGGACGATATTCTCGGCGAGTTCCTCGAAACCGGAATCATCTCAATTTCGACACACGAGTCGCTAAAGAGGGCAGTGGAGAAGGCCAACCTCACCGAGGATGAAAAGCGGACAAAGATTGGAGACTACCTCCAAGCGGCACGCGAGGATGTAGAGCAGCGGGAGATCGTCGAGGGACCGGCCGATAGCGGGGTGGTCACCCGAAACGTTCGCGAGGATGAATCGTCGCTCGTTCTACTATCCGAGGCGGCTTTCTGCGGCGACTGTTACGCTTCGTTCCCGACGACAGACGAGGGAGATGCTGTCGAATTCTGCCAGGAGTGCGGGGAAGCCATCGACACGTACCAGCGTTTTTCCGAAACTGATGACGGAAAACTCGTCGCGGACCCCGGTTACGCTGAGGTCGATTCTGGCTGGGAGTACGCCGTTGACCACTGGGCGCACGACGTGACGGAACCGATTCGAAACGGCGCAGAGGCAAAGTTCGTCTCCGTAGGTATTCACAAGGGGAACATTTCCTCGGCAATTCGCGGCGCCATCGAAGAGGGTTTTCGAAAGGATCCCCCGGAGATCAACGTCGTCAGTTCGACGCCGACGATGGAACTCGGTGTCGACATCGGGAGTCTCGACACGGTCGCGCAGGTCGGGGTTCCACCAACGCTAACGAACTACGTGCAGCGCTCGGGGCGAACCGGGCGTACCCGTGGAAGCTCCTCGCTAGTCATGACCGTAGTTCGCGGCCAGCACCCCGTCGACGGTCATTATTACGCGAATTTGGATAATTATCTCGGGGGCTTCGAACCGGTGCGAATTCCGGACCCAGAGGACTTCGACGAAGTACTGGCGGGCCACGTCGTCACGGAGGTTTTCGCCTACCTCGCCCGGAACCCACACGAAGACAACGTCTTCGAACTGACGTACAGACTCTCCGAACCGAAACTCGAAAACCTCGAGAAGTTCGTCAGCGGAGTCGAAGAGAACCTCTTCATTCTCCGAGAGTTCATCCAGGAGGAGATGGACGACGTCCTCCGTGAATACGTGCGTGGGATCTTCGGCGACAGAGGGGTGCAGGTATACGAACAGGTGTTCTTCGAGGACGGGCCGCTGGGGCTCTCTCGCCGCGTCGAGCAGACTTTCTCTCGGTTGCGAGGAATGTCGTCCGGTGCGACGACGAACCGCGACCTCACGAGCAACACCTCTCGACTCGACCAGTGGTTGAGTAAACTCGGCTACCTCGCGAACTACCGAAGCTTCGGCCAGAACTTCCCCGTGAAGTTCAGCGGAGATCATGACGAAATCTCCTTCGAGGGGAGTGGCCGGCTGTATGATATGTATCCGGGCGAGGAGAACGATCTCGGTGGGATGGTGTCGCTACACGGCACAGAGTACATCGTAGAGGACGTTCGTGGAACGCCGCAGCCGTTGACGGAGGTCGCGGTCTGCGACAACGCAGAGTGCGACCGACGATTCCGGAGTTTCGACCCCGACGAGGTGACCTGTCCGCACTGCGATTCTGAGCTGGTTGTGAGCGATATTCACGGAGTGTCATCCGTCGAGTGCTCGCTTGCGAAAGGCGGACGCCGTCTCTACCGGACGCACGCGCAGATGTCGACGTACGTTCGACCTACCGACGCAGAACGGGAGCGGTTGGAGACGAGCATATTCGGGATTGACTGCTCCGTCGAGTACGGGCAGTTCGAACTGACGGACTTCGTCTACGCGTTCGAGCGTGGCCACTCGGCCAGTCCGTCGACGGAGATACTCCGATCGCAGGCCCTTATCGAAAAAGACGAGGGAGAGACCTCGAAGAGCGGACTCTCTTGGCGTGACCGACTCGAACAGGCCCAAGAAGAGATGTATCGACCGGTGGGGCAACAACATCACACGCAGGGGCTTCGACTCGAGTTCGACCGGGAGGAGGTATCCGAACGATACGATGCAGTCACCCACCCGACCGCGTCGTGGCCACAGCTATTGACCAGTCTCGAACAGGCGCTTGACCGAGCGATCCCCGTGGTCGTCAAGTGTGACAGATCCGACTACCGGGTCAAGGCGTCCGTCTCCGAGGATGCCGTCGAGGTCTCCATAGTGGACGGGCGTCAGGGCGGAAACGGGATCGGTTGGCACGTCTACGAGAATCTCGACGAGGTCGCAGACCATGTCGTGGATGTCGCCGACTGTCAACGGTGCGTTGACTACTGCGACGAGTGTCTACTCCTCTCTCGGACGCCCAGCCACTACCTCGAGAACGAGTTGCTCGACCATCGGACGCTAAGCGCCATCGTCGATGAGGGGGGATCGTGAGTCTGGAGGCCATTCGGCGGCGACTTTCCGACGCCGACATAGCGTTCATCCACGACCCCGGAGGGAACGTCCACTTCTGGAAGCTGCGGGCCCTTTCGGCGATTACGTACTTGGGGTTGGAGCACGCAACCTACCCGACATCGTGGCGACAGCTCAAACATACCTGGCAACACGAACGGGGAGGGGCCCAATATGCTTTTCCGGGCCACGAGTATCACGTACTCGGCGGGATCGATCTTCCGCCGTCGGAAGACCTCTGTGTTATCACGACAAGCTACTATGAGAAACAGACACAGTATACCGTGAACGAACTCATCGATCGTCACACTCGCACAGACGGGACACTGGTCGTGATTGCAGACGAGCAACGGTTCCAACCGATCGGTGGGCTGCGCCCGCTCTACCAGGAACAGTTCTGCGAGCGGATTGGTAGCTACGACATCGTCTACGACGCGTTCGAAGATTACTACGAGGAGGAGGGGTGGGGACTCCCGCTGCTGGACACGAAGAACCTGTTCCTCCAGGATAATGCGAACATCTACGAACTGGTCGAATGCGAGGGGCTTCGAACTACGCGGGAGTTATTCGATGTACTCACGGATGCGCCCTATCTTCCGCTGTACAGCACGTTCTCCGAAATCTTCGCCCGTAGAGATCAGCTCGGTGTCGCTCCGCTCGAGAGCGACGAGATTATCGAGGCGTTCGGCGGCTGGTTACGCCGACGAATCGAATGGGAGAAGGGGACGGCATCGGCGATCGCTCGCGATCTGAACCGAACGGTGTCGATGGGAGGGACGGCATTCGATCCGTCTTATGCGAAACGGAGTCCGAAACTGGGCGACGCCCGGGACGCGGCCAAATCGGTTGACCCGGAGGCGAACGATATCGAGGCGCGGTACTACGACTGGCTGAGCAATACACTATGAGTGAAACTGCACCATACATCCTGAACGCCGTACAGACACCAACGCCGTTGCGAACCGTATACCGGTCCATCGAGCGAGGGAATACTACCAAAGACGAAATTGCCGAGGATACCGCACTCGACAGTGACCTCCTCAATCAAGGGCTCACCGGGCTTCGCGCGATTGGGATCATCGGTCGGCAAGAGCCCGATTACTACACCGTCGATCTTCCGTGGCATACCGGAGACGACGCCCTCGACTTCCGGCTGGGAATCCTACACAATCTCGCTACCGACGCCGAAAGCCCTGATTGGGGAAAGCAGTCGGTCGTTCTATTGAACTATCAGTACCTACTCCAAGAGGAACACCAGGCGTTCGAGTCCAACGACGGGACTCTCTACGAGAAGATCAACCGCTGGCAGCGCGAGCGCGGATACGCACCACGGTCTCAGGAGGGTGAGATAGATCTGAACGAGCCCAAGTTCGTCAACTGGTCGCGACTGGCTGTGTTTCTCGGACTTGTGTACAAAGCGAACGGGCGCACCCACACGACGTATCCCGATCCCGAGATGATCGATCACTCGATCAGGCTCGCGGCGAACGAGGTCGGAAGCGAACACCGGGTCCTCATCACTGACTACGTCGAGTGGCTCCGAGAGAACCTCCTTCTCATCGAACTCACCGACGACGGAAGCGTTCCAGCTTCCCTTTCACGCGTGTTATTCAATCTCGTTCGTAACGATATGATCCGAATTGCAGAGTATGGAGACGCCGCTGCGGTCAATCTTAATGGCATCCCTCGGCGGGAAGGAATCGCTAAAGATGCGAACGCCATCGAGGTGATTCAATGAACGAAATCCTCCGCCCAGACGCATCTGGACCATCCCGGTGCCCCCACTTCGAGGAAGTCGACGAGCAGATGCTCCGTCGACTATTCAGTAAAGTCGCAGCGGTTCGGTCAGAGGACTACGACCTGTTCCAGTTCACACACCGGCCGATGGAGGTTTTCCGAGGCACGTCCGCAGGCGGCGATATCTGGGGTGAAGATCGCATCTACCAAGAGTTCTCTGAGGACCGGATTGGCAACTTCGTGGTCGTCATCGAGGGGGAGGTCGGGACCGGAAAATCGGAACTCTGTGCGTATATATCACACAAGCTACGCCAAGACGGGCGGCCGATGCTCCACATCGACAAGGACGACGACCTGATGTCGATTCTCTCTGAGCGTATCCCAGACTTCTACCGAGAGAATTTCGGCGAAGAGCTTCCAGGTGCTTCCGAATTCGAAAAGCTGCACGAAGATATCATTGACGTACCCCAGTCGGTTGCCAACAATGCGACTTCTGGTGCCATTTTGGAGTTACGGAAAAATGAGTACGACGTTAGACCTGGTGCTGAGCAAGCAGACGAGATTACTGACTTTGTGACAGAGAAGCTGGAACGGCTCGTAGAGCGCGGTGAATACGCTCAGAAAATCCAGTTCATCGGCGAAAACGAGTACAAACAACGCAATGAACTCCAGATTTTCGACGACAGTGTCGGGACCGATGCGGCCGTCGACGCGTTCAACGAGGCGCTCTGGAACGAGATTCGCGATAGATACGACACTGCCTCCCTGGACGACGTCCTCGAGCAGGTCGGGCAGCGCTTCGATAATACTCGACCGGTCATCGTGTTCGAGGACTTTTCCATCGCCGCGATGGAGGCCGAACGGCTCCGCAAGTACATGGAGCGAGACAAAGGGTCGGATAATTGGGACTTCATCGTCGCTGGAACCCGAGATTCCACGAACGTGCTGCACACGCGGACGGCCGAAGATCGCTTCGAGTTCTTCCAGACGAACGAGCGGGACTCGAATACCGTCCTGTTCCTCGATGAGAATTCAGCCGTCGACTTCGTTCGACCGTATCTCGGCTACATCAAATCACATGACGGCAGCGTACGATACGACCGCGACACCGAGAGTGGGACGTTCAATCTAAATCGAGCGCCGGATGATTCCATCTGTAGCCAGTGCGGCTTCTGTGATGAGTCGTTCCGGGACCTGTTCCCGTTCAACCAGCCGTTCCTCCGGCGGATTTTCGCTGGACTCGACGAGAGCCAGCAGTCCCCTCGCGAATTCATCATGACCGTCTTCGAGGTTCTTCAGGACTTTCACGACGGCTTCGTGGAAGTGCCGTCGTCGGCTGACAGCCTCCGGCCGCTAAAAAATACCGTCTCTGTGGCTGACGTCGTCTATGAGGATGCTGAGGTGTACGCCGACCTTGCAAAATGGTACGGCCGCGAGCGCGGTGAGGGGGTCGTCGTTGAACGGAAGTTTGTCGACGCCTTCGGCCTCGAAATCGACGGGCTACCTGATGCCATCGACATCGGCGACGAGGAGGTCCAGATTTCTGCATCGGGTGGTGAGTCCAGAGACGACTGTCCGAAGTGTGGTGCAGAGGACTGGGCAATCGACGCTGATGGTAATCGTATCTGTTCGAGTTGCGGCTACGGTGCGGGTAGCGGTGGCGGGAAGTCCCCCGTCGAGCGCGAAATTGAGAAACAGAAGTCACAGATCGATTCCTGGATCGAAGACCCGGACAAGTACATCGACACGGAAGACTACATCAGGCGCGCGATGCGTGACTTGTTCGAAGAATTGACGGACGACTTCCGGTTAATCGAGGGGACGCCGCTGCGCTACATGCTCAGCAGTCAGAAATCGCCGTTCGTCTATCCGGACTCGAACGAAGCACCGGACGACGATCAAATAGTCCTCGATCGAAGTGAGTTCCGAAGATCGGACCTCAGGCGCCTTGTTGAGTTCGGGGTCCGCCGAAATATGGATGCACGCTCGGCCAATTACGACACTCAGTTGGAAGGGGCAGGCACTCAGCTCACCGGGTACGCACAGGAATGGAGAAATCGAATCTTCGAGACTCAGCTCAATCACGATAATCGGTTCTACAAAAGACGTGCCCGATACGACTTCACCGATTTTATCCTCGCGACATATGCGACGCTGGTGTTGCTGGATGACCCCTGGCAAGAGGTGACGGCTACACGACTTAACGAACAGTACAAGAGCGATGATGAGTTAGCGGTCGATACGGAACTCCTCGCTGGGCTTCAAGACGTTCTCAATCACGAACAGGTGCAAGCTATCGAAGCTTCGATGGAAGATGCCGAGTACGTCGAGAACGTTCTTGGATCGCTGCTGGGCGTTTCCGCAAGTACACTAGATGTCCCAGAAGTCCGTGAACGACTGGAGGAAAGTCCGCCGTACGACGTGTTGGATATGCTGGGTCGAAATCAGATCGGGCAGATTTCTTCTCGCGTACGGTTCGCAAAGGGCCACAACGTCAGGGATTTCGCCAACACGATGTACGATGTGAGAGCTGCTCTCGAGGATGTATCCGACCATGGCTACAAACGAGATACCGTGGAGTACGTTGCAGGCGTACTCGATGGAACAGACATCACACACGTCCATGACAGATATAATAAACTGAAGACGTACGATACCGTCGACCCTGACCTTACGGAGCAGCTTGGACAGGCTTGTACCCACACACAGACCGATCTAGAAAATGCCGTCGAAGCGGCAGAACTGGCCGACCGGATCTACGGCAGTAACTCGCTCGCCACGGTGACGGCAACGTTATCCAGTCTCAAGTTAGATAATGCACCGATCATTACGGACTTCCAGAAGGTGCCATTGTCGGGAACGGGAGGTATTGCCAAACTTGGGAGCGACTTCATGGAGGTGAGTGAATATTATGTCGAGTAAACAAGTGAAGAGGACGGACAACCGGAACTTCGAGGAGCGCATCGACGAGGTCTACCAGCAATATCGTCACCGGCAGCTTGCGAACCGTCTTGACGATATCGCCGAGACCATGGAGGAAACAATCCTCCAGCGAATCCTCGCTGAGAAGTTCCTTAAAACCGAGATGGAAATCGACTCCGAGGCGAAAAAAGCCGTCGTTGAGGCGCGAAGTCTCCTCGATGCCGGCGAGTTCGAAGAACTCGACGAGCGAATTGACGAGCTCGAAAGGAAGGTCGAAGACCAGAAACGCACGGTGACAAATGAAATACACGAAACGCGAATCGCAATGAACAGACGGGTTGGAGGCATGAGGGAGCTGAACGAGCGCGTCGAGCGGGTTAGCCCCGTTAAACTCCAAGCTGTCGACGAACTGCTCGCCGACTGGGACTGGAGGGGGCAGGTTTACCGCGACGGGGACTTTGACTTCGAGACCCTGAAAGAGCGAGCAGCAGAGTACGGTGAGGATATGCGCGGGTACTTTAAGGAATGTCGGGAAGACCTGTTCGGCCCCTACGACGGGACGGCACTTGAGCCAATCGTCGAGGGTTTGCTCACGGAGAGACGGTTGATGCTAGATCAACTGACCGATGATCAAATCGAACAGCTCCGAGACTCCGACCTGGTCGGACACGTCGAACTTACGCTGTCCTGACTTCGAGAGCGACTTGAAATCAACCTAGCTCCGCTTTAATCCGGAGCGCAACGCCGTCATCGAGGTCAGGGATGTCGCGTAACTCTTCGAGGGTAGCAGCTTCCAAGTCCTCGGGCGTCTCGTAGCCAGCTTCCATCAGTACTGTTGCATCTGTTTCTGTGGCGCCACCTATGCCAGTGAGTTTCTCTATCGGATCTGAGAAGCTGTCTGGGTGAGAGTCGAAGGTGTCACTGGAACCGACATGCTCTTCGGACGCCTCATCAAGTTTCGTTACCGAGAAATCCCGCGTAGTGCTCAGGTGATGGGATGGTGCGTCGTCATCTCCCCATCGCTTTAGTCTTACTTCGTCGAGCCGAAGGAGGTCGCCTACGTCGAACGACCAATCGACATTGTGCTTTTCCCAGGCAATGAGTTCGATATCTTCACCCGCCTGTGTCCGGACAGTTATTTCTGCGTTTCGTCTGGGCTTCTCGCTGTCTGTGACGGTCAGAACGTCGACAACCACACCCGAAAGGCGACCACGTGGAACATTTTCGAGCCCAGTTACTAGCGGGTCCTCGGGGGAAGGTTCTTCGAACGACTCGTCAATGTCCGCAGAGATCGCTGACGTCGATGATTTTTCTGTTGTATCAGAGTCGGTTCTCGTTGCTGCTTCCACCGCCTCCGACCAACTGTCGAAGATTCGGTATGCAGGGCCAACCGACATCCGACCGTGTTCGTTCATGTCTTCGGTCGATGGGCGACCGCCCACCCTTTGCGCTACATCGGCAATCGCATCGAGTACCTCTGCTTTCGAATACGCTTCTTGGTTCGTCGGTTCAGACGAGGATACCTCCGAGTTCTCGTCTGGGAACGTGACTGAGCGGAGAGCCGTCGACCAATTCCCGAACTCCTTCTCGTAATCTTCGGGTTCGAACTTCCCATCGGCTCGCATCAGCCCGCGTGTAATTCGTTTTTCCCTCCCTTTCTGGAGATCGATCAGTTCTTGGACGAGAGCTTCCCGGGTCGGTGTTCCCACCTTTCCGTTCGGTCGTTGTGAGGGCGTCTCCTTCGTCTGTTGGTGGGGAGGTTCTTCCCCCATTTCCATAGACTCTGTCTCCGTTAGTGTAACGTCGATAGCTGTCCCGTCCTCCACTGTTAACTCACTGCGAACGATCTCGTACGTTGGGTGGTCAATTTCGACTTTAACAGAGTCCACTGTGGGTGGAAGAGAAATGTTGCACCTCCCCGTGTCGGACGTCCTGCTTTTGATTTGGAAAACGTCACTCTCCGCTGTTACAGTCGCGTTCGATATCGGATCACCAGCTTCGTTTGAGGCGAGCAATTCAATTTTTGACAAATTGTTAGATTCTCGATTCATATTCCTTCCGGACCCGTCAGCCTTCAGCTTGGCCTGATTTTGAAGTCCACTCGCAGAGGACGTCGAGTTCAAACCATCGGGTGATTGACTCTTTTGAGCGCAATCGCTCTCATTTGATGAATGGTTGGTGGTGTCTCGCCGCTCCGTTATTGAGCGTGCTAAATCCAAAATGTGATTGGCGATGTCTTCGAGTTCAGATCCCTTCCGGACGTACATATCAAAACACGCACTATCCGCTTTCACCGTGATTTTATCCTTGAGAATACCGGTCTTGACTTTCACCTTACGAACCTTCTCGAATGGAACGGAAACCGTTTCATCTCCTTCCTCACATCCTACGACGAATAGGATCCGTCGGTGAGTCACGAGCATTGCAGTTCGATAGCGTGATCCCGGTTTTATCCGTTCCTTCACTCCATCCTTCTCAACCGTGAGTCCTTTCCTGAAATTCTGGAGAGCGTAGTCTACCTTCTCCTGATTCCTTAGATGGGCGATGAGTGGGCCATCGCCGAAGTAGCCGGTGCAGACGAGATTACCACTCCCAGTACCTTGTAAAAGTGCTCGATCAACTTCACCTTCTGCCCGTTCAATCATCTCATTGACATCCATTTTGTGACATCACCTTACCCCTTCCCCCTCGATCAATTTCCCGGGATTGCCACCGTGTTGTCATCAGACCATCGAAAGTGTGACGGTATGCCTGCGGTTCCGACTGGAGAAGCAGATAAATATTCAACTGCGATAACAGTTATGTGGTTTCCGGGCGGTCGTTCAATTACTATTGAGAACAAATGGCACTCGACCCATTCAAGAATCAAATTGACGAGCGGACGAGTACGCTAAGCGTCTCGGAACAGTTTCATCAAGAACGACTCGATAGGGACGATATCACTACTGCCGATTGGCCTAGTCAGATTGATCGGGCTGCAACAGACCTCCTGCTTGGCATCGCACTCGGCCATTCCGACAGCAAATTCGATCACGGAGGAACGATCGGTACGATAGACTTTGGTCGGGCGACTGGGGGATATTACGTCGACGGTCTTATCGATCTATCTAGCAATCATTCAGATCTCCCCGGACTCATTCAAGAATGCGACGAGACGGATATCGGGAATTTCGTTCTCGCACTGGCGAAACTTCGACACGCGCTCGCGAAGGTTGATGACGGCGGCATCCACAACATTGACCGGGCAATCGAAGCTATCGTTGAAAAGCTCGCCACAAGGGGAATGGGACCGAAAAACGGACGTCTGCCCCTTCATGAGCCCCAAGCCGTCGTGGATATTGTCTATCAACTGTTCTCCGACCCATCGGCAAGTGAGTACACCGATGAACTTATAGAGGCACTCGAAGGTGTCCGCCGATCCAACGCAGACATCGACTTACTCGATTATCTCGACCGACCACAAATGGTGACGCCACTCTGGGATCACCAACAGGACGCACTATCAAGTTGGTGTGCGGCCGATTACGCTGGCTATGTGAATATGGCGACGGCTACGGGGAAGACTGTGCTCGGACTAGGTGCAATCGCTCACCTCTTCGGTGAATTGCACCCGCGGGACGAAGAAGTTCTGGCATCTCAGAAGGAGTCGAGTTCGAACGCGTCTGTCCTGATCGTTGCCGGTCAAGACCTCTTACTGGAGCAGTGGCAGAGCGAGTTCGACGAACACCTGAATATCCCTCGAGACCGCACTCAGACTGGCACTAAACGAGTGATCAACCTTTCTTGGGGAACTATCGAGTTTCGCACGGCTCAAGATTTACTGAGTGCGGAGACAGTTTCCGGATATGATCTGGTAATCCTTGACGAAGCGCATCGGTACCGAAGGGGTGGTCGTGACGGTCGAAGTTGGCGAGATCTATTTGATGACTTGACAGATAGGTCGGACGCTATCCTCGCGATGTCCGGATCCATCGATCAGGACTGGATCGGGGATGCTGGCGCTCGCGACGCACTAGAGGCGAACCTCACGGAGTGTGCGACCTTCACAATTCCTGAGGCGCGCAAAGCAAACGTTATCGCAGATTTCAGCTGGGAAGTGACCTACGCCGCTAGTGCTGAGGACGAAACACTCGACGGCGTTACCGAGTCGACCCAGCCACTCGCAGGCGTTTACGATCCGACAAACCACAAGTTTCTCACCACCGGTTTTGGCGATGTACCCGACATCGTCCCGGAAACGTTCGAGACGCTACGCGATCTCCGATCCTTCGCCCAATCGAACGACGGGTCGGCGGCGCGTGAACAGTCAGCTGCGTTCGACAGAATAGCCACCGCTGCGTTCTCCCGTCGACCCCGGCGATGGCAATTGAGCCCACCCCATGAGACTGTGCGGCGGCTGGTCGATCGTCACGTTGCCGAAGCGAAGTGTATCGTTCTTGTCCAGAGCTACGAGCAAGCGACGCAAATTGGCGATGTCCTTCGGGATAATCTAGGGGATGATGTCGTAACCGTCGCAGATGGAAAGACCACTTCACAGAGCGAACAAATAAACGAATTTAAAGAACGAAAAAAGGGAGTCATTGTCGGCCCGGGGGAGGTTATCGGAGTCGGCGTCGATATCCCCGATGCGGACGTAGCAGTTAACCTTTCGAAGGGAGGTGTCAACGCGTCACTTATCCAACGCATTGGCCGCGTCCTTCGAAATCCGACCGGGGCTAGTCGTGCGCACTTCTATCAGGTCGTAACGCTTCCAGCGACGCCAGACGGGCAGCTAGCCGGCGAGGACGGTCGTCGACTACTTCGTCGAGCGTCTGAGTTAAGAGCACTTGGATCGCGATTTCGGGAACTGCCAGGCTTCTCGACGGTTGACGAAACCACAGTACCGTTGTTGGCCGAGTTGGAGGTGGCAGGGTCCATGGCGATGGAAGCCGACCACCGGGCCATCGAAGAAATCGTGGACGATGATGTCGCACAGGAGTGGCTCTATGAACTACTAGATGCCATCAAGGACCGCAACAGACGGATTGATCCTACTCTTCCTCAGGTGTGGACAGGAGAAACTGTTGATCCGAAGACGGAACCCATTCGGACGGCAATCGAATCACGTGAACAAAGCAGGAAGAAGGTGAGGAAAGACAACGGTAGGTCCCCGCAACACTTAGACGCGAGTCCACAGGAATACCTTGAAGTGTCAGTTTCAAATTCAAATGATGAGCCTGTAATCGGGGCATCAGTATCGATTTCTACGGACGAGAAAGATTACGAATCAGAGACGGCTGCCGATGGCACAGCATCGTTCCACGTACCCACCCACTCACGCCGTGTCGAGGCCTCCGTCGATAGCGACGGTTACGAACCAAAGGAGGCCGTGTCGCTCCTTTACGGCCGAAGTGGACCGTATAATTTCACTGTGCAGCTTAGTAGTCTATCATCGGAAGGCGATTCAGTCGATACATCCCATACTGAGGATTCTCCATCTGCATCCAGTCGGGACGAATCAACATCTGTCGGCGGTGATGCAGCAGATCCCTCTGCTGGAAAAGACGGTGCGGTTGCACCGTCGGAGCTGACCGAATTATACGAGGTGTTCCATTCGTATAGAAAACTGGTTGACACCCTCATCGAAGCGTCGGGGATCGAGGAAGGACCTATGGTTACGTGGCGGGATACTCTTGTATCATTTCTTGATTCTGGTTTAGAAGGATGGGACAGCGGTTACGGACCACAACAGCTGAACCGGTCCGGTATCATTTCAAAGGACTATCGTTCCGATTTCGGAAATGGTAAACGTGTAACTGAGTTTCAAGTGATCGAAACGGCTTCTCCATCGCCACTTCTCGACGGCATCCTATCTCACTTCGACGACCATGAACGGAAGATGGTTCCAGTTGTCCCTTCGTCTGGTACTGCTCTTCCCGTAATCGTCGAAACGGAATCTGCCCTAACGGAGGCTCAGGAGTTGTTGGAAAAATTTCCTGAATTGCCGCGAGTTGGGAATCCGCCGGATTCACCCTCGGATTCAGATCTCACGACAGTGAGTGGAGTTACCGATGTGGACGCGAACGTTCTGGAGGAAAATGGCTTCGAGAACGTGGCGGACCTTCGGGAAGCTGCGTACGAAGATATTGCAGCTATTCCTGAGATTCCGGATCATCTCGCACTCAGAATCAAAGCAGATGTGGAATGAATAACATCGCCACCAGATTATTTTGAACGTACACCTCTAATGTTTCTCATGCTGAACTGTGGGTCCCATGAAAATATCTCGCTCTACCACTCAATTTAGGACTGGGATCGAGAGTCATTAGGTAAATTCGGTCGAATACCCCCTTGTGAACTAGTAGAAATTATGAATAAGAATGGGGGGATTTGTCGCCAGTTCGGTTATGGTATTACTCACGAGGGTCGTTGACTAAGCGCCAAAGAGCAGTCGGCTCGTGCAAATATTCAACATGTTCTGCTGCATATAGTCGATCGAGTCGTTTTGTAACTGTTGGTCGAGAAAGACCTGTAAATTCTACTAATGCACCAGTTGTCAAGTTACCATTTTCGATAAACTGGTCAATTACCTTCTCAGTGTTATCGTCTATCCTGAGGGCCATTTCCTAGATTGTCTGTGTGCATGTGCCTTATCCCTACTCCATGAAATCTGACTTTACTATAGACCTTTACTACCCGTTAAGTATATGTATGTCCATGATATAGTATAGGCTGAACACCTGGCTCCTTGGGGTATTCTGAAAGGAATTCCCGCGTGCTCTAACACGCGGGTCAGGTTCCCACATTCGAGGCAAGAACCTATGACAGACAAAACATCAAAGAAGGATAAACACGACGGTCTGGAAATTGAAGACATCAAACAATCAGTAATTGTCGGTTTCGGGGAAGGGGCCGCGATTTGTCAGGTGTGCGGTACACCTCTTCGGGAGGGTGATGCGGTTTTAGCGTACGTGTTCCGTGCGGTTTCGGAGCCTTCGTTTGAGGTGGGGTGTGCGTTTTGTAAGCGTCATGATACTGGGGTACCGGAGTTGTGGACGCTTGGTGTGTACGAGTGTGTTGTTCGTGGGCGCGTAGGGGCGTGTTCGGTTCGGGAAGGGGCGTGGCGGGTAGAGGATTTTGAGTTGGTGCGGGTGAGTCCGGCGTGTGCGGTTGAGGCGTATTCGGTTGCGGAGTGGTGGGAGTTGCAGGCGCCAGCTGCGGGTGAGTTGGAGGCGTCGGGTGCTGGTGCCGGTTCGGATAGAGAGGTGAATGAGTTATTGGAGCCGGCGGATTCGCTTCGGCCGAGTGGTGAGTGGGGTGGTGGGGAATGACGGCTGACGACCTGTCGTTCGCGACGGAGCACTTGGATGGTGAGTTTGAGTTGCCTGAGCTGGCGGAGTCGACGTTTCCGGATGTGTATGTTGGGTTGGAGGTGGATTTGTTGGCGCCGGGTGATGGGGTGGTGACGGATCGGCATCATGCGTCGGCGGGTCGGTATGAGGCTGATGATCCGCAGAATCAGATTGGTGGGCAGATTTCGCCGTTTGCGTTGTCTGGGTGGTTGCGGCATGGGTGTGAGCGAGTGTTGCAGATTGCGGGGATGTCGGCGTGTCATCCGGGTGAGTCGAATGCGGATTACATGCGTGCGGACGTGTATGATCGTGATCTCGATGCGGGGTATCATGAGAAAGGGTCGTGCGTGGAGGGTGGTGCGGGTGAGTCAGGGTGTGTGGTGTATGAGTTGTTTGGTGGGTTCGGTGCGAAGCCGGGCGTGTTGTTGCGTCGGCCGGTGAGGTTTTCGCCGGTTCGTCGGCAGGTGGACGTGTTGCGTGGTGAGGTGGAGGCGCATTACAGGCAGTTACACACGCAGGTTCGGTCGCGGAACGGAGATGATGGTGGGCAGCCGTTGCGGCATGCGACGCGTGATGTGGTGGGGAACGTGGACGGGACGTGGTTGTTGTCGCTTCGGGAGTTGAAGCCGGAGTTCGTGGGGTTGTTGGTTGAGGCGGTGTCGTTTCTGGATGCGCATAGTGATCAGTTCGAGTTCCAGCTCGGTGGGGCGCGGAATTTCGGGGCGGGGATTGCGGATGTGGAGGTGGTGAATCCGTTGTATTCGGATCGGGAGATTCGCCGCGTGTATAATCGCGCGCAGGATTCGACGGCGGCGATGCGTGAGAAGGATGAGAAGTGGCGTGATGTGTACCGTGCGGAGTTCGTTCGCGCGTTGCAGGACAGGGTGAGTGATGTGGATGGTGAGTTACGCCCGGCTGTTGATCGTAGCGGTGTGTCTGGAGGCGGGTCGTGATGGTGAACGAGTCTGGGGTCGGTGGCGCTGCGAGTGATGTGGGTGTGGGTTCGTTGGTGGCGGTGTACAGGCATGATGTGCATAAGTTGCGTGGGCGGCGTCATGGTTCGGGGGTTGATGAGTTCGCGGGTGTACGGGTGAATGAGGCGGTGCCGTTGGGTGCGGATCGGGATGCGGCGTTGTTGAGTCGACCGTCTGGGGAACCGGAGCAGACGGTGTCGAATCACGCGTCGCCGTACCGGTTATCGTTGTTGAGTGGTGAGTCGGTGGGTGAGTCGGGCGGTGGCGTGGCGACGGCTGCTGAGGTGGAGGGGTTGGTTTGCCGGTCGGGTGCTGAACGGTTGCATGCGGCGTGGTTGACGAGTGATGTGGCGTCGTTGGTTAACGAGTCGGTGTGTTACCCGTACACGTCGTTGAAGTTCCACGTGTTGTTGGCGGGTGCGTTGCTGGATTGTTACCGAGCTGGGTACGGGTTTGATGAGTTGTTTTTGGAGGCGGTGCCGGGTGAGGCGTGTGCGGTGAGGGGTGGGGTGGATGCGGCAGTTAAGAGTGGTGTGGTGGTGCCGTTTCGGACGGTGTTGTGGTCGCCGGTGGTGTCGTTGCGGGTGACGGGTGAGCCGGCGGGTGGGGTGGTGGCGCGGCTTGGGTCGGGGCCGGCGCGGTCGTTTGCGGATACGTGGTCGCGGTTGTCGGGTCGTCCGTTCGAGGTGGATCGGCGGGAGTTGATGGTGTTGGATGCGCAGTTGCGTCGGATCCGGTCGTGGTCGGTTGCGTTACAGTACATCGAGGATTTCGTTGCTCGGTTCGAGTTGGGTAGTGACGGTGTGCGTGGTGCGTGGGAGGTGGAGGGGTGATGGTGAGCGCTGGTTGCGTGTGTGGTGGTGTGAGGGGTTGTGTTGGGTGTGGCAGTGGAAACGGGGTGTGTGCGGGGTGGTTGGTGTGACGCGGATTCAGCAGGTGTTGTTCGAGGTGGAGACGGATTACGCGGGGAACCCGTTTTACGTGTCGGGGCATGCGTTGTGGAACGCGATTTCGCGTCGCGTGGATGCGGTGACGCGCCGGGCGTTGTGCGTGAGTCACGGCGTGTTCGTTCCGGGTGAGTACGGTGATGCGCCGTCGTGGCATTCGTGGTCTGGTTCGTTGGGGAAGGTTGGCGGGTCGTTACCGCCGGTTGAGCGGTACGATGATTTGTTCGTGTTTCGTGATGCGGCGCAGCGTTGGTTGAAGTCGTCGCGGCCGCGGGATGCGCATAATGTGCACCCGTTGGTGACGCATGGTGGGCGCGTGGCGTTCGGGTCGAAGTTGTGGTTTGGGCGGCCGCCGGAGGTGCGGACGTCGAAGCGGTCGGTTCGGTGGTTCGTGCAGTGTTATTTGCATGGTGAGTCTGGGGGGCGTGACGTGGTTCCGGTGTCTCGTGAGGTGTTGGATGGGGTGCGTGTTGGTGGGGCGCGGAATTACGGGTTCGGTGAGTTGTCGCTGGTGGATTCGCAGGTGGTTGATCTTGACGAGTTGGATTATCGGCGTGTGTCGCGTTCCGGGTCTGGTGGGTTCGTGTTGGAGTTGGTGTCGCCGTTCGTGTTGGCGAGTGAGTTCCCGGGGGCGGATGGTCAGTCGGTGCCGTGGTGGTGGGGTGTTGAGCGTGATGGGTTGCGTGAGCGTGAGGAGCGCCTCGTGCAGGGTGAGGACGTGTTTTCGCTTCGAACGGTTGATCATGGGCAGGTGGTTTGGTATGCGGGTGATGATCCGGTTGGGACGGCGCGTAACGGTGTGGTTCGTGTCGGGACGCATTCGCGGTTCGGGTTCGGTGAGTTCCGTGTCAGGCCGGCGGGTGAGGATCGCGTTCCGGATCGGGTTGGCGTGACGGGTGGAGGTGAGGCGTGATGGTGTTGGAGTTGGTGGCGTTTGATATTGAGACGACTGGGTTCTCGGTTCGTGATGAGGTGACGGTTGCTGGGTTCGCGTTCCCGTTAGGGGTGCGCGTGTTCGTTCAGTCGGGTGGTCGGGATGCGAGTGGTTTGGAGTCGAGGGTGCAGGATCGCGTGGAGTGTCATGTGCAGTTGTCGGTGCACGCGTCTGAGGCGGCGTTGTTGGAGGCGGTGGGTGCGTTTTCGCGTGACCGGTTGGCTGGTGATGACGTGTTGTTGGCGGCGTTTAATGGTGAGACGTGGCGATCCGGGTTCGATTTACCGTTTTTACGGACGCGGCTTTCGATGAATGATGTTGCGTGGCCGTTCGATGAGGTACCGTACACGGATTTGCTACCGGTCGTGTCGAAACGGTTTAACACGACGATAGGTGGGGATGAGTGTCGGGATCTCGTTGGCGTGTACGATGCGTTGTGCGGGGGGTCGGTTGGTGAGTTGGATCCGTTCGTGGAGAGTAGTGAGGCGGTGGCGGCGTTTGAGCGCGGGGAGTTCGTGGCGCTCGTGTTGCATAACGTCGCGGACGTGTTGCGGACGCGCGAGTTAGGGGTGCTCGCGGAGCGCTACTGTTCGAAATCGGATTTCAAGTTGAAGTCGTTGACGTGTACGCGTAACGGGTGATTCGTGGATGGTGACGGGAGTGCTGGACGGTGATGTGCGGTGAGGTTCGGAGTGGGGTGCGGTTTGAAGCGATACATCACGTGGTGCGCGGTGGTTGAATCGAGGATGAGTGATGCGAGCGGTACGTGATACATGCAAGAAACTGATCGACGAACTCACGGCGAATCGAGTGGCGAATCGACGACGAATGAGGATACTGATGTGCGTGGGCCTGCGGCGTGTCATGAAACGGTTGATCCGGCGACGCGCGAGGCTGTGTTGACGGAGTACGAGTATCGGTGCCAGCTTTGTGGTCGTCGTGGCCCGGAGAAAGGCGGGTTAGCGGCGTTGCAAGCGCATCATATCGAGCGGGAGCCGACCGGGATGGGCGAGCACGACCTGGCGAATCTAACGTTGATTTGCCGATCGTGTCACAGCTGGCATCACCAACAATCTACGCCGGCGGATGCCCCGGTCAACATTACGGAGGAGGATCTCACCGTGTTGTTGCCTCAGGATATCGAGATCCTGCAGGTCCTGGCGGATTCCGGGCCGGCACGAACCGGTGATGTTGCGGCTGCGTTGACGGGTGAGTTATCGGTTTCTGCGGTTCGTGAGCGCCTGTGGGTGCTTATGGGACTCGACAACATCGTCGAGTCGCGTGACCGGCAAGTAGTCGATAAAGATATCGAAACGGGTGAATGGGGATTGACGGATCAAGTGGAGAACTCTGCGCGCGGGTACATCCCGGACGACCCGCAGTTACTGTTGCAACGCATGGAGGACGAGCAGGTCAGGTTAGCGTTGAATCGCGGGTGTGATCGGCGAACGGTTGCTGACGTGCTCGGTGTGACGCGTCGAACGACGTTTAACAAGGAAAAACGCGCGAACGCGTACGCGTTCCCGCTTGACGCGTTCAGTCGCGGCGGGCGGCCAGTGACCGGGACTCGATCGGAGACGACCGGGTCAGTTGAGGTGGGCGAGTCGGATCGGCAGCAACGCCTTGATCGCGTCTCGGAACCCGTTACGGATGGTGCTGGTAACAAGGATGCGTCGATCGACTCGGAATCGCAAGCGGAGCAGTTGGGTGGTGAGGAAGGTGTGGTGGCGGTGTCAGGTGACGGTGAGGGTGGTGAGTTACCGGCGTTGCTTCGTGACGTGATTGATGCGTTAGAACGGGCGGAATCCGCGTTGTAGGCGCACCCGTTTATGAATTATCGATTAGTGTCGGATTCGGGTGCTGTTGTCTGTGAGTGATTCTCGTGTGTTCCCGATTCGAAGCGAGTTGCTATTTTGGAATTGATCTCAGCACCGGCCAATTGCTTTACATATGGTGGGTAAAATGTTTTGGCATGGCTGATACAGGTCGTTCAGGTTTGTCATTGTACCGCCGTAGTGCGTTGCAATCGATTGTTGGTGTGAGTCTTGTGGGTGGTGCGTCTAGTATTTCGTCGGCTAGTTCTGGAGGGTTTCCGAAGGGTGAGATGGTCGAGGTTGCTAAGGATTCGGATGCTGGGTTCGAGTATCCGTACTTGGTGTACGTGCCTGATACGGATTTGAATGATTCTTGTCGATTGTTGGTTGAGCCGAACAATTCTGGTTTCTCGTCTGATGATTTAGATGAGCATCGGGAACGGGCGGAGAGCCGTCTTGAACCGGATGGTCGGACGCGGAATCTGTGTGATGCTCTCGGCATTCCAGCGATTGTTCCGATTTTTCCGCGACCGTCATCTGAACCGGTGGATTGGAAACATTATACGCACGCATTAGACCGACAGACGCTGGAGATCGATGGTGGTCCGCTTGAACGAATCGATTTACAGTTACTTTCGATGGTTGACCATGTGAGAGAACAGATTGAATCGACGTTCGAGATCGAGGTTCTTGAGGAATTTTTGATGAACGGGTTTTCTGCGACTGGGAATTTTGTGAATCGGTTCTCGGCGATTCATCCTGAGCGCGTTCGCGCGTCGATTGCAGGCGGGATTAACGGCACGGCGTTATTGCCTCGGTCGGAGGTAGATGGGCGGGTTGTTGAGTATCACGTGGGGATTGACGATTTGGAGGACCTGACCGGGAAAGGATTTGACTTGGAGGCCTGGCGGGGCGTAGATCAGTTCGTGTACTTGGGTGGTGATGACGATAATGATACGATTCCGTATGGTGATGCGTGGTCAGATGAACTTCGGCAACTTGCGCTTGATGTCTATGGTGAACACATGCAAGTTGAACGGATGCCCATGTGCCGGGGGATCTACGAAGAGGCTGGGTTTACCGGGTGGTTTCGCACGTATCCGAACGTTGGTCATCGATTTATTTCTGAGGAAATGGAATCGTTCCTTGGTCGGCATACAACGTCTGTTTCGGTACGGTATGATCGCCCGTTAGCAATTGGTGATTCGGTTGTTTCAGTGGACGTGTGTTCGTGGCCTGATGAAGAATCGTATGTGATTGACGTGTTCGATGAGGATGGTGAATCGATTGCTGAGTCACCGGTTGTGGTTGACCCTGACACTATTTCGGTAAAAGAAGTCGATTTAACTCGGGCCGTTACTGCTGATGAGGAGATATCGATTGCTGCTGTCGATCCTGATACTGCGTCGCTCTCATCTGCGGTTGATACAGATACGACGCAACCGATTGGCCGAGTGGAATTTGATGAAGACCCGGTTGCTGGTGATGAAGAACTGTTCGTCTCATACGAATTAACTTCCGGGTACGACTCTGATGGGCCCGTGGCGGTACGCGTTGAGACCGAGGAAGGTGACGCTCAAACGCTCGCTACGATCTCACCTGGTGATAGTGATACGATCAGTGTTGATCTTGAGGAGGGTCTTGGTATCCCGTTTATTCAGGGTCGGAACGTCCGCGTCGTTATTGTCGATGATGATCCTCGAGGACTCGATCCCTTGGCGAGTGTAACGGCGTCTGTGGAGCCGTCTGATGAACCGATTGGTGATATTGCCGAGGTTGACCTGCCGCCAGCTATGGAGGCTGGTGAGGAACGAGAGATGGACGTGGAAGTGATGGGGATTGGCGGTCCTGAGGACGGTGAAGCGTTTGTACAGGTTTTTATCGATGATGATGTTGTTGGTGAGACGAGTGTACCGGTTGTGCCGGGTTCGAGAGAAACGGTATCGTTTCCTATTACGGCTCCTGAGGAACCTGGTGAGGTTGAGGTAATCGTTGGGCTTACGGAGCGAACGAGTGTTGAGTCCGTAATCGTTGCTGAACGGCCTAGTGGTAGTGGGACTGAATCTGATCCGTATGAGGTATCGACCCCGGCAGAGTTAGCGTATGGAATACTATCGCCAACAGATCACTTTGCGCTCGTCGACGATATTGATCTTTCAGGGTTCTCTTCGTTTGAGCGGATTGGAACGCGTAGCGATCCCTTCACTGGTTCGTTTGATGGGCGTGGTTACAGTATTTCTGGGCTTGTTCTTCACGATTCGCTCGACCAGTTTGAGGGACTTGGTTTGTTCGGTAATGTAGGGGGTTTTGCACGGGTTCACGATCTCCGGGTCCGCGATGCGTTTGTAGATGCGGGAGATTCGGAGTTTGCTGGGATTATCGCTGGAAATTCAAGTGATGGGGTTCTTTTTGAACGGGTTAGTTCTTCCGGTGAGGTGTCCGGGCGTCGTCATGTGGGTGGGATAGTTGGCGGGACATCCTCTGGGAGTGATGATGTGATGGTAGTTGGTTCCAGTTCTGATGCGACTGTCATTGCTGAAAGTAACACATCTGGTGGGATCGTCGGTCAACTGTCGGGTCAAACTATTCAGCAGTGTTACTTCTCTGGGGAACTGTACGATGATGGGGGGCGCGGTGGCGGGATCGTTGGTCAGGAGTATTTCGGCGGTTCAGTGGTTGAGTGTTACGCTAGCGGTGTGATCGATGGGGGGAACGGGTTGATCGGCGGGATTAATGACGGTGGAGAAGTTGAAGATTCGTATTGGGATATTGAGGCGACAGGGCAGAGCTCGTCTCCGGGCGGTGGTACTGGATTGACTACTGACGAAATGACTGGAGAGTCAGCCAGCGACTCCATGACTGGTCTCAATTTCGATGATGTTTGGGTTACCACTAGTGGGTATCCGGAACTCTTGTGGGAAAACCCAGTTCTAATAACGAAGGTTGATGCTCCGGCAGAAGCGGTCGTTGGTGAATCCGTTGATTTTGAGGTGACTGTTGAAAATGCTTCTACTGAGGAAAGGGATGGGAGTCTGGATTTCACTGTCGCTGGTGACCTCTTCGAGTCGGTCGAGTATTCGTTGACACCTGGTGAAGAGCGGATCTTTGAATTTACTCTTGATACTGACGGTTTAGATATTGGTTCGTGTCCATATGCGTTCCACCTTGCGTACGAGGAGGTAACCCGGACAATCGATCTCGTGTCCGATAGTTCTCCATCATTTCAAGTTTCTGGATTAGATGCGCCGGACGTAATTCCTGTCGAAGCGGAGTATGAGATTTCGGTTGAGGTTACGAACTATGGGCAACCAGACGAACAACCCGTCAAGTGGGAAATCACTGATCATGGTGGTGTTGAGTATCTCTCTGGGTCACTTGGTGAACCGTCACTTGGCCAGAATGAATCAATTGAATACGTAACTACAATTGGAACGGACACGTTACAAACTGGGCAATACGTGTTAACTGTTGAAACAGACGACGAGGAAGCTTCAACGGGATTTGACGTGGAAAAATTATCGTATGTGAGGTTTGCTGAACCACCAACAGAGGGGAGTTCAGAAGTCCGTGTGGATTACAGAGCCGATGACGGGTTAGATGAAGATTCTCTTCGACTTCGGATTGGAGATAAAGTAGGGGATGAACTCACCGCTGGTCCGATTGTTACTTACCCGGGAGAGGAGGGAACAGGCGTTGTGCTTGAACTCGAGCGGGAACTTATAGGCGGCGAGGAAATCCTTGCGGTGTTACTGCCACCCGGTGGCTACAGTCCGGAAGATCCAATCGCTTCTGAGTCGATCACAGTCACCAGCGACGAAGAAGACGAGGATGAAGATGACGACGAAGGGGATACCGGTGGTCCGTCGCTTCCACCGCCACCGTCTGATGATCCAGATGAGGAAGACGAATCAGCTGACGACGAAGCAGGCGATGAATCAGAAGAGTCGGACGATGAGTCCGAATCGGATGACGAGACACCTGGTTCGGACGATGACTCGTCGGGTGATGATTCGACCGACCGTGATCAGGACGAAGACGACGGTGAAACTGAACCGGGGGAACCTTCCGACGATGGGATGTCCGGGTTCGGTGTAGTGAGTACAATTGCCAGTCTCGGTGGACTTGGATACGTCATCAAAAACCGGTTAGAGACTGACCAAGATTCGTAAATCAGTTGAACCGTACAAATCACCGATCAAGCTGGTTGGTTGTTGCGAGGTAAGTTTGGGCTCGGAGATGGGTTAGACAGCAGACGGCGCACCTCGATCTCTTGGTACTCGCACTCGCCATCTGTTTTCCGGCCGAAGTATTTCGTCAACGCGCCCGTATTTGAGTCGCGCATCGGGACGAACGCCACCCAGTGGAACGCGGCCTCGTATTTTAGGCGTATTCCGGCGTCCTCGATGTTCTCTCTGGCTATCTCGATCAAGTGCTGATGAGACTGCGGTGGAGGGTCCAAGTGTTGACTGTGAGGTGGGGGGTGAGCAGCAACGCTTGGAGTTGGCAAGTGATGAGGGTGGATCAGTGTCGTTGGTGAATGGGGCGGGTCGGCAGAGTGGTGAGGGGGCTGGTGTGGGGGATGAGTTGGAAACGGTTATTCGGTCGCTGGAATCGCTGCAAGAGTCACTCTGATCCTTTGGCGGGTTTGTTGAGATGAGTGTGATTATGGGTGTTTTCGGAACGGAGCAACTTCATCTGCAAACGAGACTAGGAGGATAGGTCACTCACTCGATTGATAGTCTTTGACTGTCTCTGATCTCTTCAACTCCTGTTGGTTGAGATGCTCAATGTATCTTGAGTACCGATCGTTCTTTATGTTCTCCGTGATATTGACTGGCATGGCGTCTGTTAAGGATAGCTGGGACACGGTTGAGGACTGGTGGGACCAGTACGTTACTTTTCAATCTCGTGAGTTGATCGAGCTTGGCCGGACGTTGGATGAAATGGATCGGAGTTGGGAGGTGAGTGATTCGCGATTCGATAGTGATCCTCTTGAAACGGATTGGTCACCTTCGGTCAAGCAAGCTGGGCCGTTGCGGAGGGGACAAGAAGAGAACTGGTCGCGGTGGCTCGCTCAACTAATTCGTGATTCATCAGGCGGGTTCACCGAAGTTCTTTTCGGAGATGGATTTGGGTCGATACCCGATTTTGTGCACTGTGAACGGGCGTTTCACGACGATATTCTCCATGATCGACGGATTGACCTTCTGGGTGAATTCGGTGACCGAGGAATCACGATTGAGGTGAAGATTGAGGATGAACACTACGGGAAAACCTTGCAAGCCGCGTATCTCACCGAGAAACAGTATGACCGTAATCTTCAGTGGTCTCACTTTCTCCTTCTCCCTCGTCACAAGTTTGATGCAGTCGTCGATACTTTCGGAAGCCGGTTTCAGATGGATGATGGCTGTCTCAGTATAGAGGCAAGCGGATCTGAAGAGCGACCGGTAACGGTGTTGAGCTGGCTGGATGTCTCCCGTGCCCTTCGAATTTCGTTACTCGAAACTCGGGAACGTGATCCGCACTGGTCGGCCAGTGCGTATCTCTATACGACGTTAATCGAACAACAGATTGCTCGTTTCTATCCAGCCGAATTCGTTCGTGAGATTCAAACTGATAGTGCGACTGTGACCGCTTTGAGTCGCCTGCATTCAATTGACCCCGAACAGCAACTTCAGCATCTGAACGGTGTGCTCGAGGTGGTTTCCCATGGATGAATCGTTCTTGACGAGCGGATTAGATACTAATCGGTACCTTAAGGCTCAGAAGTTGGTCGATCAGTTTGAATCGCAAATCGAAGATGCGTTGGAAGAAACGGTGCGTACGATCCAGGATACTCATTCTGATCTCATAACGCCAGACGCTTCGCTAAGTTTTAGAACGTTTACTGGGTCAACTCTCAGGACGTTGCGATCTGAGGTTAACTTGCTCAAGGAAAATGCTGAGGGACACAATTTAACGTTCAATCTTGGGGTTGAATGGGTTGAAGCGACTGCTCAGCCACACGGTATCACTAACGTGGGTGAAGGCGTGTTCTGTTACGTGCTGTATAAGATCAAATACGGTTCAGACAGCACATTCATCGCAGTCGAAAGGGAAACGTCGGAGTCTGAGGATAAGTGGGAGGAAATTTATTTCGGTGAAGAAAAATGGGATCGCCCACCGAAAGTAGCTCCTGGGATCGTTTATCACCCGGTTGCCTCAGCCGAGGAATTACAGTTCGGACTCGACCGACTGGAACAGCATTTCGCCCAGGTCTACGCTCCATTGATCCTCTCTTAAAATTGTTCTCGGATCTCGACACTTTCTGTGTTTTCGGTTGCCGTTCCAATCTGTGCGTATTAGTTCCGGCAGCACTAGCCAGATTGGTGCTAAATTTAGCAATATGATTGTGTACCGACCATTCAGCATCTTTCAATGTAGTAGCCTGTATGGGGCTATATTCCGACCAATATTCAACGGATGCGTCGGCACGAAGGACCGACTCCCAGTTTGCTGATTTGCACGTCCCTTTGGATTGTCTCTCTCCGCCACATAATTGAAAACTACTAGATTGGTCTTAGAACCTGTCGTTTACGACGGGGGATGTCACGAGGTTTTAGTGGCGTCTCAGTAGTGAGGTTCGTGCTTGGTTCAGGAAGGTTGATTCGTCGTGGTTTCACCGCCCGATCGTGCCTTGGCGTGTGACCGGGGCGTCGGGGTTGATGGTGAATGCGACGATGGTGGAGTTTTCGGTTGCGGTGACGGGGATGTCGGTATCGTCAGTCACGAGTGCGCTCTCGGTGTACCCGACAGGTACCTCGCCGACGTCGACTGTTCCCTCGAAGACGTATAGATAGGTGTGCCAGTCAGCTCGGTTCGGGAGCGTGACTGTGGCGTCGGCGTCGAGTCGGCAATCGTAGAAGTGGACGTCGTTGCGGACGGACAGTGGGGCGTTGGTTCCTTCGGGGCCGAACAGGTGCCGCCATTCGTTCGCGGTGGGGTCGGGAATCGGTTGGTGTTGAATGCCAGGCTCGAGGTTGAGGGTGTGCGGGCGGACAAAAATTTGGAGCATTCGCAGTGGCGGGTCGTCATCGAGCGTTTCTTCGGCGTGCCAGAACCCGGTTCCGGCACCCATCACCATGAGGTGGTCGGGGTCTGTGACGAGTTCGTTGCCTTGGCGGTCGTCGTGGCGCATCACGCCGTCGGGAACCCACGAGATGATCTCTTCGTTGCGGTGTTCGTGCATCCTGATGAGCGTTCCTGGATCCATGAACGACTCGACGACGGTTGCGAGGGGTCCGTACCCGTGGTCGTCGTGGTTCGGGACGGCCCGTCCGGGGAAATCGAAGTGAATCCGGAACGAGCCTTGATCTTGTGAAATATCGGTTCGAGGTGCGTGGTAAATGTGAGGGTGTGTCTGTGCTGACGGTGAATCGCTCATTGTCTAATCCAAGCCTGTCAGCCGTATATGCGTTCTGTGCGTCGGTGTTCGAGAGCCTCTCGGGTTGACGGTAGAATCAACTGTAATTTCGTTGGCGTAGTGTACGTTGCGTTTTAACGCGAGGTGAGGATGGGTCGGGGTCGTCGGGTCGTGAGGCGGGTCGGTCTGCAGGAACCGGTTCGTATACGAAACGGTACCGTCCGCGAACCCGTAGCGGCGGAGCATTGCCAGGCCGTCGAAACGTGGGTCGGGAGCTCGCCGCCGAACTCGAACTTCCCCGGTTCGTTCCGGATCAACGCGCCGGGGAGCCACGACGGGACGGTGCCCTCGACCGACAGTTGCCGGTCTGCGTACTTGGTGTCGACCGTTCGAAATCCGAGTTCGTAGGCGCGGTCGGTTGCGTTCGACATCCCATCACATCGGGTGGACGGACGATCAATCCGCGGGAGGCACCACCGGCCGAGAACGACGGAGTCGCGAAGTTGTGAGCCGACCGTCCACTTCGGGTTAGGGTGAAGCTGGATGCCGTTCTCGAGTGTTCGCCACGAACGGTAATTGTTGGCATGAGTAATTCTTGAACGCCGGATACAATACCGCACTGCCACACCAGCAGAAGGCCACGTTCTGCGGAGAGTGGGAGGCGAGTGTGGAGATCACCGAACGGTTGAGGGCGATGGGTCACGAAGCGCCTGATACTTGTGTCGAACACCGACCGGACATACGATCTCGTCGTCTGGGGTGCAACCGGCGTCGCCGGCCGTCTCGTCGTCGAGTACCTCACCGAACAGTACACGCCGGACGACCTCTCGCTTGCCCTCGGCGGTCGCGACGAGACGCGGCTCCGCGAACTGGAAGCTGCGCTCGTGGCGCAGCGCTCCGGATGGGAGGAGCTCCCGGTCGTCATCGGCGATGCAACGGATTCGGAGAGCCTGCGCGCTCTCGCCGAGGATACTCGCGTCGTCTGTACGACTGTCGGCCCGTACACCAAATATGGCACGCCGCTCGTCGAGGCGTGTATCTCGGCCGGAACGGACTACTGCGACCTCACTGGGGAAGTAAACTGGGTCCGGGAGATGATCGATCGGTACCACGACGATGCGGTCGATGCGGGCGCTCGTATCGTCCACAGTTGCGGGTTCGATTCGATCCCGGCCGACCTCGCCACGTTGCTCGTGCAGTCGTTCGCCATCGACGAGTTCGGGACGCACTGCGACCTGGTTCGGATCTACCTCGAGGACGGGCGAGGCGGGATAAGCGGCGGAACGGCCTCGAGCGTCCTCGAAGTGTTCCGGGCCGCGTCCACCGATCCGGTCGCCCGACAGACGCTTCGGAACCCGTATTCGCTGGCGCCGCGGGGCGAGCGAGACGGCGTCGATCCGGGCGCACAGTCCCTCCCGAGAAAAGATCCGCTGCGAGGGGAGTGGACGGCCCCGTCGCCGATGGCGGTCGTGAACGAGCGAGTGATTCGACGGAGTAACGCGCTGCTCGAGTATCCGTGGGGTCGTGAGTTCGAGTGTACGGAGGTCGTCCCTATCGGATCGGGTCTCGTCGGTATGGTGGGTGCAAGCGCCGTCTCGGCCGGCCTCGGGTTAGCGACTGCGGGACTGACTTTCGACCCGACGCGGGAAGCCCTCCGTCGCTTCGCGTTCCCCGGTCCGGGCGAAGGGCCGACGAGGGAAGAGATCGAGAACGGGTACTTCACGGTTCGCGTGCTCGGTCGCGGAACCGCCACTGACGGGCCGTTCGTTGTCGAGAGTCGAATCAGCGCCGACTGGGATCCGGGGTACGGCGCGACCGCGAGGATGCTCGGTGAGGCCGCGATGTGTCTCGTGTGTGATCGGATCGACTCGCCGCTCGAGGGCGGCATCCTCACCCCGGCGGCAGCGATCGGCGATCCGCTCGCCGACGGGCTTCGCCGGGCGGGACTGATCGTAGAGGTGGGCGAGTGGGACCCAAATCAGACGTAGCAATTGCGGATTCTGGCTTCGATACCGATAGGTGAACGATGTAGTACGAGAGTTCGAAATTCACCCGGAATCTGCCAGAACTGACTTACTGAATACAGAGCATGAATGCAGCACGACGACTTCGTTTGTTTCACATGAAAGCGATGAATTAGCCGTTCAGTAGAACCGCGAGTGTGTTGATAACCTATTTCATGGCAGAATTTTGTCAATTCCGTACGCTACCATGACCGCAAGCCCGAAACCGGTTACGATTCCTATGATGAGTCCGGGTTCCTCACCGTAAAAATGGACACCAGCAACCATACTGAAGGCGAATACGACCGCGGCCGGTCCGACAATCAGTCGAAATTTCAGGTCCGTAATAGCGACTGTCTCAAACAACCCCATTGACAAGAGAAATATATGCTCACTTATACTTAAAGGCTTTTCGACCTTATTACCCGTGCTGACCGATCACCCCGCTTGCAGATCGAGCTAAATCTCGTGGCACATTCGCGCTCTGAATTTAGCACGACTGTTGAAACCGATCTCCAGCCAAGGGTTTCAACAAAGCCAACTGTAATGGACGACCGAGATTCTGTAATGGATAACAGTGGTTCACTACGAACCATGGTATCCGCGGCCGGGTACACTACAGCAGCCGAAAGTGAAGTCGGCTGGTTGTAGGGTACCGGCACCGGTCGGCGAAACAGTGCATGACTGGAGTGAATGCCACTCATTCACCGTACGCCCGATAGCCACCACAGTCGAGATGGAATATCCCGGGATTAATTTTCGAATTCACTCGATCTCGATCGTCCACGAACTGTCGGCCTGGACGTGAATCCAGCAGACGGCGTCGATCTCGATGTGTTCCTCTCCGTCGAACGGACCCAATTCGTTAAAGACCGGGACGAGTTGACCGTGTTCGCCTCGCCCTTCTTCGTCGAGGATCTCGACACCGAAGGCACCTTCGTCTTCGTGTTGGCCCCGCACCGTCGCGGTGCCGGTGATCTGGACGGGACCAACGACGTCGTAGCCCTCGCCGTGTACCTCGACGGGTAGCTGGTGAATCGCGTCGGCGGGTGACTCCGGCTGGGCGAGTTCGAGCGACCAGTCGCCATCGGCGACGATGTCGAGGTAGTAGGTGTCCGTGGGCGTACCGATAGCCGCGGCCCCTTCGAACGGATCGTGTTCTAAGATCGGTCGGAACTCTCGCAGGCCCGTCTCGTCGATCAACAGTGGACCGAATTGATCCTGTCCGTCGTGTTCGGCGATGAATACCGTGATCGAATCCCGAAGGTCGAAGTAGTCGGTTGTCTCGCCACCGCTTCCAGAGAACGAGTGTGAATCGGGATCGTACCGGTCGTCGACCGTCGTGATCGATTCGAGCGTCGTGAGTTCTCCTTCACCAGGCAGATCTTCACCTGGATCGGTGTCATCGCCGGTACTGCTCTCGTCTACATCGTCACCCGGCTCCGAACCGGCGTCGTCGCCATTAGTTGGCTGATCAGCAGAATCGTCACCGCTACCTGTACAGCCGGCGACGGTAACGGGTATCGCCGCGCCGACGGTGCCGAGAAGTGTTCTACGTCGCATCATGACGAGTGAAT